>NZ_JBKBNC010000037.1:0-25123 GCF_046295495.1 Microbacterium sp.
CGCACGCCGCGCCGCACGCCCCCCCGCGCCGCACGCCCCCGCCGCGGACGAACGACGGCGCCGAGCCCCCGAAGGAGCTCGGCGCCGTCGGGCGGGCGGCAGGGTCAGCTGATCAGCAGCAACCGGTGGCCGGCCGAGACGGTGGTTCCGGGGGTGGCGTCGACGCCCGTGATCGTGCCGTCTTTGTGGGCCTGGAGGGGCTGTTCCATCTTCATGGCCTCGAGGACGACGACCAGGTCGCCCTTGACGACCTGCTGTCCCTCTTCGACCGCGACCTTGACGATCGTGGCCTGCATCGGCGACGTGACCGCGTCGCCCGTGGCGCCGGCGGCGGGGGACGCCGTGTGCGAGCGGCGGGACGGCGGCGCGGCGGCGGGGCGGCCGACCTGCGGCGCCGCCGCCGTGATGCGGTCGGGCAGGCTCACCTCGAGGCGCTTGCCGCCGACCTCGACGACGACGGTGTGCCGCCCGGCAGCTGCCGCGGGGGCGTCGAGCTCGCCGTCCCACGCGGGGATGTCGTTGACGAACTCCGTCTCGATCCACCGGGTGAAGACGCCGAAGGTGCCGTCGTCGGCCGTGAACGCGGGGTCGCGCACGACCTTGCGGTGGAAGGGGAGCACGGTCGGCATGCCGGCGACCTCGAACTCGTCGAGCGCGCGGCGGGACCGCTCGAGCGCCTCGGCGCGGTCGCGACCGGTGACGATGATCTTGGCGAGCAGGGAGTCGAAGGCCCCCGAGACGGTGTCGCCCGCGGTGACACCCGAGTCCAGACGCAGGCCGGGGCCACCGAACGTCTTGAAGACGTGGATGGGGCCGGGCTGGGGGAGGAAGCCGCGACCCGGGTCTTCGCCGTTGATGCGGAACTCGATCGAGTGCCCGGTCGGGGCGGGGTCGTCGTAACCCAGCTCCTCGCCCTCGGCGAGGCGGAACTGCTCGCGCACGAGGTCGATGCCCGTGACCTCTTCCGAGACGGGGTGCTCGACCTGCAGACGCGTGTTCACCTCGAGGAACGAGATGGTGCCGTCGGCGCCGATCAGGAACTCGCAGGTGCCGGCACCGACGTAACCGACCTCTTTCAGGATGGCCTTGGATGCCGAGTAGAGGATCGCGTTCTGTTCGTCACTGAGGAACGGCGCCGGGGCCTCCTCGACGAGCTTCTGGTGACGGCGCTGCAGCGAGCAGTCGCGCGTGGAGACGACGACGACGTTGCCGGCGGCATCCGCCAGGCACTGCGTCTCGACGTGCCGCGGCTTGTCGAGGTACTTCTCGACGAAGCACTCGCCGCGGCCGAAGGCGGCGACGGCCTCGCGCGTGGCGGACTCGAACATCTCGGCCACCTCGTCGAGCTCGCGCGCGACCTTGAGGCCGCGTCCGCCGCCGCCGTAGGCGGCCTTGATGGCGATGGGCAGGCCCACCTGCTCGGCGAAGGCGATGACCTCGTCGGCGCCCGCGACGGGACCAGGGGTGCCCGGGGCCAGGGGCGCGCCGACCTTCTCGGCGACGTGCCGCGCGGTGACCTTGTCGCCGAGCGCCTCGATGGCGTCGGGCGAGGGGCCGATCCACACCAGCCCGGCAGCGAGCACCGCGCGCGCGAAGTCGGCGTTCTCGGCGAGGAAGCCGTATCCCGGGTGCACGGCGTCGGCGCCGGAGCGGCGGGCGACCGAGAGGATCTTCTCGATCGAGAGGTAGGTGTCGGCACTGGTCGCCCCGTCGAGGGCGTAGGCCTCGTCGGCGAGGCGGGTGTGCAGTGCGTCACGGTCCTGATCGGCGTAGACGGCGACGGAGGCCTTGCCCGAGTCACGGGCGGCGCGGATGACACGGACGGCGATCTCGCCGCGGTTGGCGACAAGGACCTTGGCGATCTTCGGCATCCTCCCAGCCTATCGAGGGGGCCCGCTCGCCTTTTGACACTCCTCGACAAGAAACGCCGAGAAACGTGTGCGGGAGTCTACGAACGGTTCCAGAGGGCCGTCCACGACCCGTCGAGCTCGCGCACCAGGCGGCGGATGGTCGACAGCGACATGCCCACGACCGTGGAGGGGTCGCCCTCGACGCGTTCGATGAACGCCCCGCCCAGGCTGTCGACGGTGAACGCGCCCGCGACCATCAGCGGTTCGCCGCTCGCGACGTAGGCGGTGATCTCGTCGTCGTCGACGTCGGCGGCGAAGGTGACCGAGGCTTCGGCGACGGCGAATGCCTCGCGCGGCTCGCGTCCCGGCGCGAGGCGGAACACGCTGTGTCCGGAGTGCAGCACACCGGTGCGTCCGCGCATCCCGCGCCAGCGCGCGGTCGCCGCCTCGGCGGTGTACGGCTTGCCGAGGATCTCCTCGCCGAGCGCGAACATCGAGTCGCCGCCGATCACGAAGCCGTCGAAACCGGCATCCTCGGCGAGCAGCCGATGGGCGACGTCGGCCGCCTTGCGACGCGCGAGAAGCAGCACGTGCTCCGGCGCGGGCAGGCGCCGGCCTTCGGCGGCCTCGACCTCCGCGATCACGGCCTCCTCGTCGACCCGGGGCGCGCGGGCCTCCGGCTCGATCCCCGCCTGGCGCAGCAGCATCAGACGGGCGGGGGAGGTGGATGCCAGGCACACGCGCATGCCGACAACGCTACTGCCGCGTCGCCCCGCCGCCGCCGGGCCGCGCCCGTTGACGGGCCCGCCAGGCCGCCGCAGGCTCGGGCGTCGGCGGGTCCGAGCGACAGCCCGCGCCCTGGGCGCCCTCCCGGCCGGATGTGCCAGGCTCGGGGGATGCGCGACGACGACCTCATCGACCTGGACATCACCGGTATCGCCCACGGCGGGGTGTTCGTCGGCCGTCACGAGGGCCGCGTCGTCTTCGTGCCCGACACGCTGCCGGGGGAGCGCGTCCGCGCGCGGCTCACCGACACGCGCAAGAAGGCGTTCTGGCGCGCCGACGCCCTCGAGGTGCTCGAATCCGCGCCCGAGCGGCAGTCGCACGTGTGGCGCTCCGCCGGCATCGAGGTCGATCCCGCGCAGCGCGTCGGCGGGGCCGAGTTCGGTCACATCGCTCTCGCGCACCAGCGTGCGCTGAAGGAGCGGGTAATCCGCGAGGCCGTCGAGCGCGTCGGGCGCCTGGAGCTGCCGGTCGACGTGGTCGCGGCCGGGGTGGGGGACGACGCCGAGTCGGTCGACGGCACCGGCTGGCGCACCCGCGTGAGCCTGCACGTCGATGACGAGGGTCGCGTCGGCGCCTACGCCGCGCGCACCCATCACGTGGTCGAGACGCCCGATCTGCCCCTGGCGACCGAGGCCGTCGCGCGCGCGGCCGCCGAGGTGCGCGGTGGGGCGCGACCGGGCCGCATCGACCTCGTGCAGCCCGCCGACGGCCGCGTCCGCGTGCTGCCGCGGCCCGAGGGGGCGCGGGGCGAGACCCCGCCGGAGATCGTCGAGGAGCGCGTCGGCGATCGGGTGTTCCGCGTCGACGCGGGCGGCTTCTGGCAGGTGCACCGCCTGGCCGCCTCGACCCTCACCTCGCTCGTCTCGGCCGAGCTCACGGCATCCGTGGGTGCGCTCGACCCGGAGGCCACGCATCTCGACCTCTATGGGGGAGTGGGGCTGTTCGCCGCGACCCTCGCGGAACTGGGCGGCAGTGCCACGCGCGTCGTGAGCGTGGAGAGCGATGCCCGCGCGACCGAGCACGCCGGCGAGAACCTCGCGGAGTGGATCGGCGCCCGGGCCGAGACGGCGCGCGTCGACCGCTTCGTCGCGCGCCTCGCCGCCGACGCCTCCGAACGCGAGCGCGAGCGGCTCTCGCGGGGTGTCGTTCTGCTCGACCCGCCCCGCGCGGGGGCCGGCCGCCAGGTGGTGGAGGGCGTCGCCGCCCTGTCGCCCTCGGCCGTGGTCTACGTGGCGTGCGACCCGGTGGCTCTGGCCCGCGACCTCCAGACCTTCGCCGAGCTCGGCTACCGCGCCGACCGCGGCATCCGCGGCGTCGACCTCTTCCCGAACTCGCACCACGTCGAAGCGGTCGCCGTCCTGCGTCGGTGATCCGTCCGGCTTCCGCGGGTCGGACGAGGCCCGCGGAGGTCGTGCCGGGGCGGATGCCGGCCGAGCGGGGGCCCGCCGGGTCCGGCGCCGTGCCCCACGGGCGAGAGCGGATCGGGTCCGACCTCGCGGGACGCGCCGATCCGCGCGGGGGCGACTGCCCCGCGGGGTCGTGCGCGGATACGATGACAGGATGACGCGCGTCGCCCTCATCGATGACCACGAGTCGGTCCGGCTCGGGCTCGAAGCCGCGCTCGCGCGAACCGAAGCCACCCAGGTCGTCTTCTCGGGCGCCAGCGTGGCCTCCTACCTGTCATGGCGGCGGTCGGCCGCCGAGACCCCGGCCGACGTGGTGGTGCTCGACCTCACGCTCGGCGACGGCACGACGGTGTCGGAGAACGTCGACCGCGTCGTGCGCGACGGCTCGAGCGTCATCATCCACAGCGTCGCCGACCGCGCCGGGGCCGTCCGCGAGGCACTCGCCGCCGGGGCCGCCGGCATCGTGAGCAAGTCGTCGCCCACGCACGAAGTGCTCGGGGCCATCGGCACCGTCGCCCGTGGCGAACTGCTCGACAACGTCGAATGGGCCAGTGCCGTCGAAGGCGACCGCGAGTTCGCCGACGCGCAGCTGTCGGCCCGCGAACGCGAAGTCCTCCGTCTGTACGCCGCGGGACTCCCGCTCAAGGCCGTCGCCGAACGCCTCGGTGTGGCCTACTCGACCGCGAAAGAGAACATCACGCGCGTGCGGGTGAAGTACGTCGAGGTCGGACGACCGGCACCCACCAAGGTCGACCTGTTGCGGCGCGCGATGGAAGACGGCATCCTGCAGGATGCGCCCGATGACGCCGGCCGTGGCTGAGACAGACCGATCGGTGCTCGACGAGGCCTGGGGACGCATCCCCCACACGCGCGACGTTCAGACGGAGCAGGGCGCCTTCACCCAGACGCGCATCGAGCGCGTGATCACCCTCATCGTGGGGCCGGGATCGCTCGTGCTCGGTGCGCAGGCGTTCGCCGCGGCGTTCGGCGGGTCGGTCGATGAGGCGCAGGGATGGCACACGCCCCTCGTGCTCGCGGTCTTCATCCCGCTGGTCGCGATGATCGTGGCGTGCACGGTGAACCGCTTCGCCCGGGTTTTCTCCGGGGTCTTCGCGATCGTGTTCGTCCTCGCGCTCGCCGTGTGGCCGCTTGCCACGGCGGGGGGTCCGGCGCCGGTGCCCACCGAGAACCCCTGGATCTTCTACCTCGTCAACGTCGCGACCGTGTCGACCGTCGTCGCCTTCCCGCTGTGGATGCAGGTCACGTGGACGGTCGCGACGCCTCTCCTTTTCGGTGTGGTGCGCCTGCTGCAGGCCGGCGGGCGGCCCGAGTTCGTCGTGCCGGTCATCCTCGACGTGACGTTCGCTCTCATCCTCGGCAGCGTCCTGCTGACGCTGGTCTGGATGTACCGCTCGATCGCGGCGAACGTCGACCAGTCGCGCGCCCTCGCCGTGGCCAGTTACGCCTCCGCGGCGGCGACGGCCGCCAGCGAACACGAGCGGGTGGCCGTCGCGGCCTTGATGCACGACAGCGTGCTCGGCGCGCTGCTGGCCGCCGACCGCGCCTCGAGCCCGCGTGAGCGCACCCTGGCGGTCAGCATGGCGCGCGAGGCGCTGACCCGCCTGGCCAACGCCGAGAAGGACTCGCTCGAGGGCAGCGACGAGCCGGTCCGCGCCCTGCGTCTGGCCGACGACATCGAGATCGCCGCGCGCGAGCTCGGGATCGAACTCACCGTCGTGCGCCGCGTCGAGGAGGGCACACCGCGTGTTCCGGGTCGTATCGCTCGTGCTCTCGTGCTCGCGGCGATGCAGGCGGTGGCCAACGCCGTGCAGCATGCCGACGCCCAGGGGCTCACGGTCGAGCTGACCGGCGGCAGCGCGCCCGGTGGTGTCGCGGTGCGTGTGCGTGACTCGGGCCCGGGCTTCGACATCGCGGCGGTCCCGCCCGACCGCCTCGGCATCCGCGGGTCGATCGACGCCCGCCTCACCGCCGTCGGAGGTCGCAGCGACATCGACTCCTCGCCCGCCGGTACGACGGTGACCCTCGAGTGGGAGAGCGGGGACCGCTGGTGACCGTCCGCGCGATCCTGTCCGTCATCGGCCTCGCCTTCACCGCGTATCTCGCGGCCCGCGGTCTCATCTGGACCTCCCCCGAGACGGTCGAGCGGGGGTGGCTCATCGTCGCCGCCCTCGTGCTCTACCTCCCGGTGACATGGTTGTGGATCTTCGCGATCGGAGCGCGTGAGCGGACGACGGAGAGCGCCGCGACGACCTCGGTGAGACTCCCCGGCTGGGGAGTGGCGCTCGCCCTCGTGGCCGCCGTCGTGGTGCCCAACGCCCCCTTCCTCGCCGTGACCGAGGCGGGGCGCACGCAGCCGTTCGTCACGTGGGTGATCGGCGGGATCGGCGCCCTCATGACGATCGTGATGGTGCGCCGTCGGCCCGTCGTGGCGTGGACGGGTATGGCGATCCTCGGGGTGTCGACGTCGTTCTGGCTCGGTCCGCTCCAGGCGCTGAGCCTGGGCCTGGTGGGCTCGCTCGTCTGGGTCACCGCGGCCCAGCTGGTCACGATCGCCCTCGATCAGGCGGCCCGCGACGCCGAGCGGCTCGCGGAGCTGCAGCAGGCGGCATCCGCGTGGCAGGCCTCGCAGAGCGGCCGACAGCGTGAGCGCCGTCTGCACGTCCAGCGCGCTCTGCAGGCGGCGGGCCCCATCCTCGCGCGGACCATCGAGAACGGCGGCAACCTGCGCGCGGCCGACAAGGAGGCCGCGCGGCGCGCCGAGGCGACTCTGCGCGACGAGTTGCGCGGCAACCGTCTGCTCGACGACGGCGTGCGCGCCGAGATCGAGGCCGCGCGATGCCGGGGCGCCGCCGTCAGCCTCTTCGACGAAGGCGGACTCGAGGGCCTGAACGCGGCCGAGCTCGACGGCGTCCGCAGCGAACTCGCCGGCATCCTGCGCGGCGCGGTGTCGCAGCGCGTGATCATCCGCACGTCCCCGCACCACGAGATCGCGGTGACGGTCGTCGGACGGTCGACCGGCGAGGGGGCCGGCGGCGACGACGACCAGGTCGACCTCTGGCGCGAGATCCGCCGCCCGCGCTGACCTCGGCCGGGCCGCGCGGACCCTCGTCCGAGCCGAGCCGAGCCGAGCCGAGCCGAGCCGAGCCGAGCCGAGCCGAGCCGAGCCGAGCCGAGCCGAGCCGAGCCGAGCCGGTCGCGACGGGCGTGGCACCCGATCGCAACGGACACGCCTCACCCGCAGGCCCGTTCGACGCGGTGGGGGGATTCGTCGACGCTGCCGAGAGTGAGGGGTGAGGGGCGGCGTAGACGCCGACCCCTCACCCGGACGAACGGTTACCCGAAAACCGTCCGTGCGGCCGGATCCGGCTCGATGGAGCGGTCCGACCGAACGCATGATGCGTTCCAGCTCCTCCAGTATTCGGGAGCGGTCCCGCGGCGTCTGTAGGTATTTCGGGGGACAGTCGCGCGGGGCTCAGCCCGTGAAGCCGTTCCATCCGGCCGCGCGATTCAGCGGGGTCCGCAGGCCGCGCGCCGACAGCTCCCACCGTGAGCGCACCGGGGCCTCGGGCGCGGTGGCCTCGGCGACCTCGCGCACGTACGCCTCGCTCACCACGACCACCGCCGCGGCCAACTCCTCTTCGGTCGGCGTACCCCGCACGACCTCCGCGACCACGGGCGGGAGGCCGGCCGCGGGGTCCGTGTTCCGAGGGGTGCTCACAGGGGGATGTTCCCGTGCTTCTTGGCGGGCAGGCTCGCGCGCTTGTTCCGCAGAGCCCGCAGCGCCTTGGCGACCGAGACGCGCGTCTGCGCCGGCTCGATGATGCCGTCGAGCTCGCCGCGCTCGGCGGCCAGGAACGGGGATGCCACGTTGTAGGTGTACTCGTTCGCGAGGCGCGTGCGCACGGCGGCGACGTCTTCGCCGGCCTCCTCGGCGCGCTTGATCTCATTGCGGTACAGGATGTTGACCGCACCCTGACCACCCATCACGGCGATCTCGGCCGTGGGCCAGGCGAGGTTGATGTCGGCGCCGAGCTGCTTGGAGCCCATGACGATGTAGGCGCCGCCGTAGGCCTTGCGCAGGATCACCGTCACCAGCGGCACGGTGGCCTCGGCGTAGGCGTAGAGCAGCTTCGCGCCGCGGCGGATGACGCCGGTCCACTCCTGGTCGGTCCCGGGCAGGTAGCCGGGCACGTCGACGAGGGTCACGATGGGCACGGAGAATGCGTCGCAGAAGCGCACGAACCGGCTGGCCTTCTCACCCGCGTCGATGTTGAGCGTGCCGGCCATCTGCGAGGGCTGGTTGGCGATGATGCCGACCGTGCGTCCCTCGATGCGGCCGAAGCCGATGACGATGTTCGGCGCGAACAGGGGCTGCACCTCGAGGAAGTCCGCGGCATCCACGATCCCGTCGATGACGGTGTGGATGTCGTAGGGCTGGTTGGGCGAGTCGGGGATGACCGTGTTCAGGGAGCGGTCGGCATCCGTCGTCTCGAACTCGAACGGGGTGTCGTAGACGGGGATCTCGGCGAGGTTGTTGTCGGGCAGGTAGCCGATGAGGCTGCGCGCGTAGTCGATCGCGTCGTCCTCGTCGTCGGCGAGGTAGTGCGCCACGCCCGAGCGGGTGTTGTGGGTGTGCGCGCCGCCGAGTTCTTCCATCCCCACGTCTTCGCCGGTGACGGTCTTGATCACGTCGGGTCCGGTCACGAACATCTGGCTGGTCTTGTCGACCATGATGACGAAGTCGGTCAGCGCGGGGGAGTACACCGCTCCACCGGCGGCCGGGCCCATGATGAGCGAGATCTGGGGGATGACGCCGGAGGCCGCGGTGTTCAGGCGGAAGATCTCGCCGTACTTGCCGAGCGCCACGACGCCCTCCTGGATGCGCGCGCCGCCGGAGTCGAGGATGCCGATGATCGGGATGCCACTGCGCAGCGCCAGCTCCATCACCTTGATGATCTTGTCGCCGGCGACCTCGCCGAGGGATCCGCCGAAGGTGGAGAAGTCCTGCGCGTAGACGGCGACCGTGCGGCCGTGGATGGTGCCGGTGCCCGTGACGACCGAGTCGCCGTAGGGGCGCGACTTGTCCATGCCGAAGGCGGTGGTGCGGTGGCGCACGTACTCGTCGAGCTCGACGAAGGAGCCCGGGTCGACCAGCATCTCGATGCGCTCGCGGGCCGTGAGCTTGCCCTTGGCGTGCTGCTTCTGATGCGCGGCGGCTTCGGCATCGACGACCGCCTCCTGGAACCTGCTGCGCAGGTCCGCGATCTTGCCGGCGGTGGTGAAGAGATCGGGCTGGTCGGTCACGCTTTCCACCCTAGCGACCGCACCGGCACCGACGTTGGAGGGTGCGCACAAGCGAAGCGGCGAGTGACTGTGGCATCCGACCATCGAAACCGCGTGACGTCTCCGGAGCTCGCGCGCAACCGGATGCCGATGACCCGACCGTTCTCTAGGGTGTGGAGCATGCCGATCCCCGCATCCGGATATCCCCGTACCGCCGCCGTCAGCCCCCGCGTGCAGGTGGTCGCGACCACCGATTCCACCAACGCCGACGTGATCGAGGCCGTCGCGGCCGATCCCGCCGGCTGGCCGCACCTGTCGCTGCTCGTCACCGACGACCAGCGCGCCGGCCGGGGTCGACTCGACCGCACGTGGATCGCGCCGGCGGGGACCGCGCTCGCGGTGTCGGTGGTCGTGGACGCCTCGCACATCCCGCCGGCTCTGCGCGGGTGGATCCCGCTCGCGGCCGGGGCGGCGATGACGCATGCCGTGCGCGCGCAGCTCGCCGGTCACGGCGGCACCGCCGAGCTGAAGTGGCCGAACGACGTGCTCGTCGACGGCGCGAAGATCTGCGGCATCCTGGCCGAGGCGGTCCCGGGCACCTTCGACACCGTCGTGGTGGGCGCCGGTGTCAACACGCGCATGAGCCGTGCCGACCTGCCCGTCACGACCGCGACCTCCTTCGCCGCGATCGGAGCCGACAGTGACGACGACCGTCTGCTCGCCGACTACCTCGACGGTCTGCGTTCGTTGCTGTCGCGCCTCACCCACGACGAGGTCGACCTGGTGAATCGAGAGATCGAGGAGCTGTGCGCCACGGTCGGCCGCGAGGTGTCGGTGTCGCTGCCGGACGGAACGACCCTCTCGGGCACCGCGGTGCGCATCGATCCGGACGGTCGCCTCGTCGTGGGCTCGGGCACCCTCGAGACGCCCGTCTCCGCGGGCGACGTCGTGCACGTGCGCTGAGTGCGACCGGCGTGTCGAGGCGAGGCCCCTCTCCGCGTGGCATCGGGGGTCTGCCGCTCCGGCGGCGCAGAATGAGACCGTGACCCAGCCGTCGAGCTCGATCGGGCGCCCGCGCATGCCGGCGCCCGGCACGAGCGCGCCCGAGCTGCGCATCGCGCGGCTGCGCTCGCACGCGCGGCGGCTGGCGTGGTCGGCTCTGGTGCTCATCGGGGTCTCGGGAGCGACGGCGTTCTTCTACGGCAACCTGCCCGCCCCCTACGAGGACTGGATGCTGCTGACGGCGGCGGCAGTGCTCGTGCTGCTCCTCGTCGTGGTGCCGTACGTCGCCTGGCTGTCGCACACCTGGACCATCACGACCCGCCGCGTGATCGAGCGGTCGGGCCTGTTCGGCTCGAACCACCGCGAGATCTCCCACGTGCGCGGTTACGCGATCCAGATGCGACGCGGCATCCTGCAACGCCTGTGGGGTGCCGGAACGCTGTCGCTGTCCAACGGCGTGGAGCCCGCGATGCGCCTGAAGAACGTCCCGAACGCCGTGCTCGTGCACGAGACGCTCGTCGACCAGGTCGAGGTCAATCAGATCCTCGCCCACCGCGACTCGCAGTCCTTCGGTTCCGGC
Organism: Microbacterium sp.; assembly: GCF_046295495.1. Classification (GTDB taxonomy): domain Bacteria; phylum Actinomycetota; class Actinomycetes; order Actinomycetales; family Microbacteriaceae; genus Microbacterium. The sequence goes on from NZ_JBKBNC010000037.1 coordinate 10,929, forward strand.
TCCGTCGACGTCTGAGGCGGTCCGGCGCGCGCTGCCCGGCTCGCGCGCGTGCGGGCGGCCCGACAGAATGGATGCCGACGGAAGGAGCGGCATGACGCTGCGAGTCGGAGTGGTCGGTGGCGGACAGCTGGCGCGGATGATGATCGCGCCTGCCGTCGAGCTCGGCGTCGAGATCCGCGTGCTCGCGGAAGACGAGGGCATGTCGGCTGCGCTGGCAGCGACGGCGGTCGGCGACTACCGCGACGCCGAGACCGTGCTCGCCTTCGCGCGCGAGGTCGACGTCATCACGTTCGATCACGAGCACGTGCCGCAGGACGTCCTGGCCGCCCTCGTCGACGCCGGCGTGGCGGTGCACCCCGGTCCCGCCCCACTCGGCGTCGCGCAGGACAAGCTGGTCATGCGCGCCCGGATGGCCGAGCTCGCGCTGCCGCAGCCCGACTGGGCCGCCGTCGCCGACGCGACGCACCTGCAGGCGTTCCTCGACGAACACGGCGGGCGCGCGGTCGTGAAGACGCCCCGCGGCGGCTACGACGGCAAGGGCGTGCGCGTCGTGACGGCCGCGACCGAGGCCGACGACTGGTTCGCCGCCCTCGCCGAAGACGCCGGCGGTGGCTCGCTGCTCGTCGAGGAGCTCGTCGACTTCCGTCGCGAGCTCGCCCAGCAGGTGGCACGCCGACCGTCGGGCGAGGTGCGCGCCTATCCCGTCGTCGAGACGGTGCAGCGCGGAGGCGTCTGCGCCGAGGTCATCGCCCCCGGTCCGAGGGCCGAGGAGCGCGTGCGACTCGTGGCCGCCGAGATCGGCGTGGCCGTGGCCGAAGGTCTGGGAGTCACCGGGATGCTGGCGGTCGAGCTGTTCGAGACCTCCGACGATCGCATCCTCATCAACGAGCTCGCCATGCGACCCCACAACAGCGGTCACTGGACCCAGGACGGCGCCGTCACCAGTCAGTTCGAGCAGCACCTGCGCGCGGTGCTCGACCTGCCCCTGGGATCCACGGATGCCGTGGCCCCGTGGGCGGTGATGATCAACGTCCTGGGAGGCCCGGCGACCGGCACCCTCGATGAGCGGTTCGCCGCCGCCATGGCGGCCCAGCCCGCCGCGAAGATCCACACCTACGGCAAGGCGCCGCGTCCGGGTCGCAAGGTGGGGCATGTGAACGTGATCGGCGACGACCTCGACGACGTCGTGTACGTGGCGCGGGCCGCGGCCTCGTTCTTCGACTGAGCCGGCCGTCTGAGCGTGCCGCTCCGCGATCTTCCAGCGAGCCCCCCTAGCCTGGAGCGGTGACCCGGCCGCTGCATTCTTCCGAGACGCCCGTGGTCGGCGTCGTCATGGGCTCCGACTCCGACTGGCGCGTGATGGATGCCGCCTCCTCGGTGCTGACGGAGTTCGGCATCCCGCACGAGGTCGAGGTGGTCTCGGCCCATCGGACGCCCGACAAACTCGTGCGGTACGGCCGTGAGGCCCGCGGGCGCGGGCTGCGCGCGATCATCGCCGGAGCCGGGGGAGCGGCTCACCTCCCGGGAATGCTGGCGTCGGTGACCGCCCTGCCCGTGATCGGCGTGCCGGTGCAGCTCGCGACCCTCGATGGGCTCGACTCCCTGCTGAGCATCGTGCAGATGCCCGCGGGCATCCCCGTCGCCACCGTCTCGATCAACGGCGCGAAGAACGCGGGGCTGCTGGCCGCGCGCATCCTCGGCAGCGCCGACCCCGACCTGGCGGATCGGATCGAGGCCTACGCGCGCGACCTCGAAGCGCAGGTCGAGGAGAAGAACCGCCGGCTGAAGGAGTCTTTGTGACCCTCGCGGCCCCCGCCCGTCCGCGCGCGCACGCGTCGGCGATCGAGTCGCGGCCGCTGCGCAACCCCGACGCCGCCTCGGTCGAGGTCATGACGCGTCGGGCATGGTGGCTGGTCGTTCTGAACGTCCTCGTGCCGGGCTCGGCGCAGGTGCTCGCCGGCGACCGCCGGCTCGGACGGTTCGGGCTGGGAGCCACCCTGGCCGGGTGGGCCGTGATCGTCCTGGGCGCGCTCTTCGCGCTGCTGTGGCCCAGCGGCCTGTTCGCCCTGGCGACCGGATCGTTCATCCCGAGCTTCCTGTCGTGGTTCCGACCCCTCCCGCTCACGCTCGTGCAGATCGCGCTCGTCGGCTACGTCGTGTTGTGGATCGTGCTCACGATCGACACCCTGCGGCTCGTCCGGCTGGTGCGCGTAGGACGGGCGACCCGTTTCGGGGTCACGATCCTCGCGGTGGCCCTGCTCACTCTCTCCGGTTCGGTGGCCGCCTGGGGCGCTCAGGTCGCCGGAGCGACGCGCGACGGCTTCGCCCAACTCTTCGCGGAATCGGCGCCGGTCGTCCCGCCCTCCGACGGGTACTACAACATCCTCCTCCTCGGAGGCGACTCCGGCGAGGGCCGAGACTCGATGCGCTTCGACAGCATCTCGGTCGTCTCGGTCAACGCCGACACCGGCGCCACCACGATCACCGGCATCCCGCGCGACATGCCGCACTTCCCTTTCGCGCCGGGGCCCATGCAAGACGAATACCCCGACGGCCACACCGGGCACGCCGATCCCGTGTGCGGGTGGGGGAGCGGCATCAACCAGCTCCGCACCGAGGTCGAGATCTGCCAGGACGGCAACGCCCTTTACCCGGATGCCGACTCCCGGGGCTCCGAGCCGGGCATCGAGGCCACGAAGGACGCCGCGGAGGGCATCCTCGGCATCCAGATCCCGTACTACGTGCTCATCGACATGAAGGGCTTCGCCGACGTCGTCGACGCTCTCGGTGGTGTCGACATCACGGTGCAGGAGCGCCTGCCCAAGGGCGGACCCGCGTACGACGGTCAGCCGGTGAATGATTGGGCGTTCGGATGGATCGAGCCCGGTGCGCAGCACATGGACGGCGACACCGCCCAGTGGTACGCCCGTTCGCGCTACACCACGAGCGACTTCGACCGCATGCGTCGTCAGCGTGAGCTGCAGGGGGCGATCCTGTCGCAGTTCACGCCGCAGAACGTGCTGTCGCGCTTCACCGAGGTGTGGAAGGCGGGCACCAACACCGTTCAGACGGACTTGCCCCAGTCGCTCATCGCGCCGACCCTCGTCGATCTGGCGCTGAAGGCGAAGGACGAGCCCCTGAACACCCTCGAACTCACCCCCGAGGGCGGCGTCGACGAGTACGACCCCGACTACGACCAGGTGCGGCAGATGGTGGGGGACAAGCTGCACCCGCCGACCGAAACGGAGAGCCCCGCGCCGTGACCGTCACTCTCCGCGTCGTGCTGGACCAGCTCGTCGCGCCCACCTCCCGCGATCTCGCCGAGGCCTCGGCCTCGCTCACGCGGGCCCTCGTCGCGACCGCTCCCCGCGGATGCGATGTGGCCGCCATCGTCCCGGCCCCCGGGCTCGCCGCCGAGCAGAGCATCGAAGGGCTGAGCTCCGAGACCCGCCTGGCCGTGCGACGTCGCGAGCTCGCGGCATCCTGGCAGCTCGGCGTCGCGCCCGGGATCGGCAAGGGACTCATCCACTCGCCCACCGCCCTCGCGCCGCTCGTGCGCCACGATCGCGTCAACGAGACGCACCAGATCGTCGTCACGCTGTGGGATCTGCGGGCGTTCGAGACCCCCGACGAGATGCCCACGACCGAGATGCTCGCCGCCCGAGCGCTGCTCTCGCGGGTGGCGAAGCACGCCGACGCGGTGGTCGTGCCCACCCACGCGATGGCGGAGCGCCTCGCGGAGGTGGCCAAGGCCAAGCTCGTGAAGAAGGTGCGTGTGATCGGCGGCGCACCGACGGCCGACCTGCGGGTCCCCTCGGATGCCGTGGGGCGCTTGCGCGTGCTCGATCTGCCGTCGGTGTTCGTCGCCGCCGCCGGCGGGATCGCGGCATCCGACGGGCTCGCCCGTGTCTTCGCCGCCGTCGCCTCCTCCGGGTGGGACGGCGAGATGGTGGTGCTGGACGTGCCCGAGGGTGAGGAGCCCGGGGTGGTCGAGCTCGCGGTGGGCGCGGGGCTGTCGCACTCGCGCGTGCACGCGCGGGGGTCGCTGGATCAGTGGGATCGGGCCGCGGTGCTTTCGCACGCCGCCGCCTTCGTCTCGGCCTGCGAGCGTGCCGACTGGCCCTGGCGCGTCGTCGACGCGCTCGCTCTGGGCGTCCCGGTCGCCGTGGTGGACACCCCCGTGCACCGGGAGGTGCTCGCCGACGCCGCGGCGTTCGCCCCCGCCGAAGCGCTCGCGGGAGCGGTCGACCGCGCACTCGGCGACGAGGCGGAGCGTCTGCGCGTCCTCGCGGGCGACCGGGCGAAGGGCTTCGCGTGGCGAGCATCGGCGGAGCGGGTCTGGGCGCTGCACGCGGAGCTGTGATCCGCGCGGCGTCGCGACCGCGGCGGGTGCCGACCTTATGCTCGGACGCATGCCTGCTCGCGTCGGGATCGTCGTCCGCACCCGCCACCGCCCGGCGTTCCTGACCCGGGCGCTTCGCGACATCGCAGCGCAGTCGTGGACCGATTATCGTGTGGTCGTCGTCAACGACGGCGGGGAGCCGGCCGAGATCGACGGGGCCGTCGCCGAGGCCGCTGTCGACGGTGTCGAGATCGTGCACATCGCCCCCGGTGCGGGGGGCCGGTGCGTTGCCGCCAACGTGGGGATCCGCGCCCTCGACACCGATTACGTCGTGTTGCACGACGACGACGACCGTTGGCATCCGCAGTTCCTCACGCGCACGGTGGCGTGGCTCGACGCGTCTCCCGGCGATGCGGCGGTCTCCGTGACGACCGAGATCGTGTACGAGGAGCGCCGCGGCGCGGAGTGGGTCCAGGTCGGGCGAGCGCCCTTCTGGGCTGGAATGCAGCGCATCTCTCTGTCGGAGATGATGAGCGTCAATCGCGCGGTGCCGATCTCCGTCCTCTACCGACGCTCCGTGCACGACGAGGTGGGGTGGTACGACGAGACGCTCGACGCCGTCGAGGACTGGGACTTCTACCTGCGCATCCTGCGTGCGCAGGGGATCGGGTTCATCTCGTCGGAGCCTCTGGCGTTCTGGGTGCAGCGCCCCGATGCCGTCGGGGGCGATGCCAACAGCATGTTCGGCCTGGCCTCCGAGCACTCACGCGACGACGCAGTCGTGCGCGACCGCGCCCTGTCCGAGTGGGTGCGGCGCGAGGGTGCCGGGTTACCGCTGTACATGGCGGCCGCGGACGCCGAGATGAGGGCGCACGTCGACCGCGCCGTCGGTGACGCGGTGGACCGCATCGTCAATCGGGTCCGCGAAGAAATGCGAGCCGATCTGAGAGCGGAGATCGATGCGCATCAGCCCGTCATGTCGCGGTTGCGGGCCCTGCGACGACGCCTTGCGGGGCGGTAGCCTCGCTCTCTCTGGGCTCGTTATTCACATCCGTCACTTGTGCAACGCATAATGAACGCGTGAAGAACCCTCTCGGCACCCCGGTCCGCTCCCTCCCCCGGCGGACGCGGATCGCGCTCCCTGCCCTCGTTCTGCTCGGTGGGCTGACCCTCGCGGGGTGCGCCACGCCGATGCCGGGAGGCCCAGCCGCCCCCGGTGCGACCGTGTCGCAGACACCCACCCCCACTCCTGCTTCATCGACGTCGACGTCGCCCAGCGCCGCGGCGACGCCTGCGCCCAGCGCGAGTGCGACGGCCGATGCCCCGTACAACGGAGAGGTGCTGGTCGTCACGTCCGAGGTGCGGGACGGCAGGCTCGAGGTCTCGGCGATGGTGCCGGGAGTCTCGGAGGCCGGCGGGACCTGCACCCTCACCCTCACGTCGACCGGCGAGACCGTCTCGGTCGCCGGCAACGAGGGCAAGGACGTGACGTACTGCGGGCTCATGTCTATCGACGCGGGCTCGTCGGCCGAGGTCTCCTTCACCGTGGCGTACTCGTCCACCACTCTGCGAGCACGATCCGACATCGCGACGGTCGAGACGGCGCCGTGATCCGAGGTTCCCGGCGCCGCGGTGTGGCGGCGGTCGTCGCCTCGTGGGCGTGCGCTCTCGCGCTCCTGGTGGCGGCGCCGGTCGTGCTCCCCGCGACCGTCGCCCCCGCGGAGTCCGCTGCGGCCGCCGACGCGTCGGACTGGAATCCGGGCAACATCATCGACGATGCCCTGTTCTTCGACGGCTCGACGATGTCGTCGGGTGAGATCCAGACTTTCCTCAACGGCAAGGTCCGCGCGTGCCAGTCAGGGGCCACCTGCCTCAAGGACTACCGACAGAGCACGGACGACCGCCCGGCTGACAGGTACTGCAACGGATATTCGGGAGCCGCCAATGAGAGTGCGGCGACCATCATCGACAAGGTCGCGCGCTCGTGCGGCATCAGCCAGAAGGCGCTTCTGGTGCTCCTGCAGAAGGAGCAGGGCCTGGTCACCTCGACGGCCCCGTCCGCGCGGAACTACGCGGCGGCGACGGGTCAGGGATGTCCCGACACTGCGCCGTGCGACTCCTCCACGATGGGTTTCTTCTACCAGGTCTACTACGGGGCTCGGCAGTTCGAGATCTACCGCCTGAACCCGAGCTGGTGGGGTTATCAGGCCGGGCGCTGGAACAACATCTTGTTCGACACGGAGGCGCGCTGCGGCACGCAGCGGGTGTTCATCGAGAACCAGGCCACCGCCGCGCTGTACATCTACACCCCGTACGTCCCCAACGCGGCGGCGCTGCGCAACCTCTACGGTGAGGGCGACGACTGCTCGGCCTACGGCAACCGCAACTTCTGGCGCACGTACACCGACTGGTTCGGTTCGACGAAGGCAGGCGGAGGGCCGTTCGGTTCGGTCGACGCCATCGAGGCGTACCCGGGCGGCATCCGGGTGCGCGGATGGGCGGTAGACCCCGACACCTCCGCCCCTATCGCGGTGCGCGCCACCCTCGCGAGTGCGATCACGACCCTGACCGCCGACGGCGATCGGCCGGATGTGGCCGCGGCCTACCCGGGTAGCGGCGCCGCGCACGGCTTCGATGCGCGGATCCCGGCACCGAGCGGGGGCAGCGGACAGGTGTGTCTGTACGCCGTGAACACCGGCCGCGGTTCCGACACCACGCTGGGATGCCGGGACATGCCCTTCTACACGGGCTCACCCGTCGGCGCGATCGACTCGGTCAAGGTGTCGTCGGGGTCGGTCACGGTGGCCGGGTGGGCGCTCGATCCCGACACGGCGTCGTCCATCGCGGTGCACGCCTACGTCGATGGAGTCGGGTCGGTGCTCACGGCGGCCCGGGCGCGCACCGACCTGGCTTCGCATTATCCCGTGCACGGCACGGCGCATGGGTACAGCGCGACGCTCAAGGTGCCGCGCGACGCGAAACAGATCTGCCTCTACGCCATCAACGCCGGGCCGGGGGGCAACACTACGCTGGGTTGCCGCAGCATCATGACCCCGGCCGCGCAGGATATCGGTCGCGCCCCGATGGGGTACATCGACAGTTTCGACGTCGTCGGCACGACCGCCCGCGTCACGGGCTGGGCCCTCGACCCCGACACGCGCAGCCCGATAGCGGTGCACGTCTACGTGGGCGCCGCGGGCCGCGCCATCTCGGCCGGTGGGGTCCGCGACGACATCGCTGCCGCGTATCCGGCCTACGGTTCCCGGCATGGATTCTCGACCGTGGTCGACCTGCCGCCCGGCAACACGCCCGTCTGCCTCTACGCGATCAACACCGCAGGTGAGAACACGACCCTGGGGTGCCGCACCGTGACGGGTAGCGACCAAGGGCGCGCCCCGATCGGCGCGCTCGATGCGGTGACGGTCTCAGGACGCACCGCCGTCGTCGCGGGATGGGCCATCGACCCCGACACCGTGCGTCCGATCTCGGTGCGCATCTCGGTCGAGGGCAAGGTCACGACCGTGACAGCGCAGTCGAGTCGCCCCGACGTGGCGGCCGCCTACCCCGCATATGGCGTTTCCCATGGTTTCTCCCGGAAGGTCGACATCCCCATCGGGCCGTCGAGGGTATGCGCCACGGCGATCAACACCGACGGATCGAACACCGAGCTCGGATGCCGTGACATCTCGACGCGCGACGAGGGCAAGACCCCCATCGGAAGCGTCGATGAGGTCAGCGTGTCGGGCACGACGGCGACGATCCGCGGATGGGCCATCGACCCCGACACCCGGCGTCCGATCCCGGTGCACGTGTACATCCGCGGTGCGGCGACCGTCTTGACCGCGAACGGCAGCCGCCCTGACGTCGCCAAGGTGTACCCGCTGTACGGCGCCGCGCACGGGTTCCGGACGACTCTGCAGGTCCCGGCCGGAACCTCGCAGCTGTGCATCTACGCCATCAACACCTCGGGCGACAATCCGCTCCTCGGATGCCGGACGGTCACCGGGGTGGCCGGCGCGCCCATCGGCAACATCGACGTCGTGACGGGTGGAAACCGGGCACTCGCCCTGTGGGGGTGGGCGTTCGACCCCGATGTCACCGGGCCCGTCGACGTGCGCGTCTCGATCGACGGCGTGGTGCGCACGGTCACCGCCGGTCGCCCCCGCGCGGATGTGGCCGCCGCCTACCCGAAAGCCGGTCCCCGGCACGGGTTCGATCAACGGTTCTCCGCCGCCAAAGGCACCCGCAAGGTCTGCGTGAGCATTCCCGACGACCGGGGGAAGTATTCCGTCGATCTGGGGTGCAAGTACGTCATCGTGCGGTGAGACACAGAACCCCCGGAGACCGCGGAAGCGGTTCCCGGGGGTTCTGTGCCGTCACCGTCCGCGGCGACCCGGGACCGACGCGGGTGCGGTCTGCGCGAGCGGACGGCCGATGACGATGGTCGTGAGGACGGCCAGACCCGCGAAGAAGACGACGGCGAGCAGGACGACCGGCAGAGGCGGCGACCACTGCCAGGTCGCGAGGAAAGCGGCGGTCTCGCCCGCCAGGTAGCGGTGCGCGGTGCGGATGACGGTGACGGTCACCCCCACCACGAGGAACGACGGGAGAAGCCATCGCAGCATTGAGACGAGACGCCGTACCGCCGTCTCCATCGGGACCCGGTCGGGACCCGAATCGACCGTCAGCGCGGCGATGACGAGCAGAGCGGCCACGAGCGGCATCGTATAGCGGCCCTGCCATCCGTACCCGGACCACTGCAAGCCCGCGAGAACGCCGGGAATGACAGTGGCCGAGGCGAAGGCGAGAAGAATGGCCCACCGTGCGCGCCGGGTGGCGAGGCCGAAACAGAGCACGACCACGCCGCCGAGCAGCAGAATCCACGACGTTGACAGGATGTTGGGGCTGCGCAGGTCGAGCCATCCGAGATTGCCGTACATCTGCGTCACCTGCTCGTGGTAGTTCGAGTAGTACACCGCGATGCCGGCGATGCCGTCGGCCAGGGACGCGGGCCTCTCCACGCCGACGTAGTTCGTCCCGTGGACGAGCACCCAGCCCACACTGAACGCCGTGACCGCACCGATGCCGGCTGCCGTGACCCATATGCGGCGATCCCCGAGGAGCTCGCGCACGCGCGCGAGGCCGGCGACGACGAGCAGGGCCACAGCGGTGACGGCGAGGAAGAGGGGCGACAACCCGCGTGTGGTGACGAGGACGCACGATGAGGCCAGGAGGAGCGAGTGCTCTTCGCGCCAGCCGGAGGTGCGGGGCCCGCACGCGACGGCGAAGCCGGACACCGTCGCGGCGAAAAGGGTCGCGATCTCCCAGGCGCTGGGATTCAGCACCATGCCCACGTAGAGCGTCATGGGGGTGAGGAACAGCGAGGCTGCCAAGAGCGGCAGGGGCGACGCGGCTGTGCGCCAGAGGAAGGACAAGCCCCACGCCAGGAAGAGCGCGGTGACGGTCGCCGCGAGAGCTCGCGCCACGTAAAGGCCGTACTCGGTCGGCACCAGCAGTGTGCCCAGGCCGGTCCAGAGGTAGAACACCGGGTTGTACAGGCCCGCGTTGGTCTGCGAGAGGACGCCGCCGCTCTCGGCGATGCGCAGCGGCCCCTGGCAGGCGGCGGTCACGTCGGGCTGGAAGGCGATGCAGGTGGCGAACTGATGCGTGTTCGCGAGCCGTGCGGGGAGCGTGGGCTCGAGCATCCCCGCCTGCCCCCGCACGACGGCGGCCGCGTAGACGTAGTGCGCGGCCTCGTCGGCGCCCGACGCGATCGGCAGGAACACGGCGCCGCTCAACAGGATCGCCAGGAGCGCGACGAAGACGACGGCGACGTGGGCGAGTTGATGGCGAGGGAGGGCGAGGCGGACGAGCGAAGAAGGCATGTGCGTGGATCTCTCTGGAGCGCGGCTCTCAGCGTCACGGCGGGGCAGTGACGGCCTGGGCGATTCTACAAGCAGCCATCTCGGCCGCCTTCCGGGGGTGCCCGGGCTTCGCGGGCCCGAGACGGGCTCGCTGCTACGATGATGCCGATGTCCGCGGCACGCTCGAACACTCTGGTCATCGTTCCGGCGTGGAACGAGGGCGAGAGCGTCGGTCCCACTGTTCGGGAAATCCGGCAGCAGCCCGAGGCCTGGGACATCGTCGTCGTCGACGACGGTTCCGAGGACGACACCGCGGAGCGCGCGCGTGAAGCGGGAGCGACCGTGTTGTCGCTGCCGTTCAATCTCGGGGTGGGCGGCGCGATGCGTGCCGGGTTCCGGTACGCGTACACACACGGTTACACCCGAGCTATCCAGGTGGATGCAGACGGGCAGCACAATCCCCGTGATATCGCGGCCGTGCTCGACGGACTCGAGGGGGCCGACATCTCGATCGGTGCCCGCTTCGCCGAGGTGGGCGATTACTCCGCTCGCGGGCCACGCCGCTGGGCGATGCGCATGCTGGCCACGGTGCTCTCCCGTATTGCCGGAACGCGTCTCACCGACGTCACCAGCGGCTTCCGTGCGGCGAATGCGCGGGCGATCGATCAGTACGTCGTGTACTACCCGGCCGAGTATCTCGGCGATACCGTCGATTCCCTCGTGAACGCCCTGCACGCAGGTCTCACCGTCACGCAGGTGCCGGTTGCCATGCGGCCCCGCTCAGCCGGCCGGCCGAGCCAGAACCCCTTCGGGGCGGCCGTGTACCTCCTGCGGTCGATGTTCGCCCTGTCGCTCGCGATCATGCGCGGCGCGGCCACCAAGACGGGGGTCCGTGCGTGATCGTCTTCGCCGGGATCGCCTTCGCCATCCTCGTGCTGGCGATCATCGTCGCCATGCTGCTGCGTCGGCAGTTGCGCGAGAAATACGCGACTCTCTGGCTGGTCATCGGTCTCGCCCTGCTGGTGATCTCGATCTTCCCCGGCCTGTTGGTGCAGCTCACCCATCTTCTGGGCGTGGAAGTCCCGGCGAATCTCATCTTCGCGATGTCGATCGCTCTCCTGGTGGGTGTCGCACTGCATCTGTCGTGGGAACTCTCCCGAGCGGAAGAAGAGATTCGACGTCTCGCCGAGGAGGTCGCGATCGGCCGCGCCGACATCGAGACCCTGGCACGCAGGTTGGATGCGCTCGAACCCCTCCCCCCGTCCGCGGACCCACGCGAGGACGTTCCGCGGTCCTGAGCCGGGCGAGCCAGCGGATGTCCGCTCACACGGGCGGGGCGGGTCTCCGAGAGGGGGCGAAGATCCAGTACCGGTAGGCGAAATAGTTCCAGACGGTGGTCGAGCCGACTGCCACGACCTTGCCGACGACCCACGGCAGCCCGAGGGCGGCGACGGCCGCGACGATCGCGGTGGTGGCGACGGTGTTGAAGGCGACCAGCGTCGTGTACTTCACGGCACTGGATGCCATGCCCGCCTCCGTACCGAAGGTGAACGCGCGCTGCAAGAAGTAGGTGATGGCGAAGCTGAGCAGGAATGCGGCCGGCGTCGCGACCACGAGCGGGACGGCGAAAACGTCGTGGAGAAGGGCGAGAAGACCGAGGTCGATCAGGAACGCCCCACCACCGACCACCAGGTAGCGCAGCGCGCTGTGTCTCCACGCAGAGCGCGCCGCACGGACGAGGGGTCCGCGGGATTCGTCCGGGATCCGGCTGCCGGGCGCGCTCACGCGCGCTCGAGGTACTCGCGCAGTCGCACGCCCGCGTCAGCGAGCGGAAGTCCGACCGCCTGGGCGGCAGCCGCGTCGAGCACACTGTTGAGCGGTCGAGGCGCCACGGGGCCGGTCGCGCCGGCGAAGTACTCCGCCGTGCTGACACCCGTGACCCGACCGGGGTCATGCCCCGTCAGCTCGAACACCGTGCGGGCGACGTCGAACCACGTCACCGGCTCACCCTGACCGGTGACGTTGTATACGCCGAAGGGCGCCTCTCCGTCGATCAGGGCACGAATGGCCGCGGCGATGTCGGAGGTGAAGCTGAGCCGGCCCACTTGATCGTCGACGACTCGCGGATCGATTCCGCGCTCTGCCAGCGACGCCATGGTGCGCACGAAGTTGTTGCCCTCACCGATCACCCAACTGGTCCGCACGATGTAGTGCCGGGGCAGGGTCGACACCACGACGTCGCCCGCCGCCTTCGTCTGTCCGTAGACGCCGAGCGGTGACAGGGCGGCGCCCTCGGGATAGGCGCCATCGGCGGTTCCGTCGAAGACGTAGTCGCTGGAGACGTGAACGAGGGTGATGCCGTTGCGGCCGGCGACGCGGGCGAGGGCGGCGACCGCCGTCACGTTCGCGGCCCAGGCCTGGACCCGCCCCTCCGTGGTCTCCGCTGCGTCCACCTTGGTGTACGCCGCGGCGTTGATGATCGTCGCATAGTCGCGCCAGCGGCGCGCGGCATCCAGATCGGGGGAGGTGAGGTCGAGCTCGGCGCGGGAGGCGTACTCGATCCAGGGGTGTTCGCCGAACTCCTCGCGCAGCGCGCGCCCCAACTGACCGTTCGCTCCGGTCACCAGGATCTTCTTCGGGGGCATCGGCACCACGTCGGCCAGGCGGGGGTGCTGCAGGTCCTTCGCGCTGATCTCGACGTTCTCGAGCGGGATCGGCCAGTCGATGGCAGCCGTCTCGTCGGCGAGGTTGAGGAAGGTGTACGTGGCGTCGGGCGACCAATGGTCGTTCACAAGGTAGGTGTAGGCGGTATCGGGCTCGAGCGTCTGGTAGGAGTTGCCGACGCCGCGCGGCACGAAGATCGCCGTCGACGGATCGAGCTCGGCGGTGAACACCGCGCCGAACGTGTCGCCCTCGCGAAGGTCGACCCAGGCGCCGAAGATGCGTCCGGTCGCGACGGAGACGTACTTGTCCCACGGTTCTGCGTGGATACCGCGCGTGGTGCCGACGGCGTCGTTGAACGAGATGTTGTTTTGAACCGGACCGAAGTCGGGAAGCTCGATGCCGGCGGCGGCCATCTTCTCGCGCTGCCAGTTCTCCTTGAACCACCCGCGCGCGTCGCCGTGCACGGGGAGGTCGAGGATGATCAGGCCCGGGATGGGCGTCGCGCGCGCGGACAGGCCCTTGCTGAACTCGATCGGCATGTCCGTCACTGTCCTTTGCTGGCGTAGAAGGCTTCGACGCCGTCTTTGGTGGGGGCCCACCAGGCTTCGTTGTCGCGGTACCAGTCGATGGTGGCGGCCAGTCCCGTTTCGAAGTCGCCGTAGGTGGGCGTCCACCCGAGTTCGGTGCGGAGTTTGGTGGAGTCGATGGCGTAGCGCAGGTCGTGTCCGGGGCGGTCGGTGACGAGGTCGTACGCGTCGGCGGGTTGCCCGGTGATCTGGAGGATCAGTTCGACGACGCTCTTGTTGTCTTCTTCGCCGTCGGCGCCGATGAGGTACGTCTCGCCGATTTCGCCCTTGTCGAGGATGGTCAGCACGGCCGAGGAGTGGTCGTCGGCGTGGATCCAGTCGCGCACGTTCTCACCGGTGCCGTACAGCTTGGGGCGAATGCCGCGCAGGACGTTGGTGATCTGGCGGGGGATGAACTTCTCCACGTGCTGGTAGGGGCCGTAGTTGTTGGAGCAGTTGCTGATGGTGGCGCGCACCCCGAAGGAGCGCACCCACGCGCGCACGAGGAGGTCCGAGCCGGCCTTGGTCGAGGAGTACGGCGAGGACGGGTTGTAGGGGGTGTTCTCGGTGAAGCGGGCGGGGTCGTCGAGTTCGAGGTCGCCGTAGACCTCGTCGGTGGAGATGTGGTGGAAGCGTACGTCGTGTCGGCGGGCGGCTTCCAGCAGCGTGTAGGTGCCGATGATGTTGGTGTCCAGGAACGGACGCGGGTCGTGCAGGGAGTTGTCGTTGTGGGACTCGGCGGCGTAGTGCACCACCGCG
>NZ_JBKBNC010000038.1:0-24067 GCF_046295495.1 Microbacterium sp.
GTGCCCCCACCCCCCGGACGCTTCCCGCGCCCGTCCGGGTGTTCTGGACACTCGAGGGGTCTCACGCGACTCCGCCGGCGCCGGCGGAGTCGGACTCAGGATGCCGAGCCGGGAGTGGTCTTCTTCGGCTTGGCTGCCGGGACCTCGGCGACCGGCTGGCCGCCGCGCTGCTGACCGGGCAGCGGCCGGGAGCGGCGGCCGTAGATGACCTCCGACGAATCCAGCAGCCACGGGACGAGGGTGATGGAGACGCCGTGCACGAGCATGAGCTGGTGCGCGAGGCGTCGCGAGCGGCGGTTGTGCAGGATCGACTCCCACCAGTGACCCACGATGTACTGCGGCAGGTACACGGTCACCACGGCGGAGCCGTTCTTCTCGCGGTACTTGTTGATGAACGTCGACACCGGTGAGGTGTACGCGCGGTAGGGGGAGTCGATGATCACCAGGGGGATGGGGATCTCGTGCTCGGCCCACTCGCGCTGCAGGTGCGCGGCCTCTTCCTCGGTGATCGCCACGTGCACGGCGAGGGTCTTGTCGTGGTTGGCGGCGAGGGCGTAGTCGATGGCCTTCATGACCGGCTTCTGCAGGCGGTTCACGAGGACGATGGCGACGTCTCCCGAGGAGCCGAAGTGCACCGTGTCGTCCATTTGGATCTCGTGCTCGACGTCGCGGTAGTAGCGGTTCACGCCGATCATCAGCACCGCCAGGATCGGGATGGCGATGAACACGAGCCACGCGCCGTGCGTGAATTTCGTCACGGTGACGATGAGCAGCACCAGCACCGTCATGGCGGCGCCGACCGAGTTGATCCACAGGCCCGCGATCGCCGAACGGCGTTCGTACTGGGCGGACTCCTGCGCCGCGGCCTCGGGCGTCAGCTCGCGCAGGCCGCGCAGGGCGCGCCGCCAGTGGCGGACCATGCCGATCTGGCCGAGCGAGAACGACACGAAGACGCCGATGATGTACAGCTGGATCAGCGTGGTGAGGTTGGCCTGGTACACGATCAGCACGCCGATGGCGACGATGCCGAGGATGATCATGCCGTTCGAGTACACGAGGCGGTCGCCGCGGGTGTTGAGCGCCTTGGGGGCGTAGCCGTCGCGCGCGAGCACGGCGCCCAGCAGCGGGAAGCCGTTGAACGCCGTGTTGGCGGCCAGCAGCAGCACGCACGCGGTCGCGGCCTGGATGACGAAGAACGGGATGCTGCCCATGCCGAACGTCGCGGCGGCCACCTGCGCCATGAGGCTCGGCTGCGGGTTGTTCGCGCAATCGAAGCCGATGAGGTGGCACGGGTTCTCGGCGTAGTGCACGCCCGCGATGAGCGCGAGGGCCGTGAGACCGGCGAACAGCATGATGGCGATGCCGCCCATCAGGGTGAGCGTCGTCTGCGCGTTGCGGATCTTGGGCTTGCGGAACGCGGGCACCCCGTTCGACACGGCCTCCACGCCCGTCAGCGCCGAGCAGCCGCTCGAGAACGCGCGCAGCACGAGCAGGATCAGCGCGGCCTGCGTGAGCGACTCGGCCTGCACCGCGTACTGCGCGCTCGCGGCGACGGGGGCGTCGCCGATGAACGTGCGCCCCAGGCCGACGACGATCATCACGCCGACCGACCCGATGAAGAGGTACGTCGGGATCGCGAAGACACTCGACGCCTCGCGCACCCCGCGCAGGTTGACGATCACGATGAGGATGACGAAACCGACGGCGATCTCGACCCGGAACGGGTTCAGCTCCGGCAGCGCCGAGATGATGTTGTCCACCCCGGATGCCACCGACACGGCGACCGTGAGCACGTAGTCGACCAGCAGCGCCGCGGCCACCACGACCCCGGGCACCTCGCCGAGGTTCTTGCTGGCGACCTCGTAGTCGCCACCGCCCGAGGGGTAGGCCTTGATGAGCTGCCGGTAACTGAGCACCACCACCGTCAGCAGGACGACGACGGCCACCGCCACCCACGGGCTGAGGGTCAGCAGGGCCGTTCCGCCGATGAGCAGGATCATCAACAGCTCCTGCGGGGCGTAGGCCACGGAGGAGAGCGCGTCGGAGGCGAAGATAGGCAGGGCCATCTTCTTGGGCAGGAGCTGCTCGTCGAGTTTCTCCGAGGTGAGGGGCTCGCCGATCAGGATGCGCTTGGCCATCGGCGTCTCGACGCCGGGCTCGCGACTTTCGTCAGTCACGGCGCGCGACATTACGCGCACTGGGGGCCATGCGCAATCTGACGCGCACGTCGTTCACGGCATGGTCGCCGGACCGTGAGGAAGGGGAGGGGTGGATGCCGGGCGCCGGGCGTGTCGCGGGAGCCCACCCGAACCGGTTCAGGGCGCCGCGTGGTCGGCGACGAACGCCGCGAGGGCGTCGGCACCGAGGTGGTCGTCCGCCGTCACCGTGACGACGGCGTCGCCCGCGAACACGATGAGCTGCCCGTGGGCGCCGTCCCGGCGCCACGCCCGCCCCGGACCGTCCCACCCGGCCAGCGCGTGGCGCCGGTACCCGTCGCCGGTGCCGCCCGTGTCGGTCCACGCCGCGTGCATGGCATCCACCGTCTCGGCCGAGACGAGGCGGCGACCGTTCCAGACGCCGCGGTCGCGGATGAGGAGACCGAGGCGCGCCATCTCGTCGGTGCGCAGGGCGAGGCCCTCACCGGCGAGGATGCGCCCGTTCGGGCACCGCCGCCACTCCCGGTCGGGGAGGCCGAGCGGGGCGAAGAGGCGCGGACGGAGGTACTCCTCGACGTCGCCCGTGCGTTGCGCGAGAGCGTGCATCGCGGTGTAGGTGCTCGCGTTGGAGTACTGGAAGACGCGGCCGCGCGAGGGGCGCGAGAGGAATTCGGCGGCCAGGTCGGGCCAGTCCGCCATCATCGTCGCCGAATACGGGAAGTCGATCCCGCTCGTCATCGAGAGCAGGTGCCGCAGGGTCACCGGCTCGACCCCCTCGCCGAGCCGGGCCTCGGGAAGGAGGGTGGCGACGGTGTCGTCGAGCGTGATGAGGCCCTCGTCGGCGGCGATACCCGCGGCCAGCACGCACACGGCCTTCGCGACGGAGTGGATCTCCTCGCGGCGGTCGGGGCTCCAGCGGTGGGTCGCGACCTCGTCCCCCACGCGCACGTGCAGGCCGTGCGCCGTGAAGCCCGTGGCGGCGATGCGGGCGACGACGGCGTCGCGGAGGTCGGCGGCCGAGGTCATCGGTCCAGGTTAGGGGCGGGGGTGTCAAGCCGCGGCGCAGGTCGGTGCCGCGCTCCCTCATTCCCTAAGCTCGCGGGGTGCACGACATCCTGCGCTCGGGACTTCTCGCCGTCGTGGCGGGCGGCGTCGTCGCGGTCCTCGCCTTCGTCCCCTTCGTGGCGGTCAGCTACCGCCGCCGCGGGGGACTGACCCTGTGGCGTTCGCTGCTGTGGGCGGGTGCGGCGGTGTATTTCTGGGCGATCTGGACGTACACGCTCATCCCGCTGCCCGACGGCGAGGCCTACCGGTGCGCGGGGGTGAATCTCCGGCCGTTCGAGTTCGTCGACGACATCCGCGCCGCCGTCGCCGTGTCGGGTCGATACCTCACCGACCCGGTCGTCCTCCAGGTCGCGCTGAACGTGCTCCTGTTTGCCCCGCTCGGCTTCTTCCTGCGTGTGCTGGGCGGGCGCGGCATCCTGATCGCGGGGGCCGTCGGGCTCGCGACCTCGGGACTCATCGAGACCACCCAACTCACCGGCGTGTGGGGTCTGTTCCCCTGCGCGTACCGTGTCTTCGACGTCGACGACCTCATCGCCAACACCAGCGGTACGCTGCTGGGATCGATCGCGGCCTTCGCCGTTCCCGCGCAGCACCGGGGCGTCCGTCGTGACCCGACTGCCGAGCAGCCCCGCCCCGTGACCCGTCGCCGCCGGATGCTGGGCCTGCTGTGCGACGTCGTCGGTGTCTCGCTCGTGGGGCTCGCGGTGTCGATCGTCGTGCAGGCGGTGACCGCCCTGCTGCTCGGCGACGCCGCGACGTCCTCGACCGACGAGCTGGCCACGCGCGCGGGCACGGCGGTGTCGGCGGGGCTCTGGCTGATCGTCGTGCTGGCCACGGGCCGTTCGATCGGCGACATCGCGACCCGCGTGCGCTACACGAACGGCGTCCTGCCGGCGTGGGTCGCGCGCCCGTTGCGGTTCCTGACCGGCGCGGGGGCCTACGCCGTGCTGGCCGCCCTGCCCGCACCGTGGTCGGTGCTGTCCCTCGTGCTGGCGGCGGCGACCATGGGCCTGCTGCTCCTCTGGCGCGATGGTCGGGGTCTGACCGGCTGGATCGGACGCCGCCGACTCGTCGACGACCGCGCCGGCGTGGTCAGTCCATCGGTGGACGCGCGCGCCTGACGACGTCGGGTCGGGCCTCCGCACGGAGCTGTTCGGCCGGCCGCACGCGCCCGCCGCGGAGCACTGCCGCGGAGCCACCGCGCCGCGGCCGGGGCGTGTCGGTGACCCCGCCGACCGCCGTGCATCGACCGGGCGAGCGACCGGCGCTACCGTGATCGCATGGGAGAGCCGCTGTCGGCCGCGGATGCGCGCATCCTGGCGCTGGAGTCCGACGCCGTGCGTGGGCACGCGCTGAAGCTCCTCGTGCTCGAGCCCGGCGAGCCACTCGACCTCGAGGCCGTGCGCGCGAGCGTCGCGGAGCGGCTGGCGGCATTCCCGCGCGGGCGCCAGGTCGTCGTCGACGGCGCGGGCGGGCCGGCCTGGACGGATGCCGACGATCTCGACGTCGCCCAGCACGTCCGTCGTCGCGACGCCGCCGACCCGGCGCAGCTGCGCGCCGTCGTGGGCGCGCTGATGTCGGAGCCCCTCGACCGTTCGCGACCGCTCTGGACGATCGACCTCATCGGCCCGCTCGCCGACGGCCGCGAGGCGATCGCGGTGCGCCTGCACCACGCCCTCGCCGACGGGCTGACCGCCGTGCGCTTCCTCGAGGCGGTGGTCTTCGAACCCCACGACGCCCCGGCGCACGAGGTCGGCATCCGGGATCCCGCCGCGCGCCCGACGCGCTGGAGCGAGTGGGAGCGGATGCCGGTCACCCTGGCGCGTGAACTCGGTCACCCCGGAACACGCTCCCCGTTCGACCGCCCGATCACCTCGCGCCGCGCCCTCGCTTTCGTGGACGTGCCGCTCGCCGAGGCGCGGGCGGTCGGGGCCGCGCGCCCCATGCACGCGACGGTGAACGATGTGCTGCTCGCCGTCATCGCCGGGGCCCTGCGCCGTCGCCTGCTGCACCGCGGGCGCACGCCGCGCCTGAACGCCCAAGTGCCGGTGAGCCTGCACGAGCGCGACGAGGATGCCGCGGTGTCCGGCAACCGCGACTCCTTCGTCGACGTCGGCCTGCACCTGCACGAACCCGACGACCTGCGCCGTCTCGACCTGATCAGCGCGCAGATGCGCGACCGCAAACGCGGGCACGACGCCCGCTCGCTCGACGAGCTGTTCCACGCGCTCGCCGCGGCGGGGCCCGTCGGCGCGTTCGTGCACGGTCTCGCCGACGACCCCCGCGAGTTCGCCCTCGCGATCTCGAACGTGCCCGGTCCGCGGGTACCGGTGGCCGTGGCGGGGCGGCGCGTGGGGCACGTGTACACCTCGTCGGAACCGGGCCCGCGCCACGCGCTCCGCGTCGCCGCGATCTCGAACGACCGCTGGCTGGGCGTGGGTTTCTGCGTCGACCCCGATGCGGTGCCCGACGTGGAGGTGCTCGCCGACGCCGCGCACGACGCGTGGGAGGCGCTGCGCTCGAGCCCGCGATGACGCGGCGGGTGCGGCGCCCGCCCTGCGGTCCCGCACGGGATCGTGCGCGCTCGGGGCGCCGTTCGGCTGGTGAGCGCGAGGTGCGGCGGAGCCCGCGTGTCTCGACGCCGGAGCACCGCCCCGCCGCCCTCCCCGTCGCCGCCTAGGCTGGGGGCGAAGGAGTCGCATGTCGTCGAGAGCAGGGCGCGCCCAGCGCGCGGGACGCGGTATCGCCGCGGCCGCTGTCGCGACCTTCATCGCCACCGTCTCGCACGCCTCGGTCGGCTCCGCGCTGCCGCCGGCGCTGAACGTCGCGATCGCGCTGTGCCTGGCCGCCCCGGTCTGCGTGATGCTCGCGGGGCGTTCGATGTCGTGGTGGCGCCTGTCGGCGGCCGTGGTGCTGAGCCAGGCGCTGTTCCACGGCATCCTGGCGCTCGATCTGCGCGGTGACGGCGTCGCGGCCACCGGCGGACATCACGGGGGAGCCGCGCTGCTGCTGGATGCCACGGCGTCCGCGCATCTGCCCGCCACGCACGCGGCGCACTCGCCGTGGATGTGGGCGGCGCACGCCCTCGCCGCCGTCGTCACGATCCTCGCGCTCGGGCGCGGCGAACAGGCGGCCCGCGCCATCGTGCGATTCCTCGTCGCGGCCGTCCGGGCCCTGCGGCCCGTGCTCGGCCTCGGGCCGGAGACGGATGCCGTGCTCCCGGCACCCGACGCACCCCTTCTGACGAGGGCGATGACGGTGTTGTCGCCGATGAGGCACCGGGGTCCGCCGCGGGCGGCGTGATCCTCGACACCCTCATCTCCGGCGCGGACCGCTGAGCGGCGCGCCCTTTTCAGAAAGCAGCATCATGTCTCGCAAGACCTCTCTCCGTCGTGCCCTCGTAGGCCTCGCCGCCGGCGCGGCCCTCGCCCTCGCGGCTCCGCTCGCGGCGTCCGCGCACGTCACGGTGAACCCGAACACCGCCACTCCCGGCAGCTACGCCACGGTCAACTTCCGCGTGCCCACCGAGTCCGAGACGGCATCCACCGTCAAGCTCGAGGTGACCCTGCCGACCGACACCCCGCTGAGCGCCGTGCTCGTGCAGCCGGTCGCCGGATGGACCGCCACCGTCGAGAAGGGCGCTCTCCCGGCCCCCGTCGAGGTCGACGGCAACACCCTCACCGACGCGGCGCTGAAGATCGTGTGGCAGGCCGACCCGGGCGTGGGGATCGGTCAGGACCAGTTCCAGATCTTCTCGGCGGTGCTGGGCCCCGTGCCCGACACCGGTCACCTCGTGCTGCCCGCGGCCCAGACCTACTCCGACGGCGAGGTGGTCGACTGGGCCGCGACGCCCGACGAGGTCGCCGCCGACGACACGCTCGAGCCCGCGCCCGTGCTGTACATCAACGACACCCCGCCCTCGGGCACGCACTCCGGACACGGAACGGCCTCGGCGGCTCCGGCCGCAGACGACCACTCCGCCGACGCGAGCGCCGCGTCGAGCGACGACTCCTCGGGCGTCGCGCTGGGTCTGAGCATCGCGGCCCTGGTGGTCGCGGCCGCGGGTGCGGTGCTCGGGGCACTCGCGTTCGCCCGTCGTCCGAAGCGCAGCTGAGCGTGCGCACCCGGAACACGCTGCGTCGGGTTCTGGCCGGGGCGGTGGTCGTCGCTGCGGCGATGACCGCCGCCCTCGGCGGGGCCACCGCGGCCTCCGCCCACGACAGTCTCGTGTCGTCGACGCCCGCGGAGGGCGAGAGCGTCCCGACCCTCTCGGAGGTGTCGCTGGAGTTCAGCGCCAACCTGCTCGGCCTCGACGGCGGCAACATCGTGATCGTGCTGGGGCCCGACGGTCGCCACTACGAGAGCGAGTGCACCTCCCTCGCGGGGCCCACGCTGACCACCGCCGTCGCGCTCGGCGCCCCCGGCGACTACCAGGTCGAGTGGCGTGCGGTCTCGTCCGACGGTCACCCCGTGTCGGGCGTCATCCCGTTCACCTACACGGGCGAGAGCACCTCGGCGGGCGCCGAGACGTCGCCGTGCGCGAGCGCGGCCGGGGCCACCGCGGCACCGACCGCGCGATCCTCGGATGCCGGCGGCGTTTCGGGGCTCACGATCGGCCTCGTCGTCGGTGGCGGCGCGGTGGTGCTCATCGGCGTGCTCGTCGTGATCATCCTGCGCACGCGCTCCCGGGAGGAGTGAGGGATCGGGGGCTTCGGCCCCCGATCTCGGTGCGGCACGGGCCGGACGAGCGGATGCCGGGACTCAGAGGCTCGAACCCGGCACCGAGAACGTGTCGCAGGCGTTCACGCCCCCCTCGCGCCCGGTCTCGAACCACCGCGTGCGCTGCTCGCTCGAGCCGTGCGTGAAGCTGTCGGGGTTCGCCACCCCACCGGCCTCGGTCTGGATGTGATCGTCGCCGACGGCGGAGGCGGCCGAGAGGGCGTCGACGATCTGCTGCTGCGTCGGCGGCTGCAGGTACGGCGTGCCGTTCTCGTCGACCTGTTCGCCCGCCGCCGCGACCCACGCCCCCGCGAAGCAGTCGGCCTGCAGCTCGGTGCGCACGCCGTTGCTGTCGGCGCCGGTGCCGTTGTTCGGATACTGGTCCATGACGCCGGTGAGGTTCTGCACGTGGTGGCCGTACTCGTGCGCGAGCACGTACAGCTGGGCGAGCGGTCCCGCCGTTGTGTCGTACTGCGCGCGCAGGATGGAGAAGAACGTCGGGTCGACGTACACGGTCTCATCCGGTGGGCAGTAGAACGGTCCGGTCGCGTTCGAGGCGGTTCCGCACGAGCTGGACGTCGCCCGGTCGACGATGACCAGCTGCGGCTCGCGGTACCCGTCGAGGCGCTCCTGCCAGAACTGGTCGATGCTGAGCGAGGCCGCGGCCAGGCGGCAGGCGTCGTCGCTGTTGGCATCCTGTCCGGTCTCGCAGCCGACGATGGCCTCGCCGCCTCCGGCGGGCGCCGCGGCCCCGCCGGTTCCGCCGAACAGGCCGCTGAGATCGGTACCCGTGAGCAGTGAGAAGAGCAGCACCGCGATCCCGCCGAGGCCCACGGCCCCGCCGCCCACCGCGGCCACGGTGCCGCCCCGGCGCTTGGCGCTGTTGCCGCCCACGCGGGCGTTGTCGTTGAACGTCACGGCGGTCACGCTACGCGAGTGCTCCGCGGCCGACACGGGGCTGGACTTCCGGCGCCGGGTTCCGCTCCCCGGGCGCGGCGATGGCAGGGCGGATCGAGGGCGGGCCGTCGCCCCGCGCGCGGCGCAGGGGCCGCGGAACCGGGCGCCACGCGCCTCCGCCTCCGCCGCGTGCGGTGCGCGCCGGATCCGGGGCGCCGCCGATCCCGGTCCGGGCCGTCGTACTCATACGTATTCACGAAACGTGATCGTTACCGGCAGATGTGCGTACTTAGGCTTCCCTAAACGCTGTGCATACGTATACGGTTTGGCCATGTCATCCACCAAGAAGCGCGCTATCGCCCTCGTCGCCACGGCGGCCGTGGGTGCACTCGCCCTCTCCGGATGCGGCGCGGGAAGCCGCACGGGAAACGCGAATGCCACCGAGGTCACCTGCGACTACACCGCACCCGAATCAGCGACCACGGTCAACGTGCTCGCCTACAACTCGTCCGCCATCGATCCTTTCACCGACACGATGGTCTCCAGCTGCACGAAGGACGACGTCACCGTCAAGCACGACCCCATCGACTTCGGCGGACAGGTCACCAAGACGACGGCGACGCTGTCGGGTGAGACCGGCAGCTACGACATCGTCGAGACGTACGGGTTCGTCATCCCCAGTCTCGCCGTCGACGACAAGCTCGTCCCCCTCGACGATCTGTTCGCGGAGTTCGCCGACGAATACGACCTGAACGCGATCAGCGAGTCGATGCGGCAGGGGATGTCCTACGACGGCAAGATGTACGCGCTGCCGATGCAGGCGCAGATGTTCGTCATGGCCTACCGCACCGACGTCTTCGACGAACTCGGTCTCGAGGTCCCCCAGACGTTCGACGACATGATCGCGGCGGCCGAGGCCATCACCGCAGCGGGGAAGATGCAGTACCCCATCGCGCTCCCGTGGCTCGCCACGGCGGATGTCACCACGAGTTTCCAGGCCGTCATGAACTCGCTCGGCGCTGACTTCGTCTCGGCTGACGGCACCGTGACCCTCGACACCCCCGAGGCGAAGGAAGCGCTGCAGGCCATGCAGAAGCTGCAGCCCTACATGGACCCCCAGGTGACGACCTTCGACCAGCCGAAGGTGCAGCAGCAGATGTACAACGACACCGCGGCCATGTCGATCATGTTCTCGGGGCGGATGAGCGATCTGACCAACGCAGAGAACAGCAAGCTGTCCGACTCGTTCGGTTTCGCCGCACCGCCGAAGGTCTCGTCGGCGGCGCCGTACCTCTACGACCGCTTGTCCATCGACGGCTGGTCCATCCCGTTCAACACCAAGCTGGATCACAAGATGCTGTTCGAGATGATGGCCTCCGCCGTCAGCGAGGACGCGTCGAAGGCCTCGGTCCCCGCGGCCTACCCGGCACGCGAGGGCATGGTCACCCCGGAGAACTCGCCCTACGGCCAAGCGGCCAACGACTCCATCGCCGGGGCGATGCCCCCCGTGGTGTCACCGGTGCTGGCGCCGATCAGCAACGAGATCACGCCCATCCTCGCGCAGTTCCTGGCCGGCGGTCTGTCGGTCGACGAAGCGACGGCCCAGATGCAGGCTGCGGGAGAGAAGATCGCGGGCTGACGCCCGCGGCATCCATCCGTCAACGGTGAGGAGGTGGGTTCCGGCCCGGTCGACGACGCCCGGGCCGGACCTGCCGAGAGGAGTCGGTCCGTGAAAGCTCGCGAGTTCTGGGTGCTGTTCGCACCCAGCCTGGCCATCATGAGTGCGCTGTTGGTCTTCCCTCTCCTGCGCACCCTGCAGTGGAGTTTCGAGAACGTGCGCTACGGAGTGCCGGGGACGTTCGTGGGTCTGGCGAACTTCACCGACGCCCTGGCCGATCCCCGCTTCCACCGTGCGGTCGTCTTCACGGTGGCCGTGACGGTGGTGACCACCGCGATCCTGCTCGTCTTCGGGTACCTCATCGCCATCGCGGTGAACACCCTGCGGCTGTCGCGTCCCCTGGTGCTCGGCATCATGCTGGTGTCGTACGTGCTGCCGAACCTCGTCGGTGCCGTCGCGTTCTCGTGGTTGTTCGACGACAACTTCGGCGGCGTGGTCAACAGGCTGATAGGTCTGCTGGGCGGCACGCAGGTGCTCTGGTTCACCGATCAGGTGCCGAACGCCCTGCTCGTCATCCTCAACACGGTCTGGCAGATGCTGCCCTTCGCGATGCTGATCATCCTCGCCGGTCTGCAGGGCGTGCCCGTCGAGCTGCGCGAAGCGGCACGCATCGACGGCGCGAACGCGTTCCAGACGCACCTCAGCGTCATCATCCCCACCATCCGCGGAGTGCTCGGGTTCGTCTGCCTCATCACGATCATGGACGTGCTGCGCATCTTCGACGCGTTGATCCCCCTGTCACCGCAAGCCGAGACGATCGGGAACGAGTCGATCATGCTCTACGTCTACTCCGTCGCGTTCGCCAACGGCGCCCAAGAGCTCGGCCTCGGCAGCGCCATCAACGTCCTGACCATCCTGCTCATCCTGGTCATGCTCATCCCCTTCATCCGGGGCATCTTCAAGGAAGCGAAGGCCGCCCGATGACCCTCAGCAGCGAGGCGCTCTCCACGCGCGCCATCACCACCGGAGACATCGAGGGCAAGAAGAGCCGGCCGCGACCGCGGCGTCGGATCCGCGGCGTCACCGGTCTGCTCCTCGGAATCCTGTGCGTGCTGATGCTCAGCCCGTTCATCTGGATGACGCTGTCGGTGACGAAGCCGACCGACGTCGCCTTCGCGAACCCGCCCGTGCTCTCGGGCTACGAGCCCACGCTGAAGGCGTTCGTCGACCTGTGGGAGACGACCTACTTCGCCGACTATCTGGTCAACACCCTCGCCGTGGCGGTGATCTCGACCCTGATCGCGCTCGTCATCGGCATCCCCGCCGCCTACGCCCTCTCGCGGTTCCCGAGCTACGTGTCGGCTCTGCTGCTCGTGCTCGCCCTGATCTTCCGGGCGCTGCCCCGGTTCGCCGTGGTGCTGCCGATGTACGACATCAGCCGCGCCCTCGGCATCTACGACACCACCTTCGCCCTGGCGATCGCGCTCGTGGCCATCAACCAGCCGTTCACGATCTGGCTGCTGCGCAACTTCTTCGCCGAGATCCCCCGCGAGCTCGACGAAGCCGCGATGATCGACGGCTGCACGCGCATCGGGATGCTGCGGCGCGTCATGATCCCGCTCATGGGTCCCGGCATCCTCACCGCGGGCATCTTCGTCTTCCTGTTCGCGTTCCAGGAGTACCTGACGGCGCTCGTGCTCACCGACACCTCTTCCAAGACCGTCCCCGTCTTCATCGCGACGCAGCTGGGGCAGACGCTGCCGATGCTGCAGCAGGCCGGGGCTGCCTCCATGCTCCTCACCATCCCGGTCATCGTCATCGCCTTCATCGCGCAGAAGTACCTCGTCGCCGGCTTGAGCGACGGCGCCGTCAAAGGCTGATGTCGGCGGTGCCGCTCGTCCTGCTGGCGGGGATGAACTGCACGTCGGACCTGTGGGCGGGATGCGGTCTCGACGACGCGCTGACGCCGATCGTGGATGCCGACGATCTGGACTCGCAGGTCGACGAGCTGCTGCGGCGACTGCCGGAGGCCTTCCTGATCGGAGGTCTGTCGCTCGGGGCCATCGTGGCGATGGCCGTGGCGGTTCGCGCGCCCGAGCGCGTGCACGGGCTCTTCGTCACGGCCGCCAACGCCAAGGCGCCCACGTCGCTGCAGCGCGATGCCTGGCGATCATGGCTCGGTCGGCTGGACGCGGGCGCGTCGCCCGCGGACCTGCAGGCGGAGATCCTGCCCCTGCTGCTGTCGCCGCGGGCGCGGAGCACCCGCCCCGACCTGGTCCGGCGCACGCTGCGGATGGGGGAGGAGACCCCGAGCACCGTTCTGGCGGCGCAGCTGCGTCTGCAGGCGACCAGGGTGAACCTCCTGCCTCACCTGCGGAGGTCGGCCGTGCCCACCCTGGTCGTGGCGGGTGTCGGCGACGCCCTGTGCCCGCCGAACTTCCACGACGAGATCGCGAGCGCGGTCGTCGGCGCGCGGACCGCGCGGCTCGACGCCGGTCACCTCGTCCCTCTCGAGCAGCCCGCGGCGCTCGGCGCGATCGTGCGCGAGTGGCGGGCGGGACTCAGCCCCGAGCCGCGCGCAGGTCGCGCAGGTGCGTCATGAGGGACGCCGCGAGGTTGTAGACGACGAGCCGCGCGCCGTCGTCGAACGCGGCGGTCGCGCCCGCGGGCGTGCCCACGATGTCCATGCGCATCGCGCCCGCCGCCGCCACCGCACGGGTGACGACCGCGGTCGCGGCGGCGACGGGGAGGTCGCCCGCGCCGGAGGATGCGGCCAGGTCGGCCGGGCCGATCATGATCCCGTCCAGGCCGGGGGTCCGAACGATGTCGTCGACGGCCGCCACGCCCGCCGGCGATTCGATCATCGCGAGCACGAGGGTGTTCGCGAGATACCAGTCGCGGTGCCGGTCGGGGGCGGTCTCGCCGAATCGACCGGCGCGCGAGTACGTGGCGAAGCCGCGGGTCCCCCGCGGCGGATAGTGCGCTGCGGCGACGACCGCCGCGGCGGCTGCGGCATCGTCGACGTGGGGGACGAGGACGCCCTGGGCGCCCTGGTCCAGGACCCGGAGGATCATGCCGGGGTCGTTCTCGCCGACCCGCACGATCACCGGGACGCCGTGCAACGCGGCGACCGCGATGTGCTGGCGCAGCGCGATGACGTCGGCGGGACCGTGCTCGGCGTCGAGGAGGACGAAGTCGAACCCCGCGACGGCCAGCATCTCGACCAGCTCTTCGCCCGGCATGCGCAGCAGAGCGCCGATGAGGCGATCGCCCGCCTCCGCGCGGGCTCTCAGGGAGGGCGGTCGCTCGACCGCGTCGAGCCGGCTCACGCGATCATCCCCGCCGACAGGTCGATGTCGGCTCCGCACATTCCCGACATCGACAGCATCGCGACGACGGCCGCGCCGACCTCGGCCTCGGTGACCATGCGCGCGAGCGCCGCGCGCGAGACGAAGGCCGCTTCGGCATCCGCCGGTGTGGTTGCGGATCGGTCGGCCTCCAGGCGGAAGTTGCGCGCCATGCGGTCGCCCGCGACCGGCCCCGGCGACAGCGTGTTCACGCTCACCCCGGAGGGCCCCACCTCGAACGCGAGCGTGGAGGTGAGCCCGATGACCGCCATCTTGGACGCGGTGTAGGGCGTGCGGTGCGCCAGGGGCCGCTTCCCCGAGACCGAGGCGAGGTTGATCACGTCACCGGCGCCGCGCTCGACCATGGCGGGCAGGAACGCTCGGCACATGAGGAACGTGCCGCGCACGTTCACGGCGAACACCTCGTCCCACTCCGCGACGCCGATGTCGGTCAGGGAGGCCACAGGGCCCGCGATCCCCGCGTTGTTGACGAGGATCGACACCTCGGTCCGTGCGAGGTCGTCGCGCAGCCGGGAGACGGACGCCTCGTCGGCGACGTCGCACACGAGCGCGCGCGCCGCCCCGGGCAGGCGCGCGGCCACCTCGTCGAGCGTGCGCGCGTTGCGGCCGACGATCACGAGATCGGCGCCCGCTCGCGAGAGGGAGTGCGCGATGGCCGCGCCGAGCCCGCTGCCGCCGCCGGTCACCAGCGCCGTCCGCCCCCGGAGGTCGGTCATCGTGCGCCCGCCCGGCTCTCCTCGATCCACGGGAAGGTGGTGCCGGCGTGGCGCCACGCGCGCGCGTCGCCGGAACGGGCGTGGCCTTCGAACAGCTCCACGCGGGCGGCCCGTCCGCAGACCTCGCCCAGCATGGCCGAGGAGGCCGGGTCGGTGATCTCCTGGTAGGTGATGGTGCGCAGGTACTTCCCGACCCACAGCCCGCCCGTGTACCGGGCGGCGCCGAGGGTCGGCAGCACGTGGTTGGTCCCGATGACCTTGTCCCCGTACGACACGCACGTGTTCTCGCCGAGGAAGAGCGCGCCGTAATCGTGCATCTTCTCGAGCGCCGCACGGGGGTCGGCGGTGAAGATCTGCACGTGCTCGAAGGCGAACGAGTCGGCGAGGGCGTACGCCTCGTCGAGGTCGTCGACCACGATCACCTGGCCCCAGTCCCGCCACGCGGGCTCTGCGTAGTCGCGCGTGCTCATGCCGGGCAGGATCTCCTCGATCAGCTCCAGGACCCGTTCGCCGAGGGCGCGGGAGGTCGTGATGAGCACCGCGGGCGAGTCGGGCCCGTGTTCGGCCTGCGAGAGCAGGTCGACCGCGGTCAGGAACGGGTCGGCGTCGTCGTCGGCGACGATCAGGATCTCGGTCGGACCGGCGAAGAGGTCGATCCCCACCTCGCCGAAGAGCTGACGCTTCGCCTCGGCCACGTAGGCGTTGCCGGGACCGGCGATCATGTTGACGGGGGCGATCGTCTCGGTGCCGACGGCCATCGCGGTCACGGCCTGGACGCCGCCGAGGATGTAGATCTCGTCGGCGCCGGCGAGTTTCATCGCGGCCACGGTGGCGGCGGGGATCTCCCCGCGGATGGGGGGCGTGCACGCGACCACGCGGGGCACGCCCGCGACCTTGGCGGTGATGATCGTCATGTGCGCGGATGCCGTGAGGGGGTACTTCCCGCCGGGGATGTAGGCGCCGGCCGCGCGGACGGGGACGTGCTTCTGGCCGAGGTGCACGCCCGGCAGCGTCTCGACCTCGATGTCGGTGAGGGAGTCCCTCTGCGCCTGGGCGAAGGTGCGCACCTGCTCCTGCACGAAGCGGATGTCCGCGATCACCTGAGGGTCGAGGGTCGCCATGATCCTCTCGACATCGGCATCGTCGAGGCGGAAGGGTGCTTCCCAGCGGTCGAATTGGGCCGCGTATCGGCGCACGGCGTCGTCGCCGTTCGCGCGGATGTCGTCGATGATCGACCCGACCCTCGCCGCGACGTCGCTCTGGGTGGTGTCGGTGAACGACTTCGTCGGCGCGTTCTTGAGGTAGAGGGGCATCATCGCATCCTTCCGTTGCATACGTATGGTGTCATAATGACTGCGTATGCATGCGAGGTCAACCTTTCGCTAGACTTCGACCCTCAGCACCTGAGCGTCAGGGGGGTCCATGGCCGTCACGAGCAGAGACGTCGCTCGACTGGCCGGCGTCTCGCAGCCCACCGTGTCGCGCGCTCTCCGCGACGACCCCCGGGTGTCGGAGGAGACGAAGAAGCGCGTCCGCGACGCGGCGGTGCTCCTCGGCTACGTCCCGAGCGAAGCGGGGCGCGCCCTGTCGTCGGGGCGGACGCGACGCATCGGCCTTCTCGTCACAGATCTGGAGAACCAGTTCTACGCGCACATCATCGCGCCCCTGCACCGGGAGCTCGAGGCCTGCGGGTATCAACTGGTCCTGCACACGGAGACGACCGACGAGTCCGTCGCGGAACGGCTCATCGCCAACGGGCTCGACGGCGTGATCCTCGCCACCACGACGGTGGAGTCGGTCGTGCCCCTCCGCCTGCGGGACCGCGGTCTCCCGTTCGTCTACTTCAACCGCACCGCCGCGCTCGTCG
Organism: Microbacterium sp.; assembly: GCF_046295495.1. Taxonomy (GTDB): domain Bacteria; phylum Actinomycetota; class Actinomycetes; order Actinomycetales; family Microbacteriaceae; genus Microbacterium. The sequence goes on from NZ_JBKBNC010000038.1 coordinate 16,407, forward strand.
ACGCCGACGCCACGGTCGTCGCCCCCGCGGCCGGTTTCGAGGTCGCGGTGGACCGCGCGCTCGCGCTCGGGCACCGCCGCATCGGGGCCGTGCTCGGTCCGCAGAACACCAGCACCGGACGCTCGCGCGAACTGGCGCTCCGCGCGGCCCTGACGGCGCGGGGGATCCCGCTCGACCCGGAGGTCGTGCGTCACGGTCCGTTCGACACGGCCGCCGGCGACGCCGCGACCGCGGACCTGCTGACGCTCACGCACGCTCCCACGCTCATCTTCTGCGGCAACGACGTCATGGCCTACGGCGCGCTCAATGCCGCCCGTCGGGCCGGTGCGTCGGTGCCCGATGACATCTCCATCATCGGATTCGACGACCTGCCCCCCGCGTCGTGGCCGATCATGGAGCTCTCCACCATCGCCTACGACTACGTGCAGATGGCGCGAGACGCCGGTCGCCTCATGGTGCAGCGCATCGAGGAGCGCCCCGACGGGTTCGCGCACGTCGAGTTCGAGACGACGTTCGTCGAACGGCGGACCCTGACCGCCCCGCGCGCCGACTGACGCCGGGTCGACGGGCCGTCCCGCCGGCCGGCCCTCGGCCCGTCGCCGCGTCGAGCGGGGCATGCGTCCACCGCCGCGCGGCCGCCGTGCGCATTCCCATCCGGGGGCGATCGACGACCTCGCCCGCGGCGTGGGCCTCTTGCATCCGTGTTGTGCATACGCATACACTGCCGTCATCGCCTGACGCGTCCGACGGACGCCCCAATACGAAGGAGCCCCGAGTGCCTCTCGACCCGGTCGCCTACCAGCCGTACGCGGATCCCGATGACTTCATCCGCGAGGTGACGGATCTGATCTGGGTGGACCGCTCCATCAGCTTCATCCGCGACAACTACGAGCCCGACTCGATCGTCCACGGGGCCTACGGCACGTCGACCACCCGCGACGAGGTGATCGAGGGCACCCTCATGCGCATCTCGGCGACCCCCGACCGCACCGGGCAGGCGGAGGACGTCATCTGGGAGGCGCGCGGCGACGACGCCTTCCTCAGCTCTCACCTGGTGCTGTCCGGACATCTGCAGTCGTCCGAGTACAGCCGCACGATCGCCAATTGCCTGTACCGCCGTGGCCGGATGGTGGAGGAATGGGTGGTGCGCGACACGCTCGCCGGTGCGCTCGTGCTGCAGAGCGACCTCGACGAGCTCGCCCGCGCCCAGGCCTTCCGCGGGTACACCGGGACCTGGACCGAGCCGGCCCCCGCCGACCCCATCACGGTGGGCGACTCGGGGCCCCGTCCCGACGAGTACCGGGCGGAGGTCGAACGCGTCGTCGAGATGATCGAGACGGTGTGGAACGACCGCGATCTGCAGAAGGTCGAGAAGTTCTTCCACCGCGACCTGGTCCTGCTGACCGTCGGCAACCGCCTCGTCATCCGCCCCGAGGGCTACCGCCGCGCCCTGTTGCGGTTCCTGGAGTCGTTCCCGGCCGGGCGGTTCGAGATCCGCGACATCCAGACCAATTACGACGTGCGCTACGCCGGTCTGCGTGTCGCGGTGACGTGGAAGTTCGTCGGCGACTACAACGGCGTCGCGAACTACGGACCCCTCACCGGCCGACCGGTCGACGTACTCGGGATCTCGCAGTTCACGTTCCACCAGGGCGCACTGGTGAAGGAAGTACGGCTGTGGGACGACATCGCGCTGCGCGCGCAGATCGCCGGAATGCGAGGCGACGAGCCCGTCGTCCTCGGCAACATCTACTGATCCAACGAAGGAACACATCATGAGCACCGATCACGTGAGCCACTCCACCGATGTCGATGGGGCCGAGATCCAGCGGCGCACCATCCGCAAGAGCGACTGGGCTCCGCACAACGCCGCCTTCATCGACTGCCGCACCCCCGGCTCCGACCGCAAGTCGAACTACGCCTTCATCGGCGGGGGCGTCTCGCAGAACGCGGGCCAGGTCATCAACCTCACCGAGGAGCACGGCTTCAACACCGGCGCCGCGGGCATGCCGAACGGCATCTCGAACAACCTGCACCTGCACTTCACGGCGGAGGTCTTCGTCAACCTCGGGGGCGAGTTCCGCCTGCGCTGGGGGATCGACGGGAAGCAGGGGGAGTACGTCAGCACCGACGGTGACATCATCTCGATCCCGACGTGGATCTTCCGCGGTTTCACCAACGAGGGTCCGGATGACGGCATCCTGTGGACCGTCCTCGGACGCGACGTGACGGGCGGCATCATCTGGGGGCCGTCGGTGCTGAAGGAGGCGGAGTCGTACGGTCTGCACCTCACCGCCGACAACCAGCTCATCGACACCGTCGCCGGCGACGAGCTGCCGCAGGACGTGGCGCTGATCAAGCCGATCCAGCAGAAGTACATCGACGAGCTGACGCCGTTCTCGCTCGAGCAGATGCGCGAGCGGGTCGTCCAGCCCGGCGACCGCGTCTACAGCGCGAACGCGCTCCTGTGCGCGAGCCTGCCGGGCGGTGCCGCTGAGCTGAGCCTGGCCATCGGTTACGGCATGACGGAGGACCGACGTCAGGTTCCCCGCATCCACGAGCCCCACTCCTTCAACATGGCCTGGGTGCGCGCCGCCGAGGACGAAGGGATCCTGCGTCACCGTCACGACAAGAACCAGGCGCTGCTGGTCAAGAGCGGGCGCTGGGCGGTCACCCTGAACGGCGACCCCTCCACCACCGTCGAACTCGACCCCTCGGACTCGTTCTCGGTGCCCGCGGGCGCCTGGCGTGCCTTCCGGTGCATCGAGGCCGGCGAGACCGGTGCCGGCGAGCTGCTCGTGGTCAACTCCGGAGACGACCGGGTTTACCTCGAATGGGCTCCCGAGGTCGTCGACGCCGCGCGCGACGCCGACTGGATGATCGACCCCAACGGCTACCTCGCCCCCGTCGGAGTGATGGTGACCGCGACGGAGGACGACTGATCCCCTCGCGCGAGCTCGTCGTCGCGGCGACCTCCCCCCGGATCGCGGTGGGCGAGGTCGCCGCGAACGTCGATGCGCTGCAGGCGGCGGTGCGCGAGGCCGCCGGCGCGGGGGCGAGACTCGTGGTCGCGCCCGAGCTCGCGCTCAGCGGTTACGTGTTCGCCGACCAGGGCGAGGCGCGCGCCAGCGCCGTGCGCCGCGATGACCCGCGGTGGGACGTCATCCGCGCCGCGCTCCCGGAGGGCGTCGTCGCCGTGGTCGGCTACGCGGAGGACGCGGGCGACCGCCTGTTCAACACGGCCGCGGTGCTGACCCGCTCCGGACGGATCGGGGACTACCGCAAGTCCCACCTCTGGGGCACGGAGACGCGCTTCTTCGCCCGCGGGGACACCGCCGGCGTGCTCTTCGACACGCCCGTCGGGCGCGTGGGTGTCGCCATCTGCTACGACAACGAGTTCCCCGAGGTGCCGCGCCGTCTCGCGCTCGCCGGTGCCGAGGTGCTCGCCCTCCCGGTGAACTGGCCGTTGGTCGACAGGCCGGAGGGGGAGCGCGCCCCCGAGACCATCCAGGCGATGGCGGCTGCGCGATCCTCGCGGCTTGCGACGGTGGTCGCCGACCGGCACGGATCGGAACGCGGCGTCGCGTGGACCGGAGGAACGGCGATCATCGACGATGCCGGGTGGGTCGGGGCCGAGTCGACGGGCGAGGGGCAGATCGTCGCGACGCTGCGCCTGCGGCATCCCACCGACAAGACGCTGCCGCCGCACAACGACCTCTTCGCCGATCGGCGACCCGACCTCTACCTCTGAGCGTTCCCGTCACGGGGGCGAGTCCACCCGTCGGGGAGGTCGCCCCCTGCCGTGCCCGCCGCCGCGGTGCGCCCCGGATGCGAGCCGGTCCGGGACCGGAGGAGGTGCTGCGCCATCTCGGCGAGGCGACGGGTCGCGGGCGAGAGGTGCGTACCCTCGCGTCGCACGAGGGCGATGGTGTCGTAGAGCGGCTCGGCGAACGGGACGACCGAGATCCCGGGGGGAAACGAGGCGGACTCCGCGATCGTGCGCGACACGATGGTGTCGGCGGTGCCCGAGGCCACCAGTCCGAGCGCCGTCTCGACGTTCTCGACCTCGATCGCCGGGTCGATGACGAGCCCGGCGGCGCTCGCGCGCTCGCGCAGCTGCCGGCGCGTGGGATCGTCCCACCCCGCGTAGGCGTCGTAGAGCACGAGCTTCGCCGCGGCGACATCGGTCAAGTCGACCGGTCCCGTCGGCGCGTCCGGCCGCGCCGACGCGTAGACCACCTCGTCGCGGAACAGCGGGGTGATCGTGAGCCCGGTCTCGTCGACGGGGAGGACGAGCAGCCCCGCCTCGACTTCGCCGGCGGCGATGGAGCGTGCCACCAGCGCCGAGTTGAGCCCCACGAGTCGCACGCGAACACCCGGATGCCGATCGTGGAAGCGTTGCACGAGGTCGGAGAGGTCGTAGTAGGCGGCGTTGCGCAGGACGCCGAAGGTGCACGTGCCGGTCTCCAGGGCGTTGAGGGAGCGCATCGTCTCGATGCCGTTCTCGATCGCGCTGACGGCGAGCTCCGCGTGCGCCCGCAGAGCCAGGGCGGATTCGGTCGGCACCAGGCGGCGCCCTCCGCGGAGGAACAGCGGAGCACCGAGCTCGCGCTCGAGGCGGGCGACGAGCTCGGAGATCGAGGCCTGCGTCGACTCGAGCTCCACCGCCGCGGCCGTGAAGGATCCGCGTTCCAAGGCGGTCAGGAATGCGCGCAGCTGCGTGATCGTCACGCGCCAATGGTAAACCCGATGGTTCGCATCGTAACTATCGTTCTTGTGGGGGGCGACGCGAGGATCTAGCGTTCCGATCATGCGATTCACGCCCGCGCTCCTCGAGCGACTCGACGGTTCCTTCCACCACCTCAAGACCCCGCTGATCGACGCCCCCGCGGCGCAACGCGACCCGGCCGTGATCGAGACGGTCTCGGCCATGCTGAGCGAGATCCAGCGTCGTGGCCTGGACGCGGTCCTCGACTACGCGCGCTCGCTGGACCGCTATCAGGAGGGAGGCATCGAACTCCCGCGCGAGCGCATCGCCACCAGCGGCGACCGTCTCGATCCCGCCCTGCGTGCGGCGATCGAACTCGGCAGCGAGCGGACCCTCGCCTTCGCCGGTGAGCAGCGTGCGCGGTTGAACGACTTCGAGACCGAGCTGGTGCCCGGACTGACCACGGGCGTGCGGTACGTGCCCGTGTCACGCGTGGGCGCGTATCTGCCCGCCGGTCGGTTCCCCCTGACGGCCAGCGCGTTCATGACCGTCGGCGTCGCCAAGGCGGCGGGTGTGCCGACGGTGATCGCGTGCACGCCCCCGCAGCCCGACGGGGGCGCGAACGACGCCGTGGTCTACGCCGCGCACCTGTCGGGCGTCGACCGCGTGTTCGTGCTCGGCGGTGTCCAGGCGCTCGCCGCCATGGCGTTCGGCCTGCTGGGAGATCTCCCGGTCGACATGCTCGTGGGTGCGGGCAACGCGTACGTGGCCGAAGCAAAACGCCAACTGTTCGGAACCGTCGCCATCGACCTCCTCGCCGGACCGTCGGAGGTCGCCGTGATCTCCGACGACAGCGCCGACCCCGAGATCGTCGCCGCCGACCTGCTGGGGCAGGCCGAGCACGGGCCCAATTCCCCCGCGGCGCTCGTGACGACCTCCGACGCGCACGGGCGAGCCGTCATCGACGCCGTCGAGCGACAGCTCCGGACCCTCGCGACCGAGCCCATCGCCGGACCCGCGTGGCGCGACTACGGCACCGTGACGGTCGCCGCCGATCGCGAGACGGCCGTGACGTTGATGGACGACCTCGCCCCGGAGCATCTGGAGGTCCTCACCGCGGACGACGAGTGGTACCACGACCGCCTCCGCAACTACGGGTCGATCTTCCTCGGCCCCTGGAGCACCGTCGCCTACTCCGACAAGGGGATGGCGGGGACGAACCACGTGCTTCCCACCGCCGGTGGCGCGAAACACAGCGCGGGTCTGTCCGTGTCGCGTTTCGTGAAGCCGCTCACCTATCAGCGCATCAGCCGTGAGGCCACGCCCGCGCTCGCCGAGGCGGTGCAGACGATCTCGGACTCCGAGGGCATGGCCGCCCACAGCGCGACCGCGACGATGCGCTTGGCCGCGTACGCGCAGCGCTGAGCCCCGCTTCCGCCGAGTCGAGACGCTGTCCCGCCGCCGTCATCGTCCCGCGGCGGTGGGACCGGCGGGCCGTGACCCGCGGCGATGGGCCCGGCGGGCGGTGACCCGCCGCGGCCGCTGCCGCGGGCGCGCGGGCGCTCAGCCCAGGAACTCCCGCGCCGCGACCACGACGTTCTCCACACCGCGGTCGAGGGTGGGCTGGAGAACCGGGGCGAAGAACGGCGAGTGATTCGTGGGGATGTCGCGCTCGATCGTGCCGCCGGCCAGCGCGTCGGCGAACGTCTGCGGGTCGACGCCGCCCCAGAACCAGAACACCAGGGGCGCGCCCGACTCGCGGGCGAACCACGACACGTCCTCGCTGCCGGTGAACATGCCGGGATCGACGACGGCGCCCTCGCCGAACGAGCGCCGGAACGCGGCGGTCAGGCGAGCCGTGGCATCCGGGTCGTTGATGGTGGGCGGCAGGGTGTGGTCGGTGCTGATCGTGGGTTCCTGCTCGGCTCCGGATGCCGCAGCCTCGGCTCGCACGATGCGCTCGACCTTCGCCATCACGCGCTCGCGCGCGGCATCGTCGGGGTAGCGCAGGCTCAGCTCGAGCTTCGCTTCGGCCGGGATGATGTTGTTCTTCAGCCCGGCGTGGATCGAGCCGACGGTGACCACGGCGACGTCGCGGGGGTCGACCTCGCGCGAGACGACGGTCTGCAGGCGCATGACGGTGGCGGCGGCCATGACGACCGGGTCGATCGTGGAGTGCGGGCGCGAGCCGTGCCCGCCGCGGCCGTGCAGCACGACGGTGAGTCCGTCGGACGCCGCCATCTGCGTGCCCGGTCGCACGCCGATCACGCCGGCGGGCAGGGGCGTCACGTGCTGGCCCAGCACGATGTCGGGCTGGGGGTAGCGATCCAGCACGCCGTCGGCGATCATCGCCTGCGAGCCCGCGCCGTACTCCTCCGCGGGCTGGAACACGGCCACGATCGTGCCCGACCACTCCTCGCGAGTGGCGACGAGGCGCTCGAGGGCGCCGATCAGGGCCGTGACGTGCATGTCGTGCCCGCACGCGTGCATGACGGGGACGGCGTTGCCCGCGGGGTCGGTGCCGCGCGCGGTGCTGGCGTAGGCGAGGCCGGTCTGCTCCTCGACGGGCAGGCCGTCCATGTCGGCGCGCAGCCACACGACCGGTCCGTCGCCGTTGACGATGGTCGTGACCACGCCGGTGCGCCCCACGCCCTCTTCGACCTCGAGACCGAGGGCGGTGAGGTGGCGCGCGATGACGCCCGCCGTCCGGGTCTCCTGGAACGACAGTTCCGGGTGGGTGTGCAGGTCGGTGTAGAGGCTTTCGAGGTCGACGCTCATGCCCCGAGCCTAGTTCGCGCGTCCTCTCCCGCGCCCGCGCCCGCGCCCCGGCATCCCCCCGCCCCCCGGCATCCCCCCGCCCCCCGCCCCCCGCCCCCCGCCCCCCGCCCCCCGCCCCCCGCCCCCCGCCGTCGAGTGTCCAGAACACCCGGACGTCTGAGGGATTCGGCCGGGT
>NZ_JBKBNC010000039.1:0-24019 GCF_046295495.1 Microbacterium sp.
GGCCCGCCCCGCCCGCCCCGCGCCGGCTCAGGCGGGCGGGGGAGCCGTCGAGCCGCGGTCGACGAGCTCGAACGGCAGCGTGCCCCGGCCGGGCGCGGGCTCGGCTCCGTCGAGTTCGGCGAGCACGGCTTCGGCCGCACGGTCGCCCTGACCGCGGGCGAACTGGTCGATGGTGGTGAGGCCGAACCAGCGGCCGAGCTCGTGGCCGTCGACGCCGATGATCGAGACGTCCTCGGGCACCCGCAGTCCCCGTTCGCGCGCGGCGAGGATCGCGCCGATCGCCATCTCGTCGGATGCCGCGAACAACGCCGTCGGCGCGTCGGGCGCCGAGAGGGCGCGCGCCGCCGCCGCCGAACCGCCCTCGATGGTGAAGTCGGCGGGTTCGAACCGCGCGCCGGTCACCCCGGCCTCGGCGAGCACCTCCTCGAAGCCCCGGCGACGCAGCCCGGGCACGGTGGATCCGGCGTCGGTCGCGGCATCCGCCCCGATGTGCGTCAGGCGGCGATGACCGAGGTCGAGCAGGTGCGAGGTCGCGAGTCGCCCCACGGCCAGGTCGTCGACCGTCAGGGTGGTGAGCAGGGGGTTGGGCCCGGCGATCGCGACGATCGGCACGCCGAGGCCGCGCAGCGATGCCGACTCCTCGGCATCCAGTTCGAGGGCGATCGTGATGACCGCGTCGATGCGGCGGCGGCGCAGGTGGTCGTCGAAGACGCGACGGCGCTCGCCGGGGTCGGCGCTCACGCTGTACAGGGTGATGTCGTACCCGCGGCGCACCAGGGCGTCGGAGATACCGGCGAGCACCGTGCTGAAGAACCACCGGTCGAGGAACGGCACCACCACACCCACCGCCCGCGCGCGTCCGGTCGCCAGGCTCGACGCGGCGGCCGACACGACGTAGCCCAGTCGCTCGGCCGCGGTGCGCACGCGGTCACGGGTCGCGGTCGACACCGGACCGCGCCCGCTCAGTGCACGCGAGACCGTGGCCGTCGACACCCCCGCCGCGCGGGCGACGTCGTCGATACCGACCACGGTCTCGTGTGCTCTCGAGGAAGGATGCCGCGGCTCAGGCCGCCGCGATCCAGACGGTCGTGTCGGTCGGCAGGCGCTCGCCGTCGAGGGGGCCGCTCGCGACCAGCACTTCGCCCGCGGGCAGCTCGACCGCGTCGTCGCCGAGGTTCGCGACGACCAGCAGCGAGCCGTTGCGGAACGCCACGACGTCGTCTGCGTACCCGTCGAGCCACTCGAGGTCGCCGGCACCGAGGTCGCGCGCGCGACGCTCGGCCAGCAGTGCGCGGTAGAGCGTCAGCGTGGACGAGGGGTCGTCGACCTGCTGGTCGAACGCGAGCTCCGCCCATGCGGCGGGCTGGGGCAGCCACGAGGCGCCGGTGTCGTTGAAGCCGTACGCGGGCGCGTCGGCGGTCCAGGGCAGGGGCACGCGGCATCCGTCGCGGCCGTAGCGCTCGCCGTTCGTGCGGAACCACGTCGGGTCTTGACGCGCGTCGTCGGGCAGGTCGATGACCTCGGGCAGGCCCAACTCCTCGCCCTGGTAGAGGTACGACGAGCCCGGGAGCGCGAGCATGAGCGAGGTCGCGGCGCGCGCACGGCGCAGACCCTTCACGGGGTCGGGCTTGCCGGGTGACTTCGGGCCGATGCCGGCGCCCTGCGGGTTCTCGGCCGTCAGCGCGAGGCGCGAGGCGTGGCGCACGACGTCGTGGTTCGACAGCACCCAGGTGCTGGGGGCGCCGACGGCGCCGTATTCGGCGAGCGACTCCGCGATCACGTCGCGCAGGGCCGCGGCATCCCAGCTCGTCTCGAGGTAGTGGAAGTTGAACGCCTGGTGCATCTCGTCGGGGCGCACCCACAGGGCGGTCTGCTTCACCGTGGGCAGCCACGCCTCGGCGCAGAGCGCGCGATCGCCGTCGTACGCGGCGAGCACCTCGTGCCATTCGCGCCACACCTCGTGCACGCCCGGCTGGCCCCAGTACGGCACCTCTTCGGCGTCGCCGCCCATCGAGCCGCCCTCGGGGTCGGGGGTGAAGTCGGGCAGGCCATCGGCCTTGATCAGGCCGTGCGCGACGTCGACGCGGAAGCCGTCGACCCCGCGGTCGAGCCAGAACCGCAGCACGTCGCGGAACTCCGCGCGCACCTCTTCGTTGGTCCAGTCGAAGTCGGGCTGGCTCTCGTCGAAGATGTGCAGGTACCACTGGCCGGGGGTGCCGTCGGCCTCGGTCACGCGCTTCCACATACCGCCGCCGAACACGCTCTCCCAGTTGTTCGGGGGCAGCTCGCCGTTCTCGCCCGTACCGTCGCGGAAGATGTAGCGCGCGCGCTCGGGGCTCCCGGGCGCCGCCTTCAGGGCCTCCTGGAACCACACGTGCTGATCGCTGGAGTGGTTGGGCACGAGGTCGACGATGACCCGGATGCCGCGCTCGTGCGCGCCCGCGAGCATCGCGTCGAAGTCGGCGAGGGTGCCGAAGATCGGGTCGACGTCGCGGTAGTCGGCGACGTCGTAGCCCGCGTCCTTCTGCGGCGAGGTCTGGAAGGGGCTGAGCCAGATGGCATCCACCCCCAGATCGCGCAGGTCGTCGAGGTGCGCCGTGACGCCGGGCAGGTCGCCCAGGCCGTCGCCGGAGGCGTCGGCGAAGGAGCGGGGGTAGATCTGGTAGATGACGGCGGTGCGCCACCATTCCGAGCCGGGTGCCGAAGCCAGATCGGCGCGCGCGTCTTCCTGCGTGAAAGTCATGGCGTCCACGTTAGTGCAAGCGCTTGCAGGGCGGTCAATCCCCGGCGACGTCGCCGCGGGACGAGGCGTTGCGGCCGCGTCGACGTTGATCGAAGAGTTCCTTCGTGCGCAGCAGGCGCAGCGCGGTGACCAGCAGGAGGCCGCCGAGCACGTTGAACAGCAGGGTGTAGCCGAACCAGCCCAGCCACTGCAGGTAGGTGATGTCGGCACCCGACTGGATCGCGCCGAAGATGAGCAGCGAGTCCAGGATCGAGTGGAACAGCTGCAGCCCCGCCAGGAGGAACCCGCCGATGACGGTCGCGACGATGCGCGCCGGCACCGACTCGGTGCCCTGCTGCATGCGCGTCATCAGCGTGATCGTGCTGCCGCCCAGCACGGCCAGAACGATGCTCTGCAGCCCGAAGGGGGCCTCGACGTAGTGGTGTGCGGACTCCGCGATGGTGTCGTGCCACTCGGGGAAGGCGGTGATGAGCAGCCACATGATCACCCAGCCGCCGGCGAGGTTCGCGACGAGGGTCCCGCCCCACAGCCGTGCCAGCTGACCGATCGTGCCCTCGCGGGCGACGAGCGCGGCGATCGGCATGAGGAAGTTCTCGGTGAACAACTCGCTGTGGGCCAGGAGGAGGGCGATCAGCCCCATGCTGAACGCCAGTCCCGCGAGAAGGTGGTCTCCGGTCTGGTGCAGCACCGCGATGTATGCGGCGACGCCGAGGCCCACCTCGAGGCCGCCGAAGAACCCCGTGATCAGGACGATTCGCCAGGGGCGTTGCAGTCGCTCGGCGCCCTCGCTGACCGTCGCGTCGAACGACTCGGCGAGCTCGTCTTCGACGACCTCGTCCTTGGATCCGACTTCCCGTCGGCGGTCGTCGCTCACTCGGGGCTCTGTCGCGTGGTCATGCCTCACCATCGGCGGATCGGGCGTGACCGCACAACCCCGTGGACGATCGCGGGCGGACGTGCTCGGAGCGAGGGGGCCTCGCTGCCGTGGGCGCGGTCGGGGAGCGCGATTAGGCTGGGGCGGTGCCCGACGCCATCGCTCTCGACCGCGCTGAATCCCTCATCACGAGCATCCCCGACTATCCGAAGCCCGGGATCGTCTTCCGCGACATCACGCCGCTGCTGACGGATGCCGCGGCCCTGCGTACCGTCGTCGAGGCGCTCATCGAGCCCTTCGCCGGTCGATTCGACGCCGTCGCCGGCGTCGAGGCGCGCGGATTCCTGCTCGCCGGTGCGGCCGCGATGGCGGCGGACGTGGGGCTGATGCCCATCCGCAAGGCGGGCAAACTGCCGCGTCCCGCGGCGTCGATGTCGTACGACCTCGAGTACGGCTCGGCCCGGATCGAGATGCACGACGACAACGCCGCGGGAGCCCGGGTGCTGCTGCTCGACGACGTGCTCGCCACCGGCGGCACGTTGCGAGCAGGTCGCGATCTGCTGCGGGCGGTGGGCAGCGAGGTCGTGGGCATCGCGACGCTGCTCGAAATCGACGGCCTCGGCGGCCGCGACGTGCTCGGCGACGGGGTGCACGCGGTCTTCCACGTCTGACGCCGGCCGCGGCGGCGGTTTCCGCTCGCCGTCACCCTGTTCCGGCGGCCCCCCCGGGTCCGTCGCGCTCCGCGGTCAGGCCGGGTGTGCCGGACTCCGGAGATCTCGAGCCCGGACGCGTGAGAGGCCGCGCGATTCCGCGGGCGCTGAGCGCCCGGCATCCGGGATCTCCGGAGTCGTGCACGCCCCGGCGCCGCCCCCGCCCCTCGCCCGCGTCAGCCCAGGACGCTCGCGCCCAGCTCGACAGGGCTTCCCTCGATGTTGCCGACGATGCCGCGGATGACGCCCGTGCCGTCTTCCCGGCGGAGGCCGTCGTACCAGGCCTGCGTGGCCTCGACGTCGAACGCGTGCGTCTCGTGTGCGCGCTTGCGGGCGCGCAGCACGAGGTCGCCCGCCCGCTCGGTGCGGATGCGCTCGTAGCGCGTGAGCGAGTCCTCGACGCCGAGCGTGGACGTGGCGAAGACGATGCCGAGCGCGAAGCTGTCCTCCAGGGCCGAGCACGCGCCCTGGCCGATGTCGGGGGCGGTGTTGTGGGCGGCGTCGCCGAGGATCGCCACGCGCCCGCGCACCCAGGTGTCGAAGGGGTCGATGTCCCAGATCTCCACGCGGTTCAGCGACTCGTCGGGGTCGATGCCGTCGAGCAGCGCCCGCACCCCGGGGGCACCCCACGCGCCGAACGCGTGCTCGAGCGCGGCCATGCGGTCCTCCACCACGCCCGAGGGGCCGGGTACGTCGACGAAGAAGTAGAAGCGGTCGCCGGCGACGGGCATGACGGCGCAGCGCTTGCCGTCTGCGACGTAGGTCGTCCACTGATCCAGCGGCCCGATCCGCTCGTCGGCCGCGACGAGGCCGTTGTAGTTGACGTACCCCGAGTAGCGGCGTTCGGGCCGGATGCCGGTGGGCTCGGTGACGTAGTCGCGCACGAGCGAGCGCGCGCCGTCGGCGCCGATCAGCAGATCGGCGGTGTCGGTCGAGCCGTCGGCGAAGGTGGCCGTGACCGTCTCGCCGTCGTCGGCGACGGCGACCAGCTGTCGGCCGAGGTGGATGCGGTCGAGGCCGACGGCATCCATCATCAGCGCCTGCAGGTCGGCGCGGGCGACGGGGTAGGGGCGCTGCCCGGTCTGAGCGGTGACGGGGGCGAGGCTGAAGCGACAGAGCTCGTCGCCCGTGTGCCCGTCGTAGTAGGCCATGTCGTCCATACGGCCGCCGAGGGCGGCGACCTGTGGGCCGAGCCCGAGCCAGTTCAGGACCTTGACACCGTTCGACCACAGCGAGAGCGCCGCGCCGACGGGGCGGTTCTCGCGCATGCGGTCGTAGACCACGACCTCGTGGCCCAGCTTCTGCAGGGCGAGGGCCGCGGAGGTTCCGCCGACACCGGCGCCGATGACGATGACCTTCATGACACTCCTCAGCTGCCGCGGTAGGTCGAGTAGGCGAAGGGGCTCAGCAGCAGCGGCACGTGCAGGTGGGCCCCGCCCGAGACGGTGAAGGCGACGGTGGCGACCGGGTGGAACGAGGCGACGCCCCGGGGGCGGAAGTACACCCCGGTCGCGAACGTCAGGGCGTAGTCGCCGTCGGCGAGGCGCTCGGGGCCGAGGGCGAGGCGGCCGTCGACGTCGGTCTCGGCCGCCGCGATGATCGCGCCGTCGAGGTGGGCCAGCGTCACCGCGACGCCGGCCGCGGGCGTGCCGGCCATGGCATCCAGCACGTGGGTGGTGAGGTGCGTCATCGCGCGACTCCTCGGGTGGTGGTCAGGGCGGCGGCTCCTCGGGCGCAGCCCCGTGCGACGGGTGCGCAGCAGGGAGCGGGGGTGCGGCGCGTCATTCCGCGGGCTCCGGTTCGGCGGGGGCGTCGTCGGCGAAGGTGGTGCGCAGGCGCAGCAGGGCGATCTCGGCGAGCTGCCGCGTCGCCTCGATCGTCTCGGCGTCGGGATCGTTGCCGAGGCGCCGTTCGAGCTCGGCGCGCATCTCGCCCGGTGTGCGGCCGGCGGCGCGGATGAGGAACACGCGCCCGAAGCGCTCCTCGTACGCGGCGTTCCCGGCGGCGATCGCGGCGACGTCGTCGTCGGCGGCGGATGCCATGGAGCCCTGCTCGCGACGGGATGCCGCGGCCTCCGCGTTCTCGCCGGCGACTTTCGCGCCGATGCGGGGGTGGGCGTGCAGCGCTGCGGCGAGGTCATCCGGCGACCAGGCGGCGGCGAGGTCGCCGGCGTAGGAGGCGAGGGCGTCGACGTCGGCGTAGGGGCGGCCGGCGATGAGGGCGTCGACCCAGCCCGGGACGTCGGCCCAGACGCGGGCGACCGCCGCGGCCTCGGCGGGTGAGTCCGCGTTGAAGTGGTGCAGGTGCATGGCCGCCAGGTTAGGCGGCGCGCGTTACGGGGCTGTGGCCCGATGTGTCGGCGATGTTGCTGTGGGGAACATTCGGCGGCGGCGATGGCTCGACGCGCGGCGCGTGGGGTGGCCGCGGGCGCGTGGGGTGGCCGCGGGACGAGGCCGGCCGCTCTGAGGACAGGGGATCGTTCGAGAACAGGTCGATCGCGGGCGGCTCCGTCCTGTTCTGGCGGGAACGCCCGTTCTCGCGAACGCGGCCGTTCCCCAACGCCCCCGCGGGGGCACGGTTCCTCCCCAGGCGACGAATCGCGAGGTGTTCGCATGAATGTTGATGACGGTTACATTCGCGAAACGCGGGGCCCTTAGCGTGATCGACATGAGCACTCGGATCGCCGCCCGTCGGGTCTATCTCGACGGCGCCTTCGCGCCCGCCACCGTCGTGATCGACGACGGCCTCATCGCCGCGATCGAGGCGTTCGACGCCAGCGCCGACACCGTCCTGCCGCAAGACGCGACGCTGCTGCCCGGACTCGTCGACTCCCACGTGCATTTCGACGAACCGGGTCGTACCGAGTGGGAGGGCTTCGCCACCGGCACGGCCGCCGCGGCGGCCGGAGGGGTCACGACGGTCGTCGACATGCCCCTGAACAGCGTGCCGGTCACCACCACCGTCGAGGCCCTGGATGCCAAGCGCGCGGCATCCCGCGGAAAGCTCGCCGTCGACGTCGCGTACTGGGGCGGGGCCGTGCCCGAGAACCTCGGGTCGCTGCGCGCGCTCGCCGACGCCGGCGTGGTCGGATTCAAGTGCTTCCTCTCGCCCAGCGGCATCGAGGAGTTCGGTCATCTCGACGCCGACCAGCTCGAGCGGTGCCTCGCCGAGCTCGCGGAGTTCGACGGGCTTCTGATCGTGCACGCCGAGGACCCCGCCCACCTGCACGCCGACGGAGCCCTCGGCCCGCGCTATCGCGACTTCGAGCGGAGCCGGCCCCCGCTCAGCGAGCGCGCCGCGATCGAGCGGGTCATCGGGGCCGCCCGTCGCACCGGAGCCCGGGCGCACATCGTGCACGTGTCCGACGGCGGGGCGCTCGACGCCGTGCGGGCGGCGAAGGCCGAGGGCGTGCGCCTGACCGTCGAGACGTGTCCGCACTACCTCACGCTCGACGCCGAGCGGGTGCCCGACGGCGCGGCCGCGTTCAAGTGCTGCCCGCCCATCCGCGGCGGGATCAACCGCGACCTGCTGTGGGCGGGGGTCGTCGACGGCACGATCGACGCGATCGTCAGCGACCACTCGCCCGCGACGGTCGATCTCAAGAGCAACCCCGACTTCGGCCTCGCGTGGGGTGGAATCGCGGGTCTGCAGACCGGCCTGTCGGCCGTGCACACGACGGCACGCGAGCGGGGTCTGGCCTTCGAGACCCTGCTGCCGCTGCTGACGACCGGCCCCGCGCGCATCGCCGGCCTCACCGGTCTCGGCGTCATCGAGCCGGGCGCCCCCGCGCACCTGGTCGCCTTCGCGCCCGACGAGGAGTTCACGGTGGATGCCACCCACCTCGAGTACCGCAACCCGGTCTCGCCGTGGCACGGAGCGACCCTGACGGGGGTCGTTCGGGAGACCTGGCTGCGCGGCGTCTCGACCTACCGGCGTGGGGCGTCGGTGACCGAGCGTGAGGGGCGCGAGATCCTGCGCGCGGCCGCGGCGGTGCAGGCGTGACTGCCGTGACGGGGGTTCCCGGGCCTGTCGGCGGAACCGGACCCGTGCCCATCCTCCAGCCCGGCGTCGGACCGATCCCCGGCGATCACTACGTCGCCGCCACTCCCGCGACGGTGCTGTGGGGGCGCCTCCCGTGCGCGACCGACGTGGCCGTGCTCGAGATCGCCTCGGGCGAGAGCGTCACCTTCGACACGGTCAGCCACGAGGGCATCCTCGACGACCAGGGCAAAGACCCCCGCGCCTACTTCGCGGCCCACGGGGTTGCCGCCGAGGAGGTGCTCGACGACGCCGTCGAGATCGCGGCATCCGTCGCCCGAGACCCTTTCTCCGACGGACCGCACGTGGTGGTCGGGCCCGTGCACGTGCGCGGAGCCCACCCCGGCGACCTGCTCAAGATCACCGTCGAGACCCTCGCGCCGCGCGTGCCCTACGGCGTCATCTCGAACCGCCACGGCAAGGGCGCCCTGGTCGGAGAGCTTCCCCGCGGCGAGGACAACGTCAGCGTCTTCGCGGCGGTGTCGGAGCGCGACGGCGTGCTGCACGGCACCCTCCCGATCGTCGAGGGTGCCGACCCGGTGGTCGCGTTCCCGCTGGCGCCGTTCCTGGGCACGATGGGCGTGGCCGTGGCCGCCGAGGAACGGCCGCACTCCGTCCCGCCGGGTCCGCACGGCGGCAACATCGACATCAACCTCCTCGTCGAGGGAACGACCCTGTTCCTGCCGGTGCAGGTCGAGGGCGCGCTCGCCTACGTCGGCGACCCGCATTTCGCCCAGGGCGACGGCGAGGTGGCGCTCACCGCCCTCGAGGCCTCGCTCCGCGCCACGCTGCGATTCGAGGTCATCCCCGCGGATGCCGCCCGCGCGGCGTTCGGCGAGGTCACCGGTCCGCTGGTGCGCACGCCCGAGTACCTCGTGCCGACCGGCATGGACCTCGACCTCGACGCGGCGATGCGCGCGTGCGTGCGTGCCTCCCTGGCGCTCATCGAGGGTCGGTGGGGCATGGCCGAGCACCTCGCCTACGCCTACCTGAGCGCCGCGACCGACTTCGACATCTCGCAGGTCGTCGACATCGTCTCGGGTGTGCACGCGCGCATCCGCGAGGCGGACTTCGCGGGCGTCGCCGCCGTCGAGCCCGAAGCCCTGGCATCCGACCCCGAGGGAGACGCATCGTGACCCCCGCCCTGGCCGCCGCCCTCGCCCGCGTCGAGGCCCCCGCGCGTCCGAATCCCGTTCGAGTGTCCACGACGCGCCGCATGACGGGGCGACGTCTCGGCGTGTTCCGGACGCTCGACGGACGCCGGTCGCGGGGGGAGGAGAAGCGATGACGGATGCCATCCCCGACGACCTCCGCGCGGCGTTCGACGCCTACGAGAGCGCGATCGTCGCGAACGACCTCGACGCGCTGGACGCGTTCTTCGCTCCCGGGCCCGACACGCTCCGCGGCGACACCGCCGGTCTGCTGGTGGGGCACGACGCGATCAGCGGCTTCCGCGCGCTGCGCGGCGGCGTTCCGCCCCGCGACATCAGCGAGCTGCACTACCGCCCCCTCGGCGACGACGTGGCCCTGCTGATGTCGGTCTCGGCCTTCCGCGGGGGAGGCCGCGGGCTGCAGACGCAGGTGTGGCAGCGGATCGACGGACGCTGGCTCATCACCGCCGCCCACGTCACCCCGCGCACCCCCGCCCTCGACCGCACGATCTGGCGCAGCGTCGGCGATCCCTTCCTCCAGGGCGCCTGGGAGGGGCCGCTCGAAGGACTCACCGTCGCGGTGAAAGACCTCTTCGCCATCGCGGGCTACCGCATCGGCGCCGGCAATCCGACCTACCTCGAACAGGCCCGGCCCGAGAAGGCCACGGCTCCCGCGGTCGCCGACCTCCTGCGGGGTGGGGCGTCGCTGCGCGGGATCGCCCGTACCGACGAGTTCGCCTACTCGATCGCCGGAGACAACGCGCACTACGGCACCCCGCCCAACGGGGCCGTCGTCGGAGCCCTGCCGGGAGGGTCGTCGAGCGGACCGGCCTCCGCCGTCGCCCTCGGCCACGCCGACATCGGCCTCGCGACCGACACGGCCGGTTCCATCCGGGTGCCCGCCTCGTACCAGGGACTGTGGGGGCTCCGCACGACCCACGACCTCGTACCGCGCCAGGGCATGCTGCCGCTCGCGCAGTCGTTCGACACGATCGGATGGCTCACGCGCGACGGCGAGACCCTCGAGCGCGTGGCCGACTGGTGCCTCAGCTACGACGGGTCGGCCTCGACCGAGAACGTCCACGGCGCATCGGGCGCCGGCCTCCCCTGGCGTTTCCTCGTGCCCGAAGAGATCCTCGACTGTGTCGACGCCCCCACCCGCGAGACCTTCTCGAAGCTGCTGGCCGCCCTGGCGGCATCCGACGATCCGCCGCCCTTCCGGGCCGTGCACGCGGGCGACCTGGATGCCGCGTTCACCGCGTTCCGCACGGTGCAGGGCGCCGAGGCGTGGCGCAACGACGGAGAGTGGATGCGCGCGCACCCCGGCGCCGTGGGCGCCGCCGTCGCGGAGCGCTTCCGCGTCGCCGCGCAGATCACCGCCGACCAGGAGCGCGCCGCCCGCGCCGCCCTCGAACCGATCGCCGCCGACCTCGCCGATCTCGTCGACGACGCCGTGCTCATCTTCCCCACGGTGCCGGGACCCGCGCCGCTGCGCACCGCCGACGTCGACGCCGTCCGCGCCGCGACCCTGCGCATGACCGCTCCCGCCGCGATCGCCGGGCTCCCCGCCGTGTCGGTGCCGTTGCTGAGCGTCGAGGGGGCGCCCGTCGGCGTCTGCCTCGTATCGCGCGCGGGCACCGACCTCGCCCTCGTCCGCCTCGCCCGTCGCCTGGCCGCCCTCGTCGTCGCCCCGCCCCACCCCACGGAGTCCTGATGTCCCACCTTCCCGGCCCGATCGATCCGCCCCCGCGCCTGCTCATGGGCCCGGGCCCCATCTCGGCCTACCCCAGCGTGCTGCGCGCGATGGGGGCGCCGCTGGTGGGGCAGTACGACCCCTTCATGACCGCGACGATGACCGAGACGCAGCACCTCTACCGCCAGGTCTGGGCGACCGAGAACGACGCCACCCTCCTTGTCGACGGCACGAGCCGCGCGGGCATCGAAGCGGCGATCCTCTCCCTCGTGCGCCCCGGCGATCGCGTGCTCGTCCCCGTGTTCGGCCGCTTCGGTCACCTGCTCGCCGAGATCGCGGAGCGCGCCCTCGCCGAGGTGCACACGATCGAGGTGCCGTGGGGCCAGGTGTTCCCGGTCTCGACGATCCGCGAGGCGATCGAACGTGTGAAGCCGCATCTCGTCGCGTGCGTGCAGGGCGACACGTCGACGACGATGCTCCAGCCGCTCGACGAGATCGGCGAGATCTGCCGCGCCCACGGCGCCCTTTCCTACACCGACGCGACGGCCTCGCTCGGCGGGAACCCGTTCGAGATGGACGCCTGGGGACTGGATGCCGCGACCGCGGGCCTGCAGAAGTGCCTCGGCGGCCCCTCCGGCTCGGCGCCCCTCAGTCTCTCCGACCGCGCCGTCGAGGTGGTGCGCTCGCGCGCCCGCGTCGAGGCCGGCATCCGCGAGGAGGGCGACGCCTCGGCATCCGACTTCATCCGTTCGAACTACTTCGATCTCGCGATGATCCTCGACTATTGGGGACCGCGGCGCCTGAACCACCACACCGAGGCGACCACGATGCTCTACGGCGCGCGCGAGTGCGCGCGCGTGCTGCTGCTCGAGGGCCGGGATGCCGTGATCGAGCGACACCGGCTGCACGGCGACGCGATGCTCGCGGGCGTCGAGGGCCTCGGCCTCACGGTCTTCGGCGACGTCGCGCACAAGATGACCAACGTCGTCGCGGTGGAGATCCCCGAGGGGGTGGTCGGCGACGCGGTGCGGAGCGAACTCCTGAGCGACTTCGGCATCGAGATCGGCACCTCGTTCGGTCCCCTGCACGGCCGCGTCTGGCGCATCGGGACGATGGGGTACAACGCCCGGAAGGATGCCGTGCTCACCACGCTCGCGGCGCTCGAGGCGGTGCTGCGCCGTCACGGCGCCGCGGTGGCCGCGGGCGGGGGAGTGGAGGCGGCGCAGGGCCTGTACGCCGGAGCCGGATCGTGATCGCCTCCGCACGCGTGTCAGCCACCGTGGCAGCCGCTCGTCTCGTGCTCGCCTCCGCTTCCGCGCCGCCTTCCGCCGCGCCCGTCGGCACCCGCGGTCCCGCCGAGCGGCGAGGCCCCGCATGACCCTCGCGACCCGCCTGCAGGTCGCTCCGGAGCGCCTCGCGGCCGCGGCCCGCCGCGTGATGGGCCGATGCGAAGAACTCGCCCGCGTCACCGCGACCCCCGGGAGCATCACGCGCGTCTACCTCTCGCCCGAGCACGCCCGAGTCAACCGCCTCGCCGCCGAGTGGATGCGCGAGCTCGGCATGACGACCCGGCAGGATGCCGCGGGCAACCAGGTCGGGCGGCTCGCCCCGGTCGACGCTCCCGACGCCCCTGCGCTGCTGCTGGGCTCGCACCTCGACACCGTCCCCGACGCCGGACGCTTTGACGGCATCGTCGGGGTGCTGATGGCGCTCGAGATCGTCCGGCTGCTGCGGAACGTCGACGCCGAGGGGGCGGCATCCAGTCCCTTCCCGTTCGCGCTCGAGGTCATCGCGTTCAGTGACGAGGAGGGGACGCGGTTCGGCAAAGCCCTGCTGGGGTCGTCGGCGGTGGCCGGACAGTGGGATGCCGCGTGGTGGGACCTCGCCGACGCCGACGGCGCCACTCTGCGGGAGGCCTTCCGCGAGTTCGGTCTCGACCCCGGTCGCATCGGCGAGGCCGCGCGCCGGCCCGAGGAACTCGTCGCCTACCTCGAGGCGCACATCGAGCAGGGGCCCGAGCTGCACCGCAGCGGGCAGGCGCTCGCCGCGGTGTCGTCGATCGCGTCGGCCCGGCGCTTCCAGCTCGTCGTCGAGGGGGAGGCCCGGCACGCCGGCGGCACGCCGTACGATATGCGACGCGACGCGCTGCTGGGTGCGAGCGAGGCGGCTCTCGCGGTCGAGCGGATCTGCCGCGGCGAGCACCACGTCATCGGCACGGTCGGCCGGCTCGAGGCCTTCCCGGGCGCCGTGAACGTCGTGCCCGGAGAGGCGCACTTCTCGCTCGACCTGCGCGGCGAGTTCGACGACACGCGCGACCACACCTGGCACGAGATCTCGAACGAGCTCGACGCGATCATGGGGCGCCGCGGCCTGCGCTGGCGCGCCCGCGAGGTGCACAGCGCCCCCGCGGTGTTCTGCGCGCCGCTGCTGCAGGACGTCGTGCGTGCGGGCATCGGCGCGGAGGCCCCGACGTTGTTCAGCCGCGCCGGGCACGACGCGATGTCGATCGGCGCGATCACCGGCGTCGGCATGCTGTTCCTGCGCAACCCCGACGGCATCAGCCACCATCCAGACGAGACCGTGGCCGGCGCCGACGTCGAGGCGGGAATCCGCGCCCTCGCCGAGGCGGTGCTGCACCTCGCGGCCGAGCCGCGCTGACGAGGCCACCGGATGAACGGTGGACACGGGGGCGACGCCGGTTCAGGGGGGAGAATTCCGATATGACCGAGACCCCCGGCATCCTGCAGTTGCTCGCCTTCGCCGCCGAGCCCGGCGGCGGCAACCCGGCCGGAGTGGTCCTGGATGCCACGGCCCTCGATGACGCGCAGATGCAGCGCATCGCGGCCGACCTGGGCCACCCCGAGACGGCCTTCGTGGGTCGCCGCGACGGCCGCCGCGCGGCGGTGCGCTACTTCTCGCCCGGGGCCGAGGTCCCCTTCTGCGGGCACGCCACCATCGCCACGGCCATCGCGCTCGCCGAGGCGGAGGGCCCCGGTCCCTTCACGTTCGATACCGCGGCCGGCGTCGTCGAGGTCTCGACCGACCGCGACGCAGAGGGGCGCGTGAGTGCCGGGTTCACCAGTGTCGAGCCGTACACGATCGACCTCGAACCCGACGTCGGCGACCGGCTCCTCGGCATCCTGGGTCTTCGCCGCGACGATCTCGACGAGCGGATGCCGCTGGCGCAGACCTTCGCCGGCAACCTGCACCCCGTGGTGGCGATCGCCGCGCGCGAGCGCTTCGACAGGTTCGGGTTCGACCCCGCCGCCCTTCGTGCCCTGATGGACGAGCGCGGATGGAAGGGGACGGTCATCACGGTGCACATCGCCGGCGACCTCGCTGGCGGTCTCGTCGCCGAGGCCCGCAACCTCTTCCCGGTCGGCGACATCACCGAGGACCCCGCCACCGGTTCCGCCGCGGCCTCCCTCGGCGCTTACCTGCGCGATCGGCTCGGCCTCGCCGCCCCGTTCGCGTTCACCGTGCGACAGGGCGAGCACATCGGCCGCCCCAGCATCCTGCAGGTCGAGGTGCCGGCGTCCGGCGGCATCCTGGTGCGGGGGACCGCGACGCCTCTCTGACCGCCGGGCCAGGGCAGATCCCCTCGTCCGGGGCGCGAGAGCAGCCCCGACCCCGCACTCGGTCCCGAACCTGGACGCCCCGGGCGCGCTCACTCCCCGCCCGCGAGCCTCCACACCCGATCCCGCGAGAACGGCAGCTCGTACCCGCGCCGACCGATCGCACGCGACACGGCGTTGCCGATCGCCGCGCCCACCGGGTTGTAGGGCGACTCGCTCATCGATTTCGCGCCGAAGGGCCCGAGCGTGTCGTCGGTCTCGGCGAAGTACACCTCGGTGTCGGGCACGTCGGCGAACTGCGGAACGCGGTAGGTGCGGAACACCGGGTTCTGCACCACGCCGTCCTCGAGCAGCACCTCTTCGTACAGCGCCCCGCCGAGCGCCTGCGCCGCGCCCCCCTCGATCTGCCCGCGGCACTGCGCGGGGTTGATGACCACTCCGGCGTCCGCCGACTGCACCGACTGCAGCACCTTCACGGTCCCCGTCTCGGGGTCCACCGCCACGCGCGCCGCATGCACGTTGAAGGCGAGCGAGCGCAGATCGCCGAACTCCGCGCCGTCGGCCGTGAGTCCCTCGGCGGGATCGTCCGCTCCGGTGGCGACGATCCGCGCCCAGGAGACGACCTCGGCTCCCACCCGGATTCCGGATGCCAGGAACTGCACCTCGTCCCTCCCGGATGCCGCGGGCCCGGCGTAGGGGATCGACGACCGGGCGCCTGACCCGACGGCGGATGCCATGACCGCACGCTCCGCGGCATCCCCGGTCGCGAGTTCCACGGCGATGTCGACCATCCGACGCCGCAGTGCGGTGCACGCGCCGTAGAGCGCCTTGCCCGCGACCACCGTTCCGGCCGAGGCGAACGCCCCCGTGTCGTGACGCACGGCGTCGGTGTCGGCGGCCCACAGCTCGAGGCGGTCGAGCGGGGCGTCGAGCACCGTGGCGGCGATCTGCCGGTGCACGGTCGAGGTGCCGTTGCCGAACTCGGCGGTGCCCACGCGCAGCAGGTAGGTGCCGTCGGCGCGCAGGGTCGCGGTGGTGTGCGCGATGTGCCCGCGCGGCGCCATCGTGGCGATCATGGCCGCGGCCATCCCCTCGCCGACGAGCCACCCCTCGGGAGCCTCGACGCCGTTGCCGCGGCGCAGCGCGTCTTGCGCGAGATCGAGGCACTGGTCGAGACCGTAGCTGCCCCAGATCAGGTCTTCCTCGTACTTCTCGTCGTCGTCGGGGTGCAGGGCGTCGCCCTCGCGCACCGCGTTGATCCGGCGCAGATCGAACGGGTCGATCCCCAGTTCGAGAGCGAGGGCGTCCATCGCCGACTCGACGGCGAACACCACCTGCCCCAGCCCGTACCCGCGGAACGCGCCCGACGGCGGGTTGTTCGTGTAGACCGCCTCCGCGTCGATCCATTTCGTCGGCACCCGGTACAGAGTCGTCGACTCGGCGCACGAGTGGAACAGCACGCCGATCGCGTGGTTGCCGTAGGCGCCGGTGTCGCTCAGCACGTCGAGCTTCATCGCGGTGAGGGTGCCGTCGGCATCCGCTCCCAGCGTGGTGCGCACGCGCATCGGATGCCGCAGCGAGGCGCGTACGAATTGGTCGGTGCGCGAGAACTCGTACGCCACCGGACGCCCCAGCGTCAGCACGGCCAGAGCCGTGAGGTCTTCGGTGAACAGCTCCTGCTTTCCGCCGAAGCCGCCGCCGACGCGGGTCGCGTACACGCGCACGCGGTCGCGCTCGAGACCGAAGACGTGCGCGAGTTCGTTACGCGCGAGGAACGGCACCTGCGTCGACGAGCGGATGACGAGCCGCCCCTCGTCGTCGAGCCAGCCCACCGCGCCGTGCGTCTCGAGAGCGGCGTGGGTCACGCGGGAGGAGCGCCACTCGCCGGTCACCGTGGCGTGGCTCGCGGCGAGGGCCGCGTCGACGTCGCCGCCGTGGCCGGTGTGGAAGCCCGCGACCACGTTGCGCTCGGCCGCCATCACGCGCTCCTGGGGCGTGCGGTCGGGGTGCAGCAGCGGGGCTCCCGGGCGTCGCGCCTCCTCGGGGTCGAACACCGCGGGCAGCACCTCGTAGTCGATGCGCACGGCTCGGCAGCCGGCATCCGCCGCCTCCGCCGTCTCGGCCACGACCGCCACCACCCGCTGGCCCACGTGACGCACGACGTCGTCGAGCATGCGGGTGTCGTCGGGGTCGTCGGTGCGGTGCTCGTGGCGGCCGGTGGAGTAGCGCACGTCGGGCACGTCGGCGTGGGTGAACACGGCGACCACGCCGGGGACGGCGAGGGCGGCCGCGGTGTCGATCGCCAGGACGCGCGCGTGCGCGTGCGGAGACGTCACCACCCGCAGCACGAGCGGGGGGCCGCCCGGCACGGGCTCGTCGAACGTGAACGGCTCGCGGCCCTGCACGATGCGCCGCGCCGCCTCGGGCACCGTCGAGCTGCCGATGCGCCCGGTCGCGGGAACGGGGGATGCCGCGCCCTCGGCGCCATGGCCGCTGCAGGTGCCGGCGCAGGCCTCGGCGGGGGACGCGGCGGCGCCGGTTTCGCGCACGGGCCCGAGCACCGACGCCCGGATGGCCTCGCGGATCGGGCGGTAGCCGGTGCACCGGCAGAGGTTTCCCTTCATCCGCCGGTCGAGATCGCCGAGGTCGTCGGGTGTCAGCGTCGAGGCCGTCACGCTCATGCCGGGCGTGCAGAACCCGCACTGGAAGCCGAAGCCGGTGGCGAGGGCCTCCTGCACCGGGTGCAGATCGTCGCCCGGGGCGAGGCCGGCGGCCGTGGTGATCGCGCGTCCGTCCAGCCGCATGGCCGGGATGATGCACGAGTGCGTCGGCGCGTCGTCGAGCAGAACCGAGCACGCGCCGCAGTCGCCCGCGTCGCAGCCCTTCTTCACCTCGACGTGGCCCGTCTCACGCAGCAGTGTGCGGGCGCTCTGGCCCGGCCTCGGATGGGCCTCGACGGCGGACCCGTTGACGTGGAACTTCACTCGGTGTCCTCCTGCGGGACGTGTGCCGCGGAGCGCCTGTGCCGCGCTCCGGAGAAAGCTAACCGAAGCGCGGCGGCGGGGTGCGCATCACGCGTCGCGCGGTCCACAACTCCGGAGCGCGGGACGGCGACGAAGGACGCGGCGCTCACGCGGCGCCCTCGTGCGCGGCGCGAACGAACCCGGCGCGCAGCCGCTCCGCCAGCACGACGCTCACGCCGCGGCGCCAGTCGGCGCTGCCGAGCGGGTCGGTGTAGAAGTCGGTCGCACCGGCCACGGCATCCCGCAGCTCGCCCGCTCCCGGCACGCGCGCGAAGCGCAGCACGCGGGGACGGCGCACGGCCGCCGTCACGACGAACACGCTCGAGCCGTCGGGGTCGACCCGGGCCGTGACCACGGCCCCCGACCGGCCCAGCTCGGCCAGGGCGATCTTGCGCAGCCCCACGCGCGAGGTCAGCGCGTGCGCCGGCACGTCGAGCGCGCGCACCACCTCGCCGGGCGCGAGGGAGGTCGCGGCGTTGTCGACGACGAGCTCGGCCACGGCGATGCGGCGCTCGCCGCCGTCGGGCGTCCACACCAGGGCCGTGGCATCCAGGGTCGACAGGAACGCGATCATCGCCCCGGCCGCGAAGGCCTGGCAGACGTTGCCGCCGACGGTGGCGGTGTTCCAGATCTTGAACGACGCCAGCAGGGCGTCGGCGGCGGGGCGGGCGAGGGCCATCGAGGTCCAGGCCGCGGGTGCCTCGCGTTCGGCCCAGGCGAGCAGGCGCGCGATCGTGCAGGTCGCGCCGATGCGCAGGCCCTCGGCGGTGATCTCGACGTCGGGCCAACCGAGCGTGGTGAGGTCGACGAAGCCGGTGGTGCGGGGCTGCGGCTCGCTCATCAGCCAGGTGCCGCCCGCGATCACCACCTCGCCGGGGGCGAGGGCGAGGTCGGCGCGCGAGCGCGCGAAGCGGTAGGAGTCCACGGTGGTGATGTCCATGCTCAACCCGCCAGGATCCGGCCCGACCAGTGCCCGTCGGTCAGCGCGTACTGCTGGCGCGTGCTCTGGCCGAGGGCGTCACCGCGCCAGAACGTGAGCGTCACCGGTCGCACGCGGAAGCCCACCCAGCGCTCCGGTGGGTCGAGCTCGGGATGCGCGGCGTCGAACTCCGCCCAC
The DNA here is from genome assembly GCF_046295495.1 of Microbacterium sp. Lineage (GTDB taxonomy): Bacteria > Actinomycetota > Actinomycetes > Actinomycetales > Microbacteriaceae > Microbacterium. The sequence goes on from NZ_JBKBNC010000039.1 coordinate 18,925, forward strand.
AGGTGCCGGCGGTCGGCCGTGGCGAGGTGGGCGTTCTCGTGCGTGTTCAGCCAGGCCAGCAGCTGCAGGTAGCGCGAGCGCTGCCGGTACACGGCCGCCGCCTCCTCGGCGCTCACGCGCTCGACGATCCCGCGCACGACCAGCTGCCGCCCCACCTCGGGCCAGGCGACCGACATCGCCGCGACCGGGTTCCCCGCGATCTCGGCGACCTTCGCGCTCGCGGCGTCGGTGTGGAAGTACACGCCCGAGAAATCGCGGTCGCTCACGAGCACGTGGCGCAGCGACGGGAGTCCGTCGCGGCCCGTCGTCGCCAGCGCCGCCAGGGGACGCAGCTCGCTGTCGTGCGGCGGGAGCCAGCGCACCATCAGGTCGAGCGGGTCGGCGACGAGCGCGTCGACGTCGTCGACGTCGGAACCGAACGTGGTGCCGGCCGTGATCATGGCGACCTCCGGGAGTCTCGCGGGTACCGACGAGGCTAGGCAGTGCGCATTTCCGCAATGTTGCCGCTATGAACATTCGCCGAAACACGCGCTTCGTACACTCCCCGCCATGACCTCGTTGCCGCTGATCGCCGCGTGCCCCAAGACCATGGAGTACGGCCCGTGCGGGGGCGTCGGCCTCGACGGCTCGTGCGAGATCGACCCCACCCACCGGTGCGCGTTCCTGCACCGCCCGACCGTCCGGTGGACCGGTGTCGATCGCGGGACGCCGGTCGCGGTCGGCTCACGCACCTCCGCCGCAGCCGCGACCCTGCGCGAGCTCGGCACGAGACCATGGGTGGTCGCCGACCTCCCGGCGCGGGCGCTCAGCGTGGCATCCATCGACGCGTGCGCCGGGGTGCTGGCCGGAGAGGTGGATGCCGTCCTGGCCGGCGACGCGGGGAGCGCCCGGGTGCAGTTCCCCCCGGCCTACCGCGCGCACCTGCTGCAGCGGCGGGGGCTGCGCGTGTGGACCGGGCTGAACATGCGCGACCGCAACCGCGTGGCGATCGAGGGCGAGCTCGCGGCCCTCGCGGTCGAGGGGGTCGCCGGGGTGCATTGCGTCACGGGCGACCACACGCGCACCGGTCACCGCCCCGACGCGGTGCCCGTGTTCGACCTCGACTCCACCGAGGCCACCGCTCTCGCCCGCGCCGCGGGGCACGTCGTGTCGGTCGCGGCCTCACCGGCCGCCCCGCCGGTGGAACGGCGCGCGGCCCGCCTGCGCGAGAAGCTGCGCGCCGGCGCCGACGTGTGCTTCGTCAACCACGCCGGAGGAGCGGCGCCGGTGCGGCGCTTCATCGACGAGGTGGGCGACGGCATCCGCTTCCTCCCCTGCGTCCCCGTCGTGGTCGACCACGCCTCGGCCGATCTGCTCGAGTCGTTCACCACCCTCGTGCTCCCCGATGGGTTCCTCGCGCGGGTGCGCGGCGCGCGCGATCCCCGAGCCGAGGGCATCGCGCTCGCGGTCGCCCTGGCCGAGGAGATGCTGGCGCTGCCCGGCGTGGTCGGCGTGAACCTCTCCGGCGGTCGCGAGGGCGCCGAGGAGTCGTTCGCCGAGGCGCTCGCCGAGATCGCCCGCCGGGTGCGCTGACGTACCGGAGCGCCGCGTCGCCGGGCGGGGGCGGATTACGCCGGCGTCCGCACCGACGCGAAGGCGTTGCGACGGCGCAGTGCGAAGCCGAGGCGCTCGTACGCCGCGATCGCGTTGACGTTCGTCGCGGCGGCGTGCATCATCGCGCGGTCGCCGCGCTGCTGGATGTGGAACGCCACGTCGAGCACGAGGCGCGACGCGAGACCCTGGCGGCGGTGGTCGGCATCCACCGCGACCGCGCTGATCTCGGTCCAGCCGGTGGGGTGCAGGCGCTCGCCCGCCATGGCGACGAGCCGACCCTCGCGACGGATGCCGATGTACCGACCCAGCTCGTGGGTGCGGGGCCGGAACGGGCCCGGCTGGTTGCGCTCGACGATCGCGAGCATGTCGGCCGCGTCGTCGGCGCCGAGCTCGACCGCTTCGTCGTCGAGACGCGGGCGCAGGGCGGGGGTCTCGACCAGCTGCACGCCCTCGCCACCGCCCAGGAACTCCCATCCGGCGGGGATCTCGCCGTCGTAGCCCGACAGGCCCACGTCGGCTCCCGGGCCGACGAGGTCGCGGAGGGCGTCCCAGACGCCCGGGTCGTCCCACGTGCGCACCGCGACGAACGGCGCGACGTCGGCGGGGTAGCGGCGCACGAGGTCGCCGCCGATCGCGAACGAGGCATGGGGGCCGGCGAGGGAGTGCCATGCGGCGTTGTCGAGGACGGTGGCGTCGGCGTGCGGGATGTCGAGGGCGGGTGCGGAGGTCACCGGCTTACTCTGCGCCCGTTGCGGGGAGGGTGCAAACCGGGTGGTCTGCGCGCGCAATGGTGCTACCCGGCGTGGCCGGGGGGAGCCGGTCGCGGCGACACGGGCCGCGCGGTCGACCTCGGCTCGTCCGCACCGCCGACGGGCTCCCGGTCGCCCCGTGGCACCTCGACGGCGTCCTCCGGGGCGCCCGCCGGCACGGTCGCGCGCACGAACGCCCGCACGCGCGCGGCCGTCTCCGCCGCGGCCGTGAAGTGCACGAGGTGTCGGTGGCCCGCGATGGTCGTCTGCGTCCCGCTCGGCGCGCGTCGGCTCAGGCGCTGCGTCCATTCCTCCTGCGCGACGGGGTCGTTCGACCCCCGGATGACGAGCAGCGGCGCCCGCAGCTCCGCCACGCGCTCCTCGATCCGATAGCGCAGCATGTGACGCACCTGCCGGGCGTACCACCGCGGCCCGCACCGCACGTAGTCGGCGAAGACGAGGGCGTTGCCGTGCGGAGGTTCCAGCGCCGATTCGCGCGTGAGCAGCACCGCCTGGGTCACGGCACCGCGACGTTCGTCGTCGGTGACGGGCCCGACCGCCACGACGGCCGAAGCGAGGTCGGGGCGACGCACGGCGAGCTCCACCACCCACTGCGCACCCATGGAGTGGCCGTACAGCACCGCCCGGGAGATGCCGAGCCGGTCGAGGACGACGCCCAGCCCGTCGGCGACCTCCTGGATGCCGGGATTGCCGGTGGGCCGGGGGAGGCCGCCGAAGCCGGGGAGGTCGACCGAGTGCACCTCGGCATCCGTCGCCAGCTCGGCGTGAAGGCGTGCGAGGTAGCGGTGCGACATGCCGATGCCGTGCACCAGCACGTAGACGGGGGCGCCCGCTCGGCGGCTCGAGAACGAACGGAAGCGGAGCGCGCCCACCCGATGGTCCGCGGACACGGGACGCGGAGTGGATCGGGTCATTCCGTCACCGTAGGCGCGCGCGGGCCCATCGGGCCCGGGGGTTGCGCGGCGACGCCCCGCGCGCCGTCGGAGGTCGTCACCGCGCGCCCGCGGGTCGAGGAGCCGCCCCGGCTCCACCTCGACGGGGTGCTCGCGCTCCGTCAGCCGACGGAACCCGCCTTCTCGTGCGTCGCGTGGGCGCCGGGCATCTGCCGCTGTCCCTCACGACGCGTCGTGCGCAGCGGGCCGCAAGGAACGACGTGCCCGCTGTCGTCAGGCCTCGCGGAGGATGCGCGCGGTGACGCGGGTGCCGAAGTGCACGGCCTCGACGGGGACGCACTCGTCAGCGGCGTGGAACTGCCCGAACACGTCGAAGTCGGCGGGCACGCGCAGCGGCACGAAGCCGTACCCGCGGATGCCGAGACGGGCGAGGTGCTTGTTGTCGGTGCTGGCCGGCAGCAGGTAGGGCACCACCGTGCCGTGCGGGTCCTCCGCGGTGACGGCGGTCTGCACGACATCGACGAGCGGGGCGTCGACGGGGGACTCGATCGCGCTGATCATGCGGTCCCAGGCGATGTCGACGTCGGTGCCGACCAGGGCGCTGAGCTCGGCGCGCACGGCGTCGTCCTGCCCCGGCAGCACGCGGATGTCCACGCGCGCCGACGCCGTCGACGGGATGACGTTGGTCTTGCCGCCGGCGGTGAGCACCGTGGGCGAGACGGTGTTCCGCATCCCCGCGTCGATGAGCGAGGCCGCGAAACCCAGCGCGTCGAGCTCATCGCCGTCGACGACCCGCCCGCTCGCCCGCCCGTAGACCTCGAGGAAGCGCTCGAGGGTGGCCGTGCGCACCACCGGGAAGCGGTGGGCGCCGATGGCGGCGATCGCGCGCGCGAGACGCACGACGGCGTTGTCTGCGGTCGGCCGTGAGCCGTGGGCGGCGTGGCCTCGCGCGGTGAGGGTCGCCGAGGTCACGCCCTTCTCAGCGGTGGCGAGCAGGTATGCGCGGCGGTCGTCGGGGAGGGGGAGCGAGAACCCGCCCACCTCGCTGAGCGCCTCGGTCGCCCCCGCGAACAGCTCGGGTCGGTGCTCGACGAGCCACCGCGCGCCCCACACGCCCCCGGCCTCCTCGTCGGCGAAGAACGCGAAGATCAGGTCGCGGCGCGGCACGACCCCGTCGCGGCGGAACGCGCGGGCGATCGCGAGCAGCATCCCGGCGAAGTCCTTCATGTCGACCGCGCCGCGCCCGTACAGGATGCCGTCGTGGATCTCGGCCCCGAACGGCGGGTGCGTCCAGTTCTCGGCCTCGACGGGCACGACGTCGAGGTGGGCGTGGGCGACGAGGGCGCCGGCATCCGGATCCGACCCCGACAGGCGCGCGACGACGCTCGCCCGGCCCGGGCGCGGCTCGACGAGCACCGTCTCGTACCCGACCTCCTCGAGGCGTTCCTGCACGAAGCGGGCCGCGCGCGTCTCGCCGTCGCCGATCGTCGCGGCGTCGCCGGTGTTGACGCTGTCGATGCGGATGAGGGCGCGGACGAACTCCAGCGCTTCGACCTCCAGGGGCGAGACGGCGGTCACGGGTCAGACGGCCCGGTCGAACGCGGCGACGATGGCGGACGCCTCGGCCCGGGCGACCTTCGTGTCGGTCTCGTGGGCGGTGTGGGCGAAGTGGTCGGACATGTCTCTCCAGGTCGGGATGCGGGAACGATGCCTCGCCCCACCGTAGCCACCGCCCTCCCGCGCGCGCCGCCCGCCGTCACGCGCGGTCACACCCGGGCACCGGCCGCGACGCGGGCCGCCCGCCGTCACGCGCGGTCACACCCGGGCGCCGGGCGCGAC
>NZ_JBKBNC010000040.1:0-22026 GCF_046295495.1 Microbacterium sp.
TCGCGCGCGCCCGGGCTAGGAGCCGTCGTCGGGTGCGTGGCCGGTCCGTGACGCCCGTGCTGCGGCTCGCCCACCCACGCATAAACGCGATTCGCGCGGATAAACGCGCTGCCACCGCGTTTATCGGCGTGGATCGCGTTTACGCGCGATTTTCGCGCGCCCGGGCGTGAAGCCGTCGCCGGAAGCGTTGCGGGCCCGGCGCGCTCGTGCTGCGGCTCGCCCACCCACGCATAAACACGATTCGCGCCGATAAACGCGTTGTCCCCGCGTTTATCGGCGTGGATCGCGTTTATGCGCACTTCGGCCCGCGCCCGACACGCCCCGCCCGCCGCGCCACCCCGCCCCCCGCCCGGGGCCGCGCCCGGCGAACCCCGCCCGCCCCGCCCGGCTCAGCCGAGGCTCGCGGTCACCCGCGCGGCCTCGCGCACCGCGGACACGTTCTTCCGCCCCGCGCGGGAGCCGGCGAGTTTGGCGGTGATGTGCTCGCGCACGGTCACCGGGTCGTAGAGCGCCGGTGACCCGGGCGAGACGAAGTGCGGCAGGGGAGCGATGACCGCGTCGGCGTTGCCGTCGTGGAAGAACGCGGCCGAACGGCGCCGCTCGATGGTGCCGTCGATCACCGGCGGCTTCACGCGGTGCAGGGTCGACATCCACTTGTCGTTCGTCAGCCGCGCCGCCACGTCGCCGAGGTTGACCAGCAGGGCGCCCTGGGCGGGCGAGACGTCGTTCCACGAGCCGTCCTGGCCCAGCACCTGCAGTCCCGCCACGCGGTCGGCCCACAGCACCGTCACGAGGCCGAAGTCGGTGTGCTCGCCCATTCCCGTCAGTTCCGCGCCCAGCTCGATCGCCCCCGGCGGCAGGGCGTAGTTGTTCATGCGCAGCACGTCGATCGAGTGATCGGTCAGTGCGTCGAAGAAGTCCCCGGGCACCCGCAGCGCATCGGCGAACACCCGCGTGAGCGCGTGGGCCACGCGGCGCGCCTCGGCGTAGTACGCGCTGACGGCGGGCTCGAACGTCGTCGACTCCGCGGGCCACGTGTTCGCGGCGTAATCGTGCGCGGTGGCCGTCGTGCCCGGATACTCGGCCCACGACGTGCCCACGTTGAACGCCTCGAAGAAGTCGTTCATCCGCGTCACGGGATCGACGCCGAGGCTGTAGCTCAGCGATTCGCTCTTGGGCGGGCTGTACCCGCGGTTCTCGCCGGCGGGCCGCACGTAACGCTTCTTGGTCTCGAGCGGCAGGGCGAAGAACTCGTCGAGTCCCGCCTTGAGGTCCTCGATCACGGCATCCGGGATGCCATGACCCACGATCTGCATGAAGCCGACGGTGCGACACGCGTGGTCGACGGCGGCCACGACGGCTGCGCGGGCCTCGGGGGAGCCGGGGCCGACCCACGCCGAGATGTCGATCGTGGGGACGTGGAAGCGAGCCATGCGGAATCCGTTCTGCCGGGGACGCTTCGACGCTAAGCGCGCCATGTCACGCCGGTGTTTCTGTGGCGTCACGGTTGCGCGGAACGGCGGAACTCCCACCCGCGCACCCGCGGGGCTCGCCCGTTCGAGAGCGCGAAAAGACCCCCGGGGATGAACCCCGGGGGTCTTTCTCATCTGTGCGCGAGGGGGGACTTGAACCCCCACGCCCGTTAAAGGGCACTAGCACCTCAAGCTAGCGCGTCTACCTATTCCGCCACCCGCGCATTGGGTGTTTGTCGCTTTCGCAACGAGGAACGACATTACCATGCCCGAGACCCCGCCTCGAACCGGCGCGGCAGCCCGGGCGCGTCCCGCCCCGCCGCGAGCCTCTCCGCACGCCCCGCCGCGAGCCGCGCGGGGGAGCGCGACCGGGCGCCTCGCGGCGGTGCCCGGCGGGGGAGGGTCCTCGCCCCCGGTACCGTAGTGCGCATGCCCGAGCTCGAATCCGACGTCCCCGAGGTCGCTCGCATCGCGTCCGACCTCATCCGGTTCGACACCTCGAACTACGGCGGCGGTCGGTCGAAGGGCGAGCGCGAGGCCGCCGAATACGTGGGCGCCTACCTCGAGGGCCTCGGCCTCGACACCGACTACTACGAGCCGGTCGAGCGCCGCACGAACGTCTGCGCGCGCGTCCCCGGACGAAACGGCGACAAGCCCGCGCTGATCCTGCACGGGCACCTGGACGTGGTCCCCGCCGTCGCCGAGGACTGGAGCGTCGACCCCTTCGCGGGCGAGATCCGCGACGGCATCCTGTGGGGGCGCGGAGCCGTCGACATGAAGGACATGGATGCCATGATCCTCACCTCCGTCGCCTCCCTGCTGCGCGCGGGTGAGCAGCCGGAGCGCGACGTGATCGTGACCTTCTTCGCCGACGAGGAGAACGGCGGCGTCGAGGGCTCGGCGCGCGTGGTGAAGGACCGGCCCGAGTGGTTCGCCGGCGCCACCGAGGCGATCAGCGAGGTCGGCGGCTACTCGATCGCGGTGGACGACCGCCGCGCGTACCTCCTGCAGGTGGGCGAGAAGGCCCTGGTGTGGATCAAGCTCGTCGCCCGCGGCCGCGCCGGACACGGCAGCGGCCTGCACCCCGACAACGCCGTGACGCGGCTCGCCGAGGCCGTCGCCGCCCTCGGTCGCACCGAGTGGCCGGTGCGACTCACCGACACGACGACGGAACTGCTGGCGGGACTGGCGCGCATCACGGGTGACGACGCGGGCGACCCCGACGCCCTCGCCCTGCGCACGGGCGCGGCATCCAGCTTCATCCGCTCGACGCTGCGCACCACGACCAACCCGACCGGGCTCACCGCGGGCTACAAGCACAACGTCATCCCCGACCGGGCCGAGGCGCTCATCGACGTGCGGGTGCTGCCCGGCACCGAGGAGGCCGCGCTCGCCGACATCCGTCGCATCGTCGGCGACGACGTCGAGATCGAGGTCGTGCACCAGGACATCGGCCTCGAGGTCCCCTTCTCTGGCGACCTGGTCGACGCGATGGTCGCGCAACTCGGTCGTCACGACCCGGGCGTGCCCGTCGTGCCCTACCTCATGGGCGGAGGGACCGACAACAAGGCGCTCTCCACCCTCGGCATCTCCGGCTACGGATTCGCGCCGCTGCGACTTCCCGCCGACCTCGACTTCACCGGGATGTTCCACGGTGTCGACGAGCGCGTCCCCGTCGACGCGCTCGAGTTCGGTCGACGAGTTCTCGTCGACCTCCTCCGGACGTACTGAAGGACCGCATGCATATCTTCGAGGTCATCATCCTCGGGCTCGTCCAGGGCCTGACCGAGTTCCTCCCCATCTCCTCCAGCGCGCACCTGCGCATCGTGGGCGAGTTCCTGCCGTCGCAGACCGACCCGGGGGCGACGTTCACCGCGATCACGCAGATCGGCACCGAGCTGGCCGTGCTGATCTACTTCCGCAAGAAGATCGGACGCGTCATCTCGCGCTGGTTCCTCTCGCTCAGCGGAAAGGTGCCGCGCAACGACCCCGACGCTCGCATGGGGTGGCTCGTCATCCTCGGCACGATCCCCATCGCGCTTCTCGGCGTGCTGCTGCAGAGCCTGATCCGCGACAACTTCCGGAGCCTGTGGATCACCGCGGTCGTGCTCATCGTCTTCGGCATCCTGCTCGGTCTGGCCGACCACTACGGTCGCCGTCGCCGCGAGCTCGACGACCTCACCTACCCGCACGGCATCGCCTTCGGTTTCGCGCAGGCGCTGGCCCTCGTCCCCGGCGTGTCGCGCTCGGGGGCAACTACGACGTTGGGCCGCGCGCTCGGCTACAAGCGCACCGCGGCCGCGGAGTACTCGTTCCTCCTCGCGGTGCCGGCGGTCTTCGCCAGCGGCCTGTTCGAGCTGTACAAGAGCTTCGACGAGGGCACCGGGCCCTACAACCTCGGCGAGACGGCCATCGCGACCGTGATCGCGTTCGTCGTGGGCTACCTCGTCATCGCCTTCCTCATGCAGTACCTCAAGCGCGGCAGCTTCCTGCCGTTCGTGATCTACCGGGTGGCGTTGGGCGCGCTGATCATCGTGCTGCTCGTGCTGGGCGTCATCCCCGCGGAGTCCACGATCATCTCGAGCTGACCTCGCGCACCACGCGAAACGGCGCCGTCCCCTGCCGGGGGCGGCGCCGTTTCGCGTGCCGTCAGCGGCGGGGTGGATCGTCTCGGCCGGGCTTGGTGGGGCCTTCGCCGCCCCCACGGCGCAGGTAGCGCTCGAACTCCTGGGCGATGGCATCCCCCGACGCCTCGGGCGAGTCCCAGGTGTCGCGGGTCTGCTCGAGCTGCCGGATGTAGTCGCTCATCTCCTCGTCGTCGGCCGCCGCCGCGTCGATCGAGGCCTCCCACGCGCGCGACTCGGTCTCGAGCTCGCCGCGCGGCACGGTGATGCCGGTGATGGATTCCAGCCGTTCGAGCAGCGCCAGGGTCGCCTTGGGCGAGGGGGTGTGCCCGGCGACGTAGTGCGGAACGCTCGCCCACAGGCTCGCGGTGGGGATGCCGACCTGCTCCGACGCGTGACCGATCGCGCTCAGGATGCCGACCGGCCCCTCGTACAGGCTGCGCTCGAGCCCCAGCTCCTGGCGCACCACCTCGTTGTCGCTGCCGGCGAAGACAGAGATGGGGCGGGTGTGGGGGACGTCGGACATCATCGAGCCCAGCGCGACGAAGCCGGTGACGTCTTCGCGCAGCGCCACGTCGATGAACTCCGCCGCGAACGCCTGCCAGGCGCGCGCCGGCTCCACTCCCACAAGAAGCCAGATCTCGGCGTCGTCGGAGCGCTGCGTGGGCCGCAGGAGCGTGGCCTCGGGCCAGGTGAGCGTGCGTCGGCCCTCGGCATCCAGTCCGATCTGGGGGCGCGTGTACTGATAGTCGAAGTACAGCTCGGGGTCCACCGCGTGCACGACCTCGTACTCCGCGTCGGCGCGCAAGAGCGCCGCCGCCGCGGAAGCCGCTTCCCCGGCGTCGTTCCACCCGTCGAAAGCGGCGACGATGATCCGGCGACCCAGTGCGTCCACGCAACCTCCTCTGCCCCGTCGGGGCTGGATTCCAGGATAGGCGCACGCGCGCGGAGGCGGCCGGACGGGCCGGGGGCGCGCCCTCGATACGATGGAACGATGACTTCTCCCGCTCCCGCTGCGGTCCTCTGGGACATGGACGGCACTCTGGTCGACACCGAGCCGTACTGGATGGCCGCCGAGGTGCCGCTCGTCGAGCGGTTCGGCGGCACCTGGTCGCACGAGCAGGCGCTCGGCATGGTCGGGCTCGCCCTCGAGGACTCCGCGCGGCTCCTGCAGAACGCCGGAGTGCCGTGGGGGGTCGACGAGATCATCGCGCACCTCACCGACGAGGTGCTGCGGCAGCTGGCGAGCACGGGCGTGCCGTTCCGCCCCGGGGCGCGCGAGCTGCTCGCCGACCTCAAGGCTGCCGGGGTGCAGACGGGCCTGGTCACGATGTCGATGCGCCGCATGGCCCTCTCGGTCGCCGACCTCATCGACTTCCCGGCCTTCGACGTCGTCGTCGCCGGAGACGACGTCGACAAGCCGAAGCCCCACCCCGACCCCTATCTCCAGGCGGCCGCGGCCCTCGGCGTCGACATCCGCGACACCGTCGCGATCGAAGACAGCCCCAACGGCCTGCGCTCGGCGATCGCCAGCGGCGCTGTCGCGCTCGGCATCCCGCTCATGGTCCCGCTCGAGGGCGTGGGCGCGCACGCGCTCTGGCCGACGCTCGAGGGGCGCACCACCACCGACCTGCGCGTGCTGCACGCCGCGCACACCCCCGCCCGACCCGAGCAGACGCGAGTGATCCGATGAGCGAGACCCCCCACCTGAGCGGCCCCTTCCGGGTCGGCGACCGGGTGCAGCTGACCGGCCCCAAGGGTCGCATGCACACGATCACCCTGCGCGAGGCCGGCGAGCTGCACACCCACAACGGCGTGCTCAAGCACGAGCTGCTCGTGGGCCAGCCCGACGGCAGCGTCGTCACCAACAGCTCCGGCCACGACTATCTGGCCGTGCGTCCGCTGCTGCGCGACTTCGTGATGTCGATGCCGCGCGGCGCGGCCATCGTCTACCCCAAGGACGCGGCGCAGATCCTCGCCCAGGCTGACGTCTTCCCCGGCGCGACCGTGGTCGAAGCCGGCGTCGGCTCCGGCGCGCTGTCGCTGTGGCTGCTGCGCGCGATCGGCCCGAGCGGGCGCCTGCTGTCGTTCGAGCGTCGCGAGGAGTTCGCCGACGTCGCCCGTGCCAACGTCGAGACGTTCCACGGGGAGCTGCCCGCGACCTGGGAGGTGGTGGTCGGCGACATGGTCGAGAGCCTCCCGGATGCCGTGGCCCCGGCGTCCGTCGACCGCATCGTGCTCGACATGCTCGCCCCGTGGGAGTGCATCGACGCCGCGGCCGACGCGCTCACCCCCGGCGGCGTGGTGCTCTGCTACATCGCCACCGCCACGCAGTTGAGCCGGGTGGCGGAGTACATCCGCGCGACCGGTCTGTTCACCGAACCGGATGCCAGCGAGACCATGGTGCGCGGATGGCACGTCGAAGGTCTCGCCGTGCGCCCCGACCACCGCATGGTCGCGCACACCGGCTTCCTCATCACCGCCCGTCGCCTGGCGCCCGGGGCGATCCCGCCCGAGGTCAAGCGCCGGGCCTCGAAGTCGAGCTACGGCGACGACGACGTGGAGCTGTGGACACCCGGCGCGGTCGGCGATCGCCAGATCACCGACAAGAACCTGCGCAAGCGCGTGCGCGAGGCGCAGAAGTCGGCCGAGGGCGTGCGGCAGTCCGTCGCGGGGGCCTCGTCGGAGGAGCCCGGTTCGAGCGCCTAAACTGATCCGGTGCGCAGACTCCCCGCTCTCGTGGCCGTGACCGCCCTGGCCGGATTCGGCCTCGTCGGGTGCTCGGCATCCGCCGCCTCGTCGTGCCCGACCCCCACCGACAGCGCGATCGCCGCGGTCGTCGAGGCGACCGGCGATCTGGGCTCCGCGCCCACCGTCACGGTGCGTTCGCCGTTCGTGCCCTCGCAGGCGGGGACGCAGACCCTCATCGAGGGCGACGGCCAGCGCATCACCACCGACACGCAGCTCGCGCTCGTCGACGTGACGGTGCTCGACGCCGCCACCGGGGAGCAGCTCGTCGCCACGCAGTACAACGCCGATGTCGCGGGTGCGACCCCGCTCCCGCGCCTCACGCAGGCCATCCCCTCGCTCGCCCCGCTGCTGCAGTGCGTCTCCGAGGGCTCGCGCGTGGCGGTGGCGGTCCCCGGCTCCGACCTCGGGACGCAGGGCGCGCAGTCGCTCGGCGTCGAGGAGGGCGACGGCGCGGTGTTCGTCTTCGACGTGCGCAAGGTCTTCCTCCCCGCCGCGAACGGCGCCGACCAGTACAACGCCGACTCGGGCATGCCCTCCGTGGTGCGCGCGCCCGACGGGCAGCCCGGTGTCGTGATCCCCGCGGGCGACGCGCCCACCGAGGTGCGCTCGCAGACGATCAAGAGGGGCGACGGTGAGATCGTGGCCGCCGACTCCGCGGTCGTCATCCACGTGCAGGGTCTCGCGTGGGGTGCCACGACGACGTTCGCCTCGACGTGGAAGAACGGCGCCCCCGGGCAGGCCACGGTCTCGGCCCTGCCGCCGGCCCTCGCCTCGGCCCTCGAGGGCGAGCCCGTCGGCTCCCAGGTGCTCGTCGTCGTGCCCGCCGACCAGACGCAGCAGGACCAGCAGGCTCTGCAGGCACCGGCGAACACCGCCCTCGTCTACGTGGTCGACATCCTCGGCGTCGTCGGCTGATCGTCCCTGTCGGGTCCTCACCGCGCAGCGGACCGCGTCGCGTGCGCCGCCCCGGCGCGCTCGGCGGCTGTGCGACCGGCGCCCCGGCCTAGGATGGGCGGGTGCCCGCCACCGCTTCCCGAAACGCTCCCGAGGAGCGTCTGGTGAACCTCGTCGTCGCCCTCATGGCGACCGAGCAGGGGCTGACGAAGGACACCATCCTCTCGTCTGTCGCGGGCTACCGCGAACAGCTCGAGGCCGGTGCGTCGAAGGACGCGCTCGAGAAGATGTTCGAGCGCGACAAGGAGAGCCTCCGCGGCCTCGGCGTGCCGATCGAGACCATCGGTAATCGCAGCGACCCCGACGATCTGCGCGAGGCCCGCTACCGCGTCCCGACCGCCGAGTACTCCCTCCCCGACGACATCTCCTTCGATCCCGCCGAGATCGCCCTGCTGAACATCGCGGGCGGGGTGTGGGGGAGCGAATCGCTCTCGGTCGACGCGCGCAGCGGGCTCCGCAAGATCCGGGCGCTCGGCATCCCGGTCGACGAGCCGATCATCGGCTACGCACCCCGCATCCGGGTGCGCGACGCCTCGTTCCCCGCCCTGCAGCGCGCGATGGAGCTGTCGCGCGTCGTCACCTTCGCCTACCTGCGGCCGGGCGAGGCCCGGCCGCGCGAGCGTCGGGTGCGCCCCTTCGCCCTCGTCGAGTACGAGGCGCGCTGGCACGTCTACGGCTACGACGTGAACGTCGGGGCCGACCGCACGTTCCTGCTGTCGAGGATCGTGGGCGACGTCGCCCTCGCGCGCGAGAAGTTCGACCCCGCGTTGCGCGAGGGGGCGGGGGAGCGGGCCCTCGAGGGCCTGCGCGCGGTCGCCGCCCGCCAGCGCGCACTGCTGGAGGTGCACCCCGGTACCGAGGCCGCCCTCCGCCTGGCCCGGCGCGCGCACGAGGCCCCGCAGGGGATCCTCGTGCCCTACGTCGACCTGCACGTGTTCGCCGACGAGCTCGCCTCCTACGGCCCCGAGGTGCGAGTGGTGGCCCCCGACGACCTGCGCGACGAGGTCATCCGCCGCCTGCGGGCCACGCTGCACGTGCACGGGGATGCCGCGTGAGCGTCGACCGCCCCGACTCCGACCGCCGCGGCCCCGAACGGGCCGGCGCCGAGCGGCGCGGCCCCGGGCGACGCGGCGCCGATCGACCGAGCGCGGATCGACCGATCGCCGCCCTCGATCGCGCGGCGCTGCTGCTGCAGCTCGTGCCCTACCTGCTCGGCAAGGGCGAGGTGCCGGTCGCCGAGGCGGCCGCCGACTTCGACGTCGCGCCCGAGCAGATGCGCGCGATGGTGGAGCGGCTCACCGTCATCGGCCTCCCGGGCGAGCAGGGGTACTGGCAGCTTCCGCACGACCTGTTCGACATCGACTGGGATCTCCTCGATCGCGACGACGTGATCGCGATCACCAACACCGTGGGGCTGGAACGCTCCCCGCGCCTGACCGCCCGAGAGGCCGCGGCCCTGCTCGCGGGCCTGCAGCTGGCCCGCACGCTGCCGGGGTTCGGCGACAGCGAGCTGGTGTCCGGACTGCTCGAGAAGCTCGCGCGGGGTGCGGCCGCGGCCCCGCCCGCCGTGATCGTCGCCCCCGGGCCGGTCGACGGCGTGCGCGACGTGGTCGACCGCGCGCTGCGCGAGCGCGTCGCCGTGACCTTCACCTACCGCGCTCCCGGGGCTGCACCCACGACCCGCACCGTCGACCCGATCAAGGTGCACATCGCCGACGACCAGTGGTACCTGCAGGGCTGGTGCCACACGCGTCAGGCCGTGCGCACCTTCCACCTCGACCGGGTGAGCGATCCGGCACTGACCGACATCCCGGCGGTGCACGGCGCCGATCCGGTCCCCGAGCTGTTCGCCCCCACCGACGACGAGGTCGTCGCGCGCTTCCGCTACCCCCTCGCCGTGGCCCCGCTGCTGACCGATTACCTCGAACGCGCAGAGATCGAGGATGCCGACGACGACACCGCCGTGGCATCCCTCCGGCTGGCCGACGAGCAGAGCCTCAAGCGCCTCGCCGCCCGCCGCGGGGGAGAGGTCGAGCTGCTCGAGCCCCTCGGCGCGCGCCGCGCCGCCGCCGCGTGGGCGGCCGCTGGACTGGCCCAGTACACCGACGCCGACTGACGGCGCGAACGGGCGCCTCCGCGTGCGGGGACGAGCGCGGCACGACCGGGAATCCGTGCGTTCCCCGCGCGCCGGGCCGCTGTCGGGGTACGCGGGTTAGACTGATGGCTCGCCCGACAACGACGAGGAGTCATCATGCTCGGCAACCTCACCGGATGGCATCTGCTGGTCGTCCTCGCGGTCATCCTCCTTCTCTTCGGCGCCGCCAAGCTCCCCGCGCTCGCGAAGAGCATGGGTCAGTCCGCCCGCGTCTTCAAGAGCGAGATGAAGGAGATGAAGCGCGACGACGAGGTCGCCGCTACGTCCTCCGACACCCCGCGCCCCGCCGACACCGGCACCGCATCGGCCGTCGCACCCGAGCCGCGCAGGTCCACCGACCCCACCCTCTAACCGGTGGCGACGGCAGGGGCGCCGCGGATCGACCTCCCCGAGGGGCCGCGGCGCGACAAGCGCATGTCCATCGGGGCGCACCTGGTCGAGCTCCGCAAGCGCCTGATGATCGCGGCGGCCGCCCTCGTGGTCGGCATGGTGATCGCCTTCCTCATCACCGACCCGATTATCCACCTGATCACCGGGCCCATCCGCGAGATCGCCGCTCGACGCGGCGACGACTTCTCGGCTCTCAACTTCACCTCGGTCACGTCGGCGTTCGACCTGCGCATGCGCATCGCCTTCTCGATCGGCATCTTCCTGTCGGCGCCGATCTGGCTGTGGCAGATCTGGGCGTTCATCATGCCCGGTCTCACGCGCAAAGAGATCCGCTACACCGTGGGGTTCGTGGCATCCGCGGTCCCGTTGTTCTTCGTGGGCTGCTGGGTGGGTCTGCTGATCGTCCCGCACGTGATCGAGCTGATGTGGGGCTTCACCCCCGACGGCGGCGTCAACTTCTACAACGCCGTCGACTATTACGACTTCGTCTTCAAGCTGCTCATCGTCGTGGGCGTCTCGTTCGTGCTGCCGGTGTTCCTGGTCGCCCTCAACGTCGCCGGCGTCATGAGCGGCATGGCGATCCTCAAGGGCTGGCGCGTCGCCGTGCTCATCGCGACCGTGTTCTCGGCGCTGGCCACCCCCGCGGCCGACATCGTGAGCATGCTCATGCTCGCCGGCATCCTCGTCGTGCTGTTCTTCGCGGCGGCCGGGGTGTCGATGCTGTTCGACCGGCGCCGCGCCCGCCGGGTCGCGGCCACGGAGATGCCCTCGGGACCCATCGCGTGAGCACCCCAAGCCCCGCCGAGCGGTTCGCCCGCGCCCGCGCCCGTTCCTCGCACCCGCACACGGCCGACTTCGCCGAGATGCAGCGGTTCGAACTCGACGACTTCCAGATCGCCGGATGCCACGCCCTCGAGGACGGGCGGAGCGTTCTCGTGGCCGCCCCCACCGGTGCGGGCAAGACGATCGTCGGCGAGTTCGCGATCCACCTCGCGATGCTCGAGCCCGGTGACAAGGCGTTCTACACCACGCCCATCAAGGCGTTGTCGAACCAGAAGTTCCACGAGCTGCAGGAGATCTACGGCGACGACGAGGTGGGTCTGCTCACCGGCGACACGAACATCAACGCCTCCGCCCGCATCGTGGTGATGACCACCGAGGTGCTGCGCAACATGCTCTACGCCGACTCGCCGGCCCTCCGGGGCCTGCGGTTCGTCGTGATGGACGAGGTGCACTACCTCGCCGACCGTTTCCGCGGTGCCGTCTGGGAAGAGGTCATTATCCACCTCCCGCCGTCGGTGAAGCTCGTGTCGTTGTCGGCGACGGTGTCGAACGCCGAGGAGTTCGGCGATTGGCTCGACACCGTGCGCGGCGACACCGAGGTGATCGTGTCGGAGACGCGGCCCGTTCCCCTCGAGCAGCACGTGCTCGTGCGGGGCGACCTGCTGCCGCTCTTCGACGACCGCGCCGGGGTCGCGACCGCGCAGGTGAACCAGGAGCTGCTGCGCATCCGCGGCGGCAACGCCGGGGGCTACGAGAACAACCGGCGCGCGCAGGAGTACCGCTCGAGTCGTCATGCGGGCGGTCCGCGTCACGCCCATCAGCGGCGCGGCGGGCACAAGCCGGTGCGGGCCGCCCAGGGGCCGCGCATCGAGCGGATCGATCGTCCCGAGGTCGTCGAGCTGCTGCAGCGGAACCACCTGCTGCCGGCCATCTTCTTCATCTTCAGCCGCGCCGGGTGCGACGCCGCCGTGCAGCAGCTGCGCCGCGCGAACGTGCGCTTGACCTCCGCCGAGGAACGCGTCGAGATCCGTCAGATCGTCGACGAACTCACCTTCACCCTGAAGGACGAAGACCTCGCCGTCCTGCACTTCTGGGAGTGGCGCGACAACCTCGAGCGGGGCGTCGCCGCCCATCACGCGGGACTGCTGCCGGCGTTCAAAGAGGTGGTGGAGGAGCTGTTCCGCCGCAAGCTCGTCAAGGTCGTCTTCGCGACCGAGACGCTCGCGCTCGGTATCAACATGCCGGCGCGTACCGTCGTGCTCGAGAAGCTCGAGAAGTTCAACGGCGAGGCCCGTGTCGCCATCACCTCGGGCGAATACACCCAGCTGACCGGTCGGGCCGGGCGTCGCGGCATCGACGTCGAGGGTCACGCGGTCGTGCAGTTCACCGAGGGGCTCGATCCGCAGTCGGTCGCGGCCCTGGCATCGCGGCGCACCTACCCGCTGAACTCGAGCTTCCGGCCCACGTACAACATGGCCGTGAACCTGATCGACCAGTTCGGCCGCGCCCGCGCGCGCGAGATCCTCGAGTCCTCGTTCGCGCAGTTCCAGGCCGACCGTTCGGTGGTGGGTCTCGCGCGTCAGGTCAAGGAGGCCGAGGAGTCGCTCGCCGGCTACGAGCAGGCGATGACGTGCGACCGCGGCGACTTCCGCGAGTACTCCACGATCCGCCGCGAGCTGAGCGACCTCGAGAAGATCAACCGGCGCGATGCCACTGCGCCCCGGCGCCTGCGCGACGAGCGGCAGCAGCAGATCCAGTCGCTCCGGCGCCGCATGCAGCGGCATCCGTGTCAGTCGTGCCCCGACCGCGAGGCGCACGCGCGCTGGGCGGAACGCTACTGGAAGCTGAAACGCACCACCGACAAGACGCGTCAGCAGATCGACCAGCGCACCGGGACCGTCGCCCGCGTGTTCGACCGCGTCGTCGAGGTGCTCGCGGCGCTGGAGTACGTCTCGATCGAGGACGACGGCGAGACCGCGCTCACCCGCGCCGGGCGCACCATGCGCCGGATCTACGGCGAGCGCGATCTCCTCGTCGCCGAGTCGCTGCGGCAGAAGCTGTGGGAGGGCCTCGACGCGCCCTCGCTGGCCGCCCTCGCCTGCTGCCTGGTGTATGAACCCCGGCGCGACGAAGCCGGCCCGGGGGAGCGCGGCCTTCCGCGCGGTGCCTTCCGGGGAGCACTGGATGCCACCCAGACGCTGTGGCAGGAGCTCGACGACCTCGAGCGCGACCACCGCCTCCCGGGGTCGGAGTCGCCGGCGTCGGGGCTCGCCCCGGCGATGCACGCCTGGGCGCGCGGCCTCCCGCTGGACAGCGTGCTGACGCTCGCCGACATGGCCGCGGGCGATTTCGTGCGCTGGGCCAAGCAGACGATCGACCTCCTCGACCAGATCTCGCTCGTGGCGGAGCCGAAGCTCGCCTCGACGGCACGCTCGGCGCTGGACTCCGTGCGGCGCGGCATCGTCGCCTACACCTCGGCATGAGCGCCCCCGCACCCACGGCCCGGGGTCGCGCTGTCCTCGGCGCGGCGCCGCGCCCGTTGCTGCGAATGGCGTTCGCTGCACCGCTCTCGGTCGTGGCGGGGCTGCTGCTCGTCACCGCCTACCCGGCCCTGTCGTGGTGGCCGATGGCCTTCCCCGCCGTGGCGCTCGCGCTCGTCGTGCTGGTGGGTCGCCGGTTCTGGTCGGCGGTGCTGATCGGCTTCCTGTTCGGCGCCGCGTTCTTCTCGGTGAACCTGCTGTTCACGGCCCGCTACCTCGGGCCCATCCCGTGGATGGCGCTATCGGTCCTCGAGGCCCTGCTGACGGCCGTGTTCGCGGCGCCGATCGCCCTCGCCTACCGGTGGATGCCGCGCATCGCCCCCGGCCGCATCGGCCGCCTGCTGCTGCTTCCGGCCCTCGTCGCCGGACTGTGGACGCTGCGCGAGCAGATCGTGGGGTCGTGGCCGTACGGCGGCTTCCCCTGGGGACGCATCGGCGTCTCGCAGGTCAACGGCCCCTTCGCCGAGGTCGCCTCCTGGGTCGGCATGTCGGGTCTGTCGTTCCTCGCGGTGCTCCTGTGCGCGATGGTGATCGAGATCGTGCGTCGCCCCCGCGTGCGCCGGGGCATCGCGGCCGTGCCCGCGGCGGTCGTGCTGATCGTGCTGCTCGTGGTGCCGCAGTTCCCCACATCCGAGGCGGGGTCCCTGCGGGTCGGGGCGGTCCAGGGCAACGGTCCGGCCGGGTACTTCGACCAGCGGGAGCGCAACGCGGTGTTGAACGCGCAGTTGGCGGCATCCGCCCCGCTCCTCGGGCAGTCGATGGACGTGCTGCTGTGGCCGGAGGGCGGCGTCGACTCCGACCCCACCGCCAACGCGTCGACCTCGGCTGTGCTCGAGGAGCTGTCGCGCCGGGTCGAGGCGCCCCTGCTCGTCTCGGCGGTGACCGAGCGCGGGTCGGAGCTGTTCAACTCGTCGCTGCTGTGGACCGCCGAGGGGCAGGCGGGTCCCACCTACGACAAGCGGCACCCGGTCCCGTTCGGCGAGTACGTCCCCGACCGTTCGTTCTGGGAGCCGTTCGCCCCCGACCTCATCGGCCTCATCGGGCGCGACTACACCCCGGGGACCGCCCGCCCGCTGATCGATGTGAACGGCGTGGGCGTGGGGCTGGCGATCTGCTTCGACGTGATCTACGACGACGTCGTCTGGGACGGCGCGGCGGAGGGCGCCGAGGTGTACATGTTCCAGACGAACAACGCCGATTTCCGCGGCACTGACGAGAACCTGCAGCAGCTCGCCTTCGCGCGCATGCGCGCGATCGAGACCGGCCGCTCGGTGGTGAACCTCTCCACCGTGGGCACGAGCCAGGTCATCGCCCCCGACGGCTCCACGCTCGACGAACTCCCGATCGACATCGCGGGCCACATGCTCACCGACGTTCCGCTGCGTACCGGTACGACCGCCGCGGTCGTGATCGGGCCCGCCGTCAAGATCGTGCTGGGGTGGGGGAGCCTCGCGGGGCTTCTCGTCGCCGGGGCCATCGTGCTCGGGCGCTCCCGGCGCACGAAGAAGACGCCGGCCCCCGTAGGGACCGGCGTCTGAACCTTCGGCTCGACGTCAGGCGCTGAGCTTCTCGTTGCCCGCGCCGCGACGAGCGCGGATGAACGCGAGGCGCTCCTCGAGCAGTTCTTCCAGCTCGGGGATGGTGCGACGCTCGAGCAGCATGTCCCAGTGGGTGCGCGGAGCCTTGTCGTCGCTGTGGTCGACGGTCGCCGTGCCGTCACCGATGCGCAGGAGCGCCTCGGCGCCGCACGTGCGGCATTCCCACGCCTGGGGAACCTCGGCGTCGGCCGCGAAAGTCAGGACGGTGTCGCGTCCGCAGGTGCTGCAGTTGTAGGTGTGTTGTGCACGGTCGTGGAACACGACGCCGTCTTCGCTCTGGAGGCTCTGGGCGCCGAGTCGGATGCCGCGGAGACTGCGGTCTGCCATTTTGTGGTCCTCTCGTCGGTCCCCATGTATAACGCTCGCACCTGTGCGCTTTATTCGAACGGCGGGCGTCACGACAGCTTTCACAGACGATGCTCAGACAGTTCCCGTTCCCCGGTCGTTCACCAGCGAGAGGGCGACCTCGGCGCGGTCGGTGACCAGTCCGTCGACGCCCATATCGAGCAGTCGGGCCATGTCGTCTTCGGCGTTGACGGTCCACACGTGCACCTCGACCCCGGCCGCGTGCGCGTCGTGCACCAGGCCGCGCGTGACCACGCGGAGGGGACCCTGCCGCTCCGGAACCTGCAGCGCGTCGAGGCCCTCGAACAGCGCTCGCACGCGGCGGCTCTGCCGGAGCGCGCGGGCCGCCACCAGGCGCGCGACGGTGGCCGAACCGGGGGAGGTGGCCGGCCGCCGCGCAGCGCCCGCGGCGGCCGCAGCGGCGAGGGCGGCGAGACGGCGCTCGTCCGAGAAGCTCGTGACGAGCACGCGGTCGGCGTGCGGCGCCACGAGACGGCCCACCCCGTCCGCGGCCGCAGCCGCTTTGACGTCGAGGTTGAAGCGCACGTCGGGGAAGGCGTCGAGGGCCTGCGCGAGAGTGATGAGCCCGCCGCGCTCCGACATCAGATCCTCCAGCTCGTGCAGGCGCACGTCGGCGATGGCGCGGGGGTCGCCCGCGACGCGCCGCAGGTCGTCGTCGTGGAACAGCACCACCTCGCCATCGGCGGTGACATGGCAGTCCGACTCGACGTAGGCGGCACCCGCGGCATGCGCGGCGGCCACGGCGGCGAAGGAGTTCTCGGCGACGCCCTGCTCGGCGGCATCCGGGGTCACGAGTCCCCGATGGGCGAGCACGCGCGGGGCGTCGGGGGAGAGGTAGGGATGCCGCGCGGCCGGCGTTTCGTTCATGATCGGGGCCTCCGCGGCGAACGTAGCACGGCGGTGTCGACGCGCCCGCGCCCCTGGACACGGAGCGAGCGGCGGGGGTGCGACAGGGCGGGTCGGTAGGCTGGACCCTTGTCGTGCGCCCGCGTCGGCCGGCGGCATCCGCTTTTCGAATCGTCAGGAGAATCCCGTGTCCCAGACCCTCCCGTCCGGCTCCCTGAGCGGCAAGACCGCCCTCGTCACCGGCTCGTCTCGCGGTATCGGCGCCGACACCGTGCGGTATCTCGCCGAGGCCGGCGCGAACGTCGTCATCAACTTCCGCAACAAGGCGCCGCGCGCCGAGAAGCTCGCGACGCAGTTGCGCGAGCTGGGCGTGGAGGCACTCGTCGTGGGCGCCGATCTCACCGATCCTTCGTCGGTGCAGGCGATGTTCGACGAGGTGAAGCGCACCTTCGGCGGTCTCGACATCCTCGTGCTCAACGCCTCGGGCGGCATGGAGTCGGGCATGGCCGAGGACTACGCGCTGCTGCTCAATCGCGACGCGCAGGTCAATGTGCTCGAGACGGCGCTGCCGCTGCTGAACGACGACGCGCGCGTGGTGTTCGTCACGAGCCACCAGGCGCACTTCATCCGCACGACCCCCACCATGCCCGAGTACGAGCCGGTGGCGCTGTCCAAGCGCGCCGGCGAAGACGCTCTGCGCGAGAAGATCCCCGCGCTCGAGGAGCGCGGTGTCGGCTTCACCGTCGTCTCGGGCGACATGATCGAGGGCACCATCACGGCGACCCTGCTCGAGCGCGCCAACCCCGGTGCCATCGCCGCCCGTCGCGACGACGCCGGCAAGCTCTACAACGTCGCGGAGTTCGCCGCCGAGGTCGCCCGCGCGGCCGTCGACCCGGTGCCCGCCGACAACACCCGCCTCGTCGGAGACACGGGTTCGTTCGGGGGCGAGTGATCATGCGGCCGACCGACATCGAGACGCTCGTCGGGGTCGGTCGGCCCGCGATCGCCGCCGACGGCGCGTTCGCGGTGTTCGCGACCTCGCGCCCCGACCTCGCCGCCGACCGTGCCGTCGGTCAGCTCTGGAGGGTCGATCTGCCCGCGGGTACGCCGCGACGCCTCACCCGTGGCCAGGCGGACCGCACGCCGCGACTGTCGCCCGACGCCTCGACCCTCGCCTTCCTGCGCGGCGACGCGAAGGGGCGCGCGCAGGTCTTCGTCGTGGCCGCCTCCGGCGGTGAACCCGTGCAGGTCACCGACCAGCCCGGGGGAGTGACCGACCTCTCCTGGTCACCCGACGGCACGCGCCTCGCGTTCGCCGCCCGTGTGCCCGAGCCCGGCCGCTACGGCACGGTGGAGGGACGGGATGCCGCGGCCGAGCCGCCGCGCCGCATCACCGGCATCCGGTGGCACGCCAACGGGCTCGGCTACCTCGACCGCCCGGCGCAGCTGTTCGTCGTGACGGCGCCGTCGGTCGACGCCGAGCCGTTCTACGATCCGGCTCCGGCCCTCGATGCGCCGGAGAGGCGCGTGGTCGCGGAGGAGCCGACGCGCCTCACGCACGGCGACGCGAGCTGGAACGGCGTGGTCTGGAACGCCGACGGCACCGAGCTGCTCAGCGTCCCCGACGTCATCGAGACCGACCGCCGCGACCTGCGCGATCGCGTCGTGGCGGTCGCCGTCGACGGGGGAGCGCAGCGCGAGGTGCTCGCGGCCACGGCGAACCTGTCGGTGAGCGAGGTGACGGTCGCTCCCGACGGCGCCGTGTTCCTCCTCGCGCACGACGTAGGCCCCTCGGGGACCGACTTCATCGCCCCCGGGGTCGCGCTCTTCGTCCTCGACGCGGGGCCGCGCCGGCTCACCGACCCCGAGACGGTCGACCTGGGCGAGGTCGGCAGCCACTCCTCGTTCGACGGCGACGACGTTCTCGTGCAGGACCGCACGCGTGGTCGGCTGCGCCTGCTGCGCGTGACGCGCGCGGGCGAGGCGACCGAGGTCCTCGGCGGCGACCTCGAGGTGAACGGCCATGCCGTCGCGCGGGGCCGGGTCGTGGCATCCGTCGCTGCTCCCGAGTCGTTCGGCGAGCTCGTCATCGTCGAGGGGCGCGAGGTACGCGCGCTGACGGCGTTCGGCGCCGCCGCCCGCGAGCGCGGGATCGTCGTTCCGGTCGAGCACGAGATCGTCGGCCGCGACGGGTACCCCGTGCACGGGTGGGTGGCCGTTCCCGAGGGGGAGGGGCCGTTCCCCGTCATCCTGCAGATCCACGGCGGGCCCTACGCCTCGTACGGCGTGCACTTGTTCGACGAGACGCAGGTGCTCGTGGACGCCGGCTACGCGGTGGTCTACAGCAACCCGCGCGGGAGTGCCGGGTACGGTCGCGCCCACGGCCGGTCGATCCGTCGACGCCTGGGCACCCTCGACTTCTTCGACGTCATCGACTTCTTCGACGGTGTCGTGACGGCCGATCCCCGTCTCGACGGCGCGCGGGTGGGGGTCATGGGCGGCTCGTACGGCGGCTACATGACCGCGTGGGTCATCGCGCACGACCACCGGTTCGCGGGGGCCATCGTGGAGCGGGGCTTCCTCGACCCCTCGGCGTTCCCGGGCTCGAGCGACATCGGATCGTTCTTCGGCGACGAATACGTGGGCACCGATCCCGCGCTGGTCGCCGCGCAGAGCCCGATGTCGGTGGCGGACCGGGTGCGCACGCCGACTCTCGTGATGCACTCCGAGCTCGACTTCCGCTGCCCCCTCGAGCAGGCCACGCGCTACTACGCCGCGCTGAAGCGCACCGGCGTCGAGGCGGAGATGCTCGTCTTCCCGGGCGAAGACCACGAGCTCACGCGCGCGGGCCGACCGCAGCATCGCGTGCAGCGGTTCGATGCCGTGCTCGAATGGTGGGCGAGGTTCCTGCCGGTGCGGTGAGCCGGGGCGCCCCGGGAGGGCGCGCCTACCGCCGCCGTGCGGTGCGGTGACGTGACGAAGGGCCCGGAGGCCGTGGCATCCGGGCCCTTCCGGTCGGCGGGGTCAGACGGACTTGCCGAACTGGATCGCACGCACGATCTGGAAGACGCCGAGGACGACCAGCGAGATGCCGATCAGCAGGAACAGCGTGACGGCGCCGAGAAGCGGCGAGAACAGCAGCACGACACCCGCGAGGATGCTGACGATCGCGAAGAAGATCGTCCACGCGCGCGCCTTGGACTCGTGTCCCACCGTCGTGAGCGAGACGACGCCCTCGACGATCCACAGGATGCCGACGAGCGTGCCGATGAAGACGCCGAACCACGCGGTCGTGGCCGAGAGGTTGGCGAACGAGAAGATGCCCGCGACGATGAACAGCACGCCGAGCGCGAGGTAGCCGATGCGCGTCCACCCGGAGCGCCAGAACAGACCGATCCCGATGTTCACCAGGCCCGCGATGATCACGTACACCGAGATGATGCCGACGGCGATCTCGGCGGTGCGCCCCGGCCAGATCAGGATGAGCAGACCGATGACGAGGGAGAGGGCCCCGCTGACGCCGAGCGCGGTGCGGACGGCGCCGATGGCGGGACTTGTCGTGGACGAGGGCGACATGGCGAGCCTTTCTGAGTGAACGCTGGGAACACCGCTCACGATAGCCCCGGGGACGGGCGCTGCGCGACCCGGCCTGTCGTTGCGTGTCACGTGGGGGTGTGCTCGAGAAGGAGGGCGACCGCGAACAGGATGGGGAGGCAGCCGACGGTCGAGATGAAGACGACGTCGCGCGAGAGGATCTCCCCGACCCCGTAACGCTGGGCGAAGTTGAACACGTTCTGCGCGGTGGGGAGAGCCGCGAGCACGACCACCACGAACACCTGGTCGGACGGCAGGGCGAACAGCGTCGCGACGAGCAGGGCCAGTGCGGGCATCGCGACGAGCTTGAGCGCCGAGGCGATGATCACGTCGACGCGGCGGCCCGGCTCGGTGAGCACGCGCTGGCCGTAGAGCGACATGCCGTACGACATCAGCAGCACCGGGACGCAGGCGCCCGCGATCAGCTGCAGCGGGTCGAGCACGATGGGCGGCAGGTCGACGTCGAGCACCGCCACGAGCACGCCGAGGGCGGAGCCGATGAGCATCGGGTTCTTCGCCGTCTGCGCGAGGATCCGTCGGAAGTTGCGCGATCCGGACGTGGAGGCGTCCAGGATCGCCAGCGCGATCGGCATGAGCACGAGCAACTGGAAGAGGATGACGGGCGCGGAGTACGCCGCGTTCCCCAGCATGTAGAGCGAGATCGGGATGCCGATGTTGTTGCTGTTCACCTGGCCCGCCGATAACGCGCCGATCACCGTCTCGCCCACGCGACGGCGCAGGATGAGCGCCGATACGAGCGCGTAGACCCCGATGATCACCGCCGCGGTGATCATCGACACCGGAAGAAGCGCGGAGAACAGCGTGGCCACGTCGGCCTGTGCCAACACCGTGAACAGCAGGAACGGCGACAGCACGAAGAACGTCAGGCGGCTCAGCACCGGGCGCGCGTGGGGGCCCAGCAGATCGATTCGGGCGATGATGTAGCCCACGATCACCGCGAGACCGACGACGGCGAAACCGGTCAGGATGCCGCTCACGCGGGGGACCGCCGGTCGGCGGGGGCGAGGGAGCGAGGCATCGCTTCGAGCGTAGCGGGGGAGTCGCAGCCTCTCGGACGGCGGCCCGCGCGCCCATCGGCGGTGCACGGCGCGGGCTCGCGTGATGGGATGACGGGTATGTACACCGACTTCGCGCGCTTCTACGACGTCGTCCAGGGCGGCACCCCGGAAATGTTCGCGGGGTGGATTCAGCGCCGCGTCGCCGACCTCGACCACCCGGTCGGCGCGGTGCTCGAGCTCGGGTGCGGAACGGGGTCGGTGCTCGAGCTCCTCCCCGCCGCGTGGCGCAAGGTGGGGGTCGACGTGTCACCGGAGATGCTCGGCATCGCCCGCATCAAGGGCGTGGATGCCGAGCTGGTCGAGGCCGACATCCGCTCGGCATCCCTCGACCGCACGTTCGACCTGGTGGTCTGCGTGTACGACACCATCAACCACGTGCCCGGCGATGACTGGATCCGCGTGTTCGCGGTCGCCGCCCAGCACCTGGCCGCCGACGGTGTGTTCCTCTTCGACATGAACTCGCTCGGTCGCCTTCGCGCCGACGCCGGCGTGGTTCATACCGAGACCTCCGATGACGCCACGGTCACGATTCGCATCGACGACGTCGGTGACGACCGCTTCGACTGGCACGTGCGCATCGAGGGCGACCACGACGTCGTCGACGAGACGATCGTCGAGTACGGCGTCGCGTTGATCGAGGTGCGGCGGATGCTGGCGGATGCCGGGTTTACCCGCGTCGACGTGAGCGGCGGGCGCGGACACCCGGTCGACGACAGCACGCCCCGGTTGTTCTTCACCTGCCGGCGGTGATGAGGCGGCGCCGCGCCGCTGCGGGCGGCGGCTGAGAGACCCGGCTCGCGCGCGCAGACGCGGAGGCGGAGACGGCGCGGGGGAGAGGCTCGGGGTGGGACGATCCGGGCCCCGTCCGTCGCGG
>NZ_JBKBNC010000041.1:0-22019 GCF_046295495.1 Microbacterium sp.
GTGGTCGGGCAGCGTGCGGGCGCACGACAGCAGCACGCCGCACGCGATGAGCACCGACAGCAGCGACGTCCCTCCTTGCGACATGAAGGGCAGCGGCACGCCCAGCACCGGGAAGATGCGCAGCACCACGCCGATGTTCACGAGCGCCTGGCCGACGATCCACAGCGTGATGGCGCCGGCGACGATGCGCACGAAGCTGTCGTCGGTGCGACGGATGATGCGGAACGCCCCGACGGCGAAGAGCGCGAACAGCGCGAGCACCACGACGCAGCCCACGAGACCGAGCTCCTCGCCGATGATGGCGAAGATGTAGTCGTTGGCGGCGGCCGGAAGCCAGTCGTACTTCTCTTTCGAATTGCCCAGCCCCAGGCCCAGCAGGCCGCCGCTCGCGAGACCCCAGACACCGTGCAGCGACTGATAGCACGAGGTGTAGTAGCACGAGGCGTCGTCGGGGTTGAACAGGCTGGCGATGCGCGCCATGCGGTTCTCGCTGCCGACGGCCGACAGCAGCACGACCACCACTGCCAGCACCGCCGGCACGATGAACATCCGCAGCTTGATGCCGGCGAAGAACAGCGCCCCCAGCACCACGAGCACGAGGATCATCACCGTGCCGAGGTCTTTTCCGCCGAGGACCGTGCCGATCACGAGGACCGCGACGGGGACGACGGGGATGAACACGTGCTTCCACGAGGTGAGCAGGCGGCGCTTGCGGAAGAGCACCGCGGCCATCCACAGCGCGAGCGCCAGCTTGAGGAACTCGGCCGGCTGGAACTGGAAGCCCGCGATCTGCACCCAGTTGCGGTTGCCGTACGACGAGATGCCCAGCCCCGGCACGTAGACCAGGAGCTGGAAGAGCGTCGCGAAGATCAGGGCGGGCCAGGCGATCTTCTTCCAGAAGCCCATGCTCGCGCGGCTGAGTGCGAACATCAGGGGGATGCCGACGACCGCGAACACGCCCTGCTTGATCACATGGTCGAACGGGCTCTGTCCGCCGTCGAGGGCCGAGGTGGCCGACAGCACCATCACGAGCCCGAAACCGGTGAGCAGCAGCGCGGCGGAGGCGATGAGCAGGAACTCGCTCGCGACCGGCCGGAACGCCCGCCCCAGGGAGACACGGGCGATGAGTCCCGCCCGCTCGGGCTGATCGTCGGGGGCCTGCCGCGGAGGGGGCGCCGTCGTGGTCACGCGTGGTCCCCTCAGTCGTGCGGTCGAGATGCTCCGTCGCCCTGGCCGGCGATCCACGCCCGCACCGCGTGCGCGAATCTCTCGCCGCGGTCGGAGTAGGACGAGAACTGATCGAAGGATGCCGCCGCGGGAGCCAGGAGAACCGTGTCTCCGTCCCGGGCTGCACCCGCCGCCAGCTCGACGACCTGCGCCATGACGTCTTCAGTCTCGGTGTGGTCGACCTCGAAGAGCGGCACCGCGGGGGCGTGTCGCGCGAACGCCGCGACGATGTCGTCGCGCTCGGTCCCGATCACGATGACCGCGCGCACGTGGGATCCCCGCGCCCGCACGAGGTCCGACAGGTCGACGCCCTTGAGCAGTCCGCCGACCACCCACACCGCGCCCGGGTAGGCGGCGAGCGACGAGGCCGCCGCGTGCGGGTTGGTCGCCTTCGAGTCGTCGACCCACGTGATGCCGGCGTGCGCGCCGACCACCTGGATGCGGTGCGGATCGAGGCGGAAACGTTCGAGCGTGTCGTGCACGTCGGCGGGGGTCGCGCCGAGCGAGCGGGCGAGCGCCGCCGCGGCGAGGATGTTGGAGACCATGTGGGGTGCGCCGAGACCGCGGGCGGCGAGATCGGCCACGGTCGTGAGCTCGAGAGCCGAGGTGGCGCGCTCCTCGAGGAACGCACGGTCGACGAGGATGCCGTCGACCACGCCGAGGTCGCTGGGCCCCGGGACGCCGAGGTCGAAGCCGATCGCGCGCGCGCCCTCGACCACCTCGGCGTCTTCGACCATCTCGCGCGTGGCGATGTCGGCCTTGTTGTAGACGCAGGCCACGCGGGTGCGGGCGTAGACGCCGGCCTTCGCGTCGCGGTAGGCGTCGGCGCCGCCGTGCCACTCGAGGTGGTCGTCGGCGAGGTTGAGGCACACCGCGGCGTGCGGCGAGAGGGCGTCGGCGCCGCTCTGCAGGTTGAGGTACCAGAGCTGGTGGCTCGAGAGCTCGACCACGAGGGCGTCGAAGCCGCTCGGGTCGCGCACCGCGTCGAGGACGGGCGTGCCGATGTTGCCCACGGGAGCCGCGCGCAGACCGGCCGTCACGAGCATCTCCGCGGTGAGGCGGGTGGTCGTCGTCTTGCCGTTGGTCCCGGTGATGAGCACCCAGTCGGCGGGCCGACCGTCGTCGCGCACGACCTTGTCGCGCACGCGCCAGGCGAGCTCGACGTCGCCCCAGAGCGCGATCCCCCGCTCCCGCGTCCACCGGATCAGCGGGTGCGCGGGCGGGAACCCGGGCGAGGCGATGACGACCTCGGGCGCGAAATCGGCGAGCTCGGCGGGGACCGCGTCCAGCGGCCCCTCGTGCAGGCGCACGCCGAGCACCGGCAGCAGGCGCGAGTACTCGGCATCCGCCCGCTCGGTGACCACGAACACGTCGGCGCCGAGCTCGGAGAGGGTGTCGGCGACCGAGAACCCCGTGACCGACAGGCCCAGCACGGCGACGCGCAGGCCCTTCCAGTCGGCGTGCCAGCTGGTGAGGGAGGACAGGTCGGTCATACGCGTGCGAGCCATTCGACGTAGAAGAATCCGATGCCCGAGACGGCGAGCAGGCCGGCGATGATCCACATGCGCACGACGATGGTGACCTCGGGCCACCCCCGCATCTCGAGGTGGTGGTGGAGCGGGCTCATCAGGAACAGACGCTTGCCCTTGGTGATCTTGAAGTACGCGCGCTGGAGGATGACCGAGCCGGAGGCGATGACGTAGACGCCGGCGATGAGGATGAGCAGCAGTTCGGTGCGGGTGAAGATCGCGAGGGCCGCGATCACGCCGCCGATCGCCATCGACCCGCAGTCGCCCATGAACACCTTGGCCTTGGGGGCGTTCCACCACAGGAACCCGACGAGCGCACCGACGAACGACGCCGACACGATCGCGAGGTCGAAGGGGTCGCGCACGGCATAGCAGCCGGCCTGGACGGCCGGATCGAGCACGTCGGCGCACATCTGCTTGTTCTGCCAGAACGCCATGAGGCTGTAGGCGCCCACGACGAAGATGCCGGAACCCGCCGCGAGGCCGTCGAGTCCGTCGGCGACGTTGACGGAGTTGGATGCCGCGGTGCCGATGAGCGAGATCCACGCGAGGTACAGCAGCCAGCCGAGGATCGGGCCGAGCGCGAACAGCGACAGCACCTGGATGTCGCGGAAGACCGAGACGTACTCGGAGGCGGCCGTCTGGCCGTAGTTGTTCGGGAAGTTCAGCGCCACGATCGCGAACGGCACGGCCACGAGTACCTGGCCGAGGATCTTGCGCCATCCCGAGAGACCGAGGCTGTTCTGGTGGCGCACCTTCATGTAGTCGTCGATGAAGCCGACGACGCCGAAGCCCAGCATGAGCCACAGCACGAGAAGGCCGGAGATCGTGGGCGGATTGTTGCCGGCGTACGAGCCGATGAAGTAGCCGACGATCGTGCCGGAGATGAAGATGGTGCCGCCCATGGTGGGCGTACCGCGCTTGGCCCCGTGCGAGGGGTTGTGCACGTTCTCGGGCGTGCGGATGACCTGGCCCCATCCCCACTTGCGGAACCACCGCAGGAAGACCGGGGTGAGGAAGAGGGTGAAGGCGAGCGAGATCGCAGCCGATGTCAGAAGTGATCTCACGCGAACAAGTCTCCCAGACGGTCGCCGAGGTGCCGGAGCCCCGCCGAGTTCGACGACTTCACCAGCACGCGGTCACCGTCGCGCAGTTCGGTCGAAAGATAGGCGTAGGCCGCGTCGGCGTCGGCGAAGAAGACCGCCTCGCCGTCCCACGAGCCCTGCGCGATCGCCTCGAGGTACATGCGACGCGCCTCGGGACCGATCACGACGATGCGCTGGATGCGCAGGCGCACGGCCAGCAGCCCCACGCGGTCGTGCTCCTCGTCGGCGTACTCCCCCAGCTCGCTCATCGCCCCGAGGACGGCGACCGTGCGCTCGTCGGGTCCGGTGATCTGCGCGAGGGTGCGCAGCGCCGCCGCCATGGAATCGGGGCTGGCGTTGTAGGCGTCGTTGATGATGCGCACGCGGTCGGAGCCGAGGGGCTGCATGCGCCAGCGCTCGGCGATCTCGACGGTCTCCAGCCGCGCGATCGCGTCGGCGGCCGACACGCCCAGGGCGGTGGCGGTCGCGATCGCGGCGAGGGCGTTCATCACGTGGTGCTCGCCGAGCACCCGCAGGGTCAGGGTGAAGGCTTCTCCGTCGACGAGGAGCTCCGCGCGCGTGCCGGATGCCGAGACCTCGACGTCGACGGCCCGCACCTGCGCGCGGTCGCCGCGGCCGAACCACCGCACGTCCTGCCCGCGCTCGCGCGCGATGGGCTCCATCGCGGCCACGCGGGGGTCGTCGGCGTTCAGCACGGCGAGACCTCCCTCGCGGGTCGCGCGCACGAGCTCGCTCTTGGCGTGGAAGGTCGACTCGATGCCGCCGAAGCCGCCCGCGTGCGCCATGCCCACCATGAGCACGACGCCGATGTCGGGCGTCACGAGACCGGCCAGGTGCGCGATCGCCCCGGGCGCGCTGGCGCCGAACTCGCTGACGAGGAAGCGGGTGTCGTCCTCGACGCGCAGCATCGTGAGCGGAGCGCCGACCTCGTTGTTGAACGAGGCCCGCGGCGACACCGTGGTCCCCTCGTCGGCGAGGATGCGCGCGAGCAGGTTCTTGGTCGTCGTCTTTCCGTTGGACCCGGTGATCCCCACGATCCGCAGCTCGCCATGCGCGCGGACGCGGGCCACGACGTCACGGGCGAGGTCGCTGAGGGCGGTCACGGCATCCGGCACCACGATCTGGCTCACGTCGTCGTCGAGTTCGCGCTCGACGATCGCGAGAGCCGCTCCGCGCTCGACGGCGGTGCCGACGAAGAGGTGACCGTCGGTGGTCTCGCCGGGCTTGGCGACGAAGACGCCGCCGGGTTCGATGAGACGCGAGTCGGTGTCGACCGTGCCCGCGACGAGCGTGTCGGGGGTGTCGCCGCGGCGGACGACGAGGGTGCCGCCGAGCACGTCGGCGAGGTGGGAGAGGCTCGAGGAGATCATTGCTGTGCGGACGCCCTTTCCGTGTCGCATTCGTTACCGAGACGAGACCGGCGTCGCCGGTGTCTCAGCCGAACTTGGGCAGTTCGGGGGTCGTGGTTCCGGAGGGGATGACCCGGTAGGTCTTGAGAACCTGCGTGAGGGCCTTCTGGAACGCGGGCGCGGTGGCCGCCGACGATTTTACCGTCCGCGGTTCGTCGAGGTTGACCGCGACGACGTACTGCGGGTCGTCCGCGGGCGCGAAACCGATCATCGTCGTGTAGTACGCGTCGGGCTTGTAGGCGCCGGTGGCCTCGTCGACCTTCTCGCCCGTTCCGGTCTTGATCGCGATGCGGTAGCCCGGGATGGCGATCTTGTCGGCGAGCTCACCCTGGGTGGCGACGTTCTCGAGCATGAGGGCGACCTGCTTCGCGGTGCCGTTCGAGATCACCTGGGTCCCCTCGGTCGAGGGCGTGTCGGTGACGGTGCCGTCGGCGGCCGTGCAGCCCTCGACGAGGGAGAGCGGCATCTTCAGACCGCCGTTGGCGATGGTCTGGTACGCGCCCACCAGCTGGGGCACGGTCACCGACAGCCCCTGCCCGAAGGTGGTGTTGTAGAAGGTCTGGGTGTCCCAGTCGCCGACCGGGTGCAGGATGCCGCTGGACTCACCCGGGAAGCCGATGGCGCTCGGCGAACCCATCCCGAACTTCTGCAGGTAGTCGAACCGCGTCTGCTTCGGGATCATCTCGCCGAACTTGGAGATGCCGACGTTGGAGGAGTCGATGAGCACACCGGTGGGCGTGTAGGTGTTGGGTCCGTGCGAGAACGCGTCGGACACGCGCGCGTCGCCGCCGAGCACCTCGCGCGACGATGCCGTGATGGTCGTCTGCGGCGTGTAGGAGCCGCTGTCGAGGCCGATCGCCGTGGTGAGGGCCTTGAACGTCGAGCCCGGTTCGAAGGGGCTCGAGAACGCGCGGCTGCCGCGGTCGTTCACGGGGGTCGCCGTGGGGTCGTTGGGGTCCACCGAGGGGTACTCCGCGAGCGCCCGGATCTTCCCGGTCTTCGCCTCGACCACCGTGATCGTTCCGCGCAGGGAGCCGGTGTTCTGCACCTGCTCGGCGATCAGCTGACCGAGGTACCACTGCTGGTCGCGATCGCTCGTGCGCTGCAGCGTCCCGCCGTCGACGGCGGGTTCGGTGACGACCTCGGTGCCGGGGAGCACCACGCCGTCGCGGCCCTGCTGGAAGACGACCTTGCCGTTCGTGGACGACAGGCAGGAGTCGTCGGCGGACTCGAGACCCGCGAGCGGCTGGCCGTCGCTGCCTACGAAGCCCAGGAGGTTGCCGCCGACCGCGCCGTCGGGGTAGACCCGACCCGACTGGGGCGGGAAGCTCAGGAACGGCAGCTTGAGAGCCGTGAGGGCCCGGTACTGCTCGGTCGAGACGCTCTTCGCGATCAACGCGTAGCGCGAATCGGGGTTCTCGGCTACGGCATCCGTGACGGTCTTCTCGACGTCGGCGGGGTCCTGCCCGGTGATCCCGGCGATCTGCGCGGCGAGCTCGGGCCACCCGGTGGTGGTGCCCTCGTCGTCGTCGCCGGCCGCGTCGACCGTGGAGATGCCCTTGGCCGCGAGCATGGGGTCGACCTGCACGTCGTAACGGTTGACGGCGGATGCCAGCACCACGCCGTTCTCGTCGACGATCGAGCCGCGCGAGGCGTACTCGACGCGCGAGCTCTCCAGGCCCATCGCGAGGGAGTCGTCCACGTGCTCGCGGGCGTTGACGACCTGGATGTCGACGAGGCGAACGACGAACGCGACGAGCACGATCAGCACGACCGAGAGGGCGACGACGGTCCGACGCCGCGGGGACCGGGAGGTGGTGGTCGTCATGGCTCTCATCGTGTCGCGGGAGTCGGCAGACCGTCGCTGATCGACGGGGGTGTCGCCGGATCCGTGGTCTCAGCGGTGCCGGAGACCGGCGCGGCGGGGGCCGGGGCCGCGGGTGCCGGCGGG
The DNA here is from genome assembly GCF_046295495.1 of Microbacterium sp. Classification (GTDB taxonomy): domain Bacteria; phylum Actinomycetota; class Actinomycetes; order Actinomycetales; family Microbacteriaceae; genus Microbacterium. The sequence goes on from NZ_JBKBNC010000041.1 coordinate 7,223, forward strand.
GTGGCCGCCCCGGTGTCGGTCGTCGCGGCCGACGGGTCGGTCACGAGGGGGACGCCGGCGATGAGCGCGTTGCGCACCGAACCCCGGCCCATGGCATCCACGGACGAGGTGGTGTCGGCGGGCTTGTCGGAGCCGATCACCGCACCGTCGCTCAGGCGCAGGTAGGTGGGCGACTCGTCGATGACCATGCCGAGCGCCGCCGCGTTGGCCGCGAGGTACTGCGGCGAGCTGAGGCCCGCGCTCTCGTCGTACAGGATCTGCTTCTGGTATGTCAGGTCGCGCTGCTGCTGCGTGAGCGAGGCGATCTCGAACGAGCTCTGGGTGGTGAGGATGCCGAGCCCCATCTGCACGAGCACGATCACCAGCGCGCCGGCCACCGCGATCACCCCGAAGAGTCGGCGGGGCGCGCGACGGCGGGCGGCGGCGGGGACGACCGTGAGCCGACGCTCGCGGACGGGCGTCGGGAAGTCGGGTTCGAAGCCGGTCTGGACGGTCCGGGGGTCGATGGCCGTGGATGCGCTCATGCGTCCTCCTGGATCCTCTCGGCCGCGCGCAGGCGCACGGGCGTGGCGCGCGGGTTGACCGCGCGTTCGTCGTCACCCGCGAGCTCCGCGCCGCGCACGAGCAGGCGGAACTTCGGGGCGTGTTCGGGCAGCTCGACCGGCAGTCCGCGCGGAGCGGTGGATGTCGTCGCCTCGGCGAAGACGCGCTTGACGAGGCGGTCTTCGAGCGACTGGTACGACAGCACCACGATGCGACCGCCCACCCCGAGCACGCTCAGCGCGGCCGGGATCGTGCGCTCGAGAACCGACAGCTCGGCGTTGACCTCGATGCGCAGGGCCTGGAAGACGCGCTTGGCGGGGTGGCGCTCGCGCAGCACGGCGGCGGGCGTCGCCGCCTGCAGCACGTCGACCAGCTGACCGGATCGCTCCAGCGGCGCCTCGGCGCGCGCGGCGATGATGGCCCGCGCGTAGCGACCGGCGAGCTTCTCTTCGCCGTAGCGCTCGAAGATGCGGCGCAGGTCTCCTTCGCCGTAGGTGGCGAGCACCTCGGCCGCGGTGACGCCGGTGGTCTGGTCCATGCGCATGTCGAGCGGCGCGTCCTGGGCGTAGGCGAAACCGCGGTCGGCCACGTCGAGCTGGAGCGAGGACACCCCGAGGTCGAACAGGATCCCGTCGACCTTCGCGAGCCCGGCGGATGCCACGGCCTCGGCGATGCCGTCGTAGACGGTGTGCACGAGGGTGACGCGATCGCCGAAGCGGGCGAGCCGCTCCCCCGCGATGCGCAGGGCGTCGGTGTCGCGGTCGAGTCCGATCAGACGGGCGTTCGGGAAGCGCTCGAGGAACGCCTCGGAGTGGCCGCCCATGCCCAGCGTGCCGTCGACGAAGACGGACCCGGGCTTCTGCAGGGCGGGGCCGAGGAGCTCGGCGCAACGCTCGAGCAGGACGGGGGTGTGGATGTCGCGGAAGTCCATGATGACGGGGTCCGATCCTTCGGCTCTGATCCCCACCCGCATCGACCTGGCGCCGGGGAAGTGCGTCAGGGCGTGCGGCTGGGCATCACAGCCGGAGGGTCAGAACAGTCCCGGGATCACCTCCTGCTCCATCTCGGCGTACGTCTCTTCATTGCTCTCGGCGTAGGCGTTCCACGCCTCGGCATCCCAGATCTCCGCGTGCGCTCCGACACCCGTGATGACGAGCTCGCGCCCGAGGCCCGCATAGGTGCGCAGCGCCGGAGGGACGGTGATGCGGTTCTGGCTGTCCGGCTTCTCGGCGCTGGCCCCCGAGAGGAACATGCGGAGGAAGTCGCGGGCCTGCTTGTTGCTGAGCGGGGCCTCGCGGATCCGCTCGTGCACGCGCTCGAACTCCTCGGTGCTGAACACGTAGAGGCAGCGGTCCTGCCCCCGGGTGATCACCACTCCGGCTCCGAGATCGTCACGGAACTTCGCGGGCAGGATGACGCGCCCTTTGTCGTCGAGCTTGGGAGTGTGCGTGCCGAGCAGCATTCGGGCGTCCACCCCCTTCGTCCGGCCTGCGAAGTTTCCCCCACTTTACTCCACCTGGCTCCACTTCGCCATCGAAATCGCCGTTCTTCTGGGCGGACTCTCCCCCGCATCCCGCGCGACCCGCTCCGCACTGCGTCCACCCGGGGGCGGAATCCCGCGTGGCCCCGCACCGCGCGACGGATCGGAGCGCGACGGTGGAGGAAAACGGAGCGGAATGCGAGCCGGACGCACGAGAGGTCACGGCTCGCCGATCACGCCCCGGCGGGTCGGCGCCCCGGTGTCGGCGGGAGGCGACCGCGCCGACCCACCCGCGGGGCGAGGGTCGGGCCTCCTACCCGGCCCCGGGCGCACGAAAAAGCACCGGCTCCGAGGAGCCGGTGCTTATCGAGGATGCGGGGCTTAGGGGTTTTCGCGGCGGCGGTCCCAGCGATCGTTCATGCGGTCCATGAACGAGGAGCCGGTGGGACGTGCGGCACGGGGCTTCGCCGCCGTCGGGGTGGACGCCACGGCGCCGCGCGTGGGGGTCACGGCGAAGATGACGCCACCGACCATGAGGAGGAATCCGAGCACACCCACCGCGATGCCGAGGAAACCGGTGTTGAAACCGATCGACACGCCGACGACGAGCGCACCGAGACCGGCGAGCACGAGGATCGAACCCAGGACGATGTTGCGGTAGCTGAGGGCGCGGCTGGGAGCCGAGACGACATCGGTGTCGTTGCTCATGAGATGGCGCTCCATCTCGTCAAGCAGACGCTGCTCCTGTTCGGAGAGTGGCATGCATCCCCCTCTGTTGTTCGATGTGGACGATTCTACGCGCGGCGTGGATCACTAGGCTAGGCCCGTGCCGACCTCCCCGGAACCGATCGAAGCTGTTTCCCAGCGACTCGACAAGTTCCTCTCCGAACAGTTATCGTACGCCTCCGCTCTCGGCCCGGAAGCCGAGACTCTCACCCGCTCCGGCGCGTCCGCGCTGCGCGGAGGGAAGCGCCTGCGGGCGCGGTTCTGCCTCACGGGCTGGCGCGCCGTCGCGGACTCGTCCGAGGCCTTCGACGACGCCGCCCTGGCGGTCGCCGCCTCCCTCGAGGTCTTCCACGCCGCGGCGCTCGTGCACGACGATCTCGTCGACAACTCCGACACGCGCCGCGGCCAGCCGGCCGCCCATCGTGCTCTGCAGGCCGCCCACCGGGAAGCCGGCTGGGCCGGCGACTCCGACGCGTTCGGGCGCTCCGGCGCGATCCTGCTCGGCGACCTCCTCGTGGCCTGGAGCGACGACCTCCTGGAGGAGGGCCTCGACGGTGCGTCCACCGCGCGCGAGACGCGTCGGGCGTACGCGCGGATGCGCCGCGACGTCACGATCGGGCAGTTCCTCGACGTCGCCGAGGAGTCCGCCTACGCCGTCTACCCCGACGGCGCCCACGCCGAGCGCGCCCTCCGCGTGGCCTCGTACAAGTCCGCGCGCTACAGCATCCAGCAGCCCCTCGAGATCGGCGCCTCCCTCGCCGGGGCGGATGCCGCCCAGCTCGACGCCCTGGGTCGGTTCGGACACGACGTCGGCATGGCCTTCCAGCTGCGCGACGACGTGCTCGGGGTCTTCGGCGACTCCGCCGTGACCGGCAAGCCCGTGGGCGACGACCTGCGCGAGGGCAAGCGGACCGTCCTCGTCGCGTACACCCGGGAGTCGCTCACGCCGGCCGAGCGGCACGAGGTCGACACGCGCCTGGGCGATCCGGGTCTGGATGCCGAGCAGATCGGCATCCTGCAGCGCACCATCGTCGACAGCGGCGCGCTCGCGCGCACGGAGCAGCTGATCGCAGACTACGCCCGCCGCGCCGATTCCGCCCTGGCCGCGGCTCCCCTCGGCACCGCGGCCCTCGAGGAGTTGCGCGCCCTCGCGCGCGCCGCGACCGAGCGCACGGCCTGACCGCCGCACCGCACCGGCGCGCACGACGCGCCGGTCGCGGCAGACGCGTCAGGCGAGGGTCGCGGCCACCCGGCGGACCTCGCTCTTGCGACCGGCCCGCAACGCCTCGATCGGCGCGACGCCGATGGTCTCCTCCGGGGTGAGGAGCCAGTCGATGGTCTCGTCGGGGCCGAAGCCGGCATCGTGCAGCACGATGATCGTCCCGCGCAGAGACGGCAACGGGCGCGCGTCGACCAGGAACACGGACGGGATCTTGAACACGCCGTCACGGCGGGAGCCCACGAGGTACTGCTCATCGACGAGGCGGCGCACGCGCCCGAGGGGCTCGTCGAGGATCTCCACCAGATCGGGGATCGTCAGCCAGTCGGTCTCGTAACGGGAAGTGTCGCTCACCCCTCCATGTTCTCACCTGCGCGCGCCCGCCCCGCCTGCCCGGCGTCGGCGGAGCGTCATCACACCCGTCACACCGGCCCCACGCGTTGACATCCGTCACCGCTCGTGCGACCGTGGCGGGCAGTCGGAAGAACGGATCCCCCACCATGCGACGACTCACGCAGTCCCCCCTGCCCGCACGCCGGATGGCGATCTGGCCCGCCGCCGTGGCCGGCACGATCGCCCTGACACTCGCCGGTGAGAACGCCGCGCACGCCGCTCCTCCGGCGCCGGCGTCGACGACGCCCCTCCCGGCGCCGCGCGCCCTCGGCGCCCCCGTGCCGTCAGCCGCCTCCGCGGCGACCTACACCGTGCGACCCGGCGACACTGTGTGGGGCATCGCCCGCGCGCGCGGTCTCGACACCGCCATGGTGCTGGCCGCCAACGGCCTCGGCGCCGACGCCGTCATCCGACCGGGTCAGGTGCTGTCGCTGGGCGGTGCCCCGGCGGCATCCGCCCCCGCCCCGGCCGCCGCAGCCCCGGTGGAGCGCACCCACGAGGTGCGCCCGGGAGACACGATCTCGGCCATCGCGCGCGCCAACGGCGTCTCGATCGACGCGGTGCTGAGCGCCAACGGCCTCACGCGGGCGTCGATCATCTACCCCGGGAACGTGCTGCGCATCCCCTCCGCCACGTCCGCCGCCGCCCCGGCATCCCTCCCGCCCGCGACCGCTCCGGGCCTCGACGCCGAGCAGAGCGAGAACGCGCGGCTGATCATCCGCATCGGCCGCGAGCTGGGGGTGCCCGATCGCGGGATCCTCATCGCCCTCGGGACCGCCATGCAGGAGTCGTGGCTGCGCAACCTCGACTGGGGCGACCGCGACTCCCTCGGCCTCTTCCAGCAGCGTCCGAGCACGGGGTGGGGCTCGGCCGCGCAGGTCCTCGACCGCGAGCGGTCGACGCGCGTGTTCTACGGCGGCGCCGGCGACCCCAACGGATCGGCGACGCGGGGCCTGCTCGACATCCCCGACTGGGAGCATCTCCCCTACGCCGACGCGGCCCAGGCCGTGCAGATCTCGGCCTATCCCGACCGCTACGCACAGTGGGAGCAGCCCGCGACGACCTGGCTCGCCGTCCTCGGCTGACCCTGCCGTTCTGCGAGGTGGCGGTGAGCCGTTGCCGGGCCTCACAGGAGGCTCTCCGTAGACTCGACCCGTGAGCACGAGTCAGCAGGCAGACCCGCTGATCGGCCGTCTCGTCGACGGCCGGTACCGGGTGCGCGCGCGCATCGCGCGCGGCGGCATGGCGACCGTGTACGTGGCCACCGACCTGCGCCTCGAGCGGCGCGTGGCGCTGAAGGTCATGCACGGGCACCTGAGCGACGACACCGTGTTCCAGAGCCGTTTCATCCAGGAGGCCCGCTCGGCCGCCCGCCTGAGCGACCCCCACGTGGTCAACGTCTTCGACCAGGGCCAGGACGGCGAGATGGCCTACCTGGTCATGGAGTACCTGCCCGGCATCACCCTGCGCGAACTACTGCGCGAGCACCGGCGTCTCACGATCGATCAGACCCTCACGATCATGGATGCCATCCTGTCGGGGCTCGCAGCGGCCCACCGCGCGGGGATCGTGCACCGCGACGTCAAGCCCGAGAACGTGCTGCTGGCCGAGGACGGCCGCATCAAGATCGGCGACTTCGGTCTGGCGCGCGCCACGACGGCCAACACCGCCAGCGGTGCGCAGCTGATGGGAACCATCGCCTATCTCGCCCCCGAGCTCGTCACGCGCGGCACCGCCGACGCGCGCAGCGACATCTACTCGCTCGGCATCATGCTCTACGAGATGCTCACCGGCGAGCAGCCCTACAAGGGCGAGCAGCCGATGCAGATCGCGTACCAGCACGCGACCGATTCCGTTCCGCGCCCGAGCGCGAAGAACTCCGGCGTCCCCGAGCAGCTCGACGAGCTCGTGCTGTGGGCCACCGAGCGCGAGCCCGACGACCGTCCGATCGACGCCGCCGCCATGCTCGAACGCCTGCGCGCGATCGAGAAGGAACTGGGCCTCGCGCCGCAGGTCGCGCGCGCCGTGTCGGTGGGCACCGCGGGAGCCGCGACCCCCGCCGAATCGCGCGAGCTCACGAAGGTCCTGCCGCAGACCGCCGCCGTCCCCTCGGCCACGGTCGACGAGCCCGACAACGCCTCCCGGCTGCGCGCCCGCACCCGCAAGCGCACGGTGCGGGGCGTCTGGGCCGTGATCATCGTGCTGCTGCTGGCCGGCGGAGCCGGGGTCACCGGGTGGTACTTCGGCTCGGGACCCGGCTCACTCGTCGGCGTGCCCGACGTGTCGGGGCGCAGCTTCGCCGACGCGGAGGCGCTCCTCGTGCAGGAGCAGCTGCAAGCGCAGGCGCAGGAGGTGAACGACCGCGAGATCCCCGCCGGCACGACGGTCGGTTCCGACCCCGTGCCCGGCGAGCGACTCGACAAGGGGACGGTGGTGACGGTGTACGTCTCGATCGGTCCCGCCACGCACCAGATCCCCGAGCTCTCCGGGCGCACCGCCGAGGATGCTACCGCGGTGCTGCAGGAGGCATTCGTCGGCGTCGGCGACGACCCCGCACGCCAGTTCACGGATGCCGCCGAGGGCACGGTGCTCGGTGCCTCGATCATCCCCCGCTCCGGCGGCGACGCGATCGACTGCACCTCCGGCTGCACGGTGTACGAGGGTGACGCCGCCTCTCTCGTCCTCTCGCTGGGCCCGATCCCCGACGTGGTCGGCGACTCGCGCGACCGCGCGGAACGGGCGCTGAACGAGGTCGACCTGCAGACCTCGGTGACCGAGGAGTACAGCAACTCCGTGGCATCCGGGACCATCATCCGCATTGGGGAACGCGACGGCGGCGGAAACTGGCGTCCCGGCGACACCGTCCCGCTGGTGATGTCGATCGGGCCGAGGCCGGTCGAGATCCCGGGGAACATCGTCGGAATGTCCATCCGCGACGCGGTCGCCGCGCTCGATGCGCTCGGGTTCGAGGTCAACGCCGGCATCGACGACGGAACGCTCCCGCTCGGCTTCAAGTACTGGGACATCTACAAGGTGCGGGCCACCAACCCCAAGGCCGGCACGACGGCGCCGCAGGGCAGCACCGTCACGCTCACACCCACGCTGTAGTCCGCGACGGTCGGCGCCGACGCGGGCCGTCGACGGTTCTCGCCGGCGGGGGCTGCTCGACGCGCCGTGCGCGGTCCCCGCTCCCGTCGGAAGGACCGCGATCCCGCGACACGACGATGCCCCCGGACAGAAGGCCGGGGGCATCGTTCACATGGTGCGCGGGTCAGCGGTTCTCGAGCTCCTCGGCCACGAGGAACGCCAGCTCCAGGCTCTGCCGGTGGTTCAGGCGCGGGTCGCAGAGGCTCTCGTAGCGGGTCGCGAGGGTGGCCTCGTCGATCTGCTCCGAGCCGCCCAGACACTCGGTGACGTCGTCTCCGGTGAGCTCGACGTGGATGCCGCCGGGGTGCGTCCCCACCGAGCGATGCGCCTCGAAGAACCCGCGCACCTCGTCGACGACGTCGTCGAAGCGACGCGTCTTGTAACCGGTGGGCGTGGTGATGCCGTTGCCGTGCATGGGATCGGTGACCCACAGCGGCGTGGCGCCGGAGTCGCGCACGGCTTCGAGCAGCGGGGGCAGGGCGTCGCGGATCTTGCCCGCGCCCATACGCGTGATGAACGTGAGGCGCCCGGGCTCGCGGTCGGGGTCGAGCTTGTCGATGAGCGCCAGGGCCGTCTCGGCGGTGGTCGTGGGACCGAGCTTCACACCGATGGGGTTGCGGATCTTCGAGAAGTAGTCGACGTGTGCTCCGTCGAGCTCGCGCGTGCGCTCACCGATCCACTGGAAATGCGACGAGGTGTTGTACGCCAGACCGGTGCGCGAGTCGATGCGGGTCATGGGGCGCTCGTAGTCCATGAGCAGACCCTCGTGCCCGGTGTAGAACTCGACGCGCGTGAGCTCGTCGAAGTCGGCGCCGGCGGCCTCCATGAACTTGATGGCGCGATCGATCTCGGCGGCCATGCTCTCGTACGCCTGGTTGGCGGGGGTGCTGGCGAAGCCCTTGTTCCAGCTGTGCACCTCGCGCAGGTCGGCGAAGCCACCCTGCGTGAACGCGCGGATGAGGTTCAGGGTCGAGGCGGCCGTGTGGTAGCCCTTGAGCAGGCGAGCCGGGTCGGCCTTGCGCGACTCCTCGGTGAAGTCGTAGCCGTTGACGATGTCGCCGCGGTAGGCCGGCAGCGTCACGTCGCCGCGCGTCTCGGTGTCGCTCGAGCGGGGCTTGGCGAACTGACCCGCCATGCGGCCCATCTTCACCACCGGCATGGAGGCGCCGTAGGTGAGCACGACGGCCATCTGCAGCACCGTCTTGATGCGATTGCGGATCTGTTCGGCGGTGGCGCCGGCGAACGTCTCGGCGCAGTCACCGCCCTGCAGGAGGAACGCCCGGCCGGCGGCGGCGCGCGCGAGGCGGTCGCGCAGGATGTCGACCTCGCCCGCGAAGACGAGCGGCGGGAGGGTGGCGAGCTCCGCGGATGCCGCGGCCACCGCGCCCTCGTCATACCACTGCGGCTGCTGCTTGATGGGCAGGGATCGCCAGTGGTCGAGGTCGTGGAGCTGCTGATTCACCCCTGAAGTCTAGTGGCGCGACGTCGGCGCCTTCGCCGCCTGCGCGGTGGCGAGACGGTCCTTCACGGTGGAGGCGTACACGTCTTCGTAACGCTGCTCGCCGAGGCGCTGGAGCGCGACCATGATCTCGTCGGTCACCGAGCGCAGCACGTAGCGATCGCCCTCCATGCCTTCGAAGCGCGAGAAGTCGAGCGGCTCGCCGATCACGATGCCCACCCGTCCCACGCGCGGCAGACGCCGACCGATCGGCATGACCGCGCCGGTGTCGACCATGACCACCGGGACGACCGGCACGCGCGCTTCGAGCGCCATGCGGGCGATGCCCGTGCGACCGCGGTACAGCGTGCCGTCGGGACTGCGCGTGCCCTCGGGGTAGATGCCGAGCAGCTCGCCGCGGCCGAGCACGCCCAGGCCGGTATTGAGCGAGGCCTCCGAGGCTTTGCCGCCCGAGCGGTCGATGGGCAGCTGACCCGTCGCCGTGAAGAACAGGCGGGTGGCCCAGCCCTTGAGGCCCTTCCCGGTGAAGTAGTCGCTCTTGGCCAGGAACGCCATGCGACGGTCGATCATCAAGGGCAGGAAGATCGAATCCGAGAACGACAGGTGGTTGCTGGCGAGGATCGCCGCCCCCTCGGTGGGGATGTTGCGCCGGCCCACCATCCACGGACGGAACACGGCCTTGATGACCGGTCCGATGACCACGTATTTCATGAGCCAGTAGAACATCGTCAGCGCTCCTTCCCGGCGAGGTCGGCGACCCCGATCAGGCCGGCGTCGTTGCCCAGGCGCGCGATCGCGAATTCCGCGACCGGACGTTCACCGTATCCCGGCAGCGAGGTCTCGTACGCGAGCTTCACCGGTGCCAGCAGATCGGCGCCCAGCTGGGCGACGCCGCCGCCGATGACGAACAGCTCGGGGTCGAGCACCGCCTGGAAGCCGCCGCACGCCTCGCCCAGGGCGGTGGCAACGCGCCGCAGCGCCTCGACGGCGCCCGGGTCGCCCGCGAGCACGAGCCGGGAGACCGCGGGACCGGGGATCGCGCCCTTCTCGTCGCGAACCGCCGCCAGGGCCGAGCCGATCCCGCCCTCGTCGGCGATGGCGTTGGCCTCGCGCTGCAGCGCGCGTCCCGAGGCGTACTGTTCGAGGCATCCGTTCTGTCCGCATCCACACGGGTGACCGCCACGCACGAAGCGCATGTGGCCGAGCTCGCCGCCGATGCCGTGGCCCCCGCGGAACAGCTCGCCACCGCTCACGACCGCGCCGCCCACGCCCGTGCCCATGGTGAGCATGACCATGTCCCGCACGCCCCGGCCCGCGCCGAAGCGGTACTCGCCCCAGCCGGCGGCGTTGGCGTCGTTCTCGATCGTGACGGGGGCGTCGAGGCGATCCTCCAGGCGCGCGCGCAACGGCTCGTCGCGCCAGTCGATGTTGGGTGCGTAGATGACGGTGCTGCGGTCGAGGCTGATGAACCCGGCGGCGGCGACGCCGATCGCGTGCACCTCGTGCGCGCGGCGCAGGTGGTCGGCCATGTCGACGACCGCGTCGACGAGGGCCGCGGGGTCGATGGGGGTGTCGACGCGGAGCTTCTCGATGATGGTGCCGTCGTCGTCGACGACGCCCCCCGCGATCTTCGTTCCCCCGATGTCGATGCCGACGTTGCGCACCGCGCTCCCTTCCGGGCCGACCGAGAGGCTGGCCCGGAGAAGTCTAGCGATGCCCGGCGGCGCGCGCGGGCCGCCCGGCGCCCCGCGGCGGCCCGGGCGGTGCGGATAGACTCGACGGACCGATCGACGTTTTTTCCGGTACCGAAGGAGTTGCCGTGATCCAGTTCGACCTCCCCCCTGTCGTCCCCGCAGACCCGGATGCCAACGCGTCCGACCTGCTCGCCGACCGTGTTCGAGCCACCCCCGACCGTCCGCTGTTCGCCGTCCCCGACGCCGGGGGCTGGCGCGACGTCACGGCGGCCGACTTCGAGCGGCAGGTCATCGCCCTCGCCAAGGGCTTCGTGGCAGCGGGCGTCCAACCCGGCGAGAAGGTGGGCTTCATCGCCCGCACGACCTACGACTGGACGCTCGTCGACTTCGCGCTCTTCTACGCCGGCGCCGTGATGGTGCCCGTGTACGAGACGAGCTCGCCGTCGCAGATCTCGTGGATCCTCTCGGACTCCGGCGCGATCGCCGTGGTGCTGGAGTCCGCCGACCATGCCGAGCGCCTCGCCGAGGTGCGCAGCGACCTCCCCCTCGTGCGCGAGGTCTGGGCCATGCACTCCGGCGCACTCGACGCGCTCGTGTCCAACGGCACGCACATCACCGACGAGGAGATCGAGCGTCGCCGCCACCTGGCGAAGGCCTCCGACATCGCGACCCTCATCTACACGTCGGGGTCGACCGGACGCCCCAAGGGCTGCGTCCTCGTGCACAGCAACTTCGTCGAGCTCGCCCGCAATTCGGCGAAGGCCCTGCACGAGGTGGTGGAGACGCCCGGCGCCTCGACGCTCCTGTTCATCACCACCGCGCACGTCTTCGCACGGTTCATCTCCCTGCTGAACGTGCACGCCGGGGTCAAGACGGGTCACCAGCCCGACACGAAGCAGCTGCTCCCCGCCCTGGGCACCTTCCAGCCGACGTTCCTGTTGGCCGTGCCCCGCGTGTTCGAGAAGGTCTACAACTCCGCCGAGCAGAAGGCCGAGGCCGGCGGCAAGGGCAAGATCTTCCGCGCCGCCGCCGACGCGGCGATCGAGCACTCCCAGCGGCTGCAGGACGGGAAGAAGATCCCCCTCCCCCTGAAGCTGAAGTTCGCGCTGTTCGACAAGCTCGTGTACTCCAAGCTCCGGGATGCCATGGGCGGACGCGTCGTGTACGCGGTGTCGGGGTCGGCACCCCTCGGTCCGCGCCTCGGGCACTTCTTCCGCAGCCTCGGCGTGGTGATCCTCGAGGGCTACGGCCTCACCGAGACGACCGCGCCGGCCACGGTGAACCTCGCCACGAAGTCGAAGATCGGAACCGTGGGCCCCGTGCTCCCGGGGGTGGGCGTGCGTCTCGCCGACGACGGCGAGATCCAGGTGCGCGGCATCAACGTGTTCCGCGAGTACTGGCAGAATCCCGAGGCCACGGCCGAAGCGTTCGACGGCGAGTGGTTCAAGACGGGCGACATCGGCGCCTTCGACGGCGACGGCTTCCTCGCGATCACCGGTCGCAAGAAGGAGATCATCGTCACCGCCGGCGGTAAGAACGTCGCCCCCGCGGCGCTTGAGGACCCCATCCGCGCGAACCCCATCGTGGGTCAGGTCGTCGTGGTGGGCGATCACAAGCCCTTCATCTCCGCTCTGGTCACCCTGGACCCCGAGATGCTTCCGACGTGGCTCGGCAACAACGGCCTGCCGTCGGACATGTCGCTCGCCGACGCCAGCACGAACGAGAAGGTGCGCGCAGAGGTTCAGGCGGCCGTCGACCGCGCCAACACCCGTGTGTCCCGGGCCGAGTCGATCCGCAAGTTCACGATCCTGCCGACGGAGTGGACCGAGGCGAGCGGGCACCTGACGCCGAAGATGAGCATCAAGCGCAACGTCATCGTGGCGGACTACGCCGACGCGATCGAGGAGATCTACGCGGTGCCGATCAACACGACGAACGTGTCGTTGCCCTGACCCTCGCCGCGAACGGCCCGGTCCCCTCGGGGTGCCGGGCCGTTCGCGCGTGCAAGGGTGTCGTCATCCGGATGCCGGGATCCGGAGGCGAGGTCAGAACCAGTCGCTCTCGCGCACCTGGCGCATCGCCGCGCGCCGCGCCTCGGCGGGCAGGCGCGAGAGGTACAGCATGCCGTCGAGGTGATCGGTCTCGTGTTGCAGTGCCTGAGCGAGCAGCCCCTCCCCCTCGAGCACGACCTCGTTGCCGTCGAGGTCGATGCCGACGACCTTGGCCCAGGGGTGGCGGAGCGCGTCGTGCCAGATTCCGGGGACCGACAGGCATCCCTCCCCCACCGGCTGGGGCTCGCCGCGCGTCTCGACGAGCACGGGGTTGAGCACGTACCCGATGTCGCCGTCGATGTTGTAGCTGAAAGCGCGGAGCCCCACACCGATCTGAGGGGCGGCGACACCCGCTCGCCCGGGCAGCGCCACGGTGTCGAGCAGGTCCTGGACGAGGGCGCGGACGCCGTCGTCGATCTCCTCGATCGGGACGCTGGCCGCGCGCAGCACGGGGTCGCCGAAGAGGCGGATGGGACGGACGGTCATGCCGCCGCCACCGGTGAGCGCAGGCCCTCGACGACGGCCGCGGCGAGTTCGCGCGCCGCCTGTCGCGTCGTGGGCTGCAGGTCGCGGAAGGTGATCGCGCTGCCCGCGGCGATGCGCGCGTCGTACGGCATGCGGATGACGGTGCGCACGCGCGAGCGGAAGTGCGCCTCGAGCTCGCTCTCGCGCACCAGCGGGGTGCCGGGGCGCGAGTTATTGAGCACCACGACGGCGTCGCGCACGCACGCCGCGTAGCCGTTGGTCTCCAGCCACGTGAGGGTCTCGGAGGCCAGTCGCGCCTCGTCGACCGACAGCCCGGCGACGACCACCAACGTGTCGGCCAGTTCGAGAGTCGCCCCCATGACCGAGTGCACGATCCCCGTGCCCGTGTCGGTGAGGACGATCGAGTAGTAGTGCGCGGCGACGTCGGCCACCTGGCGGTAGTCGTCGTCGCTGAACGCCTCGGACACCCGCGGATCGGCGTCGGATGCCAGCACGTCCAGGCGCGTGGCATCCCGGGCGACGATCGAGGAGACGTCGTTGTAGCCCGCCATCTCGTCATGCGCGCGCACGAGGTCGCGCACCGTGCGGCCGTTCGGACGCCCCACCCGGTCGGCCAGGGTGCCGCGATCGGGGTTGGCGTCGACGGCGATGATGCGGTCGTCGCGGGCGTCGGCGAGGGCCATGCCCAGGAGCGAGGTGACGGTGGTCTTGCCCACGCCGCCCTTGCGCGAGAGCACGGGCACGAAGCGCGCCCCGCCCGTCAGCGGAGCGGAGATGCGACGATCGAGCTCTTTGCGCTGGCGCGCACGGCGCCCGTCGCCGAGGTTGATGCGCTTGCCCGACACGGAGTACAGCAGCTGCTGCCAGAGCCCCTCGGGCTCGGGACGCGCGATCTGCCGGGGGTCGAGCAGACGGTCGGCGGTGAGCAGGTCGGAGCTCTCGCGCGCGTCGTCGATCTGACCGATCCGCTTCGACGCGAGGGTCACCTCGGCCGCCGGCGTGCGCACGCGCTCCATGGCGTGGGCGCGGTCGACGCGCGCGGCCTCGTCGGCGGCACGCGTCGCGCCGTCGGCCTGCTGGGCGCTGCGGCGCGGACAGCCGCATCGCCCCGCAGGTGGCGCGATCGACGTGCCGTGCCTGCATCTGGCCGGTGATCAGGAGCCGACCCGCGACACGCTGTGCCTGCCGCTGACCGCGCATGGGGAGATACTGGGCCTGCTGTACCTTGAGCCGCGCCAGGGCGAACCCGCCTCCGCCGTCGCGATGCCCGCACCCTATCTCTATATGCTTGCGGAGAATATCGGCCTCGCCCTCGCCAACCTGCGGCTGCGTGAGGCGCTGCGTGCGATGGCGATGGTGGATGCGCTGACCGGGCTGTCCAACCGCCGCCAGCTCGAGGAGCGGCTGGCGGGCCTGCTCGCGACGTCAGGGCCGAACAGCGCGCCGCTGAGCTGCCTGATGATCGACGTCGATCATTTCAAGCGGTTCAACGACACGCACGGCCATGATGCAGGCGACGCGGTGCTTCGCGCAGTGGGCAAAGTGCTGGCGGACGGCACGCGCGGCGTGGGTGACGCGTTCCGCTATGGTGGTGAGGAG
>NZ_JBKBNC010000042.1:0-21980 GCF_046295495.1 Microbacterium sp.
CCGCGCGCATAAACACGCTCTGCTGGCGTTTATGCGCGCGGAACGCGTTTATGGATGGGATGACGGGGCGGATGGCGTCCCGCGTCAGAGGTGCGGGATGACCTCGCGCTCGAACAGCGAGATGCCGGAGGTGTCGTACGCGGCCTCGGGGAAGTAGTGGATCGCGTAGCCGAGGCCGTGCGCGGCGCGCTCACGTAGACGCTCGACGATCTGCTCGGGGGTGCCGAAGCCGTCGGACGAGCGGTAGTCCGCGTCGATGGCATCCGCCCGCTCGTCGCCCACGTGCGGACGCAGGCGCGCCACGACGGCGGCCAGGCGCTCCTCGGCCTCGGCCTCGGTGGACGCGATGATCGTGTTGAAGTTGGTCGAGCGGGTGATCTCGCCGGCATCGCGGCCGAGGGCCTCGCAGTGCCCGCGCAGCACCTCGGACTTGTGGTCGAACTCCTCGAGCGAGCCGCCGAAGTTCGTGTACGAGGCGTACTTCGCGGCGATCTTCAGCGTGACCTTCTCGCCGCCGCCGGCGATCCACAGCGGGATGCCGCCGGGCTGCAGCGGCTGCGGCTGCACGATCGCGCCGTCGACCTCGTAGTACTTCCCCGACAGGGTGGCCTCGCCCGTGGTCCACGCCTGATGCATGATCTCGACTCCCTCGCGGAGGCGCCCGAGCCGCTCGGCGATCGGCGGGAAGCCGTAGCCGTACGCCTTCCACTCGTGCTCGTACCAGCCGCCGCCGATGCCCATCTCGGCGCGACCGCCCGAGATCGCGTCGACGGTCGCGGCGACCTTGGCGAGGTATGCCGGGTTGCGGTAGCCCATGCACGTGCACATCTGCCCGAGGCGAACGCGGTCGGTGACGGCGGCGAACGCGGCCATCAGGCTCCACGCCTCGTGCGTGGCCTCGGCGCTGGGCACCGGGGTGGTGTGGAAGTGGTCGTAGACCCAGAGCGACGCCCACGGACCCTCGTCGGCGCTCTGCGCGAGCGCGTTCATCACCCGCCAGTGCTCGGAGGGGTCGATCCCCACGAGGTCGAAACGCCAGCCCTGCGGGACGAAGATGCCGAATTCCATGGCCTCACCCTAGGCGCGGGCGCTCGCATCGCGGGCCAACCGGACCGAACCCGTCGTGGCCGACCGCGGCGCACCTGCTCACAACCTCCGCGATGCGCACAACCTCACCCGAACGAGGCCGTTCGGAGCGGAGGATGCGCACATCGCGAACCTCGGCGCGCGGGCCGGGCGCGTCAGCCCGCGAACGGCTCCAGCCGCTTGTGCATGACGGCGACCGCGTCGGCGTTGTCGTCGATGAGCACCGAGTGCCGCCCGAGCGGCGCGGCGACGGCGCCGAGGGTGCCGCTGCCGGCGAACATGTCGAGAACGCGGTCCCCCGGGCGGCTCGAGGCCTGCACCATGCGCCGCAGCACGCCCTCGGGCTTCTGCGTCGGGTAGCCGGTCTTCTCGCGACCCGTGGTCGGCACGATCGTGTGCCACCACACGTCGGTGGGGAGCTTGCCGCGCGCGGCCTTCTCGGCGGTGACCAGACCGGGGGCCATGTAGGGCTCTCGATCGACGGCGTCGGAATCGAAGAAGTACGACGCCGGGTTCTTCACGTACACGAGGATCGTCTCGTGCTTCGTGGGCCAGCGGCGCTTGGTCTTCGCGCCGTAGTCGTAGGCCCAGATGAGCTCGTTGAGGAAGCGGTCGCGCCCGAACAGCGCGTCGCACATGACCTTCGCGTAGTGCACCTCGCGGTAGTCGAGGTGCAGGTAGAGCGTGCCGTCGTCGGCGAGCAGCCGCCAGGCCTCGGTCAGCCGCGGCTCGAGGAAGCCCCAGTAGTCGTCGAATCGATCGTCGTAGGTGCGCAGGTCGCCGCGCAGGCGCGCGTACTCGCGCCCGTGGAACCCGCGCTGCACGACGGGCGCGGGCGGGGCCTCCTCCTCCGGGAACTCCAGCATGTTCGGATCGCGGGCGACGGCGGCGGCGGACTCGGTGGCGGTGACGGATGCCGCCACCTCGAGCGACGCGGCATCCTCGGCCTCCTCGGCGGGTGGCGTCCACGTCGCCGACTCCACGGCCTTGGACCGCGTGCGGCCGGTGTTGAACGGCGGGTCGAGGTACACGAGCGCGAACGAGCCGTCGGGATACGCGGGGGTGACCGTGAGGTTGTCCGCGTGATGGATCTCGACGGTGCCGGGGGCGATGTCGCCGGGGACGACGGGGGCGGGGGTCTCGATGCTCACGGGACGCGCTGCAGCCACGCGTCGGTGGCGAACTTCGAGGCGACGAGCGCCTCGGCCTCGGCGTACTCCTCGTCGGTGATGTGGCCCGTGGTGGCCCCGTACAGCGTCGTGAAGGTCTGGATGAAGCGGTCGATCACCTGATCGCGCGGCAGGCCCGTCTGGCTGCGCAGCGGGTCGACGCGCTTGGCGGCCGAGACGGTGCCCTTGTCGCTGAGCTTCTCGCGGCCGATGCGCAGCACCTCGGTGAGCACCTGACCGTCCATGTCGTAGCTGAGCGTGGCGTGGTGCAGCACGCCGCCGTTGGCGAGGCGCTTCTGCGCGGCCCCGCCGATCTTGCCGTGGGGACCGGCGATGTCGTTGAGCGGCTGATACACCGCGTCGATGCCGAGCGAGCGCAACGCCTGCAGCACCCAGTCGTCGAGGAACGCGTACGAGTCGGCGAACGTCATCCCCGCCACGAGAGAGGCCGGCACGTACAGCGAATACGTCACGATCGAGTTCGCGGCCATGAGCATGGCCCCGCCGCCGGAGATGCGACGGACGACGTCGAAGCCGTGCTTCTCGGCGCCCTCGGGGTCGACCTCGTTGCGCAGCGACTGGAACGACCCGATCACGACGGCGCTCTCGTTCCACTCCCACAACCGCAGGGTCGGCTTGCGCAGCCCCGCGCCGACTCGGGTGGTCAGCACCTCGTCGAGGGCGAGGTTCATGCGCGGCGAGACGGGACGGTCGTGGACGACCTCCCACTCGAAGTCGGCCCACCCGGGCGCCGTGACGAGTGCGCGGCGGATCGCGGTCGCCACCGACTCGGGGGTGAAGCCGAGCAGCTGCGCCCCCTCGGGAAGCGCCGCGCGGATGGCGGCGGCGATCGTGGGGACGTCGGACTCCACCGGCAGGCCGTCGACGGCCGCGTCGATGTCGTCGAGGGCGTCGTCGGGCTCGAGGAAGAAGTCGCCGGCGAGGTGGAAGCCGTGGATGCGGCCCTCGCGCTCCTCGAGGTCGACGACGACCAGCTTGCCCCCCGGGACCTTGTACTCGCCGTGCATGCCCCCAGCCTACGACCGCACCACGGCGCGGCGTCCGCCCGGCGAGGCGTCCACCGCCTCGCGATCGGGCTGCGGCGCGGCCCGTCGCGTCGGGAGCGCGCGCCGCGGGCGCTCGCCCGGCCACCAGTTCGCGCGGCCGAGCAGCGTCATCACGGCGGGGAGCAGGAGACCCCGCACGATGGTGACGTCGAGGACCACCGCGACGACCATGCCGACGCCGATCTCCTTCATCGCCACCAGTCCGCCCAACGCGAAGCCCAGGAACACGACGCAGATCGCCGCCGCCGCGAGCGTCACCACCGGACCGGTGCGGGCGATGCCGAAGCGCACGGCCTCGGCGTTGGCCGCGCGCGGGTCGGCTCCGCGGTCGCGCGCGCGCCAGCGCTCGGTGATCCGGGCGAGGAGGAAGACCTCGTAGTCCATGGTCAGCCCGAACGCGAGCAGGCCGATGAGCAACGGGGTCGTGACGTCGAGCGTGCCGGTGGCCTCGAACCCCAGCAGCGGCGCGCCCCACCCCCAGCCGAACACGGCCGTGAGCACGCCCAGCGTCGCGGTGACGGTGAGCGCGGCCAGCACGAGCGCCTTCAGCGGCACGACAGCCGAGCGCGTCAGGCCGCCCAGGAGCGCGAACCCGGCAACGGCGACGACGGCGACCGCCCACGGCAGGCGCTGCGCCAGGTGATCGCGGGAGTCGATGAGGGATGCCGCCGGGCCGGTCACGTGCACCGTCACGGGTCCATCCATCCCGCGGGCGGCCTCGACGAGGCGCTGCGCCGCGGGCCCCGTCGCGGTGTCTCCGACGGGCCGGAAGTCGACCGCGGTGACGTCGGCGGGGAGGTTCTGCACGAGGTCGGCATCGGCCACCTCGGGCAGGGCGGCGATGCGGTCGAGCACGCCGGTGACGGCGGGATCCCCGACCTGCCCGTCTATCACGACGGTCACCGGTTCGACCCCGATTCCCGTGAACCCGGTCGTCACGGCCTCGTAGGAGCGTCGCTCCTCGGCGGCGGCCGGCAACGACCGGATGTCGGAATCGTCGAGGGCGAGGGATGCCACGGGTGCGGCCAGGGCCAGCAGCACCGCCGTGGCCGACACGGCGATCAGCGCGGGGCGGCGCTGCGCGAGGCGCGTCGAGCGCTCGAGCACGCCCGCGCGGCCCGCACTGCGCCGTCCGACCCACGGGCGCGCCCAGGTCGGCTGATCACGGGCGGGGAGGGCACGGTGCGTCAGCGAGAGGAGGGCGGGAACGAGGGTGACACCGGCCAGGGTGGCGAAGACGACCACCACTGCCCCGCCCAACGCCATTCCCGACAGGAGCGGATCGCCCAGGACCAGGATGCCGAGGAGGGCGATGCCCACGGCCGCTCCCGACACCGACACGGCCCGTCCGGCACCGGCCAGGGCGCGCGCCACGAGGTCGTCGACGGCGGCGTCGGGGGCGGCGGCCCGCTCCTCGCGCAGGCGCAGGACGACGAGCAGGCTGTAGTCCACCGCGAGCCCCAGCCCGAGGATCGTGACCACGTTGACCGCGAACTCGTTCACGTCGACGACACGGGCGAGCAGCCCCAGCACGGCGAGGGTGGGGGCGATGGCGGCGAGCGCCGCGACGACGGGCAGCAGGGCGATGCGCAGCGAGCCCAGCACGAGCGTCACCAGCACGACGAGCACGAGGATCGCGACCCCCTCCCCGAGGGCGGCGTCGATGGTGGCGCGGTCGACGAAGGCCTGCTCGGCGAGCAGCTCTCCGCCGACGAGCACCTCGGGCGCGGCGATCGTGTGCAGGCGCGCGGAGACCTCGGATGCCACGGCGACGGCGGCGTCGCCGTGGAGACCGCGGTCGAGCTCGACCACGACGAGGGAGGAGCGCCCGTCGTCTCCGATCGCGCCGCCCGAGGTGTAGGCGTCGGTGACCTCCACGACGCCCGGGAGGTCGCGCATCTGCTGCAGCACGGTGGTGGCGCTGTCGCGCAGCGACGGGGAGAAGAAGTCCTCGCCGCGCAGGACCGCGGTGACGATCTCGCCCTCCGGGTCGAGCGCGTCGAGGCGCTCTTGCGTGAGGAGCGATTCGGAACCGGCGGGGGCGTCGGCGACCGGGACGGTGCGGTCGAAGGCGTCGCCGGCGAGGGCGGCGCCGACGACGACCAGGAACGCCCAGGCGGCGACGACGAGCAAGCGGTGCCGACTCATGCGGCGACCGAGGGAGAAGAGCATGGGGGGTCTTTCACGGAAAGGGAGAGCGCCCCCGGTGGCGGACGCGGGGTCCGCCACCGGGGGCGCGAGGTGGATCAGCCGCAGCTCTTGGCCGCGTAGGCGGTCGTGGCCTGACCGGTGCGACCGTCGCCGGTCGCGGTCACGGTCGCCTCGCCCGCGGGGACGGAGGCGGCGCGGGTGGTGAAGGTGTGGAACACGGTGGCTCCGGGCTTGACGCCCGTGATCACGCGCTCACCCCACGTCGTCTTGAGCGTCACGTCGACCGGCACGGTGTCGGTGTTGGTGGCGCGGACGAGCAGGGAGGCCTTCTTCGCCAGGCAGCGCACCTCGGACGTCGCCGTGACCGCGAGGGGCGCGGGCTCGTCGATGTCCATGACGCGGACGTTGCGGTACGACACCGCTTCGCCGCCGCCGTGGTTCTGCAGGCCGACGAAGCCCTGCGAGAGGTCGCGGGCGGGATCGGTGCTGGTGAAGTCGTTCACCTGCGTGCCGTTGAGGAAGATCTTGATGCTCTGCCCCTTCACGACGATCTCGTACGCGTTCCACTGACCCACCGGCTTGAGCGCGGCCGTGACCGCCTCGGCATCCGCACCCTGGAAGGTGTAGATCGCTCCGGTGGTGCGGTCGGCGGCGTCGGAGGCGTCGACCTGGATCTCGTACCCCTGGTTGACCGCGACCCACGGGTCGTTCTTCGGGTCGGGGAAGCCCACGAACACGCCGCCGTTGTGATCGGCGATGAGCTTCCAGTCCAGCTTCAGGCTGTACTCGCCCAACTCCTCGGCCTTGTACCAGAGCAGGCCCATGCCGCCCTCGCCGCGGATGCTGCAGTCGTCCTGACGACCGAAGCCGCCCGGACCCGCCATGCGCCACCCGGACTCGAGGCTGGCCAGCGTCCCGTCGAAGAGCGAGCGGTACCCGTCCTCGACCGGCGCGGGCGTGCAGATGTCGGTCGCGCCGAGGGACAGCACGTCGACGTTGATGTTGCCCTTGTTGCCGGTGTCGTATTTCAGAGCGATGGTGTTCGCGCCGGCGACGAGGGGCATGTCCCGCGTGATCGTTTTCCACGTCTTCCAGTCACCGGTGGAGGGGAAGTCCCACTTACCGAGGTTCTGGCCGTTGACGTAGAGGTTGACGTCCTTCGTGCCGGGGGCCGGGTTCGGACCGTTGGAGTAGCGCACGTTGACGGGGACGGTCCCCGCGGTCTCGGCGGTCACCGTGAACTCGAACGCGGAACCGGCCTGCCACATGCCGCCCGCGAAGCCGGCGCCGGAGTAGCCGCTGTGCTCGGCGTCGAACTTGGCACCGCCGATGAGGCGTGCATCCTCCGCTTCGTACCAGCCGCGGTCGGCCGGCGAGACGTAGCCGGGGAGCGCGTTCAGGGTGTACCAGGCCTCGGTGCTCCACAGTTTCTCGCCGCTCTCGGCGGCGAAGGGCTGCGGCGAGCGCACGTGCACGACGCGACCCTGCTTGAGTCCGTCGAAGGCCAGCGTGACCGTCTTGCGGTCGGCCGAGGCCGTGGCGCCGGTGAGCGAAAGGATCTCCTCGTCGATCTTCGGACCGCCGTAGGTGGAGGTGGGCAGGTAGCGCCACTGCTCGGCGCG
Source organism: Microbacterium sp. (assembly GCF_046295495.1). GTDB lineage: Bacteria > Actinomycetota > Actinomycetes > Actinomycetales > Microbacteriaceae > Microbacterium. Next base: position 7,096 of record NZ_JBKBNC010000042.1, read on the forward strand.
GTAGGCGGACGCGAGGTTCGCGACCGTCTCCTCGGAGAGGGGCTGGGTGTACTCGATCTCGAAGCCGCCCTCGACGACCTTCATCGACAGCATGTCGAAGGTGTCCTGGGTGGCGGTGGGAACGAGCTTCTGCAGGCCGTAGGTCAGCTTGCCGGCCTCGCCCCAGTTGCCGCCCTCGCCGGTGCCGCCGATGTACAGCGACTTGTCGGGGCCCTCGATCACGCGGTTCACGCCGACCTCGAAGCCCGCGGAGTGACGGAAGACCGCACCCTGGAACTCGCCGTCGACCTTCTCGAGGTAGGCGCGCTGCAGGCCGCCGTAGGTGACGTCGCCGAACATCATCTGACCGGCGAAGGGGCCGTCCTCGATCATGATGGGCGTGCTGGGCGAGTTGCCGATCTCGTTCTGCGGGATCCAGACCACCGGCGGAGTGACGGGGTTGGCGTCGAAGGGACCCGCGGGGTTGGTGTAGTGGTTGAAGAATCGGTCCTGCTTGACGTTGACCAGCTTGTTCGCCGGGAGCCAGGCGCCCTGGTTGTCCATGGCGAACAGCTCGTTCTCCGGGCCGAAGGCGATGCCGTTGGGCGTGCGCAGTCCACCGGCGATGTAGCTGACGGCGCCCGAGGCGCGGTCGATCTTCACCGAGGTGCCGCGGTTCTTCGCCGGCTGCGGGTTCGTGGTCGCGCCGCCGTTGTCGATCGCGACGGAGAGGTTGACGTAGAAGTTCTGCTCGTCGTGGATCAGGCCGAAGGCGAACTCGTGGAAGTTGTTGCCCGAGGGGTACTCGGCGACCTTGCGCTTGGTCTCGTACGTGCCGTCGGCGTTCGTGTCGCTGAGCTCGGTGAGCTGGTAACGCTCGGAGACGTAGATCTTGTCGTCGATGACGTCGATCCCCATGGGGTTCTGCAGCCCGCCGGCGGCCTCGACGACGGTGACGTCCTCGGGCCCGTCGGCCTGTTGCGCGCCCTTGAGCACGTACACCTTGCCCGGGACCGAGGTGTCCCAGCCCCCGGAGTTGACCGAGCCGGTGGTGAGCACCGCGAGGTCGCCGTTACCGAGGAACGCCAGCCCCGACACCTTCGGGTTGAAGCCCGCGGGGCGCAGGTCGACGAGCGTGTAGTTGGGGTTGACGGCATCCAGTCGAAGGCCGTCGCCGGCGGAGTCGCTGCTGCCCTCGCAGTACTTGGTACCCGGCGCGGTCACGCGGACGACCCCCGCCTCGGTGCTCAGCACGCTGGAGGGGATGACCTCGAAGCTCGAGGAGCCGGGCGTCTTCCACTCGACGGTCAGCTGCTGACCGTTGGTGGCCTCGAACATCTCGACGAAGAGGTCGTGCACGCCCACGTCGAGCGTGGCCGTACCCTCGACCGACTCGGCGCCGTGCAGCCCGTCGTTGTCGATGATCTGCGTGCCGTCGAGGGTGAGGCGCGAGCCGTCGTCACTGGTGAGGCGGAACGCGTACTCACCCGGCTGGCTGACGGTGAGGTTGGCGAGCGCGTGGGTGATGAAGTTGTCGGCGGCGCCGAACTGCTCGTCGCTGCTCCAATCGATCGTCGACATCAGCTTGTCGACGTTGGGGGTCTGTCCGGACTTCAGGGTGCACAGCTCGGTGAGCGGTGGGGTGGTGAACGTGCGCAGCGTCACTCCCGGTTCCTGCTTGGGCAGGTCGGCCGGGGTGTTGACGGCGGGGGCGACGGCGGCGCCGGCGGGCAGGATGGCTCCTGTCGCCACGAGCGCTCCGCCCAGGAGACCGGCCGCGAGGGTCCTCGCGACGCGGGTGCTGCGCCGGCGGGGACCGGACAAGACAGCGGGTACGGGCATCATTGCTCCTTCGGATCGATGTCGCGGGTCGGCATCGTCCTCACGGATCGTCTTCGCACCCTCGACGGTGGTCATCGTAGGTGCCTTTTACCAAAACGTCTACAAAACCTGACTAATCCATGTTGGGAATCGCGCAAACCCTTTTGTCGCCTCCGCCCCTCAGTCGAGGCGCGTCAGCCATATCGTCGCGAAATGCCCGGTCATGGCAAGATTCGGGCCGAACGAGAGGCGTTCGACACTCGGTCAACTTTTGCTTGACCGCGGCGTAAGAGCGCACTACTGTCACATCGAACCCGCAGATTCGACTCGTGACAGCGCCGCCACGAGGCTCTCTGAGCCGCCGTGCGTCGCCCCGCGAGCGACCTCCCGTTCACCGGCCGACCTCCACCGGCCGTTCCCGACCACCCCGTCGCCAGCCGACGGACGCACCGCCTCGAGCGGTGGCAGAACGGAGCCCCATCATGATCCCCAGCCCCCGTCGCGGACTGTCCGCCCGCATCGGCATCGCCGCTCTCGGTGTCGGCATCCTCGCCACCGTCGGCACCGGCACCGCCTTCGCCGCCGACGAGGACACCGTCGAGGTCAGCGTCGACATCGCCCCCGACGCCGAGCCCGGCGTCCTCGCCCTCACCGTCGCGAGCGGATCGGCGGAACTGACCGAGGGCGACGCGGTCGGGACCGACCGCACCTTCGGCGGCACCCTTCCGACGGTGACGGTCACCGACACCCGCCTCCCCGAGAACGTGGATCCGGCCTCGTTCTGGTACGTCATGGGCGCGATCAGCGACTTCACCGGCGACGCGGCACAGCCCGACATCGTCTCCGCCGACGCCTTCGGCTGGTACCCCGCCATCGTCGCGGGCAATGACGACGAGCAGGTGGTGGCGGCGGGCGACCCCGTCGACCCCGGCGAGGGCGGCTTCGTCGACGCCGAGCTCCTGGCCAACGTCGACAGCGCGGTGGACGCGGCCGGCGGAAGCTACTCCGCCACCGCCGACCTGCTGCTGCGCACTCCCGCCTCGGTCGCACCCGGCTCGTACGCGGCGACCATCACGCTGACCCTGCTCGAGGGGTGAGCACCTCGCGGATCGCGGCGCTCGCGCGTCGGGCCCCCGCGACGCTCATCGGGCTGGCCGTCGCCGCCGCTGCGGCCGTCGTCCCCGCAGCACCCGCTCTGGCGGCGACGGCCCCTCCGCCCGCCGACGCCCCCGTGACCTGGTCGGTCACACCGGCCGGCGCCGAGGGGCCCGACGGTCGGCGTGTGGTGGAGCACGAACTGGACGCCGGCGAGTCGATCACCGAGCATCTGGCGGTGCGCAACTTCAGCGAGCGCGAGGCGACGTTCACCCTCACCGCCGCCGACGGGTACTACACCGAGACGGGCCGGTTCACGATGCTCCCCTCCGACCGCGCGTCGACCGACGCCGGAACGTGGATCTCCGTCGAACCGAGCATCACCGTCGCCCCGGACGAGACGCGCGTCGTCGCGTTCGAGATCGTCGTGCCCGACAACGCCACCCCGGGCGACCATGCGGCGGGGGTGAGCGCCTCCGTCCGCTCGACCTCCGCCGACGCGGACGGGACCCGCATCGGCGTCGACAGCCGTGTCGGCTTCCGCGTCTCGACCCGGGTCTCCGGCGAGCTCGCCCCCGCGCTCGCCGTCTCCGACGTGCGAGCCGAGTACACCCCCTCGTGGAGCCTGTTCAGCCCGGGCTCCCTCGAGGTGCACTACACGGCGGTCAACGCCGGGAACACCGCGCTCGCCGTGACCGACACGGTCGAGGGCGCGCCCGCCGACCGCGGCACGCTGCTGCCGGGCGAGACGCGCGAGGTCGCCTCGGCATCCGTCGAGGCGTGGCCGACGTTCCTGCTCGTGCGCGAGGTCGCGGTCGCGGCCGCGGTGCCCGGTTCGACGTCGATGGCCGCCCCGGCGCTGCAGAGCGTCACCGTGTGGGCGGTGCCGTGGCTGCACCTGGCGGCCGCGATCGGTCTGGCACTTCTGGTGGTCGCCGTCGTCTCCGGCCGCCGTCGCTCCCGCCAGCGGGTCGACCTGCTCGTCACCCGCGCGCGCGAAGAAGGCCGGCGAGAGGCCGTGGAGGTCTCGTGACGCCGTTCCTCCTCGCCGCCGAGGGAGGGCGGGACGGCCTGGGCATCACCGTCGAGATCACTCCGGCCCCCGCGACCTGCGTCGGCTCTTGCGGCCTCCCCCCGGAACACGGCGGGCCGGGCGGCGGATCCCTGCCCGCGACCGGCGGGGAGCTCGCCTCCGTCGCGCTCGCCGTCGCGCTGGTGGCCGCGGGTCTCATCGCGACGGTCTGCGCGCGCGTCCGCCGGCGCGTTCCGGCGCCGGCCCGAGCGGTCTCGGCGCCACCTCCCCCGTGAGGCGCGCCTCGAGCGCGCGACGGTGGCGTCGCTCCGCCGCCTGCCCCGCGTAGGAGGCCGCGACGAGGAGGGCCGCTCCCACGAGTCCCACCGCCCCGATCGCCTCCCCACCGAGCACCACGCCGACCGCCAGCGCCCACACGGGCTCGGTTCCCATCAGGATGCTCGCCCGGGTCGCCGAGGTGCGGCGCACCGCCCACAGCTGCACCACGAAAGCGAACACGGAGCACATCACCCCGAGGAAGAGCAGGCCGGCCCAGCCGCGGGGGGACACAGCGGCGACGGCCGCCGGCAGCTCGGCTCCCGCCACGACGGACGAGGTCACCGCGCACACCGCGAGCTGCACCAGCACCACGGCGAGCGTGCCGTCGCGGCGCCCTCTCGTGAGACGGGCGCTCGCGGTGACGTGGACCGCGCGCACCACGGCCGCCACGATGACAAGCGCGTCACCGACGGAGGGGGCGCGCAATCCCTCCCCCGACACCAGGAGAGCCACGCCGACGACGGCGGCCGCCGCCGCGACGAAGGACGACCGCGGAAGCCACGATCGGGCGGCGATGCTCTCGAGCACGGGGGTGAAGACGAGCGTGAGGCTGATGAGCAGACCGGCATTGGTCGCGGAGGTGAGATGCACCCCGGCCGTCTCGAGGCCGATCACGGCGGCCTGCGAGCACCCCAGGAGCGCGGCGACCGCCAGACCCCGGCCGCGTGGCATCCGCTCCCGTCGCACCGCGCACACCACCGCGAGGGCCGCCGCGGCGATGAGGAAGCGCAGGGCGACGGCGGGAGCCACCCCGACCTCGACGGTCACCCCCTTCGCGACGAGGAAGCTCGCGCCCCACACCGCGGCGACGGCGACGAGCAGGACGTCGACGAGGATCTCGGGCGAGCGGCGGGTCATGGGGCAAGACTGACGCGCGAAACACGGAAGAACAACGGACTCCTTCTTCACCGTGCCGTAAGTTCTGCCTTATGGATGTCGCTCACCTCCGCGTCCTGCGGGAGCTGCGCGATCGCGGCAGTGTCGCCGCGGTCGCCGCCGCCCTGCACGTGTCGCCCTCGGCGATCTCGCAGCAGCTGGCCACCCTGCAGGCGCATGCGCCGGTGCCGCTGACGACCCGTCGCGGCCGCGTCCTCGCCCTGACCCCCGCGGGCGAGGCGCTCGCGGGAGCGGGGATGCGCGTCGACGCGGCCCTGACCGCCGCCCGCGAAGCCGTGGGGGCCTTCCTCGACGACGACGAAAGGCCCGTGCGGGTCTCGGCGTTCCACAGCGCCGGCCTCGCCCTGTTCGGTCCGCTTCTGCGCGAACTCGACGGCACGCCGCCCCTGCACCTCGCGGATGCCGACGTCGCGCACCGCGACTTCCCGGGCCTCACGGCCGAGCACGACGTGGTGATCGCGCACCGGCTCGCCCACGACACGGCCTGGCCCGCGGATCGCGTCGTGACGACCCCCCTGCTGGCCGAGCCGCTCGACATCGCCCTTCCGGCCGGCCACCCCTTGGCCACGAGCGCGCAGGTCCGCGCGGGCGATCTCGTCGACGAGCGATGGGTGTCGGTGCACGCGGGCTTCCCCCTCGCGGGCGTGCTGGATCACCTCGCAGCCCATGTCGGGCGCCCGCTGCACGTCGCGCACCGCATCAACGAGTTCTCGGTGACGGCCGAGGTCGTGCGCGCGGGGGCGGCGGTGGCCGTCCTGCCCCGCACGACGGCGACACCTCTCGCTGTCGACGGCCTCGTCCTGCGACCGCTCGCCGACCTCGACCTGGTCCGGCACGTCGACATCCTCACCCGGCCCGACGCCCTCGCCTACGCCTCGGTGCGGCGGGTCGTGCGTGCACTGCTCGCCGTCGCGGACAGCGCGACGGCGCAGGCGGGCTGAACCCGCACACGGCCCGCACGGCGACCCCGCCTGCGCGGTCGGCCCCGGCGGACGCTCCGGCGGGCGGATGCCGCGGGCGGGTGACGACGGACGGCGCGGCGGGCGACCGAGGCGGACGGGATGCTGCGGGACGGATGCCGGCGGGCGGAATGCCGGGGGACGGGATGCCGGCAAGACGGATGCCGGCGGGCGGGATGCCGGCGGGAGGGATGCGTCAGGGCGGCGCCGAACCGGGCGGTGCATTGGCGCGCGGGGGCGCCGACGTCGACGGCTCGGTGCCGACCGGATGCGCGATCGGCACCGGGTCGGGGTCGGCGAGCAGGGCCTCGCGGACGATCCGGCGCGGGTCATAGCGGCGCGGGTCGAGGCGCTGCCAGTCCACGTCGGCGACCTCGGGGCCCATCTCCTCGCGGACGCGCTCCTGGGCCGTGTGCGCCATCCGCCGCATCTGCGTGACGGTTCGGCGCATCGCCTCGGCAGCTGCCGGCAGGCGCTCGGGACCGATGATCAGCACGGCGAGCAGCCCGATGAGCAGCAGCTTCTCCATCGTCAGCCCGAAGATCACTGCTCAGCACCCCGCTCGATCGGCGGGTCGGGGACCGGCACCGGCGGCGCCGTCAGCGCGGTGACGGCGGATCGGCCGCGAACGGACCGGCCGACGCGCCTCCGGCCCGGGCGATGCCACCGGACGGATCGACGCCCTCGGGCGCCCCGTCGTCCTTCATCGCCTTGATCTCGCCGCGGAACACGCGGGCCGACTGGCCCAGGCTCTGGGCCAGCGCCGGCAGCTTCGCGGCGCCGAAGAGCAGGAGGATCACCGCCAGCACGATCAGCAGGTGCCATCCGGTCAGTCCATGGAGCATGGGGCCTCCTCGGCCGTGTCGGCCTCGTCGCCGACGGTGGGGGGAACGCGCATCACGCGCTGTCCGGCGATGCTAGTGCGCGACGAGCACGCGCCACAAGGTCAGCGAGAGGCATTCCTTTGTTGGACTTTGTCTGCGCATCTTTTGATTGACCTATGGAAAAACATGGGCCAGGATGACCACGAGCGACGTCCGCCGCAGAAGGCGGACAACTCATCCCCCCGAGGCTCGCCCCCCGACCGCCCTGACCGGCGGTGATCGGCGACCCATCCGAACTCGACGAAGAGTGGAGGAGCAGACAGGCGCGTGGCCGACCGCCGCGCACGAAGAGCCCGGGCCGCCACGACCAGCCGTTGAGACCGACTGTGTGGCGACCCGGTGAAAACAACTCGAACGCATTCACAGGAGCTGTTTCACGATGAACTCTACTTCTCGGCATCCGGCTGTCCGGTCCCGGTTGACGGCGGCGCTCGCCGCCGCCGCCCTCGGGCTCACCGCCGTCGCTGCCACCCCCCTCCCGGCCTTCGCGCACGAGGGCCACGACCACGGGACGACCGATCCCGGCGGCGATCACGGAGACCCCACCGACCCGGGCACCCCCGACCCGGGCGACACCGGCGAGGGCGAAGGCGCCCTCGACTGGAGCAACTACGAACGCGTCCTCCTGACCAAGGACGTCGGCGAGCCGATCGACCTCGCCGTGCTCCCCGACAAGCGCGTGCTGCACACGGCGCGCAACGGCGACGTCCGCCTCACCGACCCGGCGACCGGCGTCACCCGCGTGACCAACACCCTCGACATCTACGCCAACTCCGAGGACGGCCTGCAGACGGTCGCCCTCGACCCCGATTTCGCGGAGAACAACTGGGTCTATCTCGTCTACTCCCCCCGGGATGCCGACGGCGACGGCGTCGCCGACACCCCCGCGGGCAACTCGCCCAACACCCTGCCGCCGGGCGCCGACGAGTCGTACTGGGACCAGTGGGTCGGGGTCAATCGCCTCGCCCGCTTCCAGTGGAGCGGTGACGCCCTCGATCTCGACAGCGAGCAGGTGATCCTCGACGTCGAGGTCCAGCGCGGGCAGTGCTGCCACGTGGGCGCCGACATCGGCTTCGACGGCGACGGCAACCTGTACCTGAGCACGGGCGACAACACCCCGGCATCCACCCCCGGAGCCAACGGCTTCGCGCCCAACAACGACGCCCCCGGGTTCAACCCCGGTTTCGACTCGCGTCGCGGCGCCGGCAACACCAACGACCTGCGCGGCAAGATCCTGCGCATCCACGTCGAGGACGACGGCTCGTACACGATCCCCGAGGGCAACCTCTTCGCCCCGGGAACCGAGCTCACCCGCCCGGAGATCTTCGTGATGGGCGTGCGCAATCCCTTCCGCATCGAGGTCGACCCCGAGACGAACTCCCTCTCCTGGGGCGATTACGGTCCGGATGCCACGAAGGCCGTCGCCGCGACCGCGGGCCGCGGACCCATGGGCCTGGTGGAGTGGAACGTCGTCAGCCTCGACGAGCCGCACAACGCCGGATGGCCGTACGTGCACGCCGACAACAAGGCGTACAACGACTGGGACTTCGCCACGGCGGCCCCGGGTGCGTTCTTCGACCCCGAGAACCTCGTCAACGACTCGCGGTGGAACACCGGTCTGACCCAGCTGCCCCCGGCCAAGCCGGCGACGCTCTGGTACGGCGACAACCCCGGCGACCAGCCGTGGGACGAGCTGGTCGACTTCGGCGCGGGCAACGGCCAGGGTCCGATGGGCGGCCCCGTCTACCACTACGACGAGTCGAACCCCTCGGCCACCAAGCTCCCCGAGCACTGGGACCGCAAGGCCTTCATGGGCGAGTTCTCGCAGGACTACATCGCGGCCTTCACCGTCGACTGGGATGCCTTCGAGGTCACGGCCATCGAGGACTTCCTCCCGAACGCCGCGTTGAGCTCCCTCGCCCAGCCGCCGCACGACAATCCGATGGACATGGAGATCGGGCCCGACGGCTCGATGTACGTGCTGGACTACGGCGACGGTTTCTTCCGCGCCAACCCGGACGCGGGGCTGTACCGCATCGACTACGTCGCGGGCAACAAGTCGCCCCAGGCGCGCTTCACCGCCACCCCGACCTCGTCGTCGCAGGCGCCGCTCACCGTGCAGTTCGACGCGTCGACCTCGACCGACCCCGACGGCGACGCCCTCACCTACGAGTGGGACTTCGACGGCGACGGCACGTTCGACGCCACGGGCGTGACCGCCTCGTACACCTACACGGAGCTGGCGAACTACACCGCCCGTCTCCGCGTGTCCGACGAGGGCGGGCGCTTCGGCGTCACCTCGCGCACCATCTCCGTGGGCAACCAGGCACCCGAGGTGACCCTGGCCTTCCCCGAGAACGGAGCGTTCTTCGACTGGGGCCAGGCGATCCCGTTCCGGGTGACCACCTCGGATGCCGAGGACGGCGACGCCACCGAATGCTCGCGCGTGACGTGGACCTACGGTCTCGGTCACGACGAGCACGCCCACCCCGAGGTCTCGGGCACGGGATGCTCCGGTGTCTTCCGCACCGACCCGAACTCGCCCGAGCACGGGCCCGGCGCGCTGCTGTACGGCGCCGTCGTGGTGACGTACGCCGACGCGGGCGCCAACGGACTCCCGCCGGCGACGGGTGAGGCCACCCTGCGCCTGAACCCGAAGCAGCAGCAGGCCGAGCACGCGATCCGTCGCGAGGGCGTCGAGGTCTACGCCGACGGCGAGGCCTCCGGTGGCAACGCCGTGCGCGGTCTCGGCGAGGGCGACTCGCTGGCCTTCGATCCCGTGAGCTTCGCGGGCATCGACGGTGCCGTCGTCCGCGCCTCCGGCGCGGGCGAGGTGCAGCTGCGCTGGGGCGCGGCCGACGCCGAGCCCTTCGCCACGGCGAGCATCCCGGCCGGTGCCGGGTGGCAGGACGTGGAGATCGCCTTCGACGCTCCCGAGGGCACGGGAGCGCTGTACGTCACCTCGGCGGACGACCTCGCGGTCGACGCGCTGACGATGGTCGGCGACGGCGTGGGCGACGTGACGGCCCCCACGGTCGCGCACACGCTGGAACCCGCCGCCCCCACCGGTGTCGGTGGCGTCTACAACGAGCCGGTGCGCTTCGCCGTCCAGGCCACCGACGACGGCACGCTCGCGAGCGTCGAGTACTCGCGCGACGCCGGGACGACCTGGACCACCCTCGCGGCGAACCAGCAGTACGGTGCGACGTTCGAGGAGAACGGGACGTACGATCTCCGCTACCGCGCCACCGACACCGGCGGCAACGTGTCGGAGCTCGGCTCGGTGTCGTTCACGATCGATCTCGAGGCTCCCGACGAGCCGACGGTCGACTCGCGCACCCTGGTCACCCTCGCCTCCCCGCGCGTCACATACGGCGCCCCCGGTGACGTGACGGTGTCGGTGCGCGGAGAGGGCGGAGTCCCCACGGGCGAGGTCGTGCTGTCGGTCGGCACGACCGAGCTGGGTCGCGCGACGCTGGATGCCGACGGCAACGCCGTCGTCGCCCTGCCCGCCGATCTGCCGGTGGGAACGCACACGCTGCGGGCCGCCTACGGCGCGGACGGGACCTTCACGGGCTCAGCCGGCGTCGGACGCCTCACCGTGTCGCAGGCGCGTTCGACCACATCGGTCGCGGTCTCGCCCACACCGGTCAAGCCCGCCGTGGCCGCCACGGCCACGGTCCAGGTGACGTCGTCGACGGGCATCGCCCCGACCGGTGACGCCACGGTGACGGTCCGCCGCAACAACGCGGTCGTCGCCACCCTCACCGCGACGCTCGGCGCGGACGGCACCGTCGCGGTGACGCTGCCCAAGCTCGACACCGTCGGCACCTACCAGGTGCAGGCGTCCTACACCGGCTCGGCGGGGGTCGCCAAGAGCAGCGCCGCCGCGAGCCTGTCGGTACAGAAGTAACCCCGGTGGGGGGGGGGGGGGGGGGGGCCCCCCCCCCCCCCCCCCCCCCCCCCCGCCCCCGGCGGGGGCCCCCCCCGAGGGGGGGGGGGTCGGCCCACCCCCCCCCCCACCACCCCACGGCCGTCCCCGGCCACCGGGGCGGACCCACCTCGAAGGAGAGTCATGAGTCACCACCACGACCACGCGCACCCCACGGTGCCGGACCGCCCCATGAGCCGGCGCACCCTGCTCAAGGCCCTGGCCGCATCCTCGGTCGCCGTCGGCATCGGCGCCGTCGCAGCCCCCGCCGCCTCCGCCTCCACCGCCTTCGGCTCCCGGGCCGCGGCGGTCGCTCCCCCGGTCAGCGCCGGCAAGCGCCTCGTGCCGGTCAACCGCATCGGCATCCAGCTCTACACCGTCCGCGACAAGGTGAGCTCGCTGGGCTTCCGCGCGGTGTTCGAGGAGCTCGCGCGCATCGGCTACTCCGAGATCGAGTTCGCCGGATACACGCAGGGCTCGGTCGGTGCGATCACCCCGCAGCAGATCCGCCAGCTCCTCGACGACAACGGGCTGCGCGCGACCGGCGCGCACGTGAACCTCACCCCGGCCAACATCGACGAGCAGCTGGAGATCGCGCACGTCCTGGGCATGCCCCACCTCGGTCAGGGCGGACCGATCGCCGGCGGCTACGGCGGTCCCCTCGCCAAGGACCCCTGGATGCAGGCCATCGGCACGTGGAACCAGATGGGCGAGAAGGGTCGCGCCGGGGGCGTCAAGCTCTACCTGCACAACCACGCCCAGGAGTGGGGCTTCACGACCGACACCAAGGAGCGCGTGTACGACCTGTACTGGGAGAACCTGAACCCCGAGACGGTCTTCTTCGAGATGGACGTCTACTGGGCGCACGTCGGAAAACACCTGTACCCGGGCTTCGAGCCGATCGACTACATCAAGCGCGACCCCCGACGCTTCCCGATCCTGCATCTCAAGGACGGCAAGCTCAACCCGAACAGCCCGAACGGCTACGACATCGTCGAGTTCGGCGCCGGGAACATCGACTACACGGCGTTCCTGTCGCAGTTGCGCGACCGCGGTCAGCGTTTCGGCATGTTCGAGCAGGACAACGCCTCCACGGTGCCGGTGAACCCCGGCAACTCGCTCGGCAACGCCGACCGCAGCTACGACAACATCGCGGCCCTGCGCGGCTGAGCGACGAGGAAGAACAGATGAACAGGATCACCACACTCACCACCGTCGGCCTCCTCGTGGTCGGGGGCAGCGTCGTCGCCGCGCCCGCCTACGCGGCCGACCTCACCTGCACCGAAGACCTGGGCAGCCGGACCGTGTCCGGCACCCTCGTCGTGCCCGGCGGCGCGGACTGCGTCCTGGGCGGCGCGACCGTCGAGGGCGACATCGTCGTCGAGCCGGGCGGGTGGCTGGATGCCACCTCGGTCACCGTGACGGGAGACGTCGTCGCCACCGACGCGTACGGCGTCTCGCTCGACGGCGCGAGCGTCGCGGGCGACATCAGCGCCTATTCGGCCGACACCACCGTGGGCTTCCTCTACGTCAACGACCTCCGGGTCGGCGGCTCGGTCGAGGCCGGAGGGATCGACGTGGAGGTCGTCGACAGCGCGATCGCGGGCTCCCTGCTCACGCAGAAGGCGAATTACGTCGACCTGGTGCGCACCTCGGTGGGCGCCGACGTGTCCGTCGACGGCTCCGGCTGGGGCGTGTCGATGACGGGCGCGATCGTGAAGGGCGACGTCACCGTGAGCGGCAGCTCGCGCGACGTGCTCCTCGGAGCCACCGCCGACGGCGGGTCCGACGCCTTCGCCAACACCATCGGCGGCGCTCTGTCGTTGACCGGCAACTCCGCCAACCTGCGGGTGGCCGCCACGACCGTGTACGGCGCCCTCACCCTCGACGGGAACACCCCCGCCGCGGCGTTCGGCGCCGGTGTGCGCGCCGGCTCGACCACGGGCGACTACACGGGCGAGGCCCCGACCGACCCGCCCGCCGGCGACCAGTCGATCGCGGTCACCGTCCCCGACCAGGGCTCGGGCGAGCTGACGTGGTCGATCGAAGGCTCCTCGGCGCTCGTCGACCTCGGCGTCGCGCAGGAGAACCTCGATCACTACGCCGCCTCCGGCGAGATCGTGCCGATCCGCATCCAGGACACCCGCGCCGGCAACCCGGGCTGGTCGCTGACGGCCCAGGTGTCGAACTTCACGGCCGGCGGCCAGGAGGTGTCGAGCAAGTACCTCGGCTGGAAGCCCGAGGTCCTCGAGACGCAGGGCGGTGCCGTCGCGGGCGCGCCCGTCGCCTCCGGCTTCGACGAGGGACGCGGCCTGTCGGTGGCCCGCACCCTCGCCCAGGCCAACGACGGCCACGAGCGGGGCAGTTCGCTCGTGGGCGCCGACCTGGATCTCAAGCTCCCGCTCGAGACCCCCCGCGGCACCTACACCGCGACCGTGACGCTGACCGCCCTCAGCTGATCCCCCACCCGCCGGGGTCGCCGTCCTCGCCCCCGCCCCCCGGGCGGTCCGCTCCCCGAAACGAAAGCCGCGCCCATGTCCCAGGCGACCCTCCCCCTCCGTTCCCCCCTCGTATCCCGCTCCCTCCGCACCCTCCTCTCCCTCCTCGCGGGCCTCGCGCTCCTGCTGGGAACACCCCTCGCCGCCTCCGCGGCCGCCGTCGCACCCCCCGACACGACGGTGACCTGGAGCGTCAAGCCCGCCGACACCGCGCAGGGGCGCGACCGCCCGAACTATGCATACGACCTCCTGCCGGGCGGGACGGTGGGCGACGCCCTCTTCGTCGCCAATCGCAGCCCGGAGCCGATCACCCTCCGCGTCTACGCCGCCGACGGCTTCCTCACCGAAGACGGAGCGCTGGACATCCTGGCCGGCGGGGAGGAATCGACGGAGCTCGGCAGCTGGATCTCGGTCGAGACCTCCGACATCACCCTCGACAGCGGAGCGAGCGCCGAGGTCCCCTTCACCGTCGCCGTGCCCGCAGACGCGTCGCCCGGTGACTACGCGGCCGGCATCGTGGCATCCATGCTCGTGACCGCCGACACCGGCACCGTCACCGAGCGTCGCCTCGGGTCCCGTGTGCACCTGCGGGTGCAGGGCGACCTCGCCCCCGCCGTGACCGTCGACGACGTCGTCGTGGACTACCACGGCACCGCCAACCCCGCGGAGACGGGAACGGCGACGGTCGGCTACACGTTGACCAACACCGGCAACGCCCGCCTCGACCCCGACGTGGAGGTCGCCCTGGGGGGCCCGTTCGGATGGGCCCGCGTGTCCGCGGCCGACGACGCCCCCGAACTGCTCCCGGGCAGCTCGCTGCGACGCACCGTCGAGCTCGCCGGGGTCGTGCCCCTCGTGCTGCTGTCGGCCGATGTGACGGCGACCTCGCAGGTGGTCTCGCGCACCCTCGCGGGCGCGGAGAACTCGACCCTGGATCCGCTGGTGTCACGGGGCTCGGCCGCCACGGCCGCGGTGCCGTGGACCGCGGTGGCCATCCTCGCCGTGCTCGCCCTGCTCGTCGCGTGGCGCATCGTCGCCGCTCGACGCCGCTCGGCCGCCCACAGCCGCGAGATCGCGGCCGCCGTGGCCGCGGCCCGGGCCGAAGCCGACGGCGAACGCCCGCAGGACGCGACCGAACGCGAGTCGGTCACCGCGGGCGGTGTGGCCGTCGGCGACCCGGTCGCGGCCTCCTCCGACCCCGAGCAGGACCCGCGCCGCTCGCCCTGAGACCCGCCCGCGGTGCGGAGAGGGACACTCCGTGCCGCGGGCGATCCCCCGACGCCCGTCGTGCTGCCGCACGGCGGGCGTTCCGCGTGCGGGGTGGGCTCCCCCACGCGCGCCCGATTCTCCCTCGCGGGGCGCCCGGATCCGCGAGGGCCCGGTGCCGTCCGCCCGGGCTGCGGCGCCGTCGACGGAGCGGGCCAGACGCCTGCTCGGGCACGGCGCCGCGAGGGAGGGCGGGGAGACGGG
>NZ_JBKBNC010000043.1:0-362 GCF_046295495.1 Microbacterium sp.
CGTCGGCGCTCTGCACCGCGAGGGCGAGCCGTCGCCTCCGCTGCCGCAGCGCCGGCGCGATCGCGGCGAGCAGCTCGTCGGCGGCGCCCTCCGGGGCGCCGTGCACGCGCGCCAAGCCACGGACGGCCCGAGGCGTGGTGCCGGCGACGAGGGCGCCCACGACGACGTCGACCCACGGGGCCGCGAACGGCGAGACGGCCAGGGCGGGGTCGCCGAACTGCACGCGACCGTCGGCACGCCAGAGGGGCAGGGCATCGGGGGAGAGGCGGGTCATCGCCCGATCATGACGCGGCGGGGGTCCCGGGATGCCGTTGTCCCCATGCCTCGCGACGAGAACGGCCGTGGGGAGGAACGGGTTACTA
>NZ_JBKBNC010000043.1:372-6284 GCF_046295495.1 Microbacterium sp.
CCCCCTGCCGGCCCCCCGCCCGGGGGGGGGGTTTGCCCGGGCCCCCCCCCCCCGCCCGCCGAATCACACGGGCCGCTGGTCTCCCGGCGCGTCGTCGTCGCCGAGCCCCGGGTCGGTGGCATCCGGTCGCGGCGACCCGCCGTCGGTCGCCGGGGGCTCGCCCGAGGGCGCACCCGCGGGGGAGTCGTCGTCGGCGGAGCCGCCCGCACCCGCTTCGGCCTCCTCGGCCAGCAGCTGGGCGAGAGCGTCGTCCATGGCGTCCGAGGGAGCGGCCTCGCCGCGCGACGCGGCGGTGAGGCGCGCGATGAGCGCCGCCGGGTCGTCGATGTCGTCGGACGAGGGCATGAAGTCGGCGTAGTCCCACAGCGCGTCGCGTCCTTCGACGCCGACGGCCTCGGTGACGGCGCGCCACATGGCCGCGGCTTCGCGCATGCGGCGCGGACGCAACTCCAGGCCCACGAGCGAACCGAGAGCCTGTTCGGCGGGGCCGCCGACGGCGCGACGGCGGCGCACGGCCTCGGCGATGCGCGCGGCGGAGGGGAGCCGCGACGTGGCGTCTTCGGTCACGACGTCGACCCAGCCCTCGATGGTGGCGAGGAGGTTCTCGAGGCGCGTGAGCGCGGCGGTCTGCTCCTCCGAGCGCTCGGGCAGGAGCGCGCCGCTTTCGAGCGCACCGCGCAGTTCGTCGGGCTGGGAGGGGTCGAAGCGCGAGGCGAGCTCCTCGAGTGCATCGGTGTCGACCCGGATGCCGTGGGCGAAGTCGCGCACCTGCGAGATGACGTGCAGGCGCAGCCAGCGCGCGTGCCGGAACAGGCGGGCGTGTGCGAGCTCGCGCGTGGCGAGGTACAGCGCGAGCTGGTCGTCGGGGATCTCGAGGTCCCGGCCGAAGTCCGCGAAGTTCTGCGGCAGGATCGCGGCGTCGCCGTCGGGCATGACCGGGATGCCGACGTCGCCGCCGCCCACGACCTCGGTCGACAGGCGCCCGACGACGTGACCCAGCTGCGTGGCGAAGAGCGATCCGCCGACGGTGCGCATGAGGCGGCCGGCGCCGGCGATCATGTCCTGCATGTCGTCGGGGGCCTGCTGACCGAGGGCGGCGGTGAGGGCGTCGGCGATGCTCGTGGCCACGGGCTCCGCGAGTTCCTGCCACACGGGCAGGGTCGCGCTGACCCAGGCGCCGCGCGTGACGGCGCGGGCGGGGCGCGGCAGGTCGGCGATGGTGGTCGCCTCGCCCAGCCACAGGCCGGCGAGGGTGAAGGCCTGGTCGAGGTCGGTGCGCTGACCCGTGGTCACGCCGAGGCCGTCCTGGTTGGCGATGTGAAGCGCCTGCCGTTCGGCGAGGCTCCAGTCGACGCCCTCCTGCGTGCCGGCGAACGCGCCCTGCAGCTGGTTCATCACGGCCTGCAGCATCGCAGGATCGATCTGCATGCCCGACAGCCGGGAGAGCTGCTCGGGGTCGATGCCACTGGTGTCGCCCGACATCAGGCGACGCATGAGCTCCTGGAACTCCTCTTCGGGGCTGCGCTCGTCGCCGCCACGGTCGTCGTCTGCCACTTCAGCCGCCTTTCAGCCAGGTCTGGGGGAACGAGATCTACGCTAGTCGCACGTTTCCCCGCATCCGTCGGCTCGGCCTCTCGCCGCTTACGCCGCGCGCGAACGACCGACGAAGGACTGAAACCGTGACCCTGTTCGACGACAACGTCTCTCCTGCGCCCGCGCCCCGACAGCGGTGGCAGCGGGGCACCGTCGTCGGCCTCTGGTCGCTCGCGGTGGCCGTCGTGGTGCTGTTCACGCTGACGTTCCTGCCCTCCGCCTACGTCATTCAGCAGCCCGGCCCGGTCTTCAACACCCTCGGTACGTCGACGAACGCCGACGGCGAGGAAATCCCGCTCATCACGGTGCCCGACGAGAAGGACTCCACCACCACCGGCCAGCTCGATCTGCTCACCGTCCAGGTGAGCGGCAACCGCGAGCGCACGCCGTCCTGGATCGAGCTCGCCCTGGCGTGGTTCGACCGCTCCCGCGCCGTGGTGCCGATCGACCGCATCTTCCCGGCCGGGCAGACCACCGAGCAGCGCAACACCGAGAACGCCGCGCTCATGAGCGATTCGCAGCTCGAGGCCCAGGCCGCGGCCCTGCGCGAGCTGGGGTACGACGTGCCGCAGCAGATCGCGATCGGCACCCTCGACGAGGCCGGTGCCGCCGCGGGCCTGCTCGAGCAGGGCGACGTGATCACCTCGATCGACGGGGTGGCCGCTTCGACCGTGGATGCCGTGCGGGGGGCCGTGCAGGCCGCCGCCGGTGCTCCCGTGACCGTCGCCTACGAGCGCGACGGCACTCCCGCGACGGTGTCGATCACCCCGCGCGAGACCGAGACGGACGGACAGAAGCAGTGGCTGCTCGGCGTGGTGCTGCAGCAGTCGTTCGACCTTCCCGTCGACGTCAAGATCCAGCTCAACGACGTGGGCGGGCCCAGCGCCGGCATGATGTTCGCGCTCGGGATCATCGACAAGATGAGCGAGGGCGATCTCACCGGCGGGCAGCACATCGCGGGCACGGGCACGATCGACGCCGAGGGCGATGTGGGCCCGATCGGCGGCATCCGTCAGAAGCTGTACGGAGCGCGGGATGCCGGGGCCACGGTGTTCCTCGCCCCCGAGGCGAACTGCAACGAGGTCGTGGGCCACGTGCCCGACGGCATCCGGGTGTTCTCGACGGCGACGTT
Source organism: Microbacterium sp. (assembly GCF_046295495.1). Classification (GTDB taxonomy): domain Bacteria; phylum Actinomycetota; class Actinomycetes; order Actinomycetales; family Microbacteriaceae; genus Microbacterium. The sequence goes on from NZ_JBKBNC010000043.1 coordinate 3,098, forward strand.
GGAGCAGTCGCTGACGGTGCTGGAGACTCTGCGCGACGGGGGCGACCTCGACGCCCTCCCCACGTGTGGTTCGGGATCGTAGCATTCACGGCTTTCCCCGAGAACGCCGCGCCTAGGATGAGGGGGTGACCACGACCTCAGCGCCGAACCAGGCCACGCCCCCCAACCGCTCCCGACGGATCATCTCGATCACCCTGGCGGTGATCGCAGCGCTCGTCGTGGCGTTCTTCGTCTTCGCGAACCTCTACTCCGACTGGCTGTGGTTCTCGCAGCTCGGCTTCACGAGTGTGCTGACCACGCAGTGGATCGGCCGCACGGTGATGTTCGTTGTCGGCTTCCTCGCGATGGCCGTTCCGGTGTGGGGCGCCATCCAGCTCGCTTACCGTCTGCGCCCCGTCTACGCGCGTCTGAGCTCGCAGCTCGACCGCTACCAGGAGGTCGTGGAGCCGCTCCGGCGCCTTGCGATGTGGGGCATCCCCGTCTTCTTCGGCTTCTTCGCCGGCTTCGCGGCATCCGCCCAGTGGGAGACCACCTGGCTCTGGGCCAACGGCGTGGCCACGAGCACCACCGACGCCCAGTTCGGCCTCGACACCGGTTTCTACCTGTTCGGGATGCCGTTCTACGCCGCCGCCCTCGGTTTCGCGTCGGCGGTCGTGCTGGTGTGCCTGCTGCTGACCGGCCTGGTGGCCTACCTCTACGGTTCCGTGCGCATCGGGCAGCGCGAGCTGCGCATCTCCAAGGCCGCGCGCATCCAGCTCGCCGTGCTCGCCGGCCTCTACCTGCTGCTGCAGGGCGCCAGCTTGTGGCTCGACCGCTTCCGCACGCTCGTCGAGCCGTCGGAGCGCATCACCGGTCCGGGATACGTCGGCGCGAACGCCGTCATCCCCGGTCAGACGATCCTCGCGATCGCCGCGGTCATCGTGGCGCTGGCGTTCTTCGTCACCGCGTTCATCGGTCGCTGGCGCTACCCGCTCATCGGCACCGCGCTGCTGGTCGTCTCGGCGATCGTGGTCGGCGCGGCCATCCCGTGGGCGGTGAACACCTTCCAGGTGCGCCCCAACGAGCTCGCCCTCGAGAGCCAGTACTACCAGCGCAACCTCGACGGCACGAAGGCCGCCTACGGCATCGACAAGGTCGAGAAAGAGAACTTCCAGGCCTCCACCGAGGCCGAGGCCGGTCAGCTGCGCAACGACGCCGAGTCCACGGCGCAGCTGCGCATCATGGACCCGGCCATCATCGGTCCGACCGTGCGACAGCTCGAGCAGTACCGCGCCTACTACCAGTTCCAGAACCCGCTCGACGTCGACCGCTACACGATCAACGGCCAGACGCAGGACACCGTGGTGTCGCTGCGCGAGCTGAACATCGGCCAGCTCGGCGACGCCAACTCGTGGCAGAACACCACCCTCGTCTACACGCACGGCTACGGCATGGTCGCGGCCGCCGGTAACGAGCGCACCGCCGACGGTGACCCGGTGTTCCTCGAGCAGGCCATCCCCGGCACGGGCTTCCTCACCGACCTCAACTACGAGCCGCGCGTGTACTTCGGCGAGCAGTCGCCTCCGTACTCGATCGTCGGCGGTCCCGAGGGGGGCGAGGCGATCGAGCTCGACTACCCGCTCGGCGCCGACGGCGGCACCGAGACCCGCACGACGTTCTCCGGCGACGGCGGACCCAGCGTCGGCAACGTGTTCAACCGCCTCATCTACGCGCTGAAGTTCCAGTCGGAGCAGATCCTGTTCTCCGACTACGTGAACGCGGACTCGCAGATCCTGTACGACCGCGACCCCAAGCAGCGCGTCCAGAAGGTGGCGCCCTACCTGACGCTCGACAGCGACCCGTACCCCACGGTCGTCGACGGCCGCATCAAGTGGGTCATCGACGGCTACACCACGAGCGCGAACTACCCGTACTCGTCGAGCGTCTCGCTCTCGCGGGCCATCGCCGACTCGAACAACCCGGCTCCCACCTACGCGCTGGATGACATCAACTACATCCGCAACTCGGTCAAGGCCACGGTCGACGCGTACGACGGATCGGTCGATCTGTACGCGTGGGACGACGAGGACCCGCTGCTCAAGGCGTGGCAGAACATCTACCCCTCGTCGCTCAAGCCGTGGAGCGACATGTCGGCCGACCTCATGAGCCACGTGCGCTACCCGACCGACCTCATGAAGGTGCAGCGGTCGATGCTCGGCGTGTACCACGTCGACGACGCCCGCTCGTTCTTCCAGCAGGACAACCGGTGGACGACGCCGAACGACCCGCAGGACCCGGCGACCTTCCAGCCGCCGTACTACCTGACGATGAAGATGCCGAGCCAGGACGCCCCGTCGTACTCGATGTTCACGAGCTTCATCCCGGCATCCCAGGGTGGACAGGCGCGCAACGTGCTGACGGGCTACCTCGCCGTCGACTCGAACGCGGGCGACGAGAAGGGCACGAAACGCGACGACTACGGCCGCTTGCGCATGCTCGTGATCGACTCGGCCACGACAGTGCCCGGACCCGGTCAGGTGCAGAACACGTTCGACTCCGACACCGCGGTCTCGTCGCAGATCAACATCCTTCAGCAGGGTCAGTCGCAGGTGCTCAACGGCAACCTGCTGACGCTGCCCGTCGGTGGCGGTTTGCTCTACGTGCAGCCCGTGTTCGTGCAGTCGTCCGGTGACACGAAGCTCCCGCAGCTGCGGCGCGTGCTCGTGGCGTTCGGCAACGAGATCGCGTTCGAGAACACGCTGAGCGAAGCGCTCGACACCCTGTTCGGCGGCGATTCGGGCGCCAACACCGGCGACGAGTCGGTCACACCGACCGATCAGGGCGACGGCACCGGTGGCGGTACGACGACCGACCCGGCTGCGCCGGCCGGCGACTACGCGGCCGCCCTGCAGGAGGCACGTTCCGCCCTCGAGGCCCGTCAGGCGGCGCTGACCAGCGGCGACCTGGCCGGGTTCGCGACGCAGGACGCCCGCCTCACCGCGGCCGTCCAGCGCCTGCTCGACCTCGAGACGCAGGGCCAGGGTGGCACGGCGACGACCAGCCCGACCCCGAGCCCCGAGGCGACGCCCGCCGGCTGACCTCGGCTCGACACAGACGCCGGCGCTCCGCATCCGCGGGGCGCCGGCGTCGTCGTGTCGGTGGGCGGCGTCCGCGTCGCACCCCCCCCCAACGAGTGTCCCAGACACCC
>NZ_JBKBNC010000043.1:6294-21871 GCF_046295495.1 Microbacterium sp.
CCCCCACGGTGCGCCCACCCCCCCCGGCCTTGCCGGCGCCCCCGCGGGGTGCTTGGCCCACCCCACGCCGGTGCGGGCCGCACGTCCGCGGATGCGGCGCTCACCCGGGGCGCGCCTCGGCAGCGGCGCTCACCCCGAGCAGCGCGCCGCTGCGACACTCGACGACGGGACCCATCCGCCAGCGCCGCGCCCGCCGGCGCCCCGCCCGCCGGCGCCCGCGCCCTGGCCCCCGCGCGTCAAGCGCTCAGGAACCACCACCAGATCAGCAGCATCGTCGTGCCGAAGCCGGCGATCTGGTTCAGCCACAGGAAGCGGTTCCACCCGGCGGTGGCGCGGTCGCTCTCGGCATCCGTGACGTTCCGGTAGGGCCAGCACACCACCAGGTACGGGATGACGAGCACGGCAGCCAGCGGGCCGGGCCACGCCGTGAAGAACATCGCCACTCCGGCCAGAGCGTACGCGGCCAGGGCGAAGCGCACGGTCCAGCGCGCTCCGCGGGCGGTGGCGATCGAGGAGATGTCGGCGGCGCGGTCGGCCTCCACGTCTTGCACGGCGCCGAAGGCGTGCGAGGCGACGCCCCACAGTGCGAAGGCCACGAACACGAACAGCAGCTGCCACGTCCACGTCGCGCCCGCCAGCACGAGCCCGTACACGGCGGGGGAGAAGAAGTGGATGCTGCTGGTCACCGAGTCGGCGAAGGGGCGCTCCTTGAGCCGCAGGGGCGGAGCCGAGTAGAACACGACGAAGAACAGGCTGATCGCCAGCACGAGCCACGACAGCGGCGAGCCCACGATCACGAGGTAGACCACGAACGGCAGGCACGACAGCGCCGAGGTCCACAACGTGATCGGGTGCATGCGCTTGGCGAGCACGGCACCGTGCGTGCCGCCCTTGCGGGGGTTGCGCAGGTCGGACTCGTAGTCGAACACGTCGTTCACGCCGTACATCGCCAGGTTGTACGGCACGAGGAAGAACACGATGCCCACGATCAACGTCACATCGATCTGACGGGTGGTCAGCAGATAGGCCGCGGCGAAGGGGAACGCGGTGTTGATCCAGCTGACCGGTCGCGACGACACGAACAGCTCCCGCAGCACGCGGCCGGGGGTCAGGGCGGGGGTCGTCATGCGGTGTCCTTCTGCGACGGGAGGGGGGAGCGGGAGGTCGTGGGCGCGAGCAGCGTGAACAGCGCCGGCACGAGGAACGCCGCGCACAGGGGATACGCGAAGTCCTCGATGGGGGCGAGCCCGAGGCGCAGGCCGCTGAGGTGCTCGTCGGGGTACGAGAACAGGTCGACGGCGATCATGAGGTTGTCGAACACGAGGGTCAGCCCCACCAGCACGAGGGCGGTGCGCCCCGAGGATGCCATGCGCTCGGCGAATCGCGGACGCCGCAGCGTCGCGAGCGCCACCAGCACGGTGACGACCACGAACGGCAGGACGATCAGCGGGTAGGTCACGCCGACCCCTCGAGAGAGGTGCGGCCGGATGCCGAGCGCCCACCCGGTCGGGCGGCGTCGCCGCGCCGGTCGGTCCCGCCCCGGCGCCGGGCCGCGGCCCGACGCTCGAAGACGGCGAACATCACGACCGAGAGGTAGCTCAGGAACAGCAGGAAGAACACTTCCTCCAGCGGCAGGTGCGGGGCGAGCACGACGCCGACGAAGAGGGGGCTCTCGCCCTTCACGAACACGCCGGTGACGATGCCGACGAGGTCCCACGCGAGGAAGAACGCCGTCGAGATCAGCGCCGCCGCACTCGTGCGCACGGGCGCGATGCGCAACGCGAGCGAGTACTTCAGATCGATCGCGATCATGCCGGCCAGGGAGAAGAGGATCGCGCCCAGGTAGATCCCCGGCACGTCAGACCGCCGCGTGCGCCGGTTCGGCCAGGGGACCGGGGGTGGTGTCGCCCGTCATGCGCTTGACCACGAGCTCGGCCGAGATGAGGCACATCGGCAGGCCGATGCCCGGCAGCACCGAGGTGCCCGCGTAGTAGAGGTTGTTCACCTTGCGCGAGCGGTTCTTGGGCCGGAAGATCGCGCTCTGGTTCAGCGTGTGCGCCAGGCCCAGCGAGTTGCCGTGCCAGGCCTTCAGGTCGTGCGCGAAGTCTTCGGGCGCGATGGTCTTGCGCACCACGATCCGCTCGGCGAGATCCGGGATGCCGGTCCATTCGGCGATCTGGGCGATGACGCGGTCCGCGGCCTTCTCGATGCGCTCGTCGCCCGCGCCGTCGACGCCGCCGCGACCGCTCACGGGATCGGCGGGCACCGGAACGAGCACGAAGAGGTTCTCGTGCCCTTCGGGGGCCACGGAGTCGTCGGTGGCGCTGGGACGGCAGATGTAGATGGATGCCGGGTCGGGGATGCGCTTGTTCTCGCCGAAGATCGCGTCGAAGTTGGTGTGCCAGTCGTCGGTGAACAGCAGCGTGTGGTGGGTGAGCTGCGGCAGCTCGCCCTTCACACCGAGCAGGAGCAGCAGGGCGCCGGGGCTGGGCGTCTTGTCCTTCCACCACTTCTCGGGGTACTGGCGGTCCTTCTCTTCGAGCAGGTCGTTCTCGGTGTGGTGCAGGTCGGCGCCCGAGACCACGGCATCCGCCGAGATCACCCGGCCGTCGGCCAGGCGCACACCGCGAGCCGTGCCCGCTTCGGTGATGATCGCGTCGACCGGGGCCGAGGTCTCGATGCGCACGCCGCGCTCGCGCGCGAGCCGCTCGATGGCCTTGATGATCTCGGTCATGCCGCCGCGGGGGTACAGCACGCCGTCACCCAGGTCGAGGTGGCTCATGAGGTGGTACAGGCTCGGCACCTCGAACGGGGAGCCGCCGAGGAACACCGCCGGGTAGGCGAGGATCTGCTGCAGTCGCTTGTTCTTGAAGTCGGTCGTCACGCGCTTCCACAGTGTGCGGGTGAGCAGCGGGATGAGCGTGGGCAGGCGCTTGACGAGCGAGGGGTCGCGAAGTCCCTTCGTCGAGGAGTAGGGGTCGTAGAGGAACTTCGACGTCGACAGCTCGTAGGCGTCTTTCGCGGAGTCGAGGTAGGCCTCGAGGTTGGGTCCGGAGCCCGGCTCGTGCTCCTCGAACAGCGCCCGCACGGCTTCGCGGCCCGAGACGATGTCGATCGGCTCGCCCTTGCCGGGAGGGCCGTAGACGCGGTACGCCGGGTCGAGGCGCACGAGGTCGAGCTGCTCGTCGGCGCTGGTGCCGAGCAGACGGAAGAAGTGGTCGAACACCTCGGGCATGAGGTACCAGCTGGGCCCGGTGTCGAAGCGGAAGCCGTCGCTCTCGTACGATCCGGCACGGCCGCCCAGGGCGTCACGCGCCTCGAAGAGCTGGACGTCGTGGCCGCGGTCGGCCAGCAGGGCGGCGGTGCCGAGGCCGGCGATTCCGCCTCCGACGACGATGATGCGCTGGGCGCTCATGAGCGTGAACCTTTCGGGGGACGCCCGAGGAGGGCGCGGGCGGCGAGGGTGGCTTTGACGCCGTCGGGAACGCGGACGCGCGGGGCGCCGGCGGGCGAGAGGCGGAGGCGGCGCGAGAGCTCGGCGAACAGGTCGTGCGCCGTGGTCACGGCCGCCCGGCAGTCGGGCGGGAGGTGGGGGATGACGGCCGCCGCCGCCGCGAGGTCGGCGTCGATGCGGTCGAGCACCGCGGTGCGTCGCTCGTCGTCGGCGGCGCCGTCGAGGTAGTCGCGGCCGAGGCGGTCGGCGTCGTCGGCGAGGTCGCGCAGGAAGTTGACGTCTTGGAACGCCGCTCCCAGCCGCCGCGCGCCGTCGACGAGATCGGCGGCGGGCTGCGCGGGTGCCGACATCCCGGCGTTCAGGAACACCTGCAGGCACATCAGCCCCACGACCTCGGCCGAGCCGTACACGTAGGCGTCGTGCGAGAGGTCGTCGTGCGCGGCGGTGTCGAGGTCGGTGCGCATCGAGGCGAAGAAGGGGGCGATGAGGTCGTCGCCGATGCCGCACTCGCGCGCGGTGCGGGCGAAGGCATGCACGACGAGGTTGGCGCTGAACCCGGTGGCGATGGCATCCCGCACCTCGGCCTCGAGGCCGTCGAGCACGGCACGTTCCCGCTCGGGGGTGAGGCCCGCGTCGTGGGCGGGCCCGTCGACGATCTCGTCGGCCACGCGCACGAGGGCGTAGATGTTGCGAACGTGCGGGCGGGGCCGGGCGCCGAGCAGGCGCGTGGCGATGCCGAACGAGGTGGAGTAGCGGTTGATCACGGCGGCGGCCGCGTCATCGGCGGTCGCCGAATAGAGTTCGAGGCCCGTGGGCGCGTTGCTCACGGAATGCGCTCCTGCACGGCCTCGACGAGCTGGATCAGCATGAGTCGGCATTCGGTGGGCAGGGTCGAGGCCTCGACGATCGCGCACGCCTCGTCGAGCGTCTCGCACACGAGCACCTCGAGGCGCGAACGGGCTCCCGACTTCGACAGCGCGGTCTGCGCGGCCTGCACGGCCACCGGCCCGGTGTGGGCCTCGGCGAGGGCGGCGCGAACCTCGGGCCAGTCCTCGCTCTCCCGGGCGAGCGAGATGAGGTGCGTCTTCTTCGCCTCGCGCAGGTCGCAGCCCTCGTCTTTGCCCGAGGCGGATGCCGTACCGAAGGCGCCGATGAGGTCGTCGACCAGCTGGTAGCCCAGGCCCAGGCGCTCTCCGAAGCGCTCCAGCGCGTAGCGCGTGGGGCGGTCGGCTCCGGCCATCACGGCACCCGCCTGCAGCGGGGCCGAGAACGAGTAGACAGCCGTCTTGTCGTGGGTGGTGCGCAGCACGGTCTCGGGGTCGACGTCGCCGGGGGAGACGGCATTCTCCACGTCGGCGAGTTCGCCGGCGGCCGAGACGAGCATCGCGTCGTCGACGAGGGCGAGCAGCTCCTGGCGCGTCGCTGTCGACACGTCGGCGAGGGCGACCAAGCGGCCTGCTTCGTGCAGCAGCAGATCTCCGGCGAGGATCGCGGCGGCGTCGCCGAGGAGCGCCGCGCCGACGGCATCCGCGCCCTTGTCGGTACCGCGCTGGCGGAACTCGCCGCTGATGTTGGGCACGCCACGGCGTTCGACGTCGTGGTCGATCACGTCATCGTGCACCACGAAGGCGGTGTGCAGCAGCTCGAAGGCCGCGGCCACGTCGTACAGCGCGAGGCGGTCGGTCGCCGGTCCGTGCAGGGTCTCGAACGCCGACACCACCAGCAAGGGGCGGAAGCGCTTGCCGCCCGAGGCGGCGCGGCGGATAGCGGATGCCAGCGCGCGGGCGCCGTCGCCGTGCTCGCCGATGCGCCGGTCGAGGCGGTCGAGGGCCGCTTCGATCGCCGCGTCGATCCCCTGGAGGGCGACGGGCGTCGAGTCGAGCGCGATCATGATGCGCGCCTCACCGCGGTCGGGGTCTCGAAGAGATGGAGCTGCTGCGCCTGCAGCACGAGCCAGGGGCTGAACGCCCACGGGGTGGCCTCGAGCGAGGCGGCGAGGTCGAGCGGGTCGACCCAGCGGTACTCGGCGACCTCATCGGGGTTCGGCTGCGGCTCGTCGTCGGTGCGGGCGACGTAGACGGGGCAGATCTCGTGCTCGACGATGCCGCTGGCGTCGACGGCGCGGTAGCGGAAGAGGGGGAGGGCGAGCTCCAGGTCGCGCACGCGCAGACCCACCTCGAACTCGGCGCGGCGGTGGACCGCCGTCAGCACGGGCTCGGCCGGACCGGGGTGACCGCAGAACGAGTTGGTCCACACGCCCGGCCAGGTCTTCTTGTGCAGCGCGCGGCGGGTGACCAGCACCTGGCCCGCGCTGTTGACGACGTGGCACGAGAACGCCAGGTGCAGCTGCGTGTCGGTGCCGTGCACGCTCGCCTTGGGCGCCGTGCCAATCTCGTTTCCGAAGTCGTCCAGGAGGACGACATATTCGGTCTCGCTCATCGTGCCTCCCATTTGCTAGTTTAGCTAGCGATGTGAGCTTGACTATACCCAGCGTGAAAGGGGGTGTCCACTGTGGACGGAGCCGTGTCGGCGTCTGGTACGAGGCCCGCTGTGGCGCACACCCTGCGCGCGGTGCAGACGCTCAGCGACGCCCTCGACCGCATGCACAGCGGCATGAAGGGCGACATGGACATGAACGCCAGCGACCTCGCGACGCTGCGCATGCTCACCATCCGCGAGCACCGGGGCGAGATGGTCAGCCCCCACGATGTGGCGACGCACCTGCGCATCTCGACCGCGTCGACCACCAAGCTCATCGACCGCCTGGTGGCCTCGGGTCATCTCGAGCGTCGTCCGCATCCCTCCGACGGACGCGCGCGCGTGGTCGTGCTCACCGACAAGTCGCGGCGGGAGTTCTTCCAGCACTTCGGCGTGCACCTCGGCGCGATGCGCGACCTCGCCGCGCACTTCGACGACGACCAGCTCGCCACCGTCGCGTCGTTCATGGACGGCCTGACCGAAGCCCTCTCGCCCGTGGACTGACCCTCGTGTCGCGAGCGCTCCGCTCGGGATCGACGGATCGGCGATCAGGATGCCGCCGGCATCGGCCCCCGCGCCACGCGCACGCCCACGTCGTCGAACGCCTCGCGGGGTCGCCCGCCGCGTCGCGCCGTCGCGCGCACGAACGCCGGGGCATCCGACCAGCCGCCGCCGCGCACGGCACGGGCGTCGTTCTCGCTCTCGGCGTCGAACGGGTCGAAGCACCACTCCCACACGTTGCCGAGGGTGTCGAACAGCCCGTGCAGGTTCGGCAGGCGCGCCCCCACGTCGACCGGACCGCGGATGCCGTCGGCCGCCGTCCACGCCACCTCGCGCACGGGCCCGTAGGCGGCGTTCGTCGACCCGGCGCGGCAGGCGTACTCCCACTCGTCTTCGGTGGGAAGGCGGAACCCGTCGGTCTCGGCATCCGGGGTCACGACCTCTCCGTCGAAGGAGTACACGGGGTCGAGCCCCTCCCACTCGCTCAGGGCGTTGCACAGGCGGATCGCGCGCAGCCAGCTGAGCTGCGTGGCGGGGCGACGGGGATGCCGTGCCGGGATGCCGAGCAATTCGGCGAGCTGCTCCTCGGTGATCGGGTACACGCCGATCTCGAAGGCGTCGACGGCGATCTCGCGCCGCTCGGCGCCCCGCTGGTCACCGCGTAGCACGCGTCCCGCGGGGATCCGCGCCATCTCGACATCGCTCACGCGAGCTCCCTCGTGTTCGTGGGGTGGCAGCACGAACGGCTGTCTCTTCAAGGGTGAGTCACCGGCTTCGCGCGCGGCCCCCGGGGTGACACGGGACCGTAAGTGATGTACTTCGCCCGCCGCCGCGCCCGGCGCACGCGGCCCGACGGCGACAGGCGGGAGTGGCGGGTCGCCCGACCGCATGGTCATGGGGGATGCCGGGCACCCCCGCGCCGACGCCGTACGGCTGGGAGGCGGGTGTGTCATCGATTCCGCCGCCACCCGCGGGAGACAGGGGAGTGACGTGGGTCATCTATCCGCGACGTCGGGGCCGTTCGACTTCGGGCGCGTCGACTGGTCGACGACCCATCCCCTCGGGGCGCTGGCGATGCTGATCGCATTCGCCACCGTGGTGGTGATCGTCGCGGTCTGGCGCGACGAGTCGATCACGGTCGCCACCATGTACGGCTGGTCGGTTCTGGCCATCGCCCTCCCCGGCCTCGGGGGCCTCCTGGCGGCCTTGGCCCTTCTCGGCCGCCGTCGCCTTCGTCGGCAGGCTGCGGAGCTCGGCCTCGTCTATCCCGCCCCGCGCGAGCCCGCGATGTTCCGGAGGAAGGAACTGTGGCAGTTCTCCTTCGGGGTCTGGACCCTACGGATGTCGACGATCGTTCGCGTGTATCCGGCTCCATCGGCGCCGACGCCGCGTCCGGCCACACGCTCGTCGCGTCCGCGGTAGTCCTCATCCGTCCTGCCCGCGGAGGTCAGGCGAGCTGCACCATCCAGAGGTCGCTGTCGCCGGTGATGAACAAGCGCTTCTCGTCGGTGTCGAAGGCGCAGTTGCTCGCGACGTGCGGGGTGGGGATCATGCCCAGGCGAGCGCCGGTCTCATCGACGATGACCACGCCCGCCTCGCTCGAGATCCAGAGCCAGTCGCGGCTGTCGACGGCGAATCCGTCGGGTATGCCGGCATCCACCGTGGCGAAGGTGCGCGGGGCGCCGAGGGTCTCGCCGTCCCAGCTGCACGCGACGACGCGGGGGAGGCCGTCGGCGTTCGACTCGGCGACGTAAAGCGTGCCCTCGTCGCGGCTGAAGGCGAGGCCGTTGGGCTGGTCGAGGTCGATCATGCGCTGCAGCGGTCCGCCGTCGCGCCAGCGGTACACGCTGGTGTGGTCGAGCGAAGGGTCGGCGGGGTAGCCCTCGCGGGGATCCGAGATGCCATAGGTGGGGTCGGTGAACCAGATCGCTCCGTCGGATGCCACCACCAGGTCGTTCGGCGAATTCAGCGGCTGGCCCTCGAAAGCGTCGACGAGCATCTCGGTGCCGTTCGCGTCGGTGCGGCTGATGGCACGTCGGCCGTGTTCGGCCTGAACGAGACGGCCCTCGGCATCCATCGCGTTGCCGTTGGCGAAGTAGCTGCGGTCGAAGAAGGTGACGATGCTTCCGTCGTCACGTCGCGCGAGGGTTCGGCGGCCGATCACGTCGCTGAACACGAGCGCGTCGCCCGCGGGCCACCACACGGGACCTTCGGCCCAGGTGGCGTCTTCGTAGAGCGCGAGCAAGCGCGACGACGACGGCAGCACCCCGGCGAGGCGTTCGTCCCACACGCGCGGGGGAGCGACCTCGATTGCCTGCGGCTCGCGAGGGCCCTGGAGGATTCTGCCGTCGATCGGAAGGTGCGTGTCGGAGCTGGCCATGCACCCAGTCAAACGCGGAGCGCCGTGAAGCGTCTGCGGGTTGACGTGTCAGCCGAAGGGGTGGGGTGTGGGCGCCGCGGGTGAGGCGGCGAACTGGATGAGCACCTGCAGGCACGGCTCGTCGCCGACGGTTCCCGAGAGGTGGCCCGCCTTGCCATCGACCTCGTCTGTGTCGGTGTCGTGGCCGAAGTGGAGGTCGCCGGGGCCCATCTCGACGCGCGACCCGTCTTGCGTCTCGAGGAACCATCGCCCGCGCAGGGGGATGACCCACTGCGGGTGGGGAGACGGATGCCACTGCCCCACCCATCCGACCGGCAGCGCTGCGAAGAGTACAGCCGAGACTTCGCCGGGGAAGGGGCGCATCCACTGCGGGTCGGCGCCGCCACCAACGCTCTGCAGCCCGAGTCCCCGCAGCACGGATTCGTCGAGGCGGCTCTTCCCGTCGAGTCCGGTCCACATGTGGATGAAGGGGAGCGTCGGGGGAGTGGCCTCGTCGCGGCCGTCGTTGTCGAGAGGGGCGGTCGTGGTGGTGTGCATGTGTCGAGTCAAGCGCGCGCCCCGGTGCCGCTCCGCGGGCTTGACGCCGGGAAAGGCGAAGGGGCCGTCACCGACGATGTCGGTAACGGCCCCTTCGATGAGGCTGTGTCGCTCAGGCGTTGGTCTCCTGGCGGGTGCGGCGCACCTTGGTGCCCACGGCGATCGCGCCGCCGGCGAGCGCGAGAGCTCCACCGCCGACCCAGAGGCCGAGAAGCGAGTTGGCGTCCATACCGGTCGCGGGGAGGGCGCTACCGTCGGCGCTGCTGCCGCCGGTGCTACCGTTGCTGCCCGTGCCGCCGGCGCCCGAGGCGCGGGGCCCGGTCGCCGCGAGGGTGTAGCTACCCACGGGGTTCGCGGGGAGGGTGACGACGGCGGTCGCGCTGCCCGAGCCGTCGGCGGTCTTGGTGACCGAGGCCGACGAGACGGGGAGGTTGGCCGTGGCGATGTTGGCGCCGGTGACGCCCACGCCGACGAGGGTGAACGTGACCGAGGCGCCGGGCTCGAAGCCGGCGACGGGCACGGGGCCGTTGGAGGTGACCGCGAGGGTCACGGTGTCGGGGCTGGTGGGCACGTATGCCTGGGCCACCGCGGGCGCTGCGAGGAGAAGCGCGCCGGCGAGAGCCGCGGAGGCGCCCACCTTCGTGATGTTGAGCTTCATGACTGCCTGCTTTCGTATCCGGGCTACCGGTAATGAGGTGGTCCGCTTGTACGAGCTATCCGTATGGAGCACAGGGGAAGGACAACGGTTCAGCGGCGAGTGGTACTGAGGGCAATCTGAGTATTGCCTAGGCATTGGCCGGGCGCAAACTGAGTGGGTTTCGATCACGTAAACTTCGCGCAAACCCGCAGCCTCGAAGCGGGCGAGGCGAACCAACCCACTTATTCGAGACCGGCATTCTTCGCGGATTCGCACGTCGTCGACACGATCGGATTGATGGTGGAGTCCGCGGTGGGCGTCACGAATGCCTGCGCCGTGCGCGCCGACGAGGTGGTCTCTACGACGACGGACAGCGATTCCTGGCTCTGCGGTAGGAGGTTCAGGCCATAGGTCAGCACCTCGCGACCCTTTAGCGAGGCCGAGGTGAAGCTAGCGCCGTTCGACGCCGTAGCGGAGACGACCCGGTAATCCTCGGGCACATAGATATTGCCGACGACGACGGCTGTTCCGGGTGCCGCCCCGAACCACCCGTTGGCTGTGACGTAGACAGGGAGAGATGACGCGGCGTCGGTCGGGGCCGTGTTCGTTAGTCCGACGCTCAGCGTGAGCCGTCGCGGGGAAGTTCCCCCGGCCACCGCGCATCCATCCCAGGCGACGGACACGTCCGGTTTGACGTAGTAGCTCATCTTCGAGCCACCGCCGTCGTTGAAATACACGCCGAAGCGCGCGGTGTCGTCATCGGTCATCGGGAGCCGGCCTGCCATTGCCGAGCCGTCGATGACCCCCTGTTCGTCGGGGTTCGCGCTCCATAGAAGAATGCGACGCTCATCGGCGCCCCGCGCCAGAGCGGAAAGGAGCCCCACGCTCGATCCTCGTCCCTCGAGGAAGGCATTGAAGATCGAAGCCGACGAGGCGGCGAAGAATGCGTCTTGCACGGCCGGGTCGGGGTAGCGCTGATAGACGTCTTTCAAGAACAGCGAGGTGGCATTGTCTCCGTTGATGCTGGTGCCATCGGGCAAAGACACCGCCCCGGTGGCTTTGAGGAGATAGGACAGCACGACCGGGTCGATGGCGATCACCCCGTCCACGTCGCGACCCGTCTGTTGCCGGTACATATCGCGCGCAAGCGGGCCGTCGATGGAGAAGTCGGGTATCTGCGTTAGATTCTGGAAATAGCGGGCGGGGCGCGTGCCATAGACGCTCTGCACGTCGTCGGGCAGAGTCACCACGGGGTCTGAGATTCCCGCGGAGAGCGCTGTGCCTGTCTCCGTGCCCACGAGGGAGACAGCACCGGAGTCGGTCTGCAGCAGCAGGGCGGTACCCGCGATGCCTCCGAGGGACCGGAACTCCGCATTGTTCTGCACGAGCACGAGAAAAGAGCGCTGCCCCGATTCGCCTAGCATGCCCGGGAGCAGCTGCGCGGCGCGGGAGAGTGCGTCGAGTCCGCCCGTCGCACGGGAGAACACGTCTTCCACCTGGTCGGTCGCGGAGGCGAGCCGCCCGAGCAGAGGAACCCTGTTGAGGGAGCGGATAGCGCTCAAAGCGCTGTCGGCCTTCGCGGCGGCTTGCTGGGCAGGCCCCTGAAGAGAAGAGAGAGCGCGGGCGTCGATGCGACCGTTCACGGGCTTGAGCGCGTCGATCGACGACCCTTGGGAGGCCTGGGCCAGGGGGAGCACCCCGAGTCGCAGGAGGTCATCTGCCGACACCGCGATGGTGCGCACCGCCTCGAGCTGGGGTCCGATCCACGGTGCTTTCTCGGCGAGGGCCCACACGGGGTCGGAGGTGAGGTCACGCGCTGCCTCGGTGTGCGTGCTCACGCCGGTCAGGCTCGAGACCGCTTGAGAGGGATCGCTCGACAAGGTCGAGGCCACGGCCGTCGCGTCTGACTGCACCGAGGCGAGGTGCGTTCCTGCCATGACACCTCGCACGCCCACCCACCCAGCGGCGAGCACGCAGATTGCGAGGAATGCGGCGACAACCCAGAACGTAACCTTTCCGGCTACGCGTAATGCCTGCGGCTTCTCACCGACAGTCATGATGTGTGCTCCGGGAAGCGCGGATCGACGAGCTTGTCGACGACGGCAAGGCCTTTCGACCGCGACAGCTCACTGAGGACGGCGAACCAGAACGCCAATCAGTCGTCACGTGATGTCTCGCGCGTCCGTCGACGCGGCCCGAGCCCGAGATCGCCCAGCCCCGCATCGTCGGAGACACCATCAGACGCGGTCTTGGCCGCGCGGCTCTTGCTTCGTCTGCCGCGTTCTTCCACCGCGGGTTCTTGCCGGTAGCCGTATCCGTACCCATAGCCATAGCCGCCGTAGTAGGAATCCGGTCCTCGGGTGGGGACCATTGACATGACGAATCCTGCGAGCTTCGCCCCCACCGCGTTCAATGCCTCGGTCGCGCCCGTCAGCTGATGCTTCGTCGTCTTACCGGATGCCACCACCATCAGCGCGCCGCTCGTCGCTCGCGCCAAGATCGCGGCATCCGTCACAGGCAGCAGCGGGGGAGCGTCACACAGCACCACGTCGAAGTCGCGTTCGAGCATCTCGAGCAGCAGGCTCATATGCGCGGAGCCCAGAAGCTCGCTCGGGTTCGGCGGGATCTTTCCCGCCGGGAGAACATAGAGGCTTCGACCACCCCACGGGAGCATGACCTCGTTCACCTTCGCGCGCCCGATCAGCACGTCGGTCAACCCGGCTCCACCTTCGATTCCCAGATATTCCGCGACTTTCGGCTTACGAAGATCCGTATCGAGCAGCGCGACGCGTTTGCCGGCGTCTGCGAGCGCGATGGCGAGGTTGATCGTCGTGGTCGACTTGCCTTCGCTCGGGATCGAGCTTGTCACCACAAAGCTGGAGCGTCCGCCCATGTCGAGGAACTGGAGGTTGGTGCGCAAAGCCCGGAAAGACTCGGCCCGGGGGCTCAAAGGGTCCGCGTGAACGATCAGAGGGCGTTCTTTCGCCTTCGCATCGAATGCAATTGCACCGATGCCCGGGGCGCCTGTTGCGTTTTCCGCATCCCGAGGTGTGCGCACCCGGTTGTCAAGCGCCGTTCGCAGCGCGGCTGTGCCAATTCCCAGGGCGAGACCGACGAGAGCTCCCAAAGCGAGGTTCAGGGCGATGCTCGGGCTGGAGGGGCTGATGGCGGCTTGCGCGTCCCGAACCCGACTGAGCCGGACGGGACTCGAACCGTCATCTGCCTCCGGCTCCAGTTGCGGAACGACGGTGGCCAGGCTCTCAGCGATCTCGTTGGCGATCGCTGCGGCGGTTTCCGCACTGGGGTTTTGTACGACCACGGTGATGAGAGTGGAGTTTAGAGCAGCGGAGGCCTTGACCTCGGCCGACAGCTCTTCGCTCGATTGCGGGAGGTTCAGGGAGGCGATCACGGGATCGAGCACGATGGGAGTGTTCACGAGACCGACATAGGTGTTGATTCGCGCCTGCGTGAAGGTAGAACCCTGCTGCAACTCCGCCGTGGTGCTGCCCGCTTGGGTCGACACAAAAACCGTGCTCGACGATTCGTAGATCGGCGTTCGCGTTGCGGTGTACCCGGCGGCGGCACCGAGCCCCAGCAAGGTCAAGACGACAACTACTAGCCAATTCTTCCGGAGGATTCGGACGTAGTCGCTGAGATCCATGGTGCCTCTCGGGGACGCACGGTTCTTCATAAGACCGCGCTCGGGAAAATGCACCTCAGTCTGACACACGGAATGTTTCCAGCCGGTTTTCGGCAGGGAACCGTTCGGTCGTTTCCGCGACAACGAGTTGGGGCACTGGTGAGGTGTCGAGCAGCAGATGCCCGATAGGTTGACCACGTGCCGCACGAGCCTACGATCGTCGAGACCCGAGACAGTCATTCGTCGACGCCCGCCCGCGCCGACTTCGATGGCGTTCGAGTGAGTCGTCGATGGCGTCGGATGGACTGGCGCGCGGCGCGTCGGGCCAAGCAGAGGTCGGAGCTCGGCGTGCTCGCGGTGGCTGTATCCGCCGGTGGCGCGGGAGTGTTGGCGGCCATGGCGATCAGTCTTCTGAATACGCCATGGGCGGCGGTTCTGTCGCTCATCGCCCTGTGGACGGGCATGCTCGCCGCCGTCGTGCATGCTGTGATGGTCATTCGCCCTCGAGGCCTCTTCGCGTTCCGCTTCCCGGACGTTGTCTGGGGCCTCGGGTTGGCGGCAGCGGTCCGCATCCTGACGGGCGTCATGACTGACGCGAACTCAACCCCCTTCCCTGCGTCGTCCCCATTGGGCCGCGCGTCGGTGACGGAGTGGTTGATTCAGGAGGTGCTCGCGGCAGGTCTCCTCGGCCCGTTCGTAGAGGAGCTCTTCTTCCGGGCAGTCTTGCTCGTGGTGGTTTTCAGAATCGTCAAGAGTTTCGCGGGGGGCGCCATAGCGGGAATCGCTGGTGCTCTCTCTTCTGCGGGCGCGTTCGTTCTCATCCACGCAGCATTTACACCCCTCTCCTTCTCCGCGGCGCTCCAGCTTCTCGTTCTAGGTCTTGTGTGCTCGGTTCTCGTTCTGCTGACCGGCCGCATTTGGGGAGCGGTACTTCTGCATATCGGGTTCAACGCCGCGTTCCTGACGATGGCTGCTCTGGGCGCGCTGCTCGCATAGCGCAGCACGCTGGCCATTCAAGCGGCGGCGTTCACGTAGATCGTCTCGCCCATGCCCAGGGTCTTGCCGAGTGCGGTCACCGGGTCACTGTCCTTTGCTGGCGTAGAAGGCTTCGACGCAGTCTTTGGTGGGGGCCCACCAGGCTTCGTTGTCGCGGTACCAGTCGATGGTGGCGGCCAGTCCCGTTTCGAAGTCGCCGTAGGTGGGTGTCCACCCGAGTTCGGTGCGGAGTTTGGTGGAGTCGATGGCGTAGCGCAGGTCGTGTCCGGGGCGGTCGGTGACGAGGTCGTACGCGTCGGCGGGTTGCCCGGTGATCTGGAGGATCAGTTCGACGACGCTCTTGTTGTCTTCTTCGCCGTCGGCGCCGATGAGGTACGTCTCGCCGATTTCGCCCTTGTCGAGGATGGTCAGCACGGCCGAGGAGTGGTCGTCGGCGTGGATCCAGTCGCGCACGTTCTCACCGGTGCCGTACAGCTTGGGGCGAATGCCGCGCAGGACGTTGGTGATCTGGCGGGGGATGAACTTCTCCACGTGCTGGTAGGGGCCGTAGTTGTTGGAGCAGTTGCTGATGGTGGCGCGCACCCCGAAGGAGCGCACCCACGCGCGCACGAGGAGGTCCGAGCCGGCCTTGGTCGAGGAGTACGGCGAAGACGGGTTGTAGGGGGTGTTCTCGGTGAAGCGGGCGGGATCGTCGAGTTCGAGGTCGCCGTAGACCTCGTCGGTGGAGATGTGGTGGAAGCGCACGTCGTGTCGGCGGGCGGCTTCCAGCAGCGTGTAGGTGCCGATGATGTTGGTGTCCAGGAACGGACGCGGATCGTGCAGGGAGTTGTCGTTGTGGGACTCGGCGGCGTAGTGCACCACCGCGTCGGCGTCGGCGACGAGGGTGTCCACGATCGTGGGGTCGGCGATGTCGCCCACCACCAGACGCACCCGGTCCTCGGGCAGGCCCGCGAG
>NZ_JBKBNC010000044.1:0-21533 GCF_046295495.1 Microbacterium sp.
ATCTTCCGGAGTTCGGCACGGTCGAGCGGGGAGCGGCGGGCGGACGGGTCAGCCGGGGGAGACGTTGGACGGCGCGTCGCGCGGGGCGGAGAGTCGGCCACGGGCGGTGCCGGACTCCGGAGAATCGCGCGTCCGCGGCCTTCCTCGCGCCTCGGGGGGAGATACGTGCCTATATCTTCCGGAGTTCGGCACGGCTGAGCGGGGAGCGGCGGGCTGACGGGCCAGCCGGGGGAGACGTTGGACGGCGCGTCGCGCGGGGCGGAGAGTCGGCCGCGGGCGGTGCCGGACTCCGGAGAATCGCGCGTCCGCGGCCTTCCTCACGCCTCGGGGGGAGATACGTGCCGATATCTTCCGGAGTTCGGCACGGTCTGAGGCACCTGGGCGGGCCGGATTCCGGATGCCGTGCGGCGGACCGTGAACGATGCGGGCCGCAGCCGCGCCCGGCCCCGCCCGAGGCCGCAACAGGAACTGCCGCAGCCGCGCCCGGCCCCGCCCGAGGCCGCAACCGCCGCACCGGCGCGACCGCAGCACCGGCGCGACCGCACAGCCCCGACGGCCGCCGGGGATTACAGCGAGTCGACCACCCGCGACGCCAGCCCCGCGTAGGCGGCGGGGGTGAGGGCGAGGAGGCGCTCCTTCGCGGCGTCGCCGATGTCGAGTCCGCGCACGAACTCCGCCAGTTCGGCGCCGCCCACGCGGCGACCGCGCGTGAGGTCCTTGAGCAGGGCGTAGGGGTCGGTGATCGCCGAGCGACCCGCGGCGATCTCGGCGCGCACCACGGTCTGGATGGCCTCGGCGAGCACCTCCCAGTTCACGTCGAGGTCGGCGAGGAGCACGTCCTCCGCGAGCGAGATCTCCGTGAGACCGCGCTGCAGGTTGTCGAGCGCGAGCAGCGAGTGGCCGAAGGCGACGCCGATGTTGCGCTGGGTCGTGGAGTCGGTGAGGTCGCGCTGCAGGCGGCTGGTGACGAGCGTCGATGCGAGGGTGCTGAACAGCCCGCCGGCGATCTCGAGGTTGGCTTCGGCGTTCTCGAAGCGGATCGGGTTGATCTTGTGCGGCATCGTCGACGATCCCGTGGCGCCGGCGACGGGGATCTGGGTGAAGTACCCGAGCGAGATGTAGGTCCAGATGTCGGTCGCGAGGTTGTGCAGGATGCCGCCCGCGTGGCGCGCGCGGTCGTAGAGCTCGACCTGCCAGTCGTGCGACTCGATCTGCGTGGTGACGGGGTTGAAGCCCAGCCCGAGCGACTCGATGAACGAGCGCGTCAGCTCAGGCCAGTCGACGTCGGGCTCGGCGGCGACGTGCGCCGACCAGGTGCCGGTCGCGCCCGAGAACTTCGCGAGGTACTCGCCGGCATCCAGCTGACGGATGACGCGCTCCAGGCGCCACGCGAACACGCCGATCTCCTTGCCCATCGTGGTGGGCGTGGCCGGCTGGCCGTGCGTGCGGGAGAGCATCGCGGCGTCGCGGTGCTGCACCGCGAGCTCGGCCAGGGCGGCCGTGACCGCGCGCAGCTTCGGCAGCCACACGCGCTCGACCGCGCGCTGCACGGTGAGGGCGTAGGCGGTGGAGTTGATGTCTTCGCTGGTGCAGGCGAAGTGGGTGAGCTCGGCGAGGGCCGTGAGTCCGAGGCTGTCGAGGCGGTCGCGCACGAGGTACTCGACGGCCTTGACGTCGTGGCGCGTCACGGCCTCCTTCTCGGCGAGCCAGGCGATCTCGTCGGCGCCGAACTCTTCGTACAGGGCCCGGAGCTTCGCGCGGTCGGTCTCGGAGACGGGGGTGGTGCCGAACAGCGAACGGTCGGTGAGGGCGAGCAGCCATTCGACCTCGACCTCGACGCGGGCGCGGTTCAGACCGGCCTCCGACAGGTAGTCGCCGATCTCGGACACGGTGGCGAAGTACCGACCGTCGAGCGGGCTGAGGGGCTGCGGAGGCAGAGAGGACACGGGTCTCCCGGGGGTCGCGCGAACGGGTCAGCCCGCGGATCGGATGGCGGGCTCGAGCTGCCGGAACAGGGCGCGGCTGGCGCGTTCGATCATACCGAGCACCTCATCGAACATGGGCGGCCCGGCGTAGTACGGGTCGGGCACGTCGAGGGTCTCGGCGTCGGGGAGGAACGACTGCAGCAGGGCGATCTTGTCGGCGTCGTCGTCGTGGCGCGCCCAGCCGCGCAGCACGCGCTCGTGGCTGCGGTCGAGGGCGACCACGAGATCGTTGCGGTCGAAGTCCGCGAACTGAAACTGACGGGCACGGTGCGCGGATCCGTCGTAGCCGAGGCGGTCGAGCGCGGCGATGGTGCGGTGGTCGGCGCGCTCGCCGACGTGCCAGTCGCCGGTGCCCGCCGAGCTCGAGGCGACGTGGGCGCCGAGGCCCGCGGCATCCGCGAGACGCCGGAACACCACATCGGCCATCGGCGACCGGCAGATGTTGCCGCTGCAGACGAACACGACGCGGAAGGGCGCGTCGGCACTCGCGGTCATCCCTCCATCATGGCGGGGAAGCGCTCCGCGCGCATCCGTCGACCGGTTCTCAGCGTCGCGAACGCTCGTCGCGGCGCGGACGCAGGATGCCGCCGAGCACGGCGTTGATGACCCCGATCAGCAGCGCCGCCACCACGGTGAGCCAGAACTCCCCGGTGCGAAGACCCCAGTCCCACCCGCCGGTGATCACCGCGGTCAGCCACAACAGGAAGCCGTTGATCACGAGCGAGATGAGTCCGAGCGTGAGGATGTAGAGCGGGATCGCCACGATCTTGACGACCGTTCCGACGACGGTGTTGACCACCGCGAACAGCAACCCGACCACCAGCAGCGTCAGCACGACCTGCAGCGCCTCGCCGGGGGCGAACGGCACGAGCCGCACCTGCAGCGCGGGCAGCAGCGTGACGATCCAGATGGCGAAGGCGTTGACGGCGATGCGGACGACGAAGCGCATGCCTCCATCGTGGCACGCGGGGTGTGCGCGTGGGAGGAACGTCTCCCCGTGGAGGAGGGGTCGAGATCGGGTCTGACGCGCCGATGCGTCTCGCGGTTAGGCTCGCGATGTGAGCGATGACCCGGTCCTGCCCCGTATCCGTCCCGAGATCGCGGCGCTGCCCGCGTACCGGCAGGGCCGGCAGGCCAGTCCCGACGCGTTCAAGCTGTCGAGCAACGAGAACCCCTTCGAGCCCCTCCCGGGCGTGCTCGACGCCGTCCGGGCCGCGGGCGCCTTCAACCGCTACCCGGATGCCACCGCCTCGCGCCTGCGCGAGCGCCTGGCCGCGCGCTACGGCGTCTCGGCCGACGAGGTGCACGTGGCCGCGGGGAGCGTGTCGATCCTCGCGCAGCTGCTGCTGGCGACCTCGGGCCCGGGCGACGAGGTCGTGTACGCGTGGCGCTCGTTCGAGGCCTATCCCTCGCTCGTCGCGGTGGCCGGCGCGACGAGCGTGCAGGTGCCCCTGACCGCCGACGCGCGCCACGATCTGCCGGCGATGGCCGCCGCGATCACGGAGCGCACCCGCCTCGTGATCGTCTGCAGCCCCAACAACCCCACCGGGCCCACCGTCGGCTACGACGAGTTCGCCGCCTTCGTCGACGAGGTGCCGGGCGACGTGCTCATCGTGCTCGACGAGGCCTACGCCGAGTTCGTCACCGACCGCACCTCGGTCGAGGGTGGCCGCGTGCGCGCGGTGCTCGCCCGCCCCAACGTCGTGGTGCTCCGCACGTTCTCGAAGGCCTACGGCCTCGCGGGCCTGCGCGTGGGCTACGCGATCGGCCACACGCGCGTGCTCGACGCCGCGCGCAGCACCGCCATCCCGCTGTCGGTGACGGCCGCGGGCGAGGCGGCGGCGCTGGCGAGCCTGGATGCCGAGAGCGAACTGCTGCACCGGGTATCGGTGATCGCCGAGCGGCGCGACCGCCTGGTCGACCGTCTGCGCGACGCCGGGTGGGACGTGCCCGACGCGCAGGGCAACTTCGTCTGGCTCGCCGCCGGTGAACGCACGGTCGAGGTCGGGACGGCGTTCGAAGAGGCCGGACTCATTGTCCGCCCGTTCCCGGGCGACGGCATCCGCATCTCGATCGGCGAAGAGGAGTCGCTCGACCGCGTCGTCGAGGTGGCCGCCGCGACCGCCGCGCGCTGAGCCGCATGACGACCGCGGCGGAGGGGGACGGCATCCGGGATGCCGCCATCACCCCCGTCATCCCGGGCTTCTTCCCCGACCCCTCGGTGTGCCGCGTGGGCGAGGAGTACGTGCTGGTGAACTCCTCGTTCGAATACGCCCCCGGCATCCCGGTGTGGAGCAGCCGCGACCTGCGGACGTGGACGCAGCTCGGCAACGTGCTCACCCGCGACAGCCAGTTCCGGGCGGGGACGGCGGGCGCGAGCCGGGGGATCTACGCGCCGACGATCCGGCACCGCGACGGCGCCTTCTTCGTCATCACGACCGACGTGGACCGGCCGGGCGTGCAGCTGGTGGTCACGGCGACCGATCCCGCGGGTCCGTGGTCCGACCCGATCGTGCTGCCCGGACTCGGCGGCATCGACCCCGATCTCGCGTGGGACGACGAGGGCGCGTGCGTGGTGACGTACTGCGCGCTCGACGAGGCGCTGCGCCCCGAGGGCGGCTCGCTCCCGGTTATCGCGCAGGCGCGGGTCGACCTCGAGCGCGGCGCCGTTCTCGAGGAGCCGCGGGTGATCTGGCGGGGTTCCGGCCTGGCGCACCCCGAGGGTCCGCACCTGTACCGGCGCGGACCGTGGTGGTACCTGCTCACCGCCGAGGGCGGCACCGAGCGCGGTCACGCGGTGTGCGTCGCCCGATCGCGCGCCATCGACGGCCCGTTCGAGGGCGCCCCCGCGAACCCGATCTTCAGCCGCCGCAGCACCGGTTTCCCGGTGCAGAACACCGGCCACGCCGACCTCGTCGAACGCGTCGACGGCGGGTGGGCCATGGTCTACCTCGGGGTGCGCCCGGCCGGTTTCACCCCCTCATTCCACGTCAACGGCCGCGAGACCTTCCTCGCGCGCGTGGAATGGGTCGACGACTGGCCCGTGATCCGCACCGACGACCAGCTGCCCGCGCACGGCGACACGTCCTTCTCCGACGACTTCGCCGCCTCGGCGCTGCACCCCCGCTACGTGTCGCCCGGGGCGGCGCTCGGCGCGTTCGCGCGTCCCGCGCCCGACGGCGGTCTGCTGCTCGACCGGATGGATGCCGCCAACGGCGCGCCCGCAGCCCTCTCGGTGCGCACGCGCAACGCCCGGTGGCGCTTCGCAGCCCGCGTCGACGCCGCGGCCGGCCCGATCGCGGTGCGGCTGCGTCTCGATGAGACGCACGCCTACGAGCTGCGCCTCGCGGGCGGCGAGGCGACCGTGGCCACACGGGTCGGGCCCTTCGCGGCCGAGCCCGCCCGCGCAGCCACCCGTGGCGACGTCGTGACCCTCCTCGTCGAGGCGGCCGACGCCACGTTCGACGGCCCCGACGACGTGCGCCTGGGCCTGATCGACGACGACGGCGAACGCTGGCTCGCGCGCATCGACGGCCGCTACCTCTCCACCGAGGTCGCCGGCGGGTTCACCGGACGCACGGTGGGACTCCACGCGCTCTCGTCCCGGCCCGCGCGCGTGATTGAGGTGCACTACGCGTCGCTCGTCGGCTGACGGTCGCGCCGACGTTCCACCCCCTCACGAGAGCGGTTTGTCGGTCGTCGACGGCGATTCGTGGCATCCGTTGTGCACCTCATGCGGTCTCGCGCATGGGCCGGGCGTTAGCGTGGGTGCATGACCCCGCTCGACGACCCCGCTCTCGTGCGCGTTCTGGCAGCCGACGGCACGCTGGCGCCCACGCCCGCGGCGGAGCGCTACCTGCCGCTCATCGACGCCCTGACCGACGCCGAACTCGAGACGTTCTACCGCGACATGGTCTCGATCCGCGCGTTCGACGTGCAGGCCACCAACCTGCAGCGCCAGGGGCAGCTCGCCCTGTGGCCGCCGTCGTTCGGGCAGGAGGCCGCCCAGGTGGGTTCGGCCCGCGCCGCCCGCGCGCAGGACCACCTCTTCCCCTCGTACCGCGAGCACGTGGTCACGCGCATCCGCGGCGTCGACCCGCTCGACATCATCCGGCTCATGCGCGGCCTCACCCATGGAGGGTGGGACCCGACCGATCCGAAGAACGGCAACACCCACATCTACACGCTCGTCCTCGGCGCGCAGACGCTGCATGCCACGGGCCTGGCGATGGGCCTGGTGTTCGACGGCAAGAGCGGCACCGGCGACCCCGAGCGCGACGAGGCCGTGATCGTCTACTACGGCGACGGCGCCTCCAGCCAGGGCGACGTGCACGAGGCGATGGTCTTCGCCGCGAGCTTCCAGACCCCCGAGGTGTTCTTCCTCCAGAACAACCAGTGGGCCATCTCCGTCCCCGTCGCCACGCAGTCGCGCTCGCCGCTGTACAAGCGCGGTGAGGGCTACGGCATCCCGAGCCTGCAGGTCGACGGCAACGACGTGCTCGCCAGCTACGCGGTGTCGAAGGTGGCGCTGGACGAGGCCCGGGCCGGCGGCGGCCCCCGCGCGATCGAGGCGATGACCTACCGCATGGGCGCGCACACGACCAGCGACGACCCCACGAAGTACCGCACCTCCGACGAAGAGAAGGCGTGGGCCGGTCGCGACCCCATCGCCCGCCTGCGCGCCTTCCTCGAGGGCCGGGGCGCCTCGCAGCACTTCTTCGACGACGCGGATGCCGAGGGCGCCGCGCTCGCCGACGACGTGCGCGTGCGCACGAACGAGCTCGGCACGATCCCGCGGGTGCACATGTTCGAGAGCGTCTACTCCGAAGCGCACGCGCTGATCCAGCAGGAGCAGCGTTGGCTCGACGACTACGAGGCGTCGATGGAAGGGGGAGCGCAGTGAGCGAGAACCTCCCGATCAGTCGCGCGCTCAACGCGGGCATGCGCCGCGCGCTCGAGACGAACGACCGCGTCCTGCTCATGGGCGAGGACATCGGTCCGCTCGGCGGCGTCTTCCGCGTGACCGAGGGCCTGCAGAAGGACTTCGGTCCCCGCCGCGTCATCGACTCGCCGCTCGCGGAATCCGGCATCGTCGGCACCGCCATCGGTCTGGCGATGGGCGGGTTCCGCCCCGTGCTCGAGATCCAGTTCGACGGCTTCGTCTTCCCCGCCTTCGATCAGATCACCTCGCAGTTGGCGAAGATCACGAACCGCCACGAGGGCGCGGTGCGCATGCCCGTCGTCATCCGCATCCCCTACGGCGGGCACATCGGCGCGGTCGAGCACCACCAGGAGAGCCCCGAGGCGTATTTCACGCACACCCCGGGTCTGCGCGTGGTCAGCCCCTCGAACGCCAACGACGCGTACTGGATGATCCAGCAGGCGATCGACTCGCCCGACCCCGTCGTGTTCCTCGAGCCCAAGGCCAAGTACTGGCAGAAGGGCGAGGTCGACCTCGAGGCCCCCGCGCTGCCGCTGCACGCGAGCCGCGTCGTGCGCCGCGGCACCGACGTGACCCTGGTCGGTCACGGTGCCATGGTCACCACGCTGCTGCAGGCGGCGGCCCTCGCCGAGAGCGAGGGGACGAGCTGCGAGGTCATCGACCTGCGCTCGCTCTCGCCGGTCGACTACGGCCCGCTGCTGGACTCGGTGCGGCGCACGGGGCGCATGGTCTACGCGCAGGAGGCCCCGGGCTTCACCTCGCTCGGTTCCGAGATCGCGGCGACCGTGATGGAGAGGGCGTTCTTCGCGCTCGAGGCGCCCGTGCTGCGCGTCTCGGGGTTCGACGTGCCCTTCCCGCCCGCGAAGCTCGAGGGCACGTACCTGCCCGACGCCGATCGCATCCTCGAGGCCGTCGATCGGTCTCTGGCGTACTGACCCTCCTCCCCGCCGTGAGCACCGCGCCCGCCCGGCGTTGGCGTCGCGGCGACGCCGGTGACAAGCTGGCTCCCGAGCAAAGGACACACCGTGACCGAGCAGACCTTCGTCCTCCCCGACGTCGGGGAAGGCCTCACCGAGGCCGAGATCGTGCAGTGGCGCGTGGCGCCCGGTGACACCGTCGCCGTCAACGACGTGATCGTCGAGATCGAGACGGCGAAGTCGCTCGTGGAGTTGCCCTCGCCGTACTCCGGCACGGTCGGCGAGCTGCTGGCATCCGAGGGGGCCACCGTCGAGGTCGGCGCCCCGATCATCACGATCGGATCGGCGAATGCCGGCGCCCCGGCGCCCGCGGAACCGGTGAGCGTCCCCGAGCCCAGCGACCCCGGTGGAGCGGTGCTCGTGGGCTACGGCACGGGCGGCGCGGTGTCGTCCCGGCGTCGCAAGCCTGTCGAGCGCCCCGTGAAGGCCTCGGTCGGCGTGGTCGCCAAGCCCCCGATCCGCAAGCTCGCGCGCGACCTCGGCGTCGACCTCGCCGCCGTGACGCCCAGCGGCGCCGCCGGAGAGGTCACCCGCGACGACGTCGTGAAGCACGCCGAGCAGGCCAGCGTCTTCCGCAACATCGAGACGCCCGAGTGGGGCGCCGTGCGCGAGGAGACGATCGCGGTGGCGGCTCCCGCGGCGCCCGCGCCCGTGGCATCCACCCCCGCCCCTCCGGCGGATGCCCGCGAGGAGTCGATCCCCGTCCGCGGCGTGCGCAAGGCCACCGCCAACGCGATGACCTCGAGCGCGTACTCGGCTCCGCACGTGTCGGTGTGGGTCGACGTCGACGCCTCGCGCACCATGGAGCTCGTCAAGCGCCTGAAGGCCTCGCCCGACTTCGCCGACGTCAAGATCTCGCCGCTGCTCATCATGGC
Organism: Microbacterium sp.; assembly: GCF_046295495.1. Classification (GTDB taxonomy): domain Bacteria; phylum Actinomycetota; class Actinomycetes; order Actinomycetales; family Microbacteriaceae; genus Microbacterium. The sequence continues at coordinate 8,780 of NZ_JBKBNC010000044.1, forward strand.
GCGCGCCGTGATCTGGGCTCTTCGCCGCACCCCGATGATCAACGCGGCCTGGGTCGACACCGAAGACGGCGCGCAGATCTCGGTGCGCCACTACGTCAACCTCGGCATCGCAGCGGCGACACCCCGCGGGCTCCTCGTGCCGAACATCAAAGACGCGCAGGCGATGAAGACGCGCGAGCTCGCCAAGGCGCTCGAGACCCTCACGCTCACCGCGCGAGAGGGCAGGACGAGCCCCGCCGACCAGGCCGGCGGCACGTTCACGATCACCAACATCGGCGTGTTCGGAGTGGATGCCGGCACCCCGATCATCAACCCCGGCGAGGCCGGGATCATCGCGCTCGGCGCGATCCGCCAGAAGCCGTGGGTCGTCGACGGCGAGGTGCGCCCCCGCTGGGTGACCACGGTGTCGGGATCGTTCGATCACCGCGTGGTCGACGGCGACGGGATCTCGCGCTTCATCGCGGATGTGGCATCCGTGTTGGAGGAGCCGGCGCTGCTGCTGGACTGAGCCGGTCGACGGGACGGGCGCCGCACCGGCTCACCCGCTCGTAGCATGGAGCGCATGGAGCGCGACGAGGAGAGCCAGGAGCAGCGGGCGCTGCGGTCCCTTCGCGCCATCGACGAGGGCGCCGACATCGGTGCCGAGGCGTTCGCTCTGGCGAACGAGTTCACCGACCGCCACACGGGGCGGTTCACCGGGTGGCTGAGAAGAAGATTCGGCTCCTCCCCGGACGTCCCGTCGACGGACGCGCCGGGCGAGGGCTGAGCCTCACTCGGGAAGCGACGCGCGCACACCCCTCGGGTTCTCCAGGGTCGGAATCAGCAACGCGAGCACCAGCGCGACGGCCGCCGCCCCGATGCCCATCAGGAACGACACCTGGAACGCCTGCGCCGTCGGCACGCGCGTCTCCGCGTCGCCCGTCGACAACGTCGCCAGTACGACGCCGACGATCGCGGCCGCCGTGCTCGTGCCGAGCGAGCGGGCGAGGGCGTTCAGGCCGTTCGACGCGCCGGTTTCGCTGGGTGGGACCGCGCGCATGATGAGCATCGGCATCGCGGCGTAGCCGAACCCGATGCCGAAGCCGATGAGGATGTTCGCCACGACGAAGTGCCACACCTCGGTCGAGAAGACCAGGCTGAAGCCGTAGGCGACGATGAGTGAGATCGCCCCCGCGATCAGCAGCACGCGCGGGCCGATCGTGCGCGCGAGGGTTCCCGAGATCGGCGACAGCACCATCATCACCAAGCCCGACGGCATGATGACGAGGCTCGCGGCCAGCAGCGACAGGCCGAGCCCGACGCCGGTCGCGAGCGGCAGCTCGAGCATCTGCGGGTACGCCACGTTCGAGGTGAACAGCGCGAAGCCCATGGCCACGGAGGCCAGGTTCGTCAGCAGCACGGGGCGGCGGGCGGCGACCCGCAGGTCGAGGAGCGGGTTGTCGACGCGCAGCTCGTACCACCCCCACAGCAGCAGTACGCCGACCCCGCCGACCGCCAGGGACAGCGTGAGCGGTGACGTCCATCCCCACGTGTTGCCCCGCGAGACGGCGAGGAGCACCCCGATCAAACCCACCGCGAGCCCGGTCGCGCCGACGTCGTCGAAGCGTCCGCCCGTCCGCAGGACGCTCACGGGAACGATCCACAGGGTCAACGCGAACACCAGGGCGCCGAGCCCGCCGGCGATCCAGAACAGCCAGTGCCAGTCGGTGTTCTCGGCGACGAGGGCGCTGATCGGCAGGCCCAGGGCGCCCCCGACGCCGAGTGTCGCACTCATCAGCGCGATGGCGCTGTCGACGCGGTTCTCGTGCAGCACATCGCGCATGATCGAGATGCCCAGCGGCACCACGCCCACGATGGCGCCCTGCAGGGCGCGTCCGATGATCATGCCGATGATGCCGGTCGACAGTGCCGCGACCACCGACCCGAGCATCATCACGAGCAGCAGCACCAGCACGATGCGCCGCTTGCCGTACATGTCGCCGAGGCGGCCGGCGATGGGAGTGATGACGGCCGCGGCGAGCAGCGTCGAGGTCACCACCCACGCGGTGTCGTCGCGCGAGGCGTTCAGCAGCTGCGGCAGCTGCGACTGGATGGGCACCACGAGGGTGAACATGAACGACGAGCACAGGCCCGCGAGGGCCAGAACGGCGACGACCAGACCCTGGGGGCTGTTCCGGGACAGTCTTCTTCGCGCGTTCTCATCCCGTGACATCACCTTCGAGGCTATCCGTCCGTCGCGGCACCCCGGGCCGCGCGATCATCGCCCATCCCGTGGCATCCCGCCAATCCATTACCCCGCGTGACAGCCCGTTACCGGCCGTAACGCCTCGAATTGGGACGACGGATGCCGCTTGCTTACGTGGACGCATGACTTCGCACCGCGCCTCACGCCTGGCCACGATCCTCGGCGCCTCCACCGCAGCCCTTCTCCTCGCCCTCACCGGGTGCGCGGGGGGAGCGGCATCCTCCGATGACTCCTCGCGCATCGTGCTCGGTGCCGATGACGGCAACGAAGCGCACTGGACGGTGCTGAAGCAGAAGCTGGCCGACGAGGGCATCGACCTCGAGGTGCGCACGATCAACGACGGCGTGCAGCTGAACCAGGGCGTGCAGGACGGGGAGCTGGACGTGAACCTCTTCCAGCACCTGATCTACCTCTCGCAGTTCAACGTCGAGAACAACGGCTCGCTCGTGCCGGTCGGCGCAACCGCGGTGTACCCCCTCGCGCTGTACTCCGAGGAGTACCGGGACGTGAAGGACCTGCCCGAGGGCGCGAAGGTCGCGATCCCCAACAATCCCACCAACCTCGCCCGTGGCCTGCTGAACCTGCAGACCGCCGGCCTGCTGACGCTCAAAGACGGCGGCACCGCCCTCTCGACGCCGGCGGACATCGAGACGACGAAGGTCGAGCTGCTTCCGGTCGACACGAACCAGACCGTGACCGCGCTCAAGGACGGCAGTGCCCAGGCCGCGATCGTCAACAACACGCAGGCGCAGAAGGGCGGGCTCGGCGACGAGCTCATCATCTTCAAGGAAGACCTCGACAACCCGCAGCTCGCGCCGTACATCAACGCCTTCGTCACGCGCGACGACAAGAAGGACGACCCCCGCTGGGAGAAGCTGGTCGCGGCGTACCACTCGCCCGAGGTCGAAGCCGCGGTCACCGAGCTGAACCAGGGCAACCTGCAGTTCAAGACCGAGTGGACCGGCGCGCAGCTGCAGGACGAGCTGACGAGCCTCGAGGACGCCCTCGAGGCCCAGAACGGATGACCGCGGTCATCGAGCTGCGGGGCGTCACCAAGGACTTCCGCACCGACCGCCGCTCCTCCACGACCGCCGTCGACGACGTCACGGTGAGCGTGGAGGAGGGGTCGATCGTCGGCGTCATCGGGTACTCCGGCGCCGGCAAGTCGACGCTCGTGCGCCTGCTGAACGGTCTCGAGAAGCCCACCTCGGGCACGGTCGAGGTCTTGGGCGTGAACGTGGGGGATGCCAGCGAATCGGCTCTGCGCGACCTGCGGCGCCGCGTGGGCATGATCTTCCAGCAGTTCAACCTGTTCACCTCGCGCACGGTCGCGGCCAACGTCGCCTACCCGCTCAAGGTGGCCGGGTGGAAGAAGGCCGACCGTGACCGGCGCGTGGCCGAGTTGCTCGACTTCGTCGGCATCGGCGACAAGGCGAAGCAGTATCCGCGACGGCTGTCGGGCGGGCAGAAGCAGCGCGTCGGCATCGCCCGCGCGATCGCGACCGACCCTCGCATCCTTCTCGCCGACGAGGCCACGAGCGCCCTCGACCCGCAGACCACGGCCGAGGTGCTCGACCTGCTGCGCGAGATCAACCGGCGCCTGGGCATCACGATCGTCGTCATCACGCACCAGATCTCGATCGTGCACGAGCTGTGCGACCAGGTCATCGTGATGGACGGCGGCCGGGTGGTCGACAGCGGCGACACCTACCGCGTGTTCGCGCACCCGCGCGCCGACCTCACCAAGCGCTTCGTCGCGGCCGTGACGCAGGGCGTGCCCTCGGGCGAGGCGCTGTCGGCGCTCGCCGCGGGCGGGGGCGATCTCGTGAGCGTCGAGGTCAACGAGTTCTCCAGCGAAGACGTCTCCGAGGTGTTCCACCGCCACGGCGCGCGGCACTCCGTCGTCTACGGCGGGGTGACCGACGTGCTCGGCAAGCAGCTGGGCACGCTCACGTACCGGGTGCACACCGACGACCTCGACGCCGTCGTCGCGGAGCTGCGCGCCCACACCGACGTCGTCGTGCCCACGGCGGAGGTGCGCTCGTGAACAAGTGGGACACCCTCACGCCGGTGCTGCTGCAGTCGATCGGCGAGACGGTCTACATGGTCGCGGTCTCGCTGCTCATCTCGGGCGTCGCAGGCCTCGCGATCGGTGCGCTGCTGTACGCCACGCGCCCGGGGAACCTCTTCGAGAACCGCGTCGTCTTCTTCGTCGCCAATCTCGTGATCAACGTCATCCGCCCGATCCCGTTCATCATCTTCCTCACGGCCGTTGCCCCGGTCACGCGCGCCGTGACGGGGACGACCCTCGGGACGGATGCCGCGATCGTGCCGATCACGATCATGGCCACGGTCGTGATCGCCCGTGTCGTGGAGCAGAACCTCGTCGCCGTCGACCCCGGCACCGTCGAGGCGGCCCGCGCGGTCGGCGCGCGCCGCATCGGCGTGCTGTTCGGCGTGGTCATCCCCGAGGCGCTCGCGCCGCTGATCCTCGGCTACACGTTCATGTTCATCGCGGTCGTCGACATGTCGGCGATGGCGGGCTACATCGGCGGCGGCGGCCTCGGAAACTTCGCGATCATCTACGGCTACCAGCAGTTCAACCAGCAGGCGACGTGGGTGACGGTGGCGATCATCGTCGTGATCGTGCAGGCCGGTCAGCTGCTCGGCAACGCCCTCGCGCACCGCATCCTGCGCCGCTGACGCGGGGTGTCACCGGAGGGGGCGGCCGCGCGCCGCATGCCCTCTCCCCTTGGGCGAGTGTCCAGAACACGCGGACGATCTTCGAATCCGTCCGGGTGTCCTGGACACTCGAGGGGATGGGCGCCCTCGCGCACGACATCCCCCGTCTACCCTCGGAGGATGAGCCTCGCCCGCACCCTCGCCCGCTGGCTGCTCGGCACCGCGCTCGTCTTCACCGGTACCGCGCACCTCACGTTCGCGCGCGACGACTTCGTCGCTCAGGTGCCGTCGTGGCTCCCCCTTCCGGTCGACGTCACGGTGGTGGCATCCGGGGTCGTCGAGATCGTGCTCGGACTCGCCCTTCTCGTCCTCCGCCGTCGGCGCGTCGCGGTCGGCTGGGTCGTCGCGGCCTTCTTCGTCGCGATCTTCCCCGGCAACATCGAGCAGTTCGTCCGGGGGACCGATGCCTTCGGCCTCGACACCGACCTCGCCCGCGGCATCCGTCTGCTCTTTCAGCCTCTGCTGGTGATCTGGGCGTTGTGGTCGACCGGAGCGTGGAGGGCCTGGCGAACGCGCAGGCGCACCCGCGACCGCCGAGGCGCCGTCGGACGCTGATCTCCGCGACGTTCGAGCCCGCGCTCGACAGCCGCTCGACGCGCGGATGCCACCCGCCGGGGTCAGGCGCGGCCCGCCTCCGCGCGCAACACCTCGGCCAGTACGTCGAGGCCGCGGTGGGCGTCGGCGTCGCCGATGACGGCGGGCGGCACGACGTGCACGCGGTTGTCGGCGAAGAAGCCGAGCACGCCCCTCTCGAGCATCGCGGCCTTGATCGCGCCGATGCGCGCGGAGGGCAGCGGCTCCCGGGAGGCCGGGTCGGCGACGAGCTCGACGGCCCAGAACACCCCGAGGCCGCGCACTTCGCCCACGAGCGGTGACTCCTCGGCCAGAGCGCGCAGCCGTGGTCCGATGACCTCCTCACCGATGCGGCGGGCGTTCTCGATCACGCCCTCCTCGGCCATCGCCTGCTGCGCCGCCACGATGGACGCGGCGGCGAGGGGGTGGCCCGAGTACGTCAGGCCGCCCGGGAACACGCGGTCGTCGAACACCCGGGCCACGGCATCCGAGATCACCACTCCGCCCACCGGCACGTACCCGGAGTTGACCCCCTTCGCGAAGGTGATCAGGTCGGGGCGCACGTCGAACGCGTCGAACGCGAACCACTCACCGGCGCGCGCGAAGCCCGCCATGACCTCGTCGAGGATGAGCAGGATGCCGTAGCGGTCGGCGATCTCGCGCACGCCGGCGAGGTAGCCGGGCGGGGGGACCAGGATGCCGGCGGTGCCGGGGATCGTCTCGAACAGGAACGCCGCGATGGTGTCGGGACCCTCCGCCTGCACGGTGCGCTCGAGGTGGCGCAGCGCCCGCTCGCACTCCTGCTCGGGAGTCCGGGCCCAGAACTCGGAGCGGTAGAGGTACGGCCCGAACACGTGCACGTGCCCGCGCGAGTACTCGTTCGGCATCCGTCGCCAATCGCCGGTCGCCACGATCGCGGCCCCCGTGTTGCCGTGGTACGAGCGGTAGTGAGAGACGATCTTGTCGCGGCCGGTGGTCAGGCGCGCCATGCGGATCGCGTTCTCGTTCGCGTCGGCGCCGCCGTTGGTGAAGAAGACCTTCGAAAACCCCTCGGGGGCGCGCGCGAGCACCAGCTCGGCGGCGTGCGCGCGGACCTCGTTCGCGTGGGCGGGTGCGACGGTGGTCAACTGCGCCGCCTGCTGCTGGATCGCGGCGATGACGCGGGGATGCTGGTGGCCGATGTTGACGTTGACCAGCTGGCTCGAGAAGTCGAGGTAGCGGCGCCCGTCGGCGTCCCACACCTCGACGCCCGACCCGCCCGCGAGGGGGAGGGGAGCGAGAGTGCGCTGGGCAGACCACGAGTGGAAGACGCTCGTGCGGTCGCGCTCGCTGATCTGGGCGTTGCGGGTGGTCGTCGGGGGAGTGGCCATGCCTTCAGTGTGCGACGCGAGCACCGAGCGCCGGCAGCGCCGATCTGTCGGTAACCTCGGGGAACGACCGACAGTTTGGCCCCCATGCCCGCCACCCTCCGCGTTCTCCTCGACGACGGCTCGTTCCCCCTGCGACTGCTGAGCGCTCTCGACGACGAGGTGCTCGACCGCCCCGTGTCGTGGGTGCACAGCTCCGACCTGCTCGACCCCACCCCGTGGCTCGAGCCGGGCAACCTTCTCCTGACCAATGGCGCCCAGTTCCCCGACGATCCGGACGCCGAGACGGTGGCGGCCTACTGTCGCCGGCTGCGCGCGCACGGGGTGGTGGGGGTCGGCTTCGCGACCGACATCATCCACGCGCGCGTGCCCGACGCGGTCGTGCGGGCGGGGGAGGAGACGGGGCTGCCGATCGTGGAGATCGGCGGGCGGGCGCCGTTCATCGGCATCATCCGCTTCGTCGCCGACATCCTCGCCGCAGAGCGTGCAGCCCGCTTCTCCTGGCTTCTCGACGCCCAGCGGGCCGTGGCGCGCGCGGCGGTGCGCGACGACGGGCTGCGCGAGATCCTGCACACGCTGTCACGCCTGCTCGGTGCGTGGGTCGACCTGTACGACGCGGTGGGCGGGCGCCTCTCGCTGCCCGGGTTGCGGTCGGCCCCCGACGACGTGGAGGGGGAGGTCGGTCGCGAGGTGCGGCGACTGCTCGAACGGCGCACAGCGGCGAGCCTCGTCATCCCCTCGGCGAACGGCGCACTGCTGCAGACGATCGGGCAGAGCTCCCGCCTGCGCGGAGTGCTCGCCGTCGGCGGCCCGGAGCCACTCGATCCGGCCGGTCGCGACCTCGTGGCCACGGTGGTCGCCCTGGCGAGCATCGCGCTCGAGCAGCAACGCAATCTGCAGACGTCGCTCCGAGGGGTGCGCGCGGGCGTGGTGGACATGCTGGTCGCGGGGCAGGCCGAGACGGCGCGCCGCGTCGCGGCGTCCGCGCTCGGGGGACTTCCCACCGCGCCCCACCTCGTCGGGGTGGTCCGCGAGGCCGCGGCGATCCCCGGGCTGCTCGACGAGCTCGATCTGGTCTCGAGCGACCCGCACCGGATGTTCTCGGCCGAGCGCGGAGAGGACGTGGTCGTGCTGGTCGCCGAGGGCGCGAGCGACGCGCTCGCCGCGCTGGCGGAGCGGCGCGGCCTCGCCATCGGCACCGCTCGACACGGCGCAGGCGACGCGCTCGCGTCGACCCTGGACCACGCGGAGCAGGCCGCGCGCGAGGCCGCTCCCGGCCGCGTGCGGGCGTACGCCGAACTCGCCGGCCGGGGGCTGGTCGGAGCCCTGCGCGAGCGCGGCGGTTCCGTGCTGGCGCGCACCGTGCTGCAGCCCCTGGAGGCGCTGCCGGCCGACGAGCGCGATCGCCTGGTGGCGTCGGCGCGCGCGTGGTTGGAGGCCAACGGCGCCTGGGATCCGGCGGCGCGGGGGCTCGGCATCCACCGTCACACGCTGCGCGCCCGCGTGGCTCACATCGAGCAGCTTCTGCAGCTCGACCTGTCCTCGTTCGCGGCGCGGGCCGAGCTGTGGGCCGCGCTCGAGCTCACCGAGTGACGAGGTGCCCGTGGGCGCGCCGGGTGGGCGCGGCGGGCGGGCGCGGGCGGGCGTCAGGTGTTCTGGGGGAACCCGAGGTCGATCCCGCCGTGGGCGGCGGGGTCGAGCCAGCGACTCGTGACGGCCTTCTCGCGCGTGAAGAAGTCGAAGCCGTGCACGCCGTAGGCCTTGGCGTCGCCGAACAGCGACTTCTTCCAGCCGCCGAACGAGTGGTACGCCACGGGAACCGGGATCGGCACGTTGATGCCGATCATGCCCACCTGCACCTCGTTCTGGAAGCGGCGGGCCGCCCCGCCGTCGTTGGTGAAGATCGCGGTGCCGTTGCCGAACTCGCCGCCGTTGATGAGGGCGAGACCCTCGTCGTACGACGCCACCCGCACGACCGACAGCACCGGGCCGAAGATCTCCTCGGTGTACGCGCGGGACCACGTGGGCACGGCGTCCAACAGGGTGGGGCCGAAGAAGAAGCCGTCTTCGTGGCCGTCGACGGTGTATCCGCGGCCGTCGACGACGACCTTCGCGCCGTCGGCCTCCGCGATGTCCACGTACGAGGCCACCTTGTCGCGGTGCGCCTCGCTGATGAGCGGCCCCATGTCGGGCTCGACGCCGCCGTCACGACCGGCCGCGCCGTCGCCGATCCGCAGCTTCGCGATGCGCTCGGCGACCTTGGCGATCAGCTCGTCGGCGACGGGCTCGACGGCGATCACGACCGAGATCGCCATGCAGCGCTCGCCGGCCGCGCCGAAGCCGGCGTTCACGGCCTGGTCGGCGACGAGGTCGAGGTCGGCGTCGGGGAGCACGAGCATGTGGTTCTTCGCACCGCCGAGGGCCTGCACGCGCTTGCCGTTCTTCGACGCGGTCTCGTAGATGTACTGCGCGATGGGGGTCGAGCCGACGAACGAGATCGACTGCACCTCCGGGGCGTTCAGCAGCCCGTCGACGGCGACCTTGTCGCCCTGCAGCACGGTGAACGCACCCTCGGGCAGCCCCGCCTCGCTCCACAGCCGCGCGAGCCAGAGGGATGCCGAGGGGTCCTTCTCGCTGGGCTTGACGATGACGGCGTTGCCCGCCGCGAGCGCGATGGGGAAGAACCACATGGGCACCATCGCGGGGAAGTTGAAGGGGCTGATCACCCCGACCACCCCGAGCGGCTGCTTCAACGAGTACACGTCGATGCCGTTCGAGGCGTTCTCGGAGTACGCGCCCTTGAGAAGGTGCGGGAAGCCGGTGGCCAGCTCCACGACCTCCTGTCCGCGGAGGATCTCGCCCATGGCATCCGAGAGCACCTTTCCGTGCTCGGCGGTGATGATCTCGGCGAGCTCGCCCTTTCGGGCGTTGAGCAGCTCGCGGAAGGCGAAGAGCACGCTCTGGCGTCGGGCGATCGAGAAGGCGCTCCAGGCGACGAAGCCGCGCTGGGCCGACGACAGCGCGGCGTCGATGTCGGCCTCGTCGGCGAGGGCCACGTGCGCGCGCACCGTGCCGGTCGCGGGGTGGTAGACGGGGGCGGTGCGCCCGCTCGACGAGGTGGCCGGTGCGCCGTCGATCCAGTGGGCGATGACGGGGAGGTCGTGGGCGGTCATGGGTCCAGTAAAGGACGGTGCTCCGCGCGGCGCCGCTGACAAACCGTCGCGGGAACCGCACGCGGCGGGACAGTTCGGCACGGATCGATCGGCGGTTCCTGGGAGCTCGGTATGGGCGTCGTTCTGATTTTGAGAACGATTATCACGAGCGATACGGTGTCGGTATGACCCGCCGCATCCTCGCCCCCGTCGCCCTCGGGGCCGCTTCCGTTCTCGCGCTCGCCGGTTGCGCCGGCGGGGCGCCGTCCGCCGGCTCGACGTCGGACGCCACTGACAAGGTCACCGTCGTGGCATCCACCGACGTGTACGGCTCGATCGCCGAGGCCGTGGGTGGCGACTTCGTCGACGTGCAGTCGATCATCACGTCGTCCTCTCAAGACCCGCACGAGTACGAGGCGAGCGCGCAAGACCAGCTGACGCTGAAGAACGCCGGTCTGGTGATCGAGAACGGCGCCGGCTACGACGCCTTCATGGAGTCGCTCGTCGAGGCCAGCGGCACCAGCGCGCCGGTGATCACGGCGGTCGAGTTCAACCACGACTACCCGGGCGCCGAGAGCCACGACGAGGCCCACTCCGACGACGCCAGCCCCTCCCCGAGCGAGAGCGCCGACGACCACGACCATGACCACGCAGAGGGTGAGGCCTCGGGCGAGGGCCACGACCACATCGAGGGCTTCAACGAGCACGTCTGGTACGACCCGCACACGATCGAAGACCTCGCGAAAGACATCGCCGAGCACCTGGGCGAGCTCGCGCCCGACCACGCCGCCGACTTCACCTCGAACGCCGACGCGTTCGTGGCCGAGATCGCCGGACTCGAGGACTCGCTTGGTCAGGTGGAGGCGAAGGATGCCGGCGCGAAGGTCTTCGTGACCGAGCCGGTGCCCGTCTACCTCATCGAAGCGGCGGGACTCGAGAACGCGACCCCCGCCGAGTTCAGCGAGTCGGTCGAAGAGGGCCAGGACGTGCCCCCGGCCACCCTGTTGGAGTCGCTGCAGCTCATCGACTCGGGCGAGATCCGGCTGATGATCGTCAACCCGCAGACCGGCGGCGCCGAGACCACGCAGGTCGAAGACGAGGCGAAGGCCAAGAACATCCCCGTGATCGAGTTCACGGAAACGCTCCCCGAGGGACAGACTTACATCTCGTGGATGCAGAGCAACATCACGGCGCTGTCCGACGCGCTCACGGCGTGAGCGCGGAGGCACCGCTGCGCATCCGCGGTGCCGCCCTCGAGCGGGGCGGCCGCGAGCTGTGGGCCGGGCGGGGCCGCGAGGGCGCGCCCGGCGTCTACACCACCGACGGGGCCAAGATCGCCGCCCTCGGCCTGCGCGTCCGCCGGGGCTGCAGCTTCCACGGCCTGGCCTTCACCGTGGCCATGGACCTCGAGCCCTTCCGCCGCATCAATCCCTGTGGCTATGCCGGCCAGCCGGTCACCATGCTGGCCGAGCGCGGCGGCCCGGCCGACCTCGGGGCGGTGGCCCGGATCCTCGTCCCCCAGCTTTCTGCACAGCTCGGGCTCAGCCCGGCATGGCAGGATGGCCCCATCCCGGCCGCCTGAGGCGGCCGCACCCCCGTCCCGCGCCCATGTCGACCCCCACCAAGTCCATTCCGCTCACCGTGCTGGCCCCCGACGTGCTCGAGGCGGGCAAGAAGCAGCTCGGCGGCGACAAGATCGGCAGGAGCCCCGTCCAGTTCGAGGAGGCGCCCAAGCTGCGCAAGCCCTCCTGGATCCGCGTGCGCATCCCGGCCGGCAACGCCGTGCAGCAGCTGAAGTCGAAGCTCCGCGAGAACGCGCTCGTCACCGTCTGCGAGGAGGCGAGCTGCCCGAACATCCACGAGTGCTTCAGCCACGGCACCGCCACCTTCATGATCCTCGGCGAGGTCTGCACCCGGCGCTGCAGCTTCTGCGACGTGGCCCACGGCCGGCCGAAGCCGCCGGACGCCAGCGAGCCGCTGAAGCTGGCGCAGACGATCGCGGACATGCGACTGAAGTACGTCGTCATCACCTCGGTGGACCGCGACGACCTGCGCGACGGCGGCGCCCAGCACTTCGCCGACTGCATCCGCGAGGCGCGCGCGCTGTCGCCCGGGCTGAAGATCGAGATCCTGACCCCGGATTTCCGCGGCAAGGGCCGGATGGACCGGGCGCTGGAAATCCTCGCCACCGCCCCGCCCGACGTGTTCAACCACAACCTCGAGACGGTCAGGCCGCTGTACCCCAACGTGCGCCCGGGCGCCGACTACGACTGGTCGCTCGAGCTGTTGCGGCGCTTCAAGGCCCAGCATCCCGGCGTGCCCACCAAGAGCGGCATCATGCTGGGCCTGGGCGAGACCATGGAGCAGGTGCAGGAATGCCTGCGCCACCTGCGTGCCCACGACGTCGACATGGTCACCATCGGCCAGTACCTGCAGCCCACGCCGCACCACCATCCGGTGATGAAGTACTGGACGCCGGACGAGTTCCGGGAACTCGAGGCCTTCGGCTACGGTCTGGGCTTCAGCCATGTCGCCTCGGGGCCGATGGTGCGCTCGTCCTACCACGCCGACCGTTCGGCGGCCGAGGCCGGCCTCGTCGTCTGAGGCGGCCCGCGCGAACCCCAGGAACCGTCCCCCCATGCCGAAGCCCCTCCCTCTCGTCCTCGCCGCCCTGC
>NZ_JBKBNC010000045.1:0-21192 GCF_046295495.1 Microbacterium sp.
GCCGCCCCCGGGCGTCGGACGTGTTTCACCCATGCGGGCCCTGCGGTTTGCGGGCGGCGCGCTGGTCGTTAGGGGGGGCGCGGCGGTCGGGCCCGACCGCGAGGATGCTCCGGCTCTCGTTGGCGACGACGGCCGACGCCACGTAACCGAAGAGGCGGCGGAGGTCGGCCGGCGCCGCTCCCTGCGCGCCGAAGCCGGGAGCGAGGATCGGCATGCCCGCCAGCGCGACGTCACCCAGGCCGAAGGCCGAGCGGTCGACGGTGGCGCCCACGACGACACCGACGGGCCCCAGGGCACCCGGCGCGCCGATGTTGGCCTGGTTCACATCGTGCGCGACGCGCGCGGCGACGTGCTCGCGGTCGCCCACGGCGAGGGCGTCGTCGACGATCGCGCTCTGCAGCGCGCGGGCCTCGGGGTTGCTCGTGGCGGTCAGCACGAACGCACCCTTCCCGTGACGCACCGCGAGCGACAGCGTGTCGCGCAGCGAGTCGGCGCCGAGGTAGGGCGTCAGTGTCACGGCATCCGCCTCGAGGGGCGAGCCGGGCTCGAGCCACGCGTGGGCGTAGCCCTCCATGGTGGTGCCGATGTCGCCGCGCTTGGCGTCGGCGATCACGAGCAGACCCGCCGCACGGGCGGCAGCCATCACGTCTTCGAGGGCCGCGTACCCCCGCGAGCCGTAGCGCTCGTAGAACGCCACCTGCGGCTTGACCACCCCGACGCGGCCGGCGGCGGCCTCGACGGTGCGCAGACCGAACTTCCGCGCCCCGTCGGCCGTGGCATCCAGCCCCCACGCCGACAGCAGCGCGGCGTGGGGGTCGATGCCGACGCACAGCGCGCCGTGCGTGGAGAGGGCGGCGGCGAGCCGCTGGCCGAAGGTCTCGCTCACAGACGACCCGCGCGATCCACCGCGTACTCCTGCAGGCTGCGCACGTCGAAACCGTCCTTCATGGCGCCCAGCGCGCTGACGGCCGCACCGAGCACGGCCATCGTCGTGAACAGGGCCTTGTCGGCGGCCACGGCGGCGGCGCGGATCTCGTAGCCGTCGGCGCGGGCGGTGCCGCCCGAGGGGGTGTTGACGATCATGTCGATCTCGCCGGCGTTGATGAGGTCGACCACGTTGCGCTGGCCGGAGCCCTGCGTCTCGGAGTACTTCTCGACGACCTGCACGCGGATGCCGTTGCGGGCGAGGATCTCCGCCGTGCCCTCGGTCGCCATGAGCTCGAAGCCGAGCTCCTGCAGACGGTGGGCGGGCAGGATCACGGCGCGCTTGTCGGCGTCGGCGACGGAGATGAACACGGTGCCGCTGGTGGGCATGCCGCCGTACGCGGCCTCCTGCGACTTCGCGAACGCGGTCGGGAAATCGCGGTCGATGCCCATGACCTCTCCCGTGGAGCGCATCTCGGGTCCGAGCACCGAGTCGACCGTGTGGCCGTCGGCGGTGCGGAACCGCTTGAACGGCAGCACGGCCTCCTTGACGGCCACCGGGGCGTCCAGCGGCACGCGCGAGCCGTCCTGCGCGGGCAGGAGCCCCTCGGCGATGAGCTCCGCGACGGTGCTCCCCGCCATGATGCGGCTGGCGGCCTTGGCGAGCGGGATGCCGAGGGCCTTGGAGACGAACGGCACGGTGCGGCTCGCGCGCGGGTTCGCCTCGATGACGTAGAGCACGCCGGCGGAGATGGCGAACTGCACGTTGAGGAGCCCGCGTACGCCGACGCCCTTCGCGATGGCGAGGGTCGCCTCGCGGACGCGGTCGACCTCGGTGCGGCCGAGCGAGACGGGCGGCAGGGTGCACGAGGAGTCGCCCGAGTGGATGCCGGCCTCCTCGAGGTGCTCCATGACCCCGCCGATGTAGAGGTCGGTGCCGTCGTACAGCGCGTCGACGTCGAGCTCGATCGCGTCGTCGAGGAAGCGGTCGACCAGCAGCGGCAGGCCGGGGCCGATGATGGCCTGGTCGGCGACGCGCACGAAGTAGTCGCGCAGCGCGTCGGTGGAGTAGACGATCTCCATCCCGCGGCCGCCGAGCACGAAGCTCGGGCGCACCAGCACGGGGTAGCCGATCTCCTCGGCCACCGTGACGGCGCCCTCGACGTCGATCGCCGTGCCGCTGCGCGGGGCGACGAGGCCGGCTTCGTCGAGCAGGCGCGAGAACAGCTCGCGCTCCTCGGCGAGGTCGATGGCCTCGGGGCTCGTGCCGAGGATCGTGTAGCCGGCGGCCTCGATGCCCTTGGCCAGACCCAGCGGCGTCTGGCCGCCGAGCTGGCAGACGACGCCGAGGATCGTGCCCGACTGCGCCTCGGCGTGCAGCACCTCGAGCACGTCTTCGAGCGTCAGCGGCTCGAAGTACAGGCGATCGGAGGTGTCGTAGTCGGTCGAGACGGTCTCGGGGTTGCAGTTGACCATCACGGTCTCGTAGCCCGCGTCCGACAGCGCGAACGACGCGTGCACGCACGAGTAGTCGAACTCGACGCCCTGGCCGATGCGGTTCGGACCCGACCCGATGATGACGACCTTCGTGCGCTCCGAGGGCGTGACCTCGGTCTCGGCGTCGTAGGAGGAGTAGTGGTAGGGCGTGAGGGCCGGGAACTCCCCCGCGCACGTGTCGACGGTCTTGTAGACCGGGCGCACGTCGAGGGCGTACCGGATGCCGCGCACCTCGGCCTCGTCGAGGCCCCGGATCTGCGCGATCTGAGCGTCGCTGAACCCGTGCTCCTTCGCGACGCGGAGGGTGTCGGCATCCAGCTCCGCGGCCTCGCCGATGAAGGCGGCGACCTCGTTGATGAGCACGATCTGGTCGATGAACCAGGGATCGATGGCCGTGGCGTCGAACGCCTGCTCGGCGGTCGCGCCCTTGCGCAGCGCCTGCTGCAGCACGACGATGCGACCATCCGTGGGGGTCTTCGCGATCTCGAGCAGCTCGGCGGCCGTGCGCGTCTCCTCGCCCCAGTGGAAGCTCGATCCGCGCTTCTCGAGCGAGCGCAGCGCCTTCTGCAGGGCCGTGGTGTAGTTGCGGCCGATCGCCATCGCCTCGCCGACGGACTTCATGGTGGTGGTCAACGTGGTGTCGGCGGCCGGGAACTTCTCGAAGTTGAACCGCGGCACCTTCACCACGACGTAGTCGAGCGTCGGCTCGAAGCTCGCCGGGGTGACCTTGGTGATGTCGTTGGGGATCTCGTCGAGGCGGTAGCCGATCGCGAGCTTGGCGGCGATCTTGGCGATCGGGAAGCCGGTGGCCTTCGACGCCAGCGCCGAGGAGCGCGAGACGCGCGGGTTCATCTCGATAACGATGATGCGCCCCGTGGCGGGGTCGACGGCGAACTGGATGTTGCACCCGCCGGTGTCGACGCCGACGGCGCGGATGATGTCGATGCCGATATCGCGCAGCTTCTGGTACTCGCGGTCGGTGAGGGTCAGCGCCGGGGCGACGGTGATCGAGTCGCCGGTGTGCACGCCGACGGGGTCGACGTTCTCGATCGAGCAGACGACCACCGTGTTGTCGGCGGTGTCGCGCATGAGCTCGAGCTCGTACTCCTTCCACCCGAGGATCGACTCCTCGAGCAGCACCTCGCTGGTGGGCGAGTCGTGCAGGCCCGCCCCGCCGATGCGGCGCAGGTCGGCCTCGTCGTAGGCGAAGCCCGAGCCGAGTCCGCCCATGGTGAACGAGGGCCGCACGACGAGCGGGTAGCCGAGCTTCTCGGCACCGGCGAGCAGTTCGTCCATCGAATGGCAGATGACGGATGCCGCGACGTCGGCGCCCGCCTCGAGGACGAGCTCCTTGAAGATCTGGCGGTCCTCGCCCTTGTTGATCGCCTCGAAGTCGGCGCCGATGAGTTCGACGTCGTACTTCTCGAGGATGCCGCGCTTGTGCAGCTGGATCGCCGCGTTCAGCGCCGTCTGGCCGCCGAGCGTGGGGAGGATGGCATCCGGCTTCTCCTTCGCGATGATCGACTCGATCACCTCGGGGGTAATGGGTTCGATGTAGGTCGCGTCGGCGAAGTCGGGGTCGGTCATGATCGTCGCCGGGTTGGAGTTGACGAGGATGACGCGCACCCCCTCTTCGCGCAGCACGCGACACGCCTGGGTGCCGGAGTAGTCGAACTCGCAGGCCTGACCGATGACGATCGGGCCGGAGCCGATGACGAGGACGGAGTGGATGTCGTCGCGCTTAGGCATTCTTCTGAGTCTCCGAGGTGGTCTGAAGGTTCGCGAGCACCATGTCGCGGAAGCGGTCGAACAGGTAGTTGGCGTCGTGCGGGCCGGCGGCGGCCTCGGGGTGGTACTGCACGCTGAACGCGGGGATGTCGAGGGCGCGCAGGCCCTCCACCACGTTGTCGTTCAGGCCGATGTGGCTGACCTCGACGCGGCCGAAGCCGGCGGGGCTGTCGATGACGGCGTCGAGCGGGGCCTCCACGGCGAAGCCGTGGTTCTGCGAGGTGATCTCCACGCGGCCCGTGGTCTTGTCGAGCACGGGCTGGTTGATGCCGCGGTGGCCGAACGGCAGCTTGTAGGTGCCGAAGCCGAGGGCACGGCCGAGCAGCTGGTTGCCGAAGCAGATGCCGAAGAACGGCAGTCCGTCGCCGAGCACGGCGCGCAGCAGCTCGACGTGCTGGTCGCTGGCGGCGGGGTCGCCGGGGCCGTTGGAGTAGAAGGCGGCGACGGGCTCGATCGCCCGGATCTCCTCGATCGAGGCCGACTGCGGGAAGACGTGCACGTCGAAGCCGCGGGCGGCGAGGTTGTCGATCGTCGACTTCTTCACCCCCAGGTCGAGCACGGCGAGGTTGCCGATGCGCTCGGTCGTTGCGGGCGTCACCTCGACCTCGGTGACCGAGACCTCGGCGGAGAGGTTGCGGCCCGCCATGCCCGGGGCCTCGAGCACACGGCGCAGCTGCTCTTCGGCATCCAGGTGGGCGGCCTCCCCCGAGAACACGCCGCCGCGCATGCTGCCCGAGGAGCGGATGCGACGGGTGACCGCGCGCGTGTCGATGCCGGAGATGCCGACGATGCCGTCGTTCTCGAGCGCGTCGTCGAGCGAGCGGTTCGCCCGCCAGTTCGACACGACGCGCGAGGGGTCGCGCACGACGTAGCCGGCGACCCAGATGCGTCGCGACTCGGGGTCTTCCTCGTTCACACCGGTGTTTCCGATGTGGGGTGCGGTCTGCAGCACGATCTGGCCGGCGTAGGAGGGGTCGGTGATCGTCTCCTGGTAGCCGGTCATGCCGGTGGCGAAGACGACCTCGCCGAGGGTCTCACCGCGGGCACCGTAGGCGCGGCCGGGGTAGCGGGTGCCGTCTTCGAGCACGAGGACGGCGGGGTCTCGCGTGGTGAGCGAGGAAGGGATCAGGGCGGTCATGCGTCGCTTCCTGTCGGGGTGATGAGCGGACGGATGGCGTCGGCGAGGGCCCTCGCCGACGCATCCTGAGGTCGGAGGTAGGTGTCGACGACGGTGTCGTCGTCGATGCGCCAACGGACACGCGTCAGGCCGTCGCGCTCGACCACGCGGTCGATGGCGACGGTTGCCTGCGCGGCATCCACCAGGCGGTCGCGGGTGAGCGCGATGCGGGGCTGGCCCGGGAGGTCGAGGGCGACGCCGGCCGTGGTGACGGTGACGTCGACGCGGGAGCGGAAGCCCAGACCCTTGATGGCGAGACGCTCGAGCGGCTCGTCGTACCGGGTCGTGGCGACGTAGAGTCCCGAGAACACCGCCGTCTCGACGGCGTCCGCGGGCAGCTCCCCCACCGGGGCGGTATAGCGCGCATCGCGCCGCGTTCGTCGCACCCAGGCCCACGCGAGCAGGACCAGCAGCACGACGGCGATGCCGGCCATGACCAGCAGGGCGCCTTCGCGCGTCACGCGAGGGCCCCCGGGGCGTCCAGCACCGCGCCGTCGGCGACCGTGGGGATGCCGGAGCGCACGGTCCAGCGCACCTCACCGGGAAGCTCGCGACCGAGGTACGGCGAGTTGGTGCTGCGACCGCGCAGGTCGTCGAGGCCGAAGGTGCGGGAGGGACGCGGGTCGTACAGCGTGAACGTCGCCGGCTGTCCCGCGACCACGGCGGTGCCGTGGTCGTCGAGGCCGCCGATGCGCGCGGGCGTGCGCGACATCACCCGGGCGACGTCGGTCCACTGCAACAGGCCGGTCTCGACCATGGCGTGGTGCACCACGCGCAGCGCGCTCTCCAGGCCCACCATGCCGTTGGCCGCGGCGGCCCACTCGCAGGCCTTCGCCTCGCTGGGGTGCGGGGCGTGGTCGGTGGCGACGATGTCGATGGTGCCGTCGGCGAGACCCTCGCGCACGGCGAGGACGTCTTCTTCACGGCGCAGCGGCGGGTTGACCTTGAATCGTGCGTCGTAGTCGCGCACGAGCTCATCGGTCAGCAGCAGGTGGTGCGGCGTCACCTCGGCGGTGACGTTGACGCCGCGCTTCTTGGCCCACCGGATGATGTCGACGGAGCCCGCCGTGCTCAGGTGGCACACGTGCAGGCGCGAGCCGACGTGCTCGGCCAGGAGCACGTCGCGCGCGATGATCGACTCCTCCGCGACCGCGGGCCAGCCGGTGAGGCCGAGCTCGGCCGAGACGGCACCCTCGTTCATCTGGGCGCCCTCGGTGAGCCGGGGGTCCTGCGCGTGCTGCGCGATCACGCCGCCGAACGCCTTCACGTATTCGAGGGCCCGACGCATGATGAGCGGGTCGAACACGCAGAAACCGTCGTCGCTGAACACGCGCACCCGGGCGCGGGAGTCGGCCATCGCGCCCAACTCGGCGAGACGCTCGCCCTTCTGCCCCACGGTGACGGCGCCGATGGGCTGCACGTGCACGTAACCGGCCGCCTCGCCGAGGGCGAGCTCCTGCTCGACCACCCCGGCGGTGTCGGCCACGGGTGAGGTGTTCGGCATGGCGAAGACGGTCGTGAAACCGCCCGCCGCGGCTGCGCGCGACCCGGTGAGGATCGTCTCCGACGCCTCGTATCCCGGCTCGCGCAGGTGCACGTGCAGGTCGACGAGGCCGGGGAGGGCGAGGAGCCCGTCGGCGTCGACCACTGTCGCGCCGGCGTGCGAGAGGCCGGAGCCGGTCTCGGCGATGACGCCGTCGCGCACGAGCAGGTCGGTGGCATCCTGACCTTCGACGCGCGCGCCGCGCACCAGAAGGGTCTGGGGGGTGGCGTGGCTCATCGGAGGTCCTCTCTCTCGCTGTCGGGCCGCTCGCCCGCCAGCAGCAGGTACAGCACGGCCATCCGCACGGAGACACCGTTCGTGACCTGCTCGAGCACCGTCGAGCGCGGGGAATCGGCGGCTTCGGCGGAGATCTCCAGGCCCCGGTTCATCGGACCGGGGTGTAGAACGATGCTACCGTCCGGCAGAGCCTGCAGGCGCCGCGCGTCGAGGCCGTAGCGGCGGGAATACTCCCGTTCAGTCGGGAAATACGCTGCGCTCATGCGCTCCAGCTGGATGCGCAGCATCATGAGCGCGTCGGGACCGGCGGCGATTGCGCGGTCCAGGTCGTACTCCACCTCGACGGGCCAGCCGCTCACGTCCTGGGGCACGAGGGTGGGCGGGGCCACCAGGGTGACGTGCGCGCCGAGGGTGTGCAGCAGCCACACGTTCGATCGCGCGACGCGCGAGTGCAGCACGTCGCCGACGATGGTGACCCGGATGCCGTCGAGGTCGCGGCCGCGGCTGTCGGTGCCGAAGAGGCGCTTGCGGATCGTGAAGGCGTCGAGCAGCGCCTGCGTGGGGTGCTCGTGCGTGCCGTCGCCGGCGTTGACCACGCCCGCGCTGATCCAGCCGGAGGTCGCGAGGGTGCGCGGAGCGCCGGACGCTCCGTGGCGGATGACCACGGCATCCGCCCCCATCGCCTGCAGCGTCTGCGCCGTGTCCTGCAGCGACTCGCCCTTGCTGACGCTGGAGCCCTTCGCCGAGAAGTTGATGACGTCGGCGGAGAGGCGCTTGGCGGCGGCCTCGAACGAGATGCGCGTGCGCGTGGAGTCCTCGAAGAAGAGGTTGACCACGGTCTTGCCCCGCAGCGTCGGGAGCTTCTTGACCTCGCGGCTCTGCGTGTCGGCCATGTCCTCGGCGACGTCGAGGATCTCGAGCGCGCTCTCGCGCGAGAGGTGCTGGGTGTCGAGCAGGTGCCTCATGACTCGATCGTCACCTCCTCGACCCCGTCGATCTCGGCGAGGCGGACGTTGACGCGCTCGTCGCGGGCGCTGGGGAGGTTCTTGCCCACGAAGTCGGGGCGGATGGGCAGCTCGCGATGGCCGCGGTCGATGAGCGTCGCCAGGCGCACGGCGGCGGGACGGCCGATGTCCTGGAGCGCGTCGAGGGCCGCGCGGATGCTCCGACCCGAGAACAGCACGTCGTCGATCAGCACGACGGTCTTGCCGTCGATGCCCCCGGCGGGGATCTCGGTCTTGCGCGGGGCCCGCGTGGGATTGCGGTGCAGATCGTCGCGGTACATGGTCACGTCGAGGGAGCCGACGGGGACCGAGGCGCCGCCGAAGTCGCCGACGAGGGGGCCGATCCGGTTCGCGAGCGTGACGCCGCGGGTCGGGATGCCGAGGAGGACGAGTCCCTCCGGTCCATTGTTGGACTCCAGGATCTCGTGCGAGATGCGCGTCAAAGCGCGGGCGATATCGGCATCGTGCATGACGGTGCGCGTATTCATCCGCCGCTCCCTTCTCCGCCTCACGGGACGGGGTTAAAGGTTGCTGTGGTTCGGCGTCGAGTCTAGCGGGTGGGGCTGCCGTCCCGTCGCCGAACGTCGTCCGTAGCCGGGGCGGCGGGTGGGACACCTCCGCCCCCGGCGATCCATGGGGGCTCGGGTGCGCCCCCGCCCACCCGGCTCGGCGTCAGCCCGCCGCGACCTCGGCGGCCTCGGTAGCGCGCTCCGCGCTGGGCGTCGAGCGGATCGGGTGACCGGTGGTCGTGAGGCACCGGCCCGAGGCCAGGTCCCACTTCCAGTCGTGCAGCGAGCAGGTCAGCACGCCGTTCTCGATCTTGCCGGTCTTGGTCAGGTCGGCGCGCAGGTGCGGGCAGCGACGCTGCACGGTCCAGCCGTCGATCTCGGCATCCTCGGTCTGGTCGGACTGCTCGGCGTACCAGTTCTCGACGTACTCGATGCGGTCGCGCGAGAGGCACTTCAGGAACGTCGTCAGGAACTCGTTGAACTTGCCCGAGCGGCCGACCTCGAACTGCATCGACAGGAAGATCGAGTTCGACCAGTCGATCTCGTGGTCGCGGATGTTCGTCGACACCAGGTCGGCGGGGATCGTGTACCAGTAGATGCACTCCTCCCCCGCGTACTCGCGCAGCTTCGCCCTGGGGAAGTCCACGACCATGTCGAGTTCGCCGATGCGGAAGCGCACGACGCCGCCGACGCCGTTGCGGATCGTGCGGGCGCGACGCAGCAGCGGCTCCCACCACTCCTTCAGCGCCGCTAGCATCTCGGCGGGAGGGATGACCTCGGCGCGCGTGGCGACCTCGGCCTGCACCTCGGCCTGGCGGCTGTCGCGCTGCTCGGCGAGGTAGTTCCACTTGTCGCCGAAGACGCGCTCGATCTCGGCGTCGGTGTAGAGCGTCTGGGTGACCGTCACCTCGGACCCGTGCACCTCGACCTCGGTGCCGGGGAGGAACAGGTAGCCCTTCTGATCGGGGCGCTGCTGCTTCATGTGGGCGAGGAACTCACGCTGGTCGGTGAAGATCGAGTCGTCGTCCAGGCCCGTGCCGTTGTAGCGGAACAGCTCCTCGCGCAGGAACATCGGCGGACCCGCCATCGGGAACACGTGCGGAGCATCGACCTTGTCGATGTAGTACATCGCCCGCTTGTTCTGGGCGTCGCGCTTGAGCTTGGCGAAGTTCTGTTTGGCATCCTGGGGCAGGTCGTAGACCATGGGCCACCAGATCGCACCCGACACCTGGGTGAAGTAGGCGTCGGGCTTGCCGAAGTCGAACAGCGTGTCCAGGTCGAGGGGGTGCGAGTCGTTCTGATTGAGGATGGATGCCGTGCCGTCGTCGATCGACAGCGAGGAGTCGCCGATGGGCCCGTCGGAGGGCGCGCGCAGGGGGGTGACCATGAGCTTCAGGTCGCCGAACCGCAGCGGGACGCCCGCCTCGGTGCGCACGAGGTTCGTGTAGCCGAGAGCGAGCAGATCCCGCTCGAGGTCGTCGGTGGGGTACTCGGGCAGGAGCACCTTGATGTCTTTCGACACGTACCGCTCGAGCATCGCCGGATCGAAATGATCGCGGTGGCGGTGCGAGATGTACAGGAAGTCGGCCGTGCCGAACCGCTCCCAGTCGAGGGCGCGGTTGTCGGGGAACGGGAACCACGAGCCGAAGAAGCTCGGACCGATGACCGGGTCGCAGATGATGCTCCCGCCCGCCGTCTCGATGAACATTCCCGCGTGGCCGAGGCCGGTGATTCTCATGTCGCTCCTGTGTCGTTGGCGGAACCTGACGAGTCTACGCGGGGCCGGCTGGAAGGGTTCGGGGAGTCTCGGCGGGTCGGGAGGTGGATGCCGTGCGGCCCGGGAACCGGAACGATCACGGCCCAAGCAACCCCCGGATGTCGTCGGCGTCGAGGGACCGGGCGAAGGCCTCGCCGTCGTCGATCACGGCGTCGAACAGAGCGGCCTTGCGCTCCTGCAGCGCGCGCACCTTCTCTTCCACCGTCCCGGACGCGATGAGCCGGTACACGAAGACGCTGCGGGTCTGCCCGATGCGGTGCGCCCGGTCGATCGCCTGCGCCTCGGCGGCGGGGTTCCACCACGGATCGAGCACGAATACGTACTCGGCCTCGGTGAGGGTCAGGCCGAAGCCGCCGGCCTTGAGGCTGATGAGGAACACCGGCGCCTCTCCCCCGCGGAACGCCTCGACCACCTCGCCGCGCCGGGCCGTTCCACCGTCGAGGTGGGCGTAGTCCAGCCCCGCGGCGCGAAGACGCTCGGCCGCCAGATCGAGGAACGACGTGAACGAACTGAACACCAGCGCACGGTGTCCCTCGGCGGCCACCTCGACCAGGCGCTCCAGCAGCACGTCGAGCTTCGCCGAGCCGAGGTGCGCGTCGCGCTCGTCGACGAGCCCGGGCGCCAACGCGAGCATGCGCAGCAGCGTGAGCGAGCGGAACACGATGAATCGCTGGCGGTCGAGGTCGTCGAGCAGTCCCAGGACCTTCTGTCGTTCGCGCTGGAGCACCCGGTCGTACAGTTCCCGGTGCGCCGGGGCGAGGGGAACCGCGATCTCCTGCTCCTGCTTCGGCGGGAGGTCGGCGGCCACGACGTCTTTCGTGCGGCGCAGGAGGAAGGGCCGGACGCGGCGACGGAGGCGATCGAGAGTGGTGTCGCGGTGCGCGCTCGCCGCGGCCGCCGAGAGCGCCGTGGGGGCGTCGGTGGGCAGCTGCTCGATCGCGCGCGTGTAGTCCTCGCGGAACTGGCGGATCGAGGGGAACAGCCCCGGCGCGGTCAACGAGAGCAGCGCCCAGAGGTCGTCGAGACCGTTCTCGATCGGTGTGCCGGTCGCCGCGAACACGGCGTCGGTGCGCAGGGCGGCGATGGCGCGGTGGATCCGGGTCGCCGGGTTCTTCACGAACTGCGCCTCGTCGAGCACGACGCCCGAGTACCGCGGGACCGCGAACTCGGCGGCATCCGTTCGCACGACGCCGTAGGGGGCGACGATCATGTCGACCTCTCCCGCGATCTCGGCGATCGTGCGCTCGCGGCGGACGGCCGTGGCCTCCACGACCGCGACGCGCAGGCCCGGCGCGAACCGCTCCGCCTCGTTCCGCCACGTCGGCAGCACCGAGGTGGGCGCGACCACCAGCCACGGGCGCCCGTCGCCCCGCGACCGCGTGTGCGCGATGAGGGCGAGCAGCTGCAGCGTCTTGCCGAGACCCATGTCGTCGGCCAGGATGCCACCGAGCCGGTGCCCGTGCAGGAGGGCGAGCCACGACAGGCCCTCGCGCTGGTAGGGCCGCAGATCGGCGAGGAACCCGGACGGCGTGGGCACGGGCGGCACCTCGCTCACCGCGCGCAGCGCCCGCGCGAGCCCGCGCCACTCCACGGCGGCCTCGGACTCGTCGGCGAGGTCTTTGAATTCCGCCCACAGCGACAGGTGGGTCCGGGGCAGCCGCGGACCGGCCTCCCATTCGTCGAGGGTCGCGGCCTCCTCGAGCAGCTCGCGCAGGCGCTGCAGCGACGGGTGCGCGAGCGAGAACCAGGCGCCGTCCGAGAGCTTGATGCGCGTGCGCCCGCGCGAGAGCGCGCTGAACAGCGTGCCGAACGGGATCGTGCGGCCGTCGATCGTGAGCACGATCCCCAGGTCGAACCAGTCGCGGTCGAGGGACTCCACCGCCGTGATGCGCAGCGACGGATCACCGCGCAGCTCCCGGAACGGGGGTGGGTCGCCGGTGGTGCGCACCCGCACCTCGTCGACGCGGTCGACCGCCGTCAGCACGCGGGTCGAGAACGCCGCCGCGTCGGCGTCGCGCAGCGTCGCCCTCCCCGCGAGCGGAAGGTCGGATGCCGCCACCCAGGCCTCTTCGAAACGACCGCCGATCTGCACCTCCGCGCGCGGGTCGCGCTCGGCGTCGGTGCCCGTCGTGGCCCACGCCACCCGGCGCCCGCCGGGGTACACCCACTCGAGGCGGTACGCCACGTCGTGATCGGCGTACGCGACCTCGACGGTGAGCGTCGGGCGGGCCGGTGGCGGGGTGGGGACCCCGGCGCCCACCGACAGCGGGGCGCGCCGCGCGAGCCGCGGGTAGACGTCGGCGACGAATTCCCCCGCCTCGGCGGACGGCACCTCCACCGCGCTGCGGCCGACCAGCGCAGGCAGGGGCTCCGGAAGTGCGACGGGGGCCAGCACGATCGGCACGGGATCGCGCTCGAGGGCGAAGGCGAACAGTCCCGCGGCCCCCATCGCCCGCGCGTGCGCGGCGTCGACCGCGACCCCGTCGATCGTGAGGTCGGCCGACAGGCGCAGGGCTCCCCCGCCCACGGCGTCGATCGCGACGCGCGCCTCGGCGGTGGCGGCGAGGCGCACACGCTGCTGCGGGTGCATCGGCACCAGCGCGATGCCGAGCCCCTCCGCCGCGGCCAGGTGCGGCCAGAGCAGCGGTGAGTCGACGGCGTCGAGGGCCACGGTGTCGCCCGAGGGGGCGAACGGCCCGGTCGTGCGCAGCGCCTGCGCGAGGGCGTGGAGCTCGGCGAACCAGCGCACGTGCGCCGGGTCGAAGCGGCCGGTCGACCGCCGCACCGCGTCCCACGTGGCATCCGCACGGATCCACGCCTCGCGCGCCCCCCGCACGAGCGGGCGGGCGACGAGCTGCAGGTCGTCCTGCCGCTGGGCGAGCAGGCGCGGCGTCACCGCGACCACCGCTCGCGCCTCCCACCGCGCGGGGTCGTAAGCCTCGCGCTGGCGCAGCTCGATGCCGAGGGCGAGCGCGTCGTACGCCCGCGGCGGGGCGCCGGAGAGCAGATCGCGCCAGGATGTCACGGCATAACCCTTCCGCCGACCCCCGACATCCCCGTGCGCGCGCCGCTCGTCCGTCTCGGGGCGGAGGGGGCCCCAGGCCGGGCATAAACGCGATCGGCGCACAGAAACGCGCTGTGCCCGCGTTTATGCGAGCGGAGGGCGTTTATGCGTGCCTTTGGCGGCGCCGGGCGCGGCGCCGGCCGCGGCGATGCCCCGCGCGTCGACCCGTCGGCCCCGAAACGCGGCGACCCGGGGGCCCGGAAACGCCGCGACGCGGCCGCCGACATCATGTCGGGGCCGCGTCGGGACACGCTGCGGGCGTTCAGGACGAGCGGGCGATCCGGGCGAGGACGCCGTGCACGAACGAACCGGAGTCGTCGGTCGAGAACTCCTTCGCCAGCTCCACGGCCTCGTCGATCGCCACCGCCGTGGGCACCTCGTCGTTGTAGAGGATCTCCCACGCGCCGATGCGCAGCAGGGCCCGGTCGACGGCGGGCATGCGCTGTAGCGACCAGTCCTTCGAGAACGTGGTGATCTGCTCGTCGATCGCGTCGCGGTTGTCGATCACACCGTCGACGATGTCGCGGGCGTACAGCCAGGAGGCCTCGCGGGCGGGCTCGGAGGCGGCGCGCTTGGCCTCCGTGGCCAGCATGATCGCGAGCTCCTCGCCGCGCACGTCGGCCTGGAAGAGGATGTCGAGGGCGCGTTTGCGCGCCTTGGTACGGGCGCTCAACGTCAGCTGATGCGGCCGAGGTACTCGCCGGTGCGAGTGTCGACCTTGATCTTCGTGCCGGTCTCGAGGAACAGCGGAACCTGCATCTCGTAGCCGGTCTCGACGGTGGCGGGCTTGGTGCCGGCCGAGGAGCGGTCGCCCTGCAGGCCGGGCTCGGTGTAGGTGACCTCGAGCACCACCGACGGCGGCATCTCGATGTAGAGCGGGTTGCCGTTGTTCAGCGCGATCTGCACCTGCTGGTTCTCGAGCAGGAAGTTCGCCGCGTCACCCACGGTGGCCGCACCGACGGTCAGCTGGTCGTAGTCGGCGACGTCCATGAAGACGAAGCCCTCACCGTCGTTGTACAGGTACGTGAAGTCGCGGCGGTCGACGTTCTCGGTCTCGATCTTGGCGCCGGCGTTGAAGGTCTTGTCGACGACCTTGCCGCTCATGACGTTCTTCAGCTTGGTGCGTACGAACGCGCCGCCCTTGCCGGGCTTGACGTGCTGGAACTCCACGACGCTCCAGAGCTGACCGTCGATGTTCAGGACGACGCCGTTCTTGATGTCTGCGGTGGATGCCATGAGTGCCGATATTCCGTTTCGTGAGTCGAAGTGGGCGAGAGCCCGACGTCTGAGTCTACGCGATCCCCGCCGTCAGCCGTCGGCGCGGCCCGCGACGACCTCGGCGAGCAGGTCGACGGCCCGCGCGTAGCCCGGCACGCCCTCGCCGATCACGTGCACGACGGCGACGTCCTCGATGTAGGAGAAGTGCCGGAAGGCCTCCCGCTCCGCGATGTTCGAGATGTGCACCTCGGCGACGGGCAGATCGACGGATGTTAGGGCGTCGCGCAGTGCGACGGAGGTGTGGGTGAGGCCCCCGGCGTTGATGACGATGCCGACGCAGTCCAGGCGCGCGGCGTGGATCGCGTCGATGAGCACGCCCTCGTGGTTGCTCTGCACGGCGCGCACGTCGAGGCCGTGCCGACCGGCGGCCTCGGTGGTGATGCGCTCGACGTCGGCCAGGGTGTCGCACCCGTAGATCTCGGGCTGGCGCGTGCCCAGGAGGTTGAGGTTCGGGCCGTTCACGAGCAGCAGTCGACGGGGCGTGGTCATGTCCGGCACGCTACCAGCGCCGCCTCCGCGGGCTCCGGTGCTGATTGTCGTGCCCCCGTGGCGTCCGGCGCGGGTCAGCGCACCCGCAGCGAGCGGGTCATCGCCCGCTCGCGGCCGATCGACGTGGTGAACTCCTCGCCGGTGGCGACGAAGCCGGCGCGGCGGTAGGCGCCCTGCGCCCGCGCGTTGTCGACGTGCACGCCGAGGCCCACCGTGTCGAAGCCACGGTGGGCGGTCCAGTCGGCGGCCGCATCCAGCAGGGCGTCGATGACGCCCGCTCCGCGGTGCGCGGGATCGACGAAGACGCCGACGATCCCGGCATGGTCCGTGCGCAGGCGATGGCCGGTGTGGTCGAGGTCGCCCGTGCGACGCACGAGCACCGTCGCCGAGCCGATCCACGCGTCGGCGGTCTCCGCGATGAACATCGCCCCCGCGTCGCCGCTCGCACCGCTCGCGGCGCGTTCGTCCCAGAACGCCGGATCGCGCGCGATCTCCTGGTCGTAGGTGGTGAGGAACGCCATCGCCGCGGCCGGATCGCTCACGGCCCGCAGGCGCAGCTCGCGGACGCGCTCGCCCTCACCCGCGCGCACGCGGCGCACGGAGAAGCTCACGCACCGACCTCCTGGTACGCCGCGAACAGCAACGACTCATCGGGTGCCTGCAGCACCGTGGGGCGCGCCAGGTCGTCGAGCACGATGAAGCGCAGCATGCTGCCGCGGCTCTTTTTGTCGCGCTGCATCGTGGCCTTGAGCGTCTGGAACGCGCCGGCGCGATAGGTGGTCGGCAACCCGAGCGACTCGAGCACCGTGCGGTGGCGCTGGGCCACGTCGTCGGACAGGCGCCCGGCCAGGCGCGAAAGCTCCGCCGCGAACACCATGCCCACCGAGATCGCCGCGCCGTGACGCCAGCGGTAGCGCTCCGCGTGCTCGATCGCGTGACCGAGGGTGTGGCCGTAGTTCAGCACTTCGCGAAGTCCCGCCTCCCGCAGGTCTTCGCCGACGACGCGCGCTTTCATGTCGATGGCGAGCTCGACGCACCGGCGGAAGCCCTCGCCGCGAGGGTCGACGATGTTCTGCGGGTCGGCTTCGATGAGATCGAGGATCTCGGGATGCCAGATGAAGCCCGCCTTGACCACCTCGGCGAAGCCGGCGGTCGCCTCGTTCCGCGACAGCGTGTCGAGCAGGTCGAGATCGCACACCACAGCGACCGGGGGCCAGAAGGCGCCCACGAGGTTCTTCCCCTCGGCGGTGTTGATCCCGGTCTTGCCGCCCACCGCGGCATCCACCATCCCCAGCACGGTCGTCGGCACCTGCACGAGAGCGACGCCGCGCAGCCACGTCGCCGCGACGAAGCCGGCGAGGTCGGTCACCGCTCCCCCGCCGAAGCCGATCACGACGTCGGTGCGGGTGAAGTCGGCCTGACCCATGACCTGCCAGCAGAACGCCGCCACCTCGACGCGCTTGCCGGCCTCGGCATCCGGGATCTCGGCGAGGAGCACCTGTCGCTCGCCCACCAGCTGGGCGCGCAGCGACTCGGCCTGGGCCGCGAGGGTCGGCGGATGCACGATCAGCACCTTCTGGGCGCCGGCGGGCAGTTTCTCCGCGATCGAGGCCAGCAGGCCCCGGCCGACCGTGATGTCGTAGCCGGGGTCACCGGCGACGCTGATGGTGGTGGTCTCGCTCATGGTCTCTCCTCGGCCGGGGCGGTTCGCGCCCAGGCCACGATGTCGTCGACCACGCGGGACAGCGGTCCCGACGACGTGTCGAAGGCGATGTCGGCGGTCGACTCGTAGATCGGTCGCCGCTCCTCGTAGATGCGCTGCCAGCGCGCGGTGGGATCCTCGCCGTCGAGCAGCGGCCGGTCGTCGCCGTGGATGCGGGATGCCACCACGTGCGGCGCCACGGTCAGCAGCACGACGCGGTGCGCGGTGAGGCGTTCCCGGGTCGAGGGGTCGAGCACGGCTCCGCCGCCCAGGGCGATGACACCGCCGTGGCCGAGCGCCTCGACGACCGCCTCGCGCTCGAGGGCCCGGAAATGCGGCTCGCCGTGGGCCAGGAACAGGTCGCGGATGGGGCCGTGGTCGCGCACGACGAGCTTGTCGGTGTCGCTGAAGGGCGCGCCGAGCGCCCGGGCGACGCGGCGCCCCACGCTGGTCTTCCCCGCGCCCATCGGCCCGATGAGCACGACGGCCGAGGCGTCCGACTCGCTCGCCGGGCGGCGGGCCGCGGCGGGATCGCTCACGGCATCGGCGCCGGCGGACGGCCCCGCGTGCGCGGCCGGCGCGTCGGCGGTCATCGGCTCAGGCGAGGTCATGCGCGAGGAGCGCCGCGTCGGACGCGTCGGTCGTGCGCAGGGTCTCGGGCAGGTTCGCCAGGTAGGTCTCGAGGTTGCGACGCGTTTCGGCGACGTTGTCGCCGCCGAACTTCTCCAGCACCGCGTCGGCGAGGGTGACGGCGACCATGGCCTCGGCCACGACGCCGGACGCGGGGACCGCGCAGACGTCGGAGCGCTGGTGGTGCGCCGCGGCGGTGTCGCCGGTGGCCACGTCGACGGTGCGCAGCGCCTTCGGGATCGTCGCGATGGGCTTCATGCCCGCACGCACGCGCAGCACGGTGCCGGTGGACATGCCGCCCTCGGTGCCACCCGCGCGGTCGGACGAGCGGGTGATTCCCTCACCGGTGGCGAAGAGCTCGTCGTGCGCCTGCGAACCCCGACGCGTGGTCGTGAGGAAGCCGTCGCCGACCTCGACGCCCTTGATCGCCTGGATGCTCATGAGGGCCTGGGCCAGCTTGGCATCCAGTCGGCGGTCCCACTGCACGTGCGAGCCGAGCCCCGGGGGCAGGCCGTAGGCGAGCACCTCGACGACGCCGCCGAGGGTGTCTCCGGCCTTCTTGGCGTCGTCGACCTCGGCCACCATCGCGGCGCTCGTGTCGGCGTGGAAGCAGCGCAGCGGGTCGGCGTCGAGACGCTCGACGTCGTCGGGCGT
Organism: Microbacterium sp.; assembly: GCF_046295495.1. Lineage (GTDB taxonomy): Bacteria > Actinomycetota > Actinomycetes > Actinomycetales > Microbacteriaceae > Microbacterium. The sequence continues at coordinate 18,274 of NZ_JBKBNC010000045.1, forward strand.
GGGCAGGTCCGCGTCGTCGGGCACCCGCACGGGACCGATCGACAGGGTGTGGCTGACCAGTCGGATGCCGAGCTCGCCGAGGAAGGAGCGGGCGACGGCGCCGAGCGCCACGCGGGCCGCGGTCTCGCGCGCGGACGCGCGCTCGAGGATTGGCCGGGCCTCGTCGAAGCCGTACTTCTGCATCCCCACGAGGTCGGCGTGGCCGGGACGCGGTCTCGTCAACGCCGCCCCGCGACCGCGCGAACGGTCGGACAGCTCGACGGGCTCGGGGCTCATGACCTCGGTCCACTTCGGCCACTCGGTGTTGCCGATACGCAGCGCGATCGGGCTGCCGATCGTGAAACCGTGCACGATGCCGGTGGAGAGGGTGAGCTCGTCCTCCTCGAACTTCATGCGCGAGCCGCGGCCATAGCCGAGGCGGCGGCGCGCCAGTTCGGCGCGGATCTGCGCCGACGAGATCGGGACGCCGGCGGGCATCCCCTCCATGAGGGCGATCAGCTCGGGGCCGTGGGACTCGCCGGCCGTGAGAACGCGAAGCATGCCCCTAGTCTCCCACGACCGCGATGCGCATCGCGGACAGCACCTCGTGCTCCCGCTCGAGCGCGCGCGCCGGGTCTCCCCCGACGAACACCCGCACCTGCAGCAGGGCCTGGTGCAGCAGCATCCCGAGGCCGTCGTGCGCGGCGACACCCGCCCCGCCCCACGCCTGGGCGAGCGGGGTCGGCCACCCGCCGTAGACCACGTCGACGAGCGGACCCGACGCGGATGCCAGCACCCCCGCGAGGACGCCGAGATCGGTGCCGCCGGGGAGGGCGGCGATCGTGGCGTCGACGGTGTGGGGGCGGTCGTCGTCGAGCGGGCGGACGGTGACCTCGACGCCCATTGATCGGCCGAGGTCCACGAGCGCCGCCGCGGCCTCGGGCCGGCGTGCGCGCACCTCAACGGAACCGGCTCCGGCGCGCACGGCCGAGACGACGGCGGAGGTGGCCGTCGCCCCCGCGCCGAGCACGCGCACGCGCCGCGGGGAGCGGACGCCGACCTCGTCGAGCGCGCGGGCGAGACCTGCCACGTCGGTGTTGAAGCCGTGCGGACCGTCACCGGGGAGCAGATAGGTGTTGACCGCCCCGGTCAGACGCGCATCGTCATCGAGCGTCCGCGCGCTCCGAGCCGCCACGTGCTTGAGCGGCATCGTGAGCGAGAGGCCGCGCCAGGCGGCATCCAGCCCGTCCACCTCGCGGGCGAACCCGTCGTCGTCGACGCGCCGCCGCCCGTACTCCCAGTCGAGCCCGAGTTCGCGGTACGCCGCGGCATGCAGCCGGGGCGACCGCGAGTGCGAGATCGGGTCGCCCCAGACGGCCAGGCGCGTGGGGCCGGTCAGCATCCGCCGTCGGGGTTGGCCGCGCACCAGGCCTGCCACTGCGCGACGGCCGTCTGGTGCTCGCTGTACGTCGAGGTGAAGACGGTCTCGCCGGTGTCGAGATTGACGGTGACGAAGTACAGCCACGGGCCGTCGGCGGGCTTCATGGCCGCGTCGATCGCGAGGTCGCCCGGGTTGGAGATGGGTCCGACGGGCAGCCCGGGGTAGATGTAGGTGTTCCACGGGTTGTCGTTGTTGCGCGCCTCGGTGGAGGTGCTGACCGACCCGCGCCCGAGCTCGTCGGCGCCGTACTGCACCGTGGAATCCATCTCGAGTTTGCCGAAGGTCTCCTGGTTCGAGGGCTGCAGGCGGTTCTCGATCACGCGCGAGACCTTGTAGAAGTCGTCGGGATTGCGCGCTTCGCGCTCGATGATCGAGGCGACGATGAGGATGCGTTCGCGATCCGACTCGGGCACGCCCGCGGTATCCAGCGACTGCACGGTGCGCTGCACCATCCGCTCGAGGACCTGCTGCGCCGTGACGCCCTCGTCGAAGTCGTAGGTGGCGGGGAAGATCCACCCCTCCAGGGTCGCGGCGGGCACGCCGTACTGGGAGGGGTCGGCGGCCGCGGCGTCGAGGTCGGCGCGCGGGATGCTGAGCTGCTCGGAAATGAGGTCGAGCGACTGCTGCAGCGTGAGCCCCTCGCGCAGTTGGACGGAGTAGTCGAGGCGGCTCGCCGGGTCGCGCAGGGCCGCGAGCACGGCCTCCGAGGTCATCTGCTGCTGGAGCTTGTAGACACCGGGCTGGAAGGTGAAGGCGACGGAGTTGTCGACCATGTACGTGTAGAGCGAGTTCGACGCCTTGGTCACCCCGGCCTCGAAGAGCTTGGGCGACACCGACTCCCCCGTGTCGCCGGAGACGATCGTCACGCGCGCTTCGCCCGTGGCCTGGCCGGCTTCGTAGTCGATCGGCTCCTCGTTGCCGAGGAAGGCCTGGATGCGATCACCGTAGGTGTTCCACACGACGATGCCACCCGCGGCGATGCCGCCCACGAGCAGGACGACCACGACCAGCGCGATCAAGCCGCCGATGCGGCGGCGTCGCTTCGGCGGGCGCGGCGCGCTCGAACCGATCTCGTGGGTGGTGGTCTGACCGGTGAAGAGGTCTTCGAGCGAGCCCGCGGTGGGGGTGTTCGACGCCGAGGACCGTGCTGCGGCGGCGCCGGCGCCGACGAGGGCCGGTTCCCGGGCGGGCTGCGGAGCGCGGGAGGCGTCGGCGGCGCGGTCGGTGTCGGCGACGCGCGGGGCGCGGGCGGTGTCGGCGGAGCGGGAGGCGTCGCCGGAGCGCGAGGCGTCGGTGGAACGCGTGGGTTGCGAGGGACGGCCGGCGTCGCCGGTGCGGCGGGGACCGGAGAGGTCGGGGGTGGGCGACGGCGCGGAGCCGCGGGGCGTCGACGCGGGCGCGGGGGTGCCGAAGAGGCTGCCCGAAGCAGCGGCGCGGGGCGCCGGAGCGGGCTCCGCGGCGTTCACCGTCTCGCCCGGACGGGGACGTTCGGCGGCGCC
>NZ_JBKBNC010000046.1:0-19265 GCF_046295495.1 Microbacterium sp.
CGCCACGGCGCCCGCGCAGTGGGAGCCCGCGCCACGGCGCCCGCGCAGCAGCCGCGCGCGACCCCCCGAGGCATCGGCCCGCGCTCTAGTGCCCCGCTTCGTCCCAATCGCCGCCTCGGCCGATCTGCACGTCGAGCGGCACCGACAGCTCGGCGGCGTCGGCCATGCGCGCTCGCACGATGCCCTCGACGGCATCCCACTCCCCCGCCGCGACCTCCACGACGAGTTCGTCGTGGATCTGCAGCAGCACGCGCGAGTGGAGGCCCGCGGTCGCCAGCTCTTCTCGGATGCGGAACAGTGCGACCTTCATGATGTCGGCGGCGCTGCCCTGGATCGGAGCGTTCAGCGCCGCGCGCTCCGCGTTCTCGCGAAGGACCCGGTTCATGCTGGTCAGGTCGGGGAACGGGCGGCGGCGACCGAAGATCGTCTCGGTGTAGCCGTCTTGGCGGGCCTGCTCGACCGAGCCCCGCAGGTAGTCGCGCACCGCGCCGAAGCGCGCGAAGTACTCGAGCATGAGCTTCTTGGCCTCGGACTGCTCGATGCGCAGCTGCTTCGACAGCCCGAAGGCCGACAGCCCGTAGACGAGGCCGTACGACATCGCCTTGACCTTCGTGCGCATCGCCGGGGTGACCTCGGCCGGCTCGACGCCGAAGACGCGCGCGCCGACGAAACGGTGCAGGTCCTCGCCCGAGTTGAACGCCTCGATCAGCCCCGGATCGCCCGAGAGGTGCGCCATGATGCGCATCTCGATCTGCGAGTAGTCCGCCGTGAGCAGGGTCTCGTATCCCTCGCCGACCTCGAACGCGGCGCGGATGCGCCGGCTCTCCTCCGTGCGGATCGGGATGTTCTGCAGGTTCGGGTCGGTGCTCGACAGGCGGCCGGTCTGGCTGCCCGTCTGCACGTACGTGGTGTGGATGCGCCCGTCGGTGCCCGTGGCGGTGTCGAGGGCGTCGATGATCTGCTTGAGCTTGGTCGCCTCGCGGTGACGGAGCAGCAGATCGAGGAAGGGATGCGGCGCGCTCTCCTGCAGGTCGGCCAGGGCCGCGGCATCCGTGGTGTAGCCGCTCTTGGTCTTGCGGGTTCGGGGCAACTGCAGCTCGTCGAACAGCACTTCCTGCAGCTGCTTCGGCGAGCCGAGATTCACCTCGTGTCCGATCGCCGCGTACGCGTCGCGGGCGAGCGCGTCGGCGCGCGCCCCGAGCTCGGACGAGAAGCTCGACAGCTTCTCGTGGGAAACGGCGACACCGGCCAGTTCCATGTCGGCCAGGGCGGTGAGGGTGGGCAGCTCGATGTCGTCGAGCACTTCGGCCACGCGCTCGGGCATCTCGGCGCGCTGCGCCTCGGCGACCCGGCGCGTGTACCACGACAGCTGGCCGGGGGTGGCGCCATCGGTCTCGGGGACGAGCTGCGTGGGGTCGGCGACGGGAAGCTTCTCGTCGAGGAAGCGTTCGACCAGATCCCCGAGCGTCTTGTCGGGGAAGCTCGGGCGCACCAGCCACCCCGCGAGGATGACGTCGAACGCCACCCCCGCCAGGGCCACACCCTCGCGGGCCAGCGCCTTGATCTGGGGCTTGGCGTCGGCGAACACCTTCGGAGTGTCGGATGCCAGCCACCCCGCCAACGCGTCTCGCATCGCCGGCGTCCACTCGGCTTCGACGGCGGCGTCACCCGAGGCGAGACCGATCGCCGTCGGGGCGGCGCCGGCGAGGGTGAGGGTCACGCCGACGGACCCCTGGGCATCGGCGGCCCACGCCGCGAGGGCCTCGGGGTCGAGACGCGTCGGGGCGGGGGCGGTGGCCGTCGGCAGGGTCTCTTCGGCGACGGTCTCTCCGCCGCCCATGGCGTCGAACACGCGCGGCAGGAGCGTACGGAACTCGAGGCGGGCGAAGATGTCGCGCACGGCCTGGGTGTCGAGCGGCTTCACGGCGAGATCACCGGGGCCGACCGGCAGCTCGACGTCGCGCAGCAGACGGTTCAGCGCGCGGTTGCGCGTGACGGCGTCGAGGTGCTCGCGCAGGTTGTTGCCCACCACGCCGGTGATCTTGTCGGCGTTCTCGATCAGCGCTTCGAGCGAGCCCCACTGCGTGAGCCACTTGACCGCCGTCTTCTCGCCGACTTTCGGGACGCCGGGGAGGTTGTCGCTGGTCTCGCCGACCAGGGCCGCGATCTCGGGGTACTGCGCGGGCGGGAGGCCGTACTTCTCGATGACGGCGGCGGTGTCGTAGCGCTTGAGCTGCGAGACGCCCTGCACGTTGGGGTACAGCAGCGTGACGTCGTCGGTGACGAGCTGGATCGTGTCGCGGTCGCCCGAGCACACCAGCACGCTGAAGCCCTGCTCCTCGCCCTGCGTGGCGAGGGTGGCCAGGATGTCGTCGGCCTCGAAGTCCTCCTTCTTCAGCACGGGCACCCCCATGGCCTCGAGGCACTCCTGCAGCAGCGGGATCTGCCCCTTGAACTCGGCCGGGGACTCGCTGCGGTTCGCCTTGTATTCGGTGTACTCGCGGGTGCGGAACGACTGGCGCGACGTGTCGAACGCCACCGCCAGGTGCGTCGGCTTCTCGGCCTTCACCAGGTTGACGAACATCGACAGGAAGCCGTAGATGCCATTGGTGTGCTGGCCGTCTTTCGTCGAGAAGTTGTCGACCGGCAGCGCGTAGAACGCGCGGTAGGCCAGCGAGTGGCCGTCGACGACGAGGAGAGTAGGCTTTTCGGCATCCGTCACTCCCCCAGCGTAACGAGAACCACGGACACTCCCCCGGCCGCCCCCCTTCTTCGGGACGATGCCGACGATTCGAAGGCGACGATGACTTCCACGACCGACGACACCACCTCCGGCCTCGACTGGGCGAAACAGCGCGGAATGGGCGCCCTCGCCGAGAAGATGGGCATCGAGTGGGTCGAGTTCACGGTCGAGCGCTGCGTTGCGACGATGCCCGTCGAGGGCAACACCCAACCCGTCGGACTCCTGCACGGCGGCGCCTACGTCGTGCTCGGCGAGTCGCTGGGCTCGATGGCCGCCAACCTCCACGCCGGCTCGGGCAGGCTGGCGGTGGGCATCGACATCAACGCGACGCACACGCGCTCGGCGACGTCCGGCATCGTGACGGGCGTCTGCACCCCCATCCACCTGGGGCGCTCGCTCACCGTGCACGAGATCGCGGTCTCCGACGAGCAGGGACGACGCTGCTCGACCATCCGCATCACGAACATGATCAAGGACGCGCCGACGCGCTGACACCCGCCGCGGGAAACAGAAATGGATGCCACCGGGGTGGCATCCATTTCGCGTTCGGGGTCGGGTCAGCCCTTCTTGGGCGCCAGCTGCTCGATGATCGCCTTGGCGACGTCCTGCATGGTGAGGCGGCGGTCCATCGACGCCTTCTGGATCCACCGGAAGGCTTCGGGCTCGCTCAGGCCCATCTTCTCGTTCAGGAGACCCTTGGCGCGGTCGACCAGCTTGCGGGTCTCGAAGCGCTCGACCATGTCGGCCACCTCGGCCTCGAGCGTGATGATCTGCTCGTAGCGGGCCAGGGCGATCTCGATCGCGGGCAGCAGATCGTTCGGCGTGAAGGGCTTGACCACGTAGGCCAGCGCGCCGGCCTCGCTCGCGCGCTCGACGAGCTCTTTCTGGCTGAAGGCCGTCAGCAGTACGACGGGTGCGATGTGGTTCTTGCTCAGCTTCTCGGCGGCACTGATGCCGTCGAGCTGGGGCATCTTGACGTCCATGATCACGAGATCGGGGCGCAGTTCGGTGGCCAGCTGCACGGCGGTCTCGCCGTCGCCGGCTTCCCCGACGACATCGAAGCCGTTGTCGCGGAGGATCTCGACGATGTCGAGGCGGATGAGCGACTCGTCCTCCGCGACGACGACGCGGCGAGGTGCGGTCGGGGCGGTGGCCGGAGCGGCTTCTTGATCAGTCACGAGACCATCCTAGAACGGGAATTCGCGCATCCCCGGAGTGACCGAGGATGCGATAGGGCGTACCGGTGGTGGGACTCGAACCCACACGTCTTTCGACAGAGCATTTTGAGTGCCCCGCGTCTGCCATTCCGCCACACCGGCAGGTGTTGCGCTCCCAATGTACCGGGCGGGAACGCCACGACGCGCGCCGGGGTCACCGGCGCGCGTCGTTCGGAGATCAGACTTCCTGGTATCCCGGGGCCGCACCGTGCACGGCGTCGCCCACGCGGTGCACGCGCAGGTCGTTCGTCGAGCCGGCGATTCCGGGAGGGGAACCCGAGATGACGACGACCTTGTCGCCGACCTTCGCGAGGTCGTGCGAGAGCAGGTAGTCGTCCACCTGCAGGAACATCTTGTCGGTGTGCGACACGTGCTCGACCAGCGTCGAGCGCACGCCCCACGTCAGCGCGAGGCGACGACGGATGCCGGGCTCGGGCGTGAAAGCGATCATCGGGATGGTCGAGCGCAGGCGCGACATGCGACGAGCGGAGTCGCCCGACTCGGTGAAGACGCAGAGGTACTTGGCCTCGACGAAGTCGGCGACCTCGACGGCGGCCAGGGTGATGGCCCCACCCTGGGTGCGGGGCTTGTTGGTCAGCGGCGCGATGCGCTCGAGACCGTGCTCCTCGGTGGACTCCACGATGCGCGCCATGGTCTCGACGACCACGACCGGGTAGTCGCCGACGCTGGTCTCGCCCGAGAGCATGACCGCGTCCGCGCCGTCGAGGACGGCGTTGGCGACGTCGGAGGTCTCGGCGCGCGTGGGCACCGGGCTGGTGATCATCGACTCGAGCATCTGCGTGGCCACGATGACGGGCTTGGCCATGCGGCGCGCCAGCTCGACCGCGCGCTTCTGCACGATCGGAACGGCCTCGAGGGGCAGCTCGACGCCGAGGTCGCCGCGGGCGACCATGATGCCGTCGAAGGCGTCGATGATCTCCTCGAGGTTGTCGACCGCCTGCGGCTTCTCGATCTTGGCGATGACGGGCACGTAGCGCCCCTCCTCGGCCATGATCTCGTGCACGCGCTCGATGTCCTTGGCATCGCGGACGAACGACAGCGCGATGAGGTCGGCTCCGGCGTTGAGGCCCCAGCGGAGATCCGCTTCGTCCTTCTCGCTCAGCGCGGGGACGTTCACGGCGACGCCGGGCAGGTTGATGCCCTTGTTGTTCGACACGGGGCCGCCGACGATGACCTTGGTGGTGACCACGGTGCCGTCGGTCTCGACGACCTCGACGCGCACCTTGCCGTCGTCGATCAGGAGGAAGTCGCCCGGGCGCACGTCTTGCGGCAGACCCTTGAACGTCGTTCCGACGAGCTCCTTGGTGCCGAGGATGTCTTCCACGGTGATCTTGAAGATGTCACCGGGCAGCAGGTCGTGAGGACCGTTCTCGAACTTGCCGAGGCGGATCTTCGGGCCCTGCAGGTCGACGAGGGCGGCGACCGGGCGACCGGCGTCCTCGGCGGCCTTTCGCACATTGGCGAAGTTGGCGTCGTGCACGGAGTAATCTCCGTGGCTCAGGTTGAGGCGGGCGACGTCCACCCCGGCGTCGATGATGGCGCGAACCATCTCATACGACGACGTGGCGGGCCCGAGTGTTGCGACGATCTTGGCGCGTCTCATCCGTTTTCAAGCTCCGTGAGGATTGCGGGTAGTGGCCGATCGGCCCTTGCCAGCTTAGGCGGGCAGCAGGCCGATGGCGACATCGGTCGGGCGCACCGGTGCAGGCAGCACCGTCTCGCCCATCAGGAACGTGTCGACCTCGGCGGCGGCCGCGCGGCCCTCGGCGATGGCCCACACGATGAGGGACTGTCCGCGACCGGCATCCCCGGCGACGAACACCCCCGGCGTGGTGGTGGCGTAGGTGGCGTCGCGATCGACGTTCCCGCGGCCCGTGAAGCGCGTCCCGAGCTGGTCTTCGAGGTGCTCCCGCTCGGGGCCGGTGAAGCCCATCGCGATCAGCACCAGGTCGGCCGGGATCTCACGCTCGGTCCCGCTCTTGGGGATGCGGCGCCCGTCGATGTACTCGGTCTCGGCGACGCGCAGCGCGCGCACCTCTCCCGCGGCGTTGCCGAGGAACTCCACCGTCGAGGCCAGGAACGTGCGCTCCCCGCCCTCTTCGTGGGCCGAGGCCATCTCGAACAGGTTCGGCATCATCGGCCAGGGCTGCTCGGCGGGTCGCTCCGCCGGCGGCTGCTTGCCGATCGCCAGGTTCGTCACGCTGAGCGCGCCCTGGCGGTGGGCCGTGCCGATGCAGTCGGCGCCGGTGTCGCCACCACCGATGACGACGACGTGCTTGCCCTCGGCCGAGATCTGCTGCGGCACCTGGTCACCCGCGACCGCCTTGTTGCCCTCGACGAGGTACTCCATGGCGTAGTGCACGCCGTCGAGGTCGCGGCCGGGGATCGCGAGGTCGCGCGGCACGGTGGCGCCGGTGGCGACCACGACCGCGTCGTAGCGCGCACGCAGGTCGCTCCACGAGATGTCCGTGCCGATCTCGACACCGGCGCGGAAGCGCGTGCCCTCGGCCTGCATCTGGCGCAGACGCAGCTCCAGGTGACGCTTCTCCATCTTGAAGTCGGGGATGCCGTAGCGCATCAGTCCGCCGATGCGGTCGTCGCGCTCGAACACGGCGACGGTGTGCCCGGCGCGCGTCAGCTGCTGCGCCGCGGCGAGGCCGGCGGGGCCCGAACCGACGACCGCGACGGTCTTGCCGGTCAGTCGCTCCGGCGGCTCGGGCTCGACCCAGCCGTTCGAGAACGCCTCGTCGATGATCGAGACCTCGACCTGCTTGATCGTGACCGCGGGCTGGTTGATGCCCAGCACGCAGGAGCTCTCGCACGGAGCCGGGCACAGGCGTCCCGTGAACTCCGGGAAGTTGTTCGTCGCGTGCAGGCGCTCGATCGCCGCGCGGCCCTCGCCGCGCCACGTGAGGTCGTTCCACTCCGGGATCAGGTTGCCCAGCGGGCAGCCCTTGTGGCAGAACGGGATGCCGCAGTCCATGCAGCGACCGGCCTGGCGCTTGATGACGGCCGAGTCGCCCGGCTCGTACACCTCTTTCCAGTCCATGATGCGCACCGGCACCGGCCGGCGCTGCGGGAGCTCGCGCTCCGTGGTCTTGAGAAAACCCTTCGGGTCAGCCACCCGTCACCTCCAGAATGCGCGTCCAGACGACGTCGCCGTCGGGGTCGAGCCCCTCGGCGACCGCCTCCTGGCGGGTCTGCAGCACAGCGGCGTAGTCGCGCGGCAGCACCCGGACGAAGTTGTCCACCTCGGTGTCGAAGTCGTCGAGGAGACGACGAGCGAGCGTGGAGTCGGTCTCCGCGACGTGCTTGTCGAGCAGGTCGCGCAGGATCTCGGCATCCCCCGATCCGAGGGCGCCGAGCACGAGCTCACCGGATGCCATGGCCTCGCGGTTCACCAGGTCGCGGTCGAGCTTGTAGACGTAGGCCTGACCGCCGGACATGCCGGCGCCGAGGTTGCGGCCGGTGGCGCCGAGGATCACGGCGAGGCCGCCGGTCATGTACTCCAGCGCGTGGTCGCCCACGCCCTCCACCACCGCCGTCGCACCCGAGTTGCGCACGAGGAAGCGCTCGCCCACCACACCGTTCAGGAACATCTGCCCCTGGGTGGCGCCGTAGCCGATGACGTTTCCGGCGATGACGTTCTCGGAGGCCGCGAAGGTCGAGCCGCGCGGCGGGCGCACGACGATCGTTCCGCCCGACAGTCCCTTGCCGACGTAGTCGTTCGAATCGCCCTCGAGGCGCAGCGTGATGCCCGCGGGCATGAACGCGCCGAACGACTGCCCGGCCGAGCCGGTCAGGCGCACGTCGATCGAGTTCTCGGGCAGACCGTGCTCGCCCCGCGCTTTGGTGACGTGGTGGCCGAGCATGGTCCCGACCGCGCGCGCGGTGTTGCGGATGGGCAGGTCGATCGTGAGCTGGCCCCCGTGCGCGATCACGTCCTGCGCCCGCTCGATGAGCTGCACGTCGAAGTGCTCCTCGAGCTCGTGGTCCTGGTTGCGACCGTGGCGGCGCGGCTCGTCGTCGGCGAAGCGAGGTCCCTCGAGGATCGGCGCGAGGTTCAGGCCGCGCGCCTTCCAGTGCTGGATCGCCTCGTTGGCATCCAGCAGCTCCGAGCGGCCCACGATCTCGTCGATCGAGCGGTACCCCATGGCGGCGAGGTACTCGCGCACCTCCTGGGCGATGAACTCCATGAAGTTGACGATGTACTCGGCCTTGCCGGTGAAGCGCTGGCGCAGCACGGGGTTCTGCGTCGCGACGCCCACCGGGCAGGTGTCGAGGTGGCACACGCGCATCATGATGCAGCCCGAGACGACGAGCGGCGCGGTGGCGAAACCGAACTCCTCGGCACCGAGCAGCGCGCCGATGATGACGTCGCGACCGGTCTTCATCTGCCCGTCGACCTGCACCACCACGCGGTCGCGCATGCCGTTGAGCATGAGCGTCTGCTGCGTCTCGGCCAGGCCCAGCTCCCACGGCGTGCCGGCGTGCTTGAGCGAGTTCATCGGGCTCGCGCCCGTGCCGCCGTCTTGGCCGGAGACCAGGATGACGTCACTCAGCGCCTTCGCGACCCCGGCCGCGACCGCACCGATGCCCGACTGGCTGACGAGCTTGGTGTGGATGCGGGCCGTGGGGTTGGCGCGCTTGAGGTCGAAGATCAGCTGCTTGAGGTCTTCGATCGAGTAGATGTCGTGGTGGGGCGGCGGCGAGATGAGGCCGACGCCGGCGGTCGCGTGGCGCGTGCGCGCCACCCACGGGTACACCTTGGTCGGGGGCAGCTGACCGCCCTCGCCGGGCTTGGCTCCCTGGGCGAGCTTGATCTGGATGTCGTCCGCCTCGGTGAGGTAGAGGCTCGTGACGCCGAAGCGACCGGATGCCACCTGCTTGATCGCGCTGCGACGCTCGGGGTCGAGGAGGCGGTCGACGTCTTCTCCGCCCTCGCCGGTGTTCGACTTGCCGCCGATGCTGTTCATCGCGACGGCGAGCACCTCGTGCGCCTCCTTCGAGATGGAGCCGTAGCTCATCGCGCCGGTGGAGAAGCGCTTGACGATCGCCGAGACCGGCTCGACCTCGTCGATCGGCACGGCCGGGCGCACACCCGTGCGCAGGCCGAACAGGCCGCGGAGGGTCTTCAGCTCGTGCGCCTGGTCGTCGATCAGCTGCGTGTACTCGCGGAAGATGTCGTACCGGCGCTCGCGCGTCGCGTGCTGCAGGCGGAACACCGTGTCGGGGTTGAACAGGTGCGGGGCGCCGTCGCGGCGCCACTGGTACTCGCCGCCGGTCCACAGGCGCTCGTGCGCGCGGGCCGCGGCATCCTGCGGGTAGGCGTATTCGTGACGCGCGGCGTTCTCGGCCGCGATGACGTCGAGACCCACACCGCCGAGCTTGGACTCGGTGCCGGTGAAGTAGGCCTCGACGAACTCGCGCGAGAGGCCCACGGCCTCGAACACCTGCGCGCCGGCGTACGACGACACGGTGGAGATGCCCATCTTCGACATGATCTTCAGCACGCCCTTGCCGAGCGCGTAGATCAGGTTCTTGACGGCCTTCTCGGGCGTGATGTTCGTGATGAAGCCCGCGCGCACGAGGTACTCGACGGTCTCCATCGCCAGGTACGGGTTGACCGCCGAGGCTCCGTAGCCGATGAGCGTCGCCACGTGGTGCACCTCGCGCACGTCGCCCGCCTCGACCACGAGGCCCACCTTCATGCGGGTCTCCTTGCGGATGAGGTGGTGGTGCACCGCGGCCAGCATGAGCAGCGAGGGGATGGGCGCGAGGTCTTTGTTGGAGTCGCGGTCGCTCAGGACGATGAACTCGGCGCCGTCCTCGATGGCCTGGTCGACCTCGGAGCACATCTGGGTGAGGCGCTTCTGCAGTCCCTTGTGCCCGGCTTCGACGCGGTAGAGACCGCGGATCGTCACCGACGACCGGCCCGGGAGGGCGGTGTCGATGTGCTGGATCTTGGCGAGTTCGTCGTTGTCGATCACGGGGAAGTCCAGCGTGACCGTGCGCGTGTGGTCGGGACCCCAGTCGAGCAGGTTCCGCTCAGGGCCCAAACCGAGCGACAGCGACGTGACGACCTCTTCGCGGATCGAGTCGAGCGGCGGGTTGGTGACCTGCGCGAACTGCTGCGAGAAGTAGTCGAACAGCAGCCGCGGGCGGTCGCTGAGCACGGCGACGGGCGCGTCGCTGCCCATGGCGCCGAGGGGCTCGACGCCGCCCTGTCCCATCGGGGTCAGCAGGATGCGCACTTCTTCTTCGGTGTAGCCGAAGGTGCGCTGGCGGCGCGTGATCGAGGCGATGGGGTGCACGATGTGCTCGCGCTCGGGCAGCTCGCTGAGCTTGACCCGACCCTTGTCGACCCACTCGGCCCACGGCTCGAGGGCGGCGAGCTGCGACTTGATCTCCGCGTCGTCGACGATGCGGCGCTGCGCGGTGTCGACGAGGAACATGCGACCGGGCTGGAGGCGGCCGCGGCGCTTGATGCGCTCGGGCGCGAAGTCGAGCACGCCGGTCTCCGAGCCGATCACGACAAGTCCGTCGGTGGTCTCGGTCCAGCGACCCGGACGCAGGCCGTTGCGGTCGAGCGTCGCGCCGACGAGTGTCCCGTCGGTGAAGATGAGGGCGGCGGGGCCGTCCCAGGGCTCCATCTGCATGGAGTGGTAGTCGTAGAACGCGCGCAGATCGGGGTCGATCGTCGCCTGCTTCTCGTACGCCTCGGGGACCATCATCATGATCGCGTGCGGCAGGCTGCGGCCCGTGAGGGTGAGCAGCTCGAGCACCTCGTCGAAGGAGGCGGAGTCGCTCGCACCCTCGGTGCAGATGGGCAGCAGCGGGCGCACGTCGCCGATCAACTCGGACTCGAGCTGCGACTGCCGCGCGCGCATCCAGTTGCGGTTGCCCTTGACGGTGTTGATCTCGCCGTTGTGCGCGAGCATGCGCAGCGGCTGCGCGAGCGGCCACGACGGGAACGTGTTCGTGGAGTAGCGCGAGTGCACGACGGCCAGCTCCGAGGCGAAGCGCTCGTCCTGCAGGTCGGGGTAGAACGGCTCGAGCTGCAGGGTCGTGACCATGCCCTTGTAGCCGAGCGTGCGGCTCGACAGCGACACGAAGTACGCGTCGAGGTCGTGACGCGCGCGCTTGCGCAGACGGTAGACGCGGCGGTCGAGTGCGATGCCCGACAGTGCGGGCTCGTCGCCGACGGCGGGACGCGACACGAAGAGCTGCTCGAACGCCGGTCGCGCCTCGTAGGCGAGCTTGCCGAGGTTCTCCGCCTCGACCGGCACCTCGCGCCAGCCGAGCACCTCGAGGTTCTCGTGGCGGGCGATCTCTTCGATGCCCGCCTTCATCGCGGCGCGCTCCTCGTGCCCGAGGGGCAGGAAGACCATGCCGGCGGCGTACTCCCCCACCGGCGGCAGGTCGAAGCCGACCACCGCGCGCAGGAACGCGTCGGGCATCTGGGTGAGGATGCCGGCACCGTCACCGGTGCCCGCGTCGGAGCCGATCGCTCCGCGGTGCTCGAGGTTGCGCAGCGCCGTCAGCGCCAGATCGATGATGTCGTGACCGGCTTCGCCGCGGAGAGTGGCGACCATGGCGAGGCCACAGGCGTCTTTCTCGAACGACGGGTCGTACATTCCCTGTCGGGCCGGGAACGTGCCTCCGACGGTGTCGGAACGCAGGCTGGAAGCCATATCAACCGTCCTCACGTTGATGCTTCGAATGGGACGACGTCGGCCCAGAGTGTTAGTTCGTGGCGGGGCTGCTTGTGGCGCTGGTGCCGACGGTGTCGCTCGTCGCGGGCGGCTCGCTCACGTCGACGAAGTCAGAGGGGTCGCCTGAGTCTACAGCCCCCGCAGCCTTGGGCTGACGCCCCGGTACGTACGGCGAGGGCTCGAGGCCCAGGTGGCGGCGCGACTGCACCACGAAGATGACGATGCCGATGATGACGCCGAAGATCGCCGCCCACACGTTCGTGCGCAGGCCCAGGATGATGTCGCTCGGATCGACGCGGATGGACTCCCAGACGATGCGACCCGCCGAGTACCACATGAGGTAGATCGCGAACTGCTTGCCCCACTGCAGGGTGAAGCGCTTGCCGACGTACAGGATGACCGCCGCGCCGAGCAGGTTCCAGACGACCTCGTAGGCGAAGGTGGGGTGGAACAGCGTGCCGGCGGGAAGGCCCACCGGGATGGCGGGGTTGCCGGCGGAGATCTCGAGGCCCCACGGCAGGTCGGTGGGCTGACCGAACAGCTCCTGGTTGAACCAGTTGCCGAAGCGGCCCATGGCCTGGGCGATGATGAGCCCCGGCGCGAGGGCGTCGGCGAAGGTCCAGAAACGGATGCCGGTCCAGCGGCATCCGAGGATCGCGCCGATCGCGCCACCGATGAGGGCGCCGTAGATGGCGATTCCGCCTTCCCAGATGGCCCACACCGTTCCGGTCTGCCACTGGAATCCGCCGTCGAACGTGAACAGGATCCAGGGGTTCGACCCCGGCCCGAAGTAGAAACCCAGGTGCGTCACCACGTGGTAGATGCGCGCCACGACGATCGCGAGCGGCACCGCCAGCAGGCAGATGTCGATGACGACCCACTTCTCGGCGCCGCGACGCGTCAGCCGAGCGTTCGTGAGGAACACCGCGACGATGATGCCCGCGACGATGCACAGGGCATAGAAGTGGATGCGGAGCGGACCGAGATCGACGTACGAGATGGTCGGGCTCGGGATGCTGGCGAGCACGCCGGAGGCGGCGCTCGAGAGGGCGAACGTCATGCGAACGAGTCTAGGCGCGCCGCGCCGCGCCCGCGGACAGCTCCCGCGCGAGCGTGGACAGTCCCTCGACGCCACCGTCGCGGAGCGCCTTGACCAGCGCGGTTCCCACGATCGCACCGTCGGCGTACTCCACGACACCCGCGACCTGCTCGGCGTTGGAGATGCCGATGCCGACGCACGCGTTCTCGGCCCCGAAGGAGCGCAGGCGCTCCACGAGACCCCGGGCCGCGGCATCCAGCTGCGTGCGCTCGCCCGTGATCCCCATGGTCGAGACCGTGTAGACGAAGCCCGTCGAGGCGTCGACGATCATCTTGAGGCGTTCATCGGACGAGGTCGGGGCGGCGAGGAACACGCGGTCGAGACCGGTGCGCTCGCTCGCGGCGATCCACGCCGCTCCCGCGTCGGGGGTGATGTCGGGCGTGATGAGCCCCGCTCCCCCGGCGGCGACGAGCTCGTCGGCGTAGCGGTCGACGCCGTACTGCTCGACGAGGTTCCAGTACGTCATGACGAGGACGGGCGTGTCGACGCGCGCCGTGACCTCGCGGATGATCGTGAACAGGTCGCGCATGCGGAAGCCGTTGGCCAGGGCCGTCTGCGTGGCCTCCTGGATGACCAGGCCGTCCATGACGGGGTCGCTGTAGGGCGGGCCGAGCTCGATGACGTCTGCACCGGCCTCGGCCAGCGCGACGGCGGCCTCGATGCTGGTGGCGACGTCGGGGAAGCCGGCGGGCAGGTAACCGACGAAGGCGCCTCGACCCTCGGCGTGCGCGGCCCGGATCGCCGTGGCGACGCGCGAGGTCACAGCTCGACCCCCGCACCGCTCGCGGCGTCGGGCGCCGGCGTCACGTCGACGGGCGAGCCCGGCGCGTCCGCGACGGTCTCGGCGGCATGGGTCTGCGCGGACCCCGCCGCCGCCTCGGGGGCGTGCTCGGCGTCGTACAGGTCGAAGTAGCGCGCGGCGGTGTCCATGTCCTTGTCGCCGCGGCCGGAGAGATTGACGACGATCAGGGCGTCCGGGCCCCGCTCGCGACCGATGCGCAGGGCGCCGGCCAGGGCGTGGGCGGACTCGATCGCGGGGATGATGCCCTCGGTGCGCGAGAGCAGGCGCAGGGCCTGCATGGCCTCGTCGTCGGTGGCGGGGATGTACTGCGCCCGCCCGATGTCGGCGAGCCAGGCGTGCTCGGGACCGACGCCCGGGTAGTCGAGGCCGGCCGAGATCGAGTGGGACTCCGTGGTCTGGCCGTCTTCGTCCTGCAGGACGTAGGTGCGCGCCCCGTGCAGCACGCCCGGTCGGCCTCGACCGATGGATGCCGCGTGCTTGGGGGTGTCGACGCCGTCGCCGGCCGCTTCGACGCCGTAGAGGGCGACGCCCTCGTCGTCGAGGAACGCGTCGAACATGCCGATGGCATTGGAGCCGCCGCCGACGCAGGCGAGGACGGCGTCGGGAAGGCGCCCGAGGCGCTCGAGGAACTCGGCGCGGGTCTCCTCGCCGATGACCTTCTGGAAGTCGCGCACCATCGCCGGGAACGGGTGGGGGCCCGCGGCGGTGCCGAAGATGTAGTTCGTCGTCTCGACCGAGGCGACCCAGTCGCGGTACGCCTCGTTGATGGCGTCCTTCAGCGTGCGCGAACCCGTCGTGACGGGGATGACCTCGGCGCCCAGCAGGCGCATGCGGGCGACGTTGAGCGCCTGGCGCTCGGTGTCGACCTCGCCCATGTACACGACGCAGTCGAGGCCGAAGAGCGCCGCCGCCGTGGCGGTCGCCACGCCGTGCTGGCCGGCGCCGGTCTCGGCGATGACCCGCGTCTTGCCGAGGCGCTTGGTCAGCAGCGCCTGTCCGAGCACGTTGTTGATCTTGTGCGAACCGGTGTGGTTGAGGTCTTCGCGCTTGAGGAACACGCGCGCCCCGCCCGCGTGCTCGGCGAAGCGGGGGACCTCGGTGAGCACCGAGGGCCGACCGGCGTAGTCGTGCAGGAGCGCCGAGAGCTCGGCGTGGAAGCTCGGATCGGCCATGGCCGACTCGTAGACCGCGGTGAGCTCGTCGATCGCCGCGATGAGCGACTCGGGCATGTAGCGGCCGCCGAAGTCCCCGAAGAAGGGGCCCTTCTGATCGCGGAGCGTGTGGGTCGTCGCGGTGGTCATGTCGTCTCCTGGAGGAACGCACGGAGGGTGGCGACGGGGTCGCCGGTGACGAGGGCTTCGCCCACGAGCACGACGTCGGCGCCCGCGGCGCGGTAGTGGGCGACGTCGGCGGGGGCGAGCACGGCCGACTCGGCGATCTTGACCGCGTCGGTCGGGAAGCGCTCGGCGAGCGAGCCGAAGAGGTCGCGGTCGAGCTCGAACGTGGAGAGGTTGCGGGCGTTGACGCCGATGAGCTTCGCGCCCAGCTGCGCGGCGCGCTCGAGTTCGTCGGCGGAGTGCGTCTCGACGAGGGCTGTCATCCCGAGCTCGGTGACGAGGCCGTACAGCTCGGCGAGCGTCTCGTCGTCGAGGGCGGCGACGATGAGCAGCACGAGATCGGCGCCCGAGGCGCGGGCTTCGAGCACCTGGTAGGGCGTCGCGATGAAGTCCTTTCGCAGGACGGGAACGCCGACGGCGGCCCGCACGGCCTCGAGATCGGCGAGGCTGCCCTTGAACTTGCGCCGCTCGGTGAGCACCGAGATGGCCGAGGCGCCGCCCTCTTCATACAGGCGGGCCTGCCGTGCCGGGTCGGGGATCGCCGCGAGATCGCCGCGCGAGGGGCTCGCCCGCTTGACCTCGGCGATGATCTTCACGCGGTCGGCGGGAGCGAGCATCGCCAGCGCATCGCGCGCCGGCGTCTGCGCGAGGGCGTCGCGCTCGACGTCGGCGAGCGGACGCGCCTGCGCGCGCTGCTCGGCATCCTCCACCGCTCCGGCCGTCAGATCGGCCAGCACGGTCAGTGCGCCTTCGGGTTGGACTTCGCGCCGTCTGCGCCGTAGCCGGCCTTCTTCATGACCAGACCGACGATCGCCCCGACGATGAGCAGGCCCACCGAGGCCCACACGAGCACGGGCATGTCGAACCAGAAGAACAGGGTGCCGAGCGTGATCGCGACGAGCATGATGATCACGGCCGTCCAGGCGGCGGGCGAGTGTCCGTGGCCGGGATCGCCGATGGGGTTGCTCATGGGGCTCCTAACAGTCGCGCGCGGGCGCGGGGGAAAGCGTGGGTCCAGTCTATCGAAGCGCGATGCGCCTCCTCCGCCGACGTCTCGATGTCGCGAGGTCGGCCCGCCGCGAAACGCGTGCGGCGCGGGTCGCCGGCGTGGCGAGCGTCGATCGAGGACGGCGAGGATCCGCCGGGCTCTCAGGCCGTCGGATCGTCGCCGCGCGAGAGGTCGTCCCACGAGTCGATGGCGTCGTGCGGACGACCGGCGTCACCGCCGGCTTCGGCGGAGGTGCGGTACTTACGGCTCGCGCCCGAGACCCAGCGGCGCGCGGTCACGAGCGTGAACACGGCCGCGGCGGCCAGCACGACCTGGGCCAGGAGCGTCACAGCGGGCCAGGGGGTGAGCGACAGGCTCGCCACGAGCGAGGCGACGGCATCCGTTCCCGAGATCCCGGTCGCCTCGGTGACCGTCGCCGCGGTCGCCGACACGGGCGTGGCGAGGAGCACCTGCGCGGTCTGGATGCCCACCAGCGCGGCGATCAGGATGCCGAGCACCCCGAAGACGTAGCGCAGCACGGGGCCGACGATCGACAGGGCCGCACCGAGCGCGAGGGCGGCGAGGCTCAGGGGGGTGAGAACGGGCACGGCGTCGGCGCCGGGCACGGCGAGGGTCTGCTGCGCACCGTCGTCGAGGGTCACGTCGATCCAGGTCTGCGTCGACGCGATGACGCCGATCGCACCCGCGATGAGCATCGCCAGGACGGCGGTGGAACGACCGCGCCGCATCAGCGCTCCCCCACGACCGGGTGCAGGTCGTCGGCGTCGAAGCACGTGTGGTCGCCGGTGTGGCAGGCGGCGCCGATCTGGTCGACCTCGATGAGCAGGGTGTCGCCGTCGCAGTCGAGGCGCGCACCCTTGACGAGCTGGATGTGACCCGAGGTGTCGCCCTTGCGCCAGTACTCCTGGCGTGAGCGCGACCAGAAGGTCACGCGGCCCGAGGTGAGCGTGCGGTCCAGGGCCTCGGCATCCATCCACCCGACCATCAGCACCTCGCGCGAGTCGAACTGCTGGATCACGGCGGCGACGAGCCCGTCGGCGTCATACTTCACACGGTCGACGCTCATCGGCGCACCTCGATCCCTTCCGCGGCCATCGCGTCTTTGACCTGCCCCACGGTGAGCTGGCCGGAGTGGAACACGGACGCCGCGAGCACGGCGTCGGCGCCCGCCTGGACGGCGGGGGCGAAGTGCTCGAGCGCACCCGCCCCGCCCGAGGCGATGACGGGGACCGCGGCGACCTGGCGCATGAGACGCACGAGCTCGAGGTCGAAGCCCTGCTTCGTCCCGTCGGCGTCGATGGAGTTGACCAGCAGCTCCCCCGCCCCGCGCTCGACGGCCTCGCGCGCCCATTCGAGGGCGTCGAGGCTCGTCTCGGTGCGGCCGCCGTGGGTGGTCACGACGAACCCGGAGGGGGCGGATGCCGCTCGCTTGACGTCGAGGGAGAGCACGATCACCTGTGCACCGAAGCGGTCGGCGATCTCGTCGATCAGTGGGGGGCGCGCGATCGCGGCGGAATTGACCCCGATCTTGTCGGCACCGACGGCGAGGAGCCGGGCGACGTCGTCGCTGGAGCGCACTCCCCCGCCGACGGTGAGGGGGATGAACACCTGCTCGGCCGTGCGGCGCACGACGTCGTAGGTGGTGGAGCGCTCGTCGACGGTCGCGGTGACGTCGAGGAAGGTGACCTCGTCGGCGCCCTGGTCGAAGTAGAGCTTCGCGAGTTCGACGGGGTCGCCCATGTCACGCAGGTCGAGGAAGTTGACGCCCTTGACCACGCGACCGCCCGCGACGTCGAGGCACGGGATGACGCGACGCGCGAGGGTCATCAGAGCCTCGCGGCGAGGATCTCGGTGACGAGGATCGCCCGCGCACCGATCGCGTAGAGCGCGTCCATGACCTGGTTGACGTCGCGGCGCGGGCTCATCACGCGCACGGCCACCCACTCCGGGTCGCGCAGCGGCGAGATCGTCGGCGACTCCAGGCCCGGTGCCACGGCCACGGCCTGGTCGACGAGCGCGGCCGGCAGGTCGTAGTCGATCAGCACGTACTTGCGCGCGGCCAGCACGCCGCGCAGGCGCCGAAGAAGCGTCTCGGTGCCCTCCGCCTCCTGCGGGCCGGCGATGAGCACGGCGTCGCTCTCGAGCAGGACGGGACCGAAGATCTCGAGCCCGGCCTGACGCAGCGTCGTGCCGGTGGAGACGACGTCGGCCACGGCATCCGCGACTCCGAGCTGCACCGCGGACTCGACCGCGCCGTCGAGCGGCACGATGTCGACCGCGATGCCGCGCTCGTCGAGGAAGGCGTCGACAAGGCCCGGGTAGGCGGTGGCGACGCGCAGGCCCTGCAGGTCGGCGACGTCGGTGAAGCGGCCGGGGCGGCCGGCGAAGCGGAACGTGGAGCCGGCGAAGCCGAGCGACTCGACCTCGCGGGCACCGGGCATGCGGGCGTCCAGCAGGAGGTCGCGGCCCGTGATTCCGACGTCCAGGGCGCCCGAGCCGACGTAGGTCGCGATGTCGCGGGGGCGGAGGTAGAAGAACTCGACCTCGTTGACGGGGTCGACGGTGTAGAGGTCTTTCGAGTCGCGTCGTCCGGTGTACCCGGCCTCCGAGAGCATCTCGGCGGCGGTTTCGGCGAGCGACCCCTTGTTCGGCACGGCGATTCGCAGCATGACGGGGGCTTTCGTGTTGTGTGAGCGGGGAGCGGCGAGCGAGCCGCAGAGACGGGCGGGAGGGCGCGGCTCAGAGATGTCGGTAGACGTCTTCGAGCGACAGGCCCTTGGCGAGCATGAGCGTCTGCAGGTGGTAGAGCAGCTGCGAGATCTCCTCGGCCGCGGCCTCGTCGGACTCGTACTCGGCGGCCATCCACACCTCGGCGGCCTCTTCGACGATCTTCTTGCCGATCGCGTGCACACCGGCATCCAGCTGCGCCACGGTGCCGGAGCCGGCGGGTCGCTCGACGGCCTTGGCGCTGAGTTCCGCGAACAGGTCGTCGAAGGTCTTCACGGTTCCAGGGTATCGGGTCGACGGGGGTGGGGCTGTCCGCGCAGCGTCGGCCGTCGCGGGCGCCGCGTGTCGCGCGGACGGGGCGACGCGTCTTGGCGGGCGCGCGGGGGACATGGGTCGGCGCGCGCGGGGGACGTGGGTCGGCGCGCACGCGGGGACGTGGCCGCATAAACGCGATTCGCGCGTATAAACGCGTTGACGTCGTGTTTCTGCGCGCGGATCGCGTTTATGCGAGCGACTTCGCCGAGCTCGGGCGGGGCGCGCCGGGCGGGTCGCGCCAGGGGCGGGACGCGCGGGCCGGGGCGCGCCGGGGCGGGAC
>NZ_JBKBNC010000047.1:0-18706 GCF_046295495.1 Microbacterium sp.
TCCGCGAGCACCTGCGCGTGCTCGCGGACCTGGGCGCCGACGCCCGGCCCGTGCGCCGACCCGCCGAGCTCGCCGAGGTCGACGGGCTCGTCCTGCCGGGCGGCGAATCGAGCGTGATCGACAAACTCGCGCGCGCCTTCGGCCTCTTCGATCCGATCCGCACGGCCATCGCCGCCGGCATGCCGATGTACGGAACGTGCGCGGGGCTCATCCTCCTTGCCGACCGCATCGACGGCGCGATCGCCGGTCAGCAGACGTTCGGCGGCCTCGACGTGCGCGTTCAGCGCAACGCCTTCGGCGGTCAGACGCAGTCGTTCGAGACCGACCTCGATGTGCCCGCCCTGGGCGATCCGCCGGTGCACGCCGTGTTCATCCGGGCGCCCGCGGTCGTGGAGTGGGGACCGGATGCCGAGCCCCTGGCATCCCTCCCCGACGGCCGCGTGGTCGCGATCGAGCAGGGCGCCCTGCTGGGCACGGCGTTCCACCCGGAGTCGACGGGGGAGACGCGATTTCACGAGCGATTCCTCGACCGGGTGCGCGGCCGACGCGATGCGGATGTCGCGGGAACGCTCGGCGCCTCACCCACGGGCACTGCTGACGCACGTCGCACTCTCGACGCCTGACATCGCTCGAGCCCCTCGCTCGACTCGGCGACCTCCGTTCGTCCGCGCGGCGCGGAGGTCGAGGGGACACGCGCTCTCACGAGCGGTTCCCCGAGCACGTTCGCGCCAGACACGGCACCGGTGCCCTCGCGCTCTAGAATGGGGGAATGTCCGGACACTCCAAATGGGCCACGACCAAGCACAAGAAGGCGGTCATCGACTCCCGCCGCGCCAAGTCGTGGGCCAAGCTCATCAAGAACATCGAGGTCGCGGCGAAGCTCGGTGGAGCCGATCTCCAGGGCAACCCGACGCTGTTCGACGCGGTCCTCAAGGCCAAGAAGACCTCGGTCCCCAAAGACAACATCGACCGCGCGATCAAGCGCGGCGCCGGCATCGGCGGCGAAGCGGTCGAGTACGCCTCGATCATGTACGAGGGCTACGGACCGAACGGCGTCGCCTTCCTCATCGAGTGTCTGACCGACAACAAGAACCGCGCCGCGGCCGAGGTGCGCACGGCCCTCAGCCGTAACGGCGGCACGCTCGCCGACCCCGGCAGCGTCGCCTACAACTTCAGCCGCAAGGGCGTCATCGTCGTCCCCTCCGAGGGCACGAGCGAAGACGACGTCATGCTCGCCGTGCTCGAAGCCGGCGCGGAAGAGGTCGAGCCGCACGGCGAGGGCTTCGGCGTGATCACCGAGGCCAGCGATCTCGTGTCGGTGCGCAGCGCGTTGCAGGATGCCGGGATCGAGTACGACTCCGCCGACGTCGAGTTCGTCCCCTCGCTCAAGGTGGAGGTCGACGCCGACACCGCCCGCAAGGTGTTCCGCCTGATCGACGCGCTCGAAGACAGCGACGACGTGCAGAACGTCTACACCAACTTCGACCTCACCGCCGAGGTGCAGGCCGAGCTCGAGAACGACGAGTAAGGGCGCGCCCTGACCTCGACCACGGCCCCTGCGCATAGCGTGGGGGCCGTGTCACGTTCCCTCCGCGTCCTCGGCATCGACCCCGGCCTCACGCGCTGCGGCATCGGCGTGGTCGACGTCTCCGCCGACCGCACGGCCTCGCTCGTGCACGTCGGCGTCGCTCGGTCGGCGCCGACCGATCCGATCGAGAAGCGCCTGGCGGCCATCGCCGCCGGCATCCGCGAGGTACTGCGCGCGCACGACCCGCACGTGGTGGCGGTCGAGCGGGTGTTCGCGCAGAACAACCGCCACTCGGTGATGGGCACCGCCCAGGCGAGCGGCATCGCACTCCTGCTCGCGGCGGAGCACGGCATCCCCGCCGCCACCCACACCCCCAGCGAGGTCAAAGCCGCGATCACCGGCTACGGCTCCGCCGACAAACGGCAGGTGCAGACGATGGTCGCACGCGTGCTGCGCCTCGACGTGCTTCCCCAGCCCGCGGACGCCGCCGACGCCCTCGCCATCGCGCTGTGCCACGCGTGGCGCGGGGGAGCGACGGCGAGCACCGGCGAGGAGACCCTCACCCCCGCGCAACGCGCGTGGCGCGACGCCGAGAAGAGGCGCACCCCGCCGGTGCGTGTCGCTCGAACACATGTACGAACCGGCGCGTAGGATTTCGGCATGATCTCTTCGCTGCACGGGGCGGTGGCCCACGTCGCCGATGACTCCCTCGTCGTCGTGGTCGGGGGCGTCGGCTTCTCGGTCGCCGTCACCGCACAGCTCGCGCGCACCGTGCACGTCGGCGACGACGTGCACCTGCACACCAACCTCATCGTCCGCGAAGACGCCCTCTCGCTCTTCGGCTTCGACACGCGCGAGGAGCTCACCGTCTTCGCGCAGTTGATCAGCGTGACCGGCGTGGGCCCCAAGTCGGCGCTCGGCGTGTTGTCGTCTCTCACCGTGCCGCAGATCGCCCAGGCCGTGGCCGACGACGACGACGCCCCGTTCCGTCGCGTGTCGGGCATCGGGCCCAAGACCGCGAAGCTCATCGTCGTCCAGCTCGCCGGGAAGCTCGCCGTCGTCCCCACCGCCGCCCCCGCCGCCGTCGCCCCGCACGGGCAGGTGCCGCTGCAGGTGACGCAGGCGCTCGTGGGCCTCGGCTGGACCGAGCGCACCGCGACCGAGGCCGTGGCATCCGTCGCCGAGAGCGCCTCCGACGCCGACCGCGCCTCGGTGCAGGCGCTGCTGCGTCTCACCCTCGCTCTCCTCGGCCCGGCGCGCAAGGAGACCGTGGGTGGCTGACGTCCGCGACGCCGGCACGCCCGACGACGAGACCGAGCTCGCGATCGAGGGGGCCCTGCGCCCCACCTCGCTCGCGGAGTTCGTGGGCCAGCAGAAGGTGCGCGGTCAACTGCAGCTGCTGCTCGACGCCGCCCGCATCCAGCAGCGCTCGCCCGACCACATCCTGCTCTCGGGCCCTCCCGGCCTCGGCAAGACGACGCTGGCCATGATCGTCGCCCACGAGAGCGGCCGGCCGCTGCGTCTGTCGAGCGGCCCGGCCATCCAACACGCCGGCGACCTCGCAGCGCTGCTGTCCTCCCTCACCCCGGGCGAGGTGCTCTTCATCGACGAGATCCACCGCATGGCCCGCTCGGCGGAGGAGATGCTCTATCTCGCGATGGAGGACTTCCGCATCGACATCATGGTCGGCAAGGGCGCCGGTGCCACGAGCATCCCCCTCGACCTCGCCCCCTTCACCCTGGTCGGCGCCACCACCCGCGCGGGGCTCCTCCCCAACCCGCTGCGCGACCGCTTCGGGTTCACGGCCCACCTCGAGTACTACGAGCCCGAAGAGCTCGAGCGCGTCGTGTCGCGCTCGGCATCCATGCTCGACGTCGGCCTGCCGGGCACGGCGCGCTCCGAGATCGCCCGCCGCTCGCGCGGCACGCCCCGCATCGCCAACCGCCTCCTGCGGCGCGTGCGCGACTACCTCGTCGTGCACGGTCCCTCCAGCGGCACGGATGCCGGTGACGCCGACGTGCGAACGGTCGACGCCGCCCTCGACCTGTACGACGTCGACGTCATCGGGCTCGACCGCCTCGACCGCGCGGTGCTCGACGCACTCGTGCGTCGCTTCCGCGGGGGACCGGTGGGGCTCAGCACCCTGGCCGTCGCGGTCGGCGAGGAGCCCGAGACGATCGAGTCGGTCGTGGAGCCGTACCTCGTGCGCATCGGGTTCATGGGGCGCACGCCCCGCGGACGCGTGGCGACGCCCGAGGCCTACGACCACCTGGGCGCCCCTCACCCCGACGGCCTGCTCCGGTTCAGCCAGGGGTCATGACCTATACTCGGCGAGGGATTCCCCGACCCCCGCTCGACCCACGCTAGGCAGTGCCGCACGGCGCGCCTGACTCGAAAGGTGCACCGCCTCGATGGATATCGCCCGGTTCTTCGCCGACTACGGCATCGTCATCCTGCTCATCGGTCTGTTGATCTTCATGTTCTACAGCTCGCGCCGTCGGATGCAGAAGCAGAAGGCCGAGATCGAGAAGAAGGCCCGCGAGACGGTCCCCGGCGCCGAGGTCCTGCTCCAGGGCGGCCTCTACGGCACCATCGTCGAATACGACGGAGAAGACCTCGACAAGCCCGCCCACGTCGAGATCGCCCCCGGCGTCGTCATCAAGGTGCACAGCCAGGCCGTGCTCCGCATCGTCGACCCCGGCCAGGGCGCCGTCACCGAGGACGAGTTCATCGAGGCCGAGGAGTCCGAGGCCGAGTACATCGCCGGCGTCGCCGACGGCGACATCACCTCGATCAGCGACGACCACCGCGCCGCTCGCCAGCACGACGCGCAGGCCGAGCCGACCGACAAGGACCGCCCGCAGGCCTGACGCCTCGCCGGTTCCCCCCACCGTTCACCGCCGCATAGAAAGCCGACTCCGTGGCGCCCTCGACCCCCGTCCGTCATGCCTGGCGCGTGCTGACCGGATTGCTCGCCATCACCGGCGTGCTCTTCGGCATCAACGCGCTCGGCGTGTACGTCTACAACGCCAGTTCCTGGAGCCCCGAGCTCGCGCTCGACCTCCAGGGCGGCACGCAGATCATCCTGCAGGCCCAGACCACCGACGGCGCCGCGCCCGACGGTGAGCAGCTGCAGCAGGCCGTCACGATCATCCGCCAGCGCGTCGACGCCTCGGGCGTCGGCGAGGCCGACGTGGCCACCGAGGGCGGCCGCAACATCGTGGTGCAGATCCCCGGCCAGGCCGACGACGCCACGCGTGAGCGCATCCAGAGCTCGGCCCAGCTGCAGTTGCGCCCCGTGCTCTTCACCGGCAACCCGGCGACCACCTTCGTGGGCGAGGACGGCAACTCCACGCCCTACCCGACCCCCGATCCGAGCCTGCCGGCGACGCCGACCACCGCGCCGACCAACGCCAGCGACCTGGCGTACGTCACGCCGGCGCTGCAGGCCCAGTTCCTGTCGTACGACTGCGCGAACCCGCCGAGCAACCCGGCGCAGGCACCCACCGACCAGCCGCTCATCACGTGCGGGCTGCAGGACGGCACGAAGTACATCCTCGGTCCGGTCGAGCTCGACGGAACCGACATCACGGATGCCACCAACGGCCAGGAGCAGAACACCGGCCGGTGGGCCGTCAACCTCGTCTTCAACGACCAGGGCACGCGCATCTTCGGCGAGATCAGCCAGCGCCTCTACGCCTCGCAGGCGCCGCAGAACCAGTTCGCGTTCGTGCTCGACGGCAACGTTCTCTCGGCGCCCTCGATGAACGGCATCATCCTCGACGGCCGCCCGAGCATCACGGGCAGCTTCACGCAGGAGTCATCGAAAGCCCTCGCCGACCAGCTCAAGTACGGTGCCCTGCCGCTGAGCTTCACGGTCGTCAGCTCCGACACCGTGTCGGCGACCCTCGGCTCGCAGCAGCTGCAGGTCGGCTTCATCGCCGGTCTGATCGGTCTGGGGCTCGTGGCGATCTACTCGCTGATCGTCTATCGCGCGCTCGGAACGGTGATCATCGCATCGCTCGCCGTGATGGCGGTGCTGACCTACCTGGCCCTGTGCATCCTGGCCTGGCGCGCCGGCTTCCGCCTCTCGCTCGCCGGTGTCGCGGGTCTGATCGTGACCATCGGCTTCACGGCCGACTCGTTCATCGTGTACTTCGAACGCATCCGCGACGAACTGCGCGACGGGAAGTCGATCACCGCGGCGGTGGAAGACGGATGGTCCCGCGCCAAGCGCACGATCTACATCTCGAAGTCGATCAACGTCCTCGCCGCCGTCGTGCTGTACATCCTCGCGGATGCCACGGTGAAGGGCTTCGCGTTCACGCTGGGCCTCACGACCGCGATCGACATCCTCATCTTCATCCTCTTCACCCACCCGGTCATGCAGCTGCTCGCCCGCACGCGGTTCTTCGGCTCCGGCCACCCGCTCTCGGGCATGGACCCGAACGCGCTGGGTGCCGTCTACCGCGGTCGGGCGGAGTTCCGCGCCCCCATCGCCGACGCGGCCCGGGCGAAGCGCTCCCGGGGTGAGGCGCAGCGCCGCCAGACGATCGCCGAACGCAAGCAAGCCGAGCTAGCCGCCGCCCGCGGCGATATCCGCTCCACGAAGGGGGGAGACGACTGATGCGCTCCATGTCGCAGCTCGGCAACGACCTCTACTCCGGGAAGACCTCGTTCCCGTTCGTGCAGCGTCGTCGCCTGTGGTTCATCATCGCCGCGGCGCTCGTGATCGGCGCGGCCCTCGTGCCGTTCATCCGCCCGGTGCAGTTCTCGATCGAGTTCACCGGCGGCTCGCAGTTCACCGTGTCGAACCCGGCATCCTTCGACCAGGCACTGGCCACCGATGCCGTCACCTCGGTCGTGCCCGGCGCGACCACGCGCGTCACGACGATCAGCGATCAGGCCGTGCGCGTGCAGACCGACCAGCTCGGCAGCGACGAGACGCAGGCCGTCTCCGCCGCCCTCGCCACGGCGTACGACGTTCCCTCGACGGAGGTCACCGACTCCTTCATCGGACCGACCTGGGGTGCCGACGTCACTCGCCAGTCGTTGTGGGGTCTGTCGATCTTCCTGGCCCTGACCTTCCTCATCCTCGCGCTGTACTTCCGCACGTGGAAGATGTCGGTCGCGGCGATCATCGGACTCGTCGACGTTCTCGTCATCACGATCGGGGTCTACGCGCTCTTCGGCTTCGAGATCTCGCCCGCCGCCGTGATCGGATTCCTGACGATCCTCTCGTACGCCCTGTACGACACCACCGTCGTGTTCGACAAGGTGAGGGAGAACACGAGGGAGGACGGGGAGATCTCCGGCCGCACCTTCGCGGAGTCGGTGAACCTCGCCGCGAACCAGACGCTGATCCGCTCGATCAACACCACGGTCGTCGCGATCCTCCCCGTCGGCGCGATCCTCTTCATCGGCGTGCCGCTCGGTGCCCGCACGCTCAGCGACATCTCGCTGTCGATCTTCGTCGGCACGATCGTCGCGGCGTACTCGACGCTGTTCGTCGCGGTGCCGATGTACGCGCTGCTGCGCGAGAGGGAGAAGCCGATCGCCCAGCGCGACGCGCGCGTCGTCGCCGCTCGTGAGAAGGCGGGCGTCCCGGTCTGAGACCGGGGCCCCGCCCCCCGGGGCGTAGACTTGACAGACTGGCCGTGAGGAGGGGGTGGCGATGACCGAAACCGCTTCGTCCGCGCCGCCGCCGTCCTCGCTGCGACGACTCGTCCCGCGCATCTTCTCGCGCGCCGCCCGCCGCGACGACGTCGACAAGCTGCTGCGCACCGTCCGCACGCACCACCCCAAGGGCGACCTCGCGATCATCGAGCGCGCCTACGCGGTGGCCGACAAGGCCCACGACGGCCAGAAGCGCCAGAGCGGCGAGCCCTACATCACGCACCCGCTCGCGGTCGCGCAGATCCTCGCAGAACTGGGCCTCGGCCCCAAGGCCATCGCCGCAGCCCTGTTGCACGACACCGTGGAAGACACGGGGTATCCGCTCGACGAGCTCGCCGCCGACTTCGGCGACGAGGTCGCCATGCTCGTCGACGGCGTCACCAAGCTCGACAAGGTCAAGTACGGCGACAGCGCCCAGGCCGAGACGGTGCGAAAGATGATCGTGGCGATGTCGAAAGACATCCGCGTGCTGCTCATCAAGCTCGCGGACCGCCTCCACAACGCGCGCACCTGGGGCTTCGTCCCCCCGCACAAGGCGGCGAAGAAGGCCACCGAGACGCTCGAGATCTACGCACCCCTCGCGCATCGCCTCGGCATCCAAGCCATCAAGAGCGAGCTCGAAGACCTCTCGTTCGCGGTCATGCACCCCAAGCTCTACGCCGAGATCGACAGCCTCGTGAAGCAGCGGACCCCGCAGCGCGAGCAGTACGTGCAGAACGTCATCGACGCCGTCGACGCCGACCTGCGCGAGCTCCGGGTGCGGGGCCGTGTCATGGGCCGGCCGAAGCAGCTCTACTCGGTGTACCAGAAGATGGTCGTGCGCGGCCGCGAGTTCGACGACATCTACGACCTCATCGGCATCCGCATCCTCGTCGGCACCGTGCGCGACTGCTACGCGGTGCTCGGCGCCATCCACGCACGATGGACGCCGCTGCCCGGGCGCTTCAAGGACTACATCGCCACCCCGAAGTTCAACCTGTACCAGTCGCTCCACACGACGGTCATCGGTCCCGGCGGTCGCACCGTCGAGATCCAGATCCGAACGCACGAGATGCACCAGCAGGCCGAGTTCGGCGTCGCCGCGCACTGGAAGTACAAGGAGCGCATGGCGGGCGGCAAGACGGATGCCAAGGCCGTCGACGCCGACATGGCCTGGATCGCCCACATCTCCGACTGGCAGGCAGAGACCGCCGACCCGGGGGAGTTCCTCGACTCGCTGCGCTTCGAGATCGGCGCGAAAGAGGTCTACGTCTTCACGCCGAAGGGGCGCGTGGTGGGGCTGCCCACCGGCGCCAC
The DNA here is from genome assembly GCF_046295495.1 of Microbacterium sp. Taxonomy (GTDB): domain Bacteria; phylum Actinomycetota; class Actinomycetes; order Actinomycetales; family Microbacteriaceae; genus Microbacterium. The sequence goes on from NZ_JBKBNC010000047.1 coordinate 8,501, forward strand.
CCCGGTCGACTTCGCCTACGCCGTGCACACCGAGATCGGGCACCGCACGATGGGTGCGAAGGTGAACGGTCGCCTCGTACCTCTGGAGTCGACCCTGCAGAGCGGCGACGTCGTCGAGGTCTTCACGTCGAAGAATCCCGACGCGGGCCCCAGCCAGGACTGGCTCGGGTTCGTCAAGAGCACGCGGGCGCGCAACAAGATCCGTGGATGGTTCACCAAGGAGCGCCGCGAAGAGGCGATCGAGCAGGGCAAGGACTCCATCGCCCGTGCGATGCGTCGGCAGAACCTCCCGCTGCAGCGGTTGATGAACCAGGACTCCTTCACCGAGGTGGCGCGCCAGTTCCACTACGAAGACGTCTCGGCCCTGTACGCGGCCGTCGGCGAGGGACATGTCTCGACGCAGTCCGTGATCGAGAAGGTCACGGCGCTCGTGAGCGTCGAGGAGACCAACACCGGTCCGATCGACATCCCGGTGGGCCGCAGTCGCGCGCCGCGCGGAGGCGACTCGGGCGTGCTCGTGCGCGGGGCGCCCGACATCCTCGTCAAGCTCGCCAAGTGCTGCACACCCGTGCCGGGGGATGAGATCGTCGGCTTCGTGACGCGCGGGAGCGGCGTCTCCGTTCACCGCGGCGACTGCACGAACGTCAAGGCCCTGAAAGAAGAGCCCGACCGCCTCATCGACGTGGAGTGGGCGCCGACCACCAAGAGCGTGTTCCTCGTGCAGATCCAGGTCGAGGCGCTCGACCGCTCGGGCCTGCTGAGCGACGTGACCCGCGTGCTCAGCGAGCACCACGTGAACATCCTGTCGGCGACGGTCTCGACGACCAACGATCGCCTGGCGCTGAGCAAGTTCGTCTTCGAGATGGGCGACACCGTGCACCTCGACCGCGTGCTCAACGCGGTGCGTCGCATCGACGCCGTCTACGACGTCTACCGCGTCACGTCCTCCTAAGCGCCGCCGCCGCGGACGGCGCGCGGCCCGCCCCGTGTCGCCGTAGAGGGAAGGCTCGCGCGGCGGATCGACCCCGCCCTGCCCACGGCCGCGAACGCCGCTCGGCTCAGGGGGCCGCCACCCCGCCCAGCACGTGCGCCGCGCGCCGCGCGTGCGGGAACCGGGGATGCCGGTGCAGCCACTGTTCAGCGTGGGCGGCGACGACCGGGTCGTGGTCCGCCCACGCGCGAGCGGCGGCGGTGTCGTCGGGGTCGTCGGAGCGGGCGAGGTCGACGAGGGTGCGCGCCGGCGTGCTCACGGCGGTGCCCCCGATCCGCTGCAGGTCGGCGGAGGGGAGTCGCACGTCGTGGAACACCGCGCGCGGATCGTGACGCGAGCGCACCCGGGACTCGCGGATGCGCTGCAGGTGATGACGCGAGGGCTCTTCGGCGACCCCGCCGTGGACCCACGCCGCCGAACGACGCACGGCACCCCATCGGTCGTCGAGCAGGGGAGCGAGACTGCGCGCGCGCATCCACGTCGTCTCAGCGGCATCCGCCGGCATGAAACCCTCGCCGAGCGGCACGAGCCACCCGTCCAGACATGCGGCGGTGAGCTCGGCGAGCGAGAGCCTCTCGTCGGGGAAGAACAGGAAGGGCGACACCATCCCGCCAGTGTGGCGGGGCGATGTCGCCCGTGACGGAGAACCGTCGAATCTGTGGAGAAGCGGGTCAGCCGCCGAGGGCACGGAGCCAGGTGCGGCGCGCCTCCAGGGCCTCGGACGCCTGGGCCGCAGCGCGCTTGTCGCCGCGCGCGGTGGCATCGGCGAGCTCCGCCTCGAGCTTGTCGATCGCGTCGGTCAGCTGACGCGTCATGTCGTTGGCTCGGGCCTTCTGCTCGGGGTCGTTGCGCTTCCAGTCGGCGTCTTCGCGGGTGCGCACGCTCTGCTCGATCTTGCGGAGCTCGTCGTCGAGAACGCGTTCCTGGTCGCGGGGGAAGATCCGACCGATCTCGTCCCACTGCCGCTGGATCGCGGTGAGCTTCTGCCGGGCCGTGGCGAGGTTCTTCTCGTCGACGATGGGCGCCGCCTCGCGAAGGAGCACGCGCTTCTGCTCGATCTTCTCCTTCGACGCCTCGGCGTCGGCCGACTCGCGCTCGATGCGGGCACCGTAGAGGGCGTCTCCCGCCGCCTTGAACCGCGCCCACAGCGCATCGTCGACCTTGCGGCCGGCACGACCGGTCGCCTTCCAGGCGTCGAGGAGGTCGCGATAGGCGCCGATACCGTCTTCGCCGCGCGGGGCGAGGGCCTCGGCGCGCTCGACGAGACGGGTCTTCGCCTCGCGGGCGGCCTTGTGCACCTCGTCGAGCGAGGAGAAGAACTCGCGGCGGTGTCGGTCGACCGTGGCGCGCGCGTCGCGGAACCGGCGCCACAGCTGCTGGGCGGTCGACTTCGACAGGCGCGGTGCGTTCTGCTGGTGCGCCTGCCACCGGTCGAAGAGCGCGGCCATGTCGGCCGTCATCTGCTTCCACTGCACCGTCTGCGGGTCGCGCGCGGCGAGCGCCTCGGCCTCCTCGACGATGGCGGTGCGTTCGCGCACGGCTTCCTCGGTCGCCTGCTTCGCGGCCGCCGACTCGGTCTCGCTCGCCTCGGCGAGCTCGGACGTGAGCGCGTCGACACGGGCGATGAGCGCGGCCAGGTCTCCGACCGCGGCCGCGCCGTCGAGCTTTCCGCGCAGCGTCTTGGCGGTGGAACGGAGGTCGGATGCCGAAGCCCCACCGCGACGGTGACGGGTTTCGAGCAGCGTCACCTCGCCGACGAGGTCGCCGAACTTGCGCTGGAAGTAGGCGAGAGCCTCGGCGGGGGTGCCGTCGGGGTACTGACCCACGACGCGCCAGCCGTCAGCCTCTCGCACCGAGACGGTGCCTTCGTCGTCGACGCGGCCCCATGGCTCACTGGCCGTCTTCGAGGCGGCGACGCCCGGCGGCGGACCGGGGATGCGGGCACCCGGCACGGGACGCGCGGCGGTCTGCGACGCGGCGGGGTGCTCGTCGGCGACGGCCTCGACGGCAACGGCCTCCTCGGGCTCCGCGGCAGCGGGCTCGTCGGTCTCGGGCTCCACGGCATCCGCATGCGCCTCTGCGGCCGACTCGTCGGCGTCGGAAACCGCAGCGGCGTCGGACGCGGCGTCTTCGGCCGACGCGGCATCCTGAGCCGGGGCGTCGGCCGTCGGTGCGTCATCGGACGCGGTCTCGACAGAAGCCGCCTCGTCGGCCGCGGGGGCAGTGGAGTCGTCGGGGGCGGCCGCGTTCGCGGTCGGGGCGTCGACCTCGGGGGAGTTCGCGTCGTCGCGCGGGTCGGAGGTCTCGGGAGTGGGAGCGGAAGTCACGGGTAGCACCTCATCGCGGCAGAACCGCCTGGGGGAGAAGGACCCTCCGAGCCTAGTACGAGCGGCCCGGCCGACACAGGCTCAGGGTGCGGTCGTCTCGGGCGACGGCGCGGGCGCCTCGCTCGCGGCCGGGGTCGGCGCGTCGGTCGGCGTGGTCGAGGGGGTCTCGGACGGCGCGCTCGGGGAGGGGGCGGGCGTTCCGGGCCCCGCGACGAAGTACGCCGTCTGCACGGCGACCGCTCCCGCGATCACGACGAGGCCGACGACGAGGGCGATGAGGTTGTCGCGGGTGCGGCGGCGCCCCTGCCGCTCGTGCAGCTCCAGTCGTGCCTGGTACGCGCGCGCTCGCTCGCGCTGCTCCCGCGTCTGCCGGTCTTTCCCGCGCGTCGCCACATCGACCTCCTCCGCCCGCCGACCGGGCCCCTCGATCCTACAAAGGCGCCATCGGCCCCCGCGTGAGGCCCCGCGCGCCGGTGTCGGAGGCCGCGGCTAGCCTGGACGGGTGACGCCTTCCTCCGCGCTCTTCCAGGGCCAGACGCCGCTCGCGGTGCGCATGCGCCCCGTGAGCCTCGACGAGGTCGCCGGCCAGGGGCATCTGCTGCGCCCGGGCTCACCGCTGGTCACTCTCGCCACCACCGACTCCTCCGCTCCGGCGTCGGCGGTGTCCGTCATCCTGTGGGGCCCGCCGGGCACCGGCAAGACCACGCTCGCCCAGGCGATCGCCCGCTCCTCGGGCCGCCGGTTCGTCGAGCTGTCGGCCATCACCGCCGGCGTCAAAGACGTGCGCGAGGTCATGCAAGAGGCCCTCACCCAGCGCGACCTGTACGGGCAGTCGACCATCCTCTTCCTCGACGAGATCCACCGCTTCACCAAAGCCCAGCAAGACGCCCTCCTGCCGGGGGTCGAGAACGGCTGGGTCGTGCTCATCGCCGCCACCACCGAGAACCCCTCGTTCTCTGTCATCTCGCCGCTGCTGTCACGGTCGCTGCTGCTGACCCTGCGACCGCTCGGCGACGACGACCTGGGTGCCCTCGTCGACCGCGCCGTCGTCGATCCACGCGGGCTCGCCGGACGGGTGCTGCTCGATCCCGAGGCCCGCGCCACCCTCGTGCGACTGGCCTCGGGTGATGCGCGCCGTGCGCTCACGGCCCTCGAAGCCGCCGCCTCGGTCGCCGGCGACGATGCGGGGGCGTCCCCCTCGACCCTCGGCCCGGTCGACGACGACACCGACGACGACGACGACGACACCGACGACCACGAGGACGGCGAGGAGGACGGGCCCGGTCGGTCGGAAGACGCCGAGGCAGCCACCGCCGACCTCCCCGTGATCACGGCCGACCACATCGCGCAGGCCGTCGACCGGGCGCTCCTGCGCTACGACCGCCAGGGCGACGAGCACTACGACGTCATCAGTGCCTTCATCAAGTCGGTGCGCGGTTCCGACCCGGATGCCGCGATCCACTACCTCGCGCGCATGATCGAGGCCGGCGAAGACCCCCGCTTCATCGCGCGGCGGCTGGTCATCTCGGCCGCGGAGGACATCGGGATGGCCGACCCGCAGGCTCTGCAGATCGCGGTGGCGGCCGCCGACGCGGTGGCCTTCATCGGCATGCCGGAGGGGCGGATCCCCCTGGCCGAGGCGACGGTGTACCTGGCCACGACCGCGAAGTCGAACGCGGCGTACAACGCCATCAACGCGGCGATCGCCGACGTGCGCGCCGGCGGCTTCGGTCGCGTGCCGATGCACCTGCGCGACGCGCACTATCCGGGGGCCAAGCGCCTGGGCCACGGCAAGGGATACAAGTACGCGCACGACAGCGAGATCGGGATCGTCACCCAGCAGTACCTGCCCGACGAGCTGCGCGGGCGCCGCTACTACGAGCCCACGAACCACGGGGCCGAGCGCGACGTCTCGGCTCGGCTCGAGAAGATCCGCCGCATCCTCGACGGCTCCTGAGGCTCTCCGGTGCCGCCCGGCGGGCTCTGATAGCATGAACCGGCTCGAAACAGGGTTTTCGGGCATCCCCTCCTTCCTGTGATCACCCTCCGGTGCGCCCCGGCGTGCGCCTCGGATCGGGCGGAAGGGGGCGATACGCCCGTGAGCCGCGAAAGGCGCGGCCACGTCATCGGAAGGAGAACTTCGTGACCACGAAGTCTCAGGACCGCCGCAAGGTGCGTCTGTCGCGCGCCCTCGGCGTCGCGCTCACCCCCAAGGCCGCCCGCTACCTCGAGAAGCGTCCCTACGCTCCCGGTGAGCACGGCCGCACCAAGCGCAAGGCCGACAGCGACTACGCCGTCCGTCTGCGCGAGAAGCAGCGTCTGCGCGAGCAGTACGGCATCCGCGAGAAGCAGCTGCGCATCGCGTTCAACGAGGCCCGCCGCACCGACGGCCTGACCGGTGAGAACCTGGTCGAGCTGCTCGAGATGCGTCTGGACGCCCTCGTCGTGCGTTCGGGCTTCGCCCGCACCACCGCGCAGGCCCGTCAGCTCGTCGTGCACCGCCACATCATGGTCGACGGCCAGCTCGTGGACCGCCCGTCGTTCCGCGTGAAGCCGGGTCAGACGATCCACGTCAAGACCAAGAGCGAGGGCCTCGAGCCCTTCCAGGTCGCCGCCGCCGGCGGGCACGCCGAAGTGCTGCCCCCCGTTCCGGGCTACCTCGAGGTCGACCTCTCCACGCTGCAGACGAAGCTCGTGCGTCGTCCCAAGCGCGCCGAGGTGCCCGTCACGTGCGACGTGCAGCTCGTCGTCGAGTACTACGCCGCTCGCTGATCCCAGCGGACACAAGGGCGTCGGGTTCTCCCGGCGCCCTTCGTCGTTTCCGCGTGGCCCTGCGCCGGGCCGCCCCGCGGGTCGCGGGGCCGCGCGTCGCGACCGCACCGTGCGTCCGGACCCGCGTCGGAGGGCAGGACGCAGGAGATCCGCCCGAAGCGACCCGCGAACGCCGGGCCGGGGACGCCGGCGCGGGGCGATTCTCCTGCGTCGGGTCCGCAGCGGAGCCGGCACGCTGCCGCGGCGGCGCGCGCTGACCGTCGCGGATGCCCGAGCGTGGCATCCGTCGGTCTTGCTCGCGCGGCGCACAGGGGCCTTCGCCTACGATGAGGGATGCCGCGACCGCGGTGTCGTCTCGAGGAAGAAGTGGTGATCGTGAAAAGCCTCGTCTGGTTCGCGTTGGGCATCGTCGGCGGTTTCATCGCCGCGCACGTCGTCAACAAAGACCCCCGTGGTCAGGAGGCGTTCGCCCAGCTCGACGCGCGCATCGGCGAATTCACCGAGCGCATGAGCGATGCCTACCACGACCAGGAAACGCGCCTCTCGGACATCATCGACGACGCCAAGGCCGTCACCTCCTCCGCGGCCGACCGCGTCTCCGACACCGTCGACCACGTCGCCGACACCGCCGGTGAGGCGGTCTCCGACGCCGTCGCCGCGACCAAGAAGAACGTTTCCCCCTCCGACTGACCTCCCCGCGGAACCCGCCCCGCCCAGCCGGGGCTCCTCCGCACGCGCACGGAAAGACCCGCCATGAAAACCGCCGAGATCGCCCAGCGCTTCCTCGATTTCTTCGAGAAGAAGAACCACACGATCGTCCCCTCGGCCTCGCTCGTCACCGACGACCCGGCCCTGCTGTTCACCGTGGCGGGCATGGTGCCCTTCATCCCCTACCTCAGCGGTGTCGTGCCGCCGCCGTACCCGCGCGCCGCCGACGTGCAGAAGTGCATCCGCACGAACGACATCGAAGAGGTCGGCAAGACGCCCCGCCACGGCACCTTCTTCCAGATGCTGGGCAACTGGTCGTTCGGCGACTACTTCAAGGAAGACGCGATCCGGTACGCCTGGGAGCTTCTCACCGCCCCCGAGGCGGAGGGCGGTCTCGCCTTCGACCCGAAGGACCTCTGGGTCACCGTGTACGAGGAGGACGACGAGGCGCACGACCTCTGGCGCACCCTCACCGACCTTCCCGAGGAGCGCATCCAGCGGCTCGGCAAGGACACGAACTACTGGTCGACGGGTCTGCCCGGCCCGGCAGGACCCTGCTCGGAGATCTTCTTCGACCGCGGCCCCGCCTACGGTATCGACGGGGGACCCGCCACCGACGACGACCGGTACGTCGAGATCTGGAACCTCGTGTTCATGCAGTACGAGATCACCAACGTGCGCTCGAAGTACGACTTCGACATCGTCGGCGAGCTACCCGCCAAGAACATCGACACCGGCATGGGTCTGGAGCGCATCGCGTTCATCAAGCAGGGCGTCGACAACATGTACGAGACCGACCAGGTTCGCCCGGTGCTCGACCTGGCGGCGAAGCTCGCGGGCAAGTCCTACGGCGACCCGTCCCGCGACGATCACTCGCACGACGACGACGTGCGCCTGCGCATCGTCGCCGACCACGTGCGCTCCTCGCTCATGCTGCTCGCCGACGGCGTCACCCCCTCGAACGAGGGTCGCGGCTACATCCTCCGCCGCATCATGCGCCGCGCCATCCGCTCGATGCGCCTTCTCGGCGTGGACGGCGCGACCTTCCCCGAGCTCTTCGCCGCCTCGCGCGACGCGATGAAGGAGTCCTACCCCGAGGTCGAGAGCGACTACACGCGCCTCTCGGCCTACGCGATCGCCGAGGAGCAGACGTTCCTCCGCACGCTCGCGGCGGGATCGGCCATCCTCGATCAGTCGGTCGTGGAGGCCAAGAACGACGGCGGGACGACGCTCTCGGGCTCCGAGGCCTTCCTGCTGCACGACACCTACGGCTTCCCCATCGACCTCACGCTCGAGATCGCGGAGGAAGCGGGCCTGAGCGTCGACCGCGCCGCCTTCGACACGCTCATGCAGGAACAGCGCACCCGCGCCAAGGCCGACGCCCGCGCGCGCAAGGGCGCGATCGCCGACCAGAGCGCCTACCGCGAGTTCCGCGCGCTCGGCGAGACGGTGTTCACCGGCTACACCGAGCTGCAGACGGAGTCCAGCGTGCTCGGCATCCTGGTCCAGGGCCGGGGGACCGACCGCGCCGCGGAGGGGCAGATCGCCGAGGTCATCCTCGCCGAGACCGCCCTCTACGCCGAGTCGGGCGGTCAGGTCGCCGACAAGGGCGTGATCGTGGGTCCGGGCTACGAGCTCGAGGTGCTCGACGTGCAGCGTCCCGTTCCGGGCCTGGTCAGCCACACCGTCGAGGTCACCACGGGCGAGGTGTCGGTCGGCGCCCCGGCCACCACGGTCGTCGACGGCCTCAACCGCCACGCGGCGCAGCAGGCCCACACCGCGACGCACCTCGTGCACGCCGCGATCCGCGACACGCTCGGAAAGAGCGCGACCCAGACCGGCTCGCTCAACCGCGCCGGTTACATGCGCTTCGACTTCAGCTGGGGCTCGGCGCTCTCGCCCGAAACCCGCACCGAGATCGAGGACATCGCCAACAATGCCGTGCGCGACAACCTCGAGGTCACCACGCGGGTGATGTCGCTCGACGAGGCCAAGGCCGCGGGCGCCATGGCGCTGTTCGGCGAGAAGTACGGCGACACCGTGCGCATGGTCGACATCGGCGGCCCGTGGTCTCGGGAACTCTGCGGTGGCACACACGTCGCGCGCAGCGCCGAGATCGGTCTGGTCAACCTCGTCGGCGAGCAGTCGGTCGGCGCGTCGAACCGCCGCGTGGAGGCCCTCGTGGGCCTCGACGCCTTCCGCGATCTCGCCGCCGAGCGCGCGATCGTCTCGCAGCTCAGCTCGAGCTTGAAGACCCCGCGCGAGCAGTTGCCGACCCGCATCGCCGAGCTCGCCGCGAGCCTCAAGGCCGCCGAGAAGAAGATCGCCTCCTTCGAGGCCCAGGCCCTCACCGGTCGTCTGCCGCAGCTCGTCGAGTCGGCGGTCGCGGTGGGAGCCGTGCGCGTCGTGGCGCAGAGCCTCGGCGAGGGTGCCTCCGCCGACGACGTGCGATCGCTCGCGCTGCAGGTGCGTGACCGCCTCGGCTCCGACCCCGCGGTCGTCGCCCTCGCGGCGGTCACCGCCGGCCGCGCCACGGTGGTCGTGGTGACCAACGACGCCGCACGCGAGCGCGGCCTCGCCGCCGGCGCCCTCGCCAAGAGCGCCGCCGGGGTCCTCGGCGGCGGCGGCGGCGGACGACCCGATGTCGCCCAGGGCGGCGGAACGGATGCCGCGGCCCTGCCGCAGGCGTTGGAGGGAATCGTCGGCGACGTGCGGGCGATCACCGCGTGACGGCGTTCCGCCGCGGCATCCGGCTGGGGATCGATGTGGGGCGCGCCCGCGTGGGCGTGGCGCGCTCCGATCCCGACGGCGTGCTGGCCGTGCCGGTGGAGACGGTGCGCCGCAAGGGCGAGCCCGTGCGCCGCATCGTGGCGCTGGCCGCCGAGTACGAGGCTTTCGAGGTGCTCGTCGGGCTGCCGCTCAACCTGCGCGGCGACGACACGCCCTCGACCAAGGACGCGCGATCGTTCGCGGCGGCCCTGGCGGCGGCTCTGCCGATGCCGGTACGGCTGGTCGACGAGCGGTTGAGCACCGTCTCGGCGCACAGCGTCCTGCGGGAGGCAGGCCGTTCCCAGCGGGATTCTCGTAGCATTGTTGATCAAGTCGCCGCTGTGGTGCTGCTGCAGCAGGCGCTCGACGTGGAGCGACAGTCCGGCGAGCCGGCCGGACCCGCCGTATCACCGGGACAGGAGCCCGCCTGACATGCCCGAGAACCAGCATCCCGAGAACGACCCGTTCGCCGACCTGTACAGCCGTCTGCCCGACCCGCGCACCGGCGCGCGGTCGACGGACGCCGCAGGCCCGGCGGAAGAGGGCACCCCGCCCTCGCGCCGCGCCGCCCGCGAGGCCCGCCGCACGCAGACAGGTCCCACCGAGACCACCGCGAGCGGGGCGGATGCCGCCCCGACC
>NZ_JBKBNC010000048.1:0-18669 GCF_046295495.1 Microbacterium sp.
CCAAGAGCCCCACCGCCGAGGAGAAGGCGGCCGCCGAGGCCGCCGCCGCCGAGGAGCAGGCCGCCGCGACCACCGACGCACCCGCCGAAGAGGCGACCACCCCGGTGACCACCGCGGCCGATGTCGCCGCCGACGCCGTCGACAGCCCGGCCGAGGCCGGTGCGACAGAGCCGACCGCCACGGAGCCCGCCCCGAGCGAGCCCGCCGCGGCCGCCGCGACCGAGCCCGCCGACGCCGAGATCGCCGCGACCGAGACCACTGAGGCCGAGACGGCGGCTCCCGCCGACGCCGCGACAGCGACGGACGACGCCGCCGCCGATGGTGCCGAGCAGCCCGAGGAGACCCCGGCCCGTGGCCGCGGTCGCAGCCGTTCGCGCAACCGCAACCGCAACAAGGGCGACGCGGGGGACAAGGCCGACGCCGTTCCTGCCGTCGCCGATGAGGCCGAGGCGCCGGCGCAGGGCGGTCAGCGCGACAACGGCCAGCGCGACAGCGGCCAGCGCGACAGCGCCCCGCGCGAGTCCGGCCAGCGCGAGTCCGGTCAGCGTGACAACGCCCAGCGTGACAACGCCTCGCGCGAGTCCGGTCAGCGTGACAACGGCCCGCAGCAGAACGGCCAGCAGGCCCAGCAGCAGCAGGGCGGGGCCAACAGCCGCAACCGCCAGCGCAACAAGCGCCGCGGACAGACCACCACCGGTGACGAGTTCGAGACCGAGATCGGCGAGGACGACGTGCTCGTTCCGATCGCGGGCGTTCTCGACGTGCTCGACAACTACGCGTTCGTGCGGACGACCGGCTACCTGCCCGGCCCGAGTGACGTCTACGTCTCGCTCGGACAGGTCAAGAAGTACAACCTCCGCAAGGGCGATGCCGTCGTGGGCGCCATCAAGCAGCCCCGCGAGGGCGAGCAGCAGGGCCGCCAGAAGTACAACGCCCTCGTGCAGGTCGACTCGGTCAACGGTCTGTCGGTCGACGACGCCGCCGCGCGCGTGGAGTTCAACAACCTCACGCCGCTGTACCCGCAGGAGCGACTGCGGCTCGAGACCGGTCCCGAGAAGCTGACGCAGCGCATCATCGACCTCGTCGCCCCGGTCGGCAAGGGCCAGCGCGGCCTCATCGTCGCCCCGCCCAAGGCCGGCAAGACGATCGTGCTGCAGCAGATCGCCAACGCCATCGCCACCAACAACCCCGAGGTCCACCTCATGGTCGTGCTCGTCGACGAGCGCCCCGAAGAGGTCACCGACATGCAGCGCACCGTGCGCGGCGAGGTCATCGCCTCGACCTTCGACCGCCCGGCCGAAGACCACACCACGGTCGCCGAGTTGGCGATCGAGCGCGCGAAGCGTCTGGTCGAGCTCGGCCGCGACGTGGTCGTGCTGCTGGACTCCATCACCCGCCTCGGCCGCGCCTACAACCTCGCCGCCCCCACCTCGGGCCGCGTGCTCTCCGGTGGCGTCGACGCGTCGGCGCTCTACCCGCCGAAGCGTTTCTTCGGTGCGGCGCGCAACATCGAGAACGGCGGGTCCCTCACGATCCTCGCCACGGCGCTCGTGGAGACCGGCTCGAAGATGGACGACGTCATCTTCGAGGAGTTCAAGGGCACCGGCAACAGCGAACTGCGTCTGAACCGTCACCTCGCCGACAAGCGGATCTTCCCCGCGGTCGACGTCAACGCGTCGAGCACCCGCCGCGAGGAGATGCTGCTCTCGAACGACGAGGTCAAGATCACCTGGAAGCTCCGCCGTGCGCTCGCCGGGCTCGAGCCCCAGCAGGCCCTCGAGGTCGTGCTCGGAAAGCTCAAGGAGACCCAGTCGAACGTCGAGTTCCTCGTGCAGATGCAGAAGTCGATCCCGGCGCCCGCGCGCGGCGGAGACGACAACAGCATCCGCTGATCGGGGCGGGAGGCGCCATGTCGGAACCCGCGATGTTCGAGTCGGTGCGTGCACTCCTCGAGGAGCACAAGGCCGTTCAGGAGGAACTCTCCGACCCGGCCGTGCACGCGGACGCCGCGCGCGCCAAGCGCGTCAATCGGCGCTACGCCGAGCTGTCCCGGATCGTCGCGGCCCACGAGGCGTGGACCGCGGCGTCCGACGACCTCGAGGCGGCACGCGAGCTCGCCCGCGAGGACGACGCCTTCGCCGAGGAGGTCCCGGCGATGGAGGAACGCGTCGCCGAGACGCAGGAACGTCTGCGGCGCCTGCTCATCCCGCGCGACCCGGACGACGCCCGCGACGTGATCATGGAGATCAAGGGCGGTGAGGGAGGCGCGGAGAGCGCGCTCTTCGCGGCCGACCTCCTGCGCATGTACCTGCAGTACGCGGCATCCATGGGGTGGAAGACGGAGATGCTCGAGCGCACCGAGTCCGACCTCGGTGGCTACAAAGACGTGCAGGTCGCGATCAAGGGTGCCTCGAGCGATCCGGCTCAGGGGGTGTGGGCCCACCTCAAGTACGAGGGCGGCGTGCACCGCGTGCAGCGCGTGCCCGCCACCGAGTCGCAGGGGCGCATCCACACCTCGACCACCGGCGTGCTCGTCTTCCCCGAGGTCGATGAGCCCGAAGAGGTCGCGATCGACCCGAACGACCTGAAGATCGACGTGTTCCGCTCCTCCGGCCCCGGCGGGCAGTCGGTGAACACCACCGATTCGGCCGTGCGCATCACCCACGTGCCCACCGGCATCGTCGTGTCGATGCAGAACGAGAAGTCGCAGCTGCAGAACCGCGAGGCCGGCATGCGCGTGCTGCGCGCGCGTCTGCTGGCGAAGCAGCAGGAGGAGCGCGACGCGGTCGCCGCCGACGCCCGTCGCTCGCAGATCCGCGGGATGGACCGTTCCGAGCGCATCCGCACGTACAACTTCCCCGAGAACCGCATCGCCGACCACCGCACGGGCTACAAGGCCTACAACCTCGATCAGGTGATGGACGGCGCCCTCGGCCCCCTCATCGAGTCGGCGATCAGCGCCGACGAAGAGGCGCGGCTCGCAGCCCTGGCCGACGCCTGACGTTCGCCGTGCTCACCCCGGCACAGATCGTCACCTTCGACGACACCCCGCCGCCTCCCGGTCTCTCGCCGTGGGTGGGCGAGCCGGAGCAGCCGCGTCGCATCGCGGTCGTCGAACCGGATGCCGCGTGGCCGGCGACCTTCGCCGCCCTGCGGGATCGCATCGTCGAGGTGCTCGGCGATCGCGCGCTGGTCGTCGAGCACGTGGGTTCCACGTCGGTTCCCGGGTTGGCCGCCAAGCCCGTGATCGACATCGACCTCACCGTCGCCGATACCGACGACGAAGACTCCTATGTGCCGGGTCTGGAAGCCGTGGGCTTCGTGCTGCGCGTGCGCGAGCCGTGGTGGCTCGGGCATCGCTGCCTGGTGGCATCCGTTCCCGCCGCCAACGTGCACGTCTGGCCGCCGGACAGCCCGGAAGCCGCGCGGCACCGCCTGTTCCGGGACCATCTGCGCGCGCACGCGCCGGATCGCGCCCTGTACGCCCGGATCAAGCGGGAGGTCGCGGCAGACGGCCTGATGAGCGAGTACAACGCGCGCAAGCAGGCGACCATCCGCGAGATCTACGCGCGCGCCTTCGTCGCGGCGGGTCTCCGGCCGGCATAGCCGTACGGGGAGGATCCCGGGCTCAGGCGTCCCAGGCCGGGGGATGGGGGAGCGGACCGCGTCGGCGCTCGAGCTGAGCCGCCAGCGAGAGCAGGACGGCCTCGCCGCCGGGTCGACCGACGAGCTGGATCGACACGGGATGCCCGGCGGCATCCGTCACCACGGGCAGCGTCACGGCGGGCAGCCCCGCGACGTTGACGAAGCTGGAGTACGGCGCGTATTCGACCTGCATCGCGAACGTGCGTTCGGGGGAGTGTCCGGCGTAGGACCCGACCGGCTGCGGGGGCTGGGCGAGGGCCGGCGTGAGCACCGCATCGAAGGGGGCGAAGTCCGCGATCGTCCGGCGCTCGAACGCGCGGGCCGCGGCGAGGCCGCCGAGCAGCTCGAGCGCTGACAGACCCCGGCCCTCCTGCACCAGCCAGGCGGTGAGCGGCTCGACGAGCGTCATGTCGACATCGTCCAGGGGGATCCGCGCGGCGCTGGCGCGCCACAGCACGCGGAACAGCGCCGCGTAGCCGACCGGATGCCAGTCGGCATCCGCCACGTCGTGACCGGCGTCGCCGAGCCAGGCGGCGGACGTGTCGAAGGCGCGGCGCGCGTCGTCGTCGAGCACGATGTGCTCGTCGTCGTCCCACGGTGAGAGGGTGGTGACGCCGATGCGCAGGCGCCCGGGATCGCGTCGGGCGGCGTCGACGAACGGACCCGCGCCGGGGGCTGCGGTCGCGTAGGCGAACGGGGCGAGTCCGCAGAGGGCGTCGAGGAGCACGGCCGCGTCCTCCGCCGACCGGGCGATCGGACCGGTCACCGACAGGCCGTCGGGGGAGTCGAAGCCCGAGCCGAGCGGCAGTCGACCGCGCGAGGGCTTCACCCCCACCACCCCCACCGTCGCGGAGGGGATGCGGATCGAGCCGCCGCCGTCGGACCCGACCGCGGCCGGCAGCAGGCCCGCGGCCACGGCGACCGCGGCACCGCCGCTGGAGCCCCCCGCGCCGGCCGAGGGGCGCCACGGATCGCGCGCGGGAGGGTGGATGAGCGGCTCGGTGAACCCCGTCAGCCCGAACTCGGAGGTGCTCGTCTTGCCGATCGTGACCACTCCGGCGGCGTCGAGGGCGTCGGCCAGGGGATCGGATGCCGTGGGCACGTGGTCGACGCGCGAGCGCGAGCCGTAACGGGTCGGCATCCCCGCTCGCGCCACGAGGTCTTTGTCGGCGTGGGGGATGCCCCAGAGCGGCCCGCGCGGCATCCGATCGAGGGCAGCCACGCGCCGGCGCACGATGCCGGGGCTGAGGTGCGCGAAGGCGCCGAGACCGGCCAGGCGGTCGGCGCGGTCGAGGTAGTGCCCGGCGAGGTCGGCGGGAGAGACCTCGCCGTCGCGCAGGGCTTCGATCTGGGCGACGAGCGACAGATCGTGCAGGCGGGCCATGGGTCGAGCCTACGACGCGACGCCGTCGCGCGAGGCGGCTCCGGCGCTCGCGCCGGGCGGGCGCGAGCGGGACGTCAGATCCAGTACTCGGGGGTGGTCAGCACGGCCCGGGTGTCTTCGCCCCGGCGTCGCGCGCGCGCCGTCGCGGGAACGCCGACCAGCACGCTGTCGGCGGGGGCGTCGCGGGTGACGACCGCGTTCGCGCCCACCACCGAGCGGGCCCCGAGCGTGATCGGCCCGAGGATCTTCGCGCCGGCGCCGACCGCGACGCCGTCGTGGAGCGTCGGATGCCGTTTGCCGCCCTCGCGCTGGCGACCACCGAGCGTGACGCCGTGGTACAGCATGACGTCGTCGCCGACCTCGGCGGTTTCGCCGATCACGACGCCCATGCCGTGGTCGATGAAGAAGCGTCGACCGATCGTCGCCCCGGGGTGGATCTCGACGCCGGTGAGCCATCGCGTCACCTGCGACAGGGCCCGCGCCGGGAAGCGCAGACCCCGTCGCCAGAGGCGGTTCGCGACGCGGTGCGACCAGACCGCGTGCAGCCCGGGGTAGAGGAGGGCGATCTCGAGCGCGCCTCGCGCCGCGGGGTCGCGGAGCTTGGCGGAGGCGATGTCTTCGCGGAGTCGGGAGAGGACCCCCACGTCAGTCTTCGCGCAGGTGCTCGTACAGCGCCGTGGACAGGTAACGCTCGCCGTACGACGGGATGATCACGACGATGTTCTTGCCGGCCGCCTCGGGGCGACGGGCGACCTCGAGGGCCGCCCAGATGGCCGCACCCGACGACATGCCCACGAGGATGCCGTCTTTGGCCGCGGTCTCGCGCGCGAGGCGGATGGCGTCGTCGAACTCGACGTCGATGACCTCGTCGATGATGTCGCGGTCGAGGATCGCGGGCACGAAGTTGGGCCCGATGCCCTGGATCTTGTGCGGGCCGGGGTGGCCCTTGGTGAGGACGGGGGAGTCGGCGGGCTCGACCGCCACGATCTTGACGCCCGGGATGCGCTCCTTCAGCACCTGGCCGACGCCGGTGATGGTGCCGCCGGTGCCGATCCCGGCGACGAAGTAGTCGACCTTGCCCTCGGTGTCGCGCAGGATCTCCTCCGCCGTGGTCTTGCGGTGGATGGCCGGGTTGGCCTCGTTCTCGAACTGGCGGGCCCACACCGCGCCCGGGGTCTCGGCGACGATGCGCTTGGCCTCGTCGACCGCGTGCGACATGCCCTTGGTGGGGTCGGTGAGCACGAGCTCGGCCCCGAACGCCTTGAGCAGGATGCGACGCTCCTTCGACATCGAGGCGGGCATCGTGAGGATCACCTTGTACCCGCGCGCGGCGCCCACCATCGCCAAGGCGATGCCGGTGTTCCCGCTCGTGGACTCGACGAGCGTGCCGCCGGGCTTGAGCTCGCCCGATGCCTCGGCGGCGTCGACGATCGCGATGCCCAAGCGGTCCTTCACGCTGGAGGCCGGGTTGTAGAACTCGAGCTTGGCGAGGATCTGACCTCCGGCGCCCTCGGCGACGCGGTTCAGCCGCACCAGCGGCGTGTCGCCGTATGCAGAGGTGATGTCGGAGTGGATGCCGGGCATGGCTTGCCTTTCGCCGTCGGTCGGGACGCGATCATTTTAGGTGAGCCCCCCGACGGCGCAGGCCCGTATAACGCCGCGCGACTAGGCTGGGCTCCCGTCATGCCTGAGACCGCCCCGCTCCCCGCCACCACCGCCACCGTCGCCGAGGTCGTCCGCGACACCGTCGCGCGACTCGCGGCGGCAGGCGTCCCCGATGCGCACGTCGACGCGGAGCTGCTCGTCGCCCACGTCCTCGATGTCTCTCGCGGGGGAGTGCAGGCCGCTTCCATCCGCGGCGACCGGATGCCGGCAGCCGCCCGGGCGGTGCTGGTTCCGCTCGTCGACCGGCGCTGCGCGCGCGAACCCCTCCAGCATCTGACCGGATCGGCCCCCTTCCGCTCGATGGAGCTGGCGGTCGGACCCGGGGTGTTCGTGCCGCGCCCGGAGACCGAGATGGTCGCGCAGCTCGCGATCGACGCCCTTCGCGCCGTCGCCTCCGAGGCGCCCGTCGCGGTCGACCTCGGCACCGGCAGCGGGGCGATCGCCCTCGCCCTGGCGACGGAGGTCCCGCACGCCCGCGTCTTCGCCGCGGAGAACAGTGTCGACGCCTTCGTCTGGACGAAGGAGAACGTCGCGCGTATCGGCGCGCGCAACATCACCCTCGCCTTCATCGACCTCGCGCACGCCTTCCCCGAGCTCGACGGGACCGTGTCGGTGGTGGCATCCAACCCTCCGTACGTACCCGACGACGCGATCCCGCGTGATCCCGAGGTGCGCCTGTACGACCCGCCGGCGGCGCTGTACGGCGGACCAGACGGGCTGGATGCCGTCCGGCAGCTGAGTCGCGTGGGTCTGCGACTCGCGCACTCCGGCGGCACCATCGTGATCGAACACGGCGAATGGCAGGGCGCCGCCATCCGCGACATCCTGACCGCCGACGGTTGGCGCTCGGCCGCGACCCACCCCGACCTCACCACCCGCGACCGCGCAACCACCGCGGTGCGTCCCTGACCGGCCGCTCCGGAGCGCGCACGACGTGCGGCGCGGCTAGACTGACGCCCGATATGTCACCCGTCTACGACTGCCGTGACGAGTCGCAGCTGCTGAGCGGGATGCGCCACGCGCGTCAGGCGATCGGCCGAGGCGAACTCGTCGTGCTCCCCACCGACACCGTCTACGGAATCGCCGCCGACGCGTTCAACGCGCGCGCCGTCGCGGGACTCCTCGAGGCGAAGGGCCGCGGCCGCCAGCAGCCGCCGCCCGTCCTCGTCGCGGGCGTCGGGACCCTGCGCGCGCTGGTGGCCGAGGTCCCGCCCGCGGTCGACGACCTCGTGCGGGAGTTCTGGCCCGGCGGACTCACGATCGTCCTGCCCGCCCAGCCCTCCCTGTCCTGGGACCTCGGCGACACCCACGGCACCGTGGCCGTGCGCATGCCGGCCCAGAAGCTGACCCTCGAACTGCTCGAGGAGACCGGCCCGCTGGCCGTGTCGAGCGCGAACCTCACCGGTATGCCCGCGGCGGTCGACATCGACGCGGCGCGAGACATGCTCGGCGACGACATCGCCGCCTACCTCGATGCCGGCGTGAGCGAGACGGGCATCGCCTCCACGATCGTGGACGCCACCACTCTCGTCGGCGGGGCCGAGCCGCAGGTGCGCGTGCTGCGCGAGGGTGCCGTGTCCCGCGAACGCCTCCGCGCCGTCCTCGGAGACCTCCTCGAGCCGGATCCGGTGGACGACCGCGACGCTCCCGCGACGCAGGCGACTCCGGATGCCGCCCCGGATGACGAGGCCCCGGGTCCGTGACCCAGTACCTCCTCATCATCCTGTTCACGGCGGCGGTCACGCTCGCGCTGTCGTGGGTGGTGTGGAAGCTCGCCCTGCGCTTCAAGCTGTATCCCGGCATCCGGGAGCGCGACGTGCACAAGACGCCGACGCCGCGTCTCGGCGGTGTCGCGATGTTCCTCGGCGTCGTCGCCGCGTTCGCGCTGTCGAGTCGCAACCCCTACTTCTCGATCTTCTGGACCGACCCGGTCCCGGTGCTGTCGCTGCTCGGGGCGGTCCTGCTCATCGTGCTGGTCGGCGTCGCCGATGATCTCTGGGACCTCGACTGGATGATCAAGCTCGGCGCGCAATTCGTCGCCGCCGGCATCATCGCGTGGTTCGGCCAACTGCAGATCCTGTCGCTTCCGATCGGCGCCCTCACCGTGGGGTCGAGCTGGGTCAGCTTCCTGCTCACGGTCTTCGCCCTGGTCGTGGTGATGAACGCCGTGAACTTCATCGACGGGCTCAACGGTCTCGTCGCCGGTGTGTGCCTCATCGCGAACGGCGTCTTCTTCGCCTACTCGTACCTGCTCGTGCGCGACACCGGCGCGAGCACCTACTTCAACCTCGCGTCGTTCATCGCGGCCGTGCTCGTGGGGGCGTGCCTGGGCTTCCTGCCGATGAACTGGACGCCGGCGAAGCTCTTCATGGGAGACGCGGGCGCCCTGATGCTGGGCCTGCTCATGGCCAGCTCCGCCGTCGCGATCACCGGACAGCTCGACCCGGCCGTGCTCGACCCCGAAAGAATCGGCCGCTCGCAGCTGCTGGGTGCGTTCATCCCCATTCTTCTGCCGGTCGTGATCGTGCTCCTGCCCCTGCTCGATTTCGGCCTGGCGGTGGCCCGGCGCCAGTGGGCGGGGCGCTCGCCGTTCTCCCCCGACCGGAAGCACCTGCACCACCGCATGCTCGACATGGGCCACTCCGACCGAGACGCGGTCCTGATCTTCTACAGCTGGACCGCCGTGGTGAGCCTGGCGTTCCTGTTGATGTACATCGGCACGCAGCAGAGCTGGCCCGGCGACTACGCGATCGGCATCGCGTTCGGCGTCGTCGGCGTCGGTGCGTGCATCGTGCTCACCCTGCTTCCGTCCCGGCGCTTCTCGCGCCGCCCCGCACCCGAGGAGTCGTCATGACCGCCCCGCTCTCCAGCACCCCCGTCCTGCGCGCCGCCCTCGTCTGGTCGGCGGTGGTCGCGGTGGTCGTGCTCGTCGTCGCGGTCGCCGTCGGCGCCCTGGTCGCGGGCGGGAACGGAGCCCTGAGCGGGGGAGTGGGAGCTGCGGTCGGCGCCATCTTCCCGGCGCTCACCGCGGTCAGCATCCTGATCGCCAACCGGTTCTACGGAAACCCGTCCTGGTTGCAGATCTTCTTCGGGGTGGTGCTGGGCGGCTGGCTGCTGAAGTTCGTGCTCGTCATCATCGCCTTCCTGGTGCTGCTGCGTCTCGATTGGGTCGTCGCCCCGATCTTCTTCTTCGCGCTGCTGGCCACCGCGGTCAGCTCGCTCGTGGTGGATCTGCTCGTGATCTCCCGCATGCGCCTCCCGGCCGTCTCCGAGACGGTCCTGCCGCAGGCGAGCGATCCCGACGAGGTCTGACCACCCGGATGCCGCGAAACCGAGGATCTTTGATACGCTGTCCATACGCACCTCGGCCGGTGTGCGGCGGTGACGCCGAGGCCCCGGGGAGAGACGTTTCCCACCCTCCCCGAACCGCTTTGTTGCGGCTCGAGAAGCTGGAGCCACCCCGTTGACTCAGGCGAATACGATCGCGCACATCACTGCTGACGCGAACACATTCCACCCGCCGTCCATCTCGGACTTCTTCCCGCCCGAGCTGTTGTTCGCCGGCACGCCCTTCGCGATCACGCGCATCACTCTGGTGCAGCTGCTCGCGACGGCCGTCATGGTGTTCATCATCGTGTGGGGTACCCGTCGCATGACGGTCGTGCCCGGTCGCTTCCAGAGCGTGGTCGAGCTCGGTTTCGGATTCATCCGCGAGCAGATCGCCTTCCAGGTGCTCGGCGAGAAGGACGGCAAGCGCTTCCTTCCCCTGTTGACCGCGATGTTCTTCACGATCCTCGCGCTCAACCTCACCGGTGTCATCCCGTTCCTGAACATCCCGGGAACGTCGGTGGCCGGAGCGCCACTGGTCTTCGCCCTCACGGCTTACGTCGCGTTCGTCTACGCCGGTATCCGCCGGCACGGCGTCGGGCACTTCCTGAAGAACTCGCTGGTCCCCAGCGGCGTTCCGGTCTACCTCGTTCCGATCATCGCGATCGTCGAGCTGATCTCGGTCTTCGTCGCCCGACCGGTGTCGCTCTTCCTCCGACTGCTGCTGAACATGATCGTCGGGCACCTCATGCTCGTGCTGTTCTTCTCGGCCACCCAGTTCTTCTTCTTCAGCTTCAACCTGCTCACGCCGCTCGCCGCGGGAACGCTCGCCCTCGGGTTCGCGTTCACGCTCTTCGAGGTGTTCGTGGCGCTGCTGCAGGCTTATGTCTTCACGATCCTCACCGCGGTCTACATCCAGCTCGCGGTGGCGGAAGAGCACTGACGACCAGCCGCCCGGCTGTTCGCCCTACGAAAGGAAACCCTCAGTGGACGCAACGACGATTCTCGCTCAGGTCACGGGCAACATCGCGACCGTGGGCTACGGTCTCGCTGCCATCGGCCCGGCCATCGGTCTCGGCATCATGATCGGCAAGACCATCGAGTCGACCGCCCGTCAGCCCGAGCTCGCCGGTCGCCTGCAGACCACCATGTTCATCGGTGTCGCATTCATCGAGATCCTCGCGCTGATCGGCATCGCCACGCCCTTCATCTTCGGCGCGCTCTGATCCACCCGATCCCCGAGTAAGGAGACAGGATGCTTCAGGCTCTTGTCACGGTCGCAGCCGAGGAAGGCAGCGAAGGCGGTAACCCGCTGCTGCCGGCCGTCTACGACATCACGTGGTCGCTCGTCTGCTTCGTCATCATCGCTTTCGTCGTGTGGCGCGTCGCGCTCCCGCGCATCGGCGCGGTGCTCGACGCGCGCAGCACGGCGATCGAGGGCAACATCGCGAAGGCCGACGAGGCCCAGCGCAAGGCCGAGGCCGCTCTCGAGGAGTACACCGCGCAGCTTGCCGCCGCCCGCAAGGAGGCCGGTGAGATCCGCGAGTCGGCTCGTGAGGACGGTCGCAAGATCGTGGCCGAGGCCAAGGAGACCGCGTCGAGTGAGGCGGCTCGACTGACCGCCACGGCGCACACGCAGATCGAGGCCGAGCGCCAGACCGCTCTGGTGTCGCTGCGCTCCGAGGTGGGCACGCTCGCCGTCGACCTGGCCGGCAACGTCATCGGTGAGTCCCTCTCCGACGACGCCAAGGCCCAGGCCGTGGTCGACCGCTTCCTGGCCGACCTCGAGGCATCCGAGAAGGCGGCCAAGTAATGGGCAGCGCGACCACTCAGGCGCGGGCGACCATGGCGGACGCCCTCGGCTCCGCCACCGGTGTCGACCTCGACGTCGCCCGCGAGCTGTTCGCCGCGGCGCGCACCGTGGACTCGTCGTCGCACCTGAGCGGCGCGCTGGCCGACAAGTCGGCGCCCGCTTCGGCGCGCGCCGGTGTGGTCACGGCCGTGTTCGGTCCGTCGTTCGCTCCGACGACGGTGGCGCTCCTGCGCACCGTCGTCGAGCAGCGCTGGTCGAACGCCGACGAGCTGGTCGACGGGCTCGAAGAGCTCGCGGTCCGTGCGGCGGCCGTGGCCGACGCGCACAGTGACGTCGAGGGCGAGCTGTTCCAGTTCTCGCGCACCGTCGCCGCCAACGGCGACCTCGAGCTCGCGCTCGGGAGCCGCGTGGGCGACCCGGCCGCGAAGGGCGCGCTCGTGGCGTCGCTCCTCGAGGGCCGCGTGAGCGCGGCGACCGTGCTGGTCGCGTCGTCGCTGGTGCAGCAGCCGCGAGAGCGTCGCGTGCGTTCGCTCCTGCGCTGGGCGGAGCGTCTCGTCGCCCAGCAGCGCGGTCGCATCGTCGCCACGGTGCACGCCGTCGCCCCTCTGAGCGAGGAGCAGGCGACCCGCCTGCAGAACGCTCTGGGCGCGCGTTACGGCTCGGCCGTGACGCTCAACACGGTCATCGACCCGACGGTGGTGGGTGGGCTGCGCGTGCAGATCGCCGACGACGTCATCGACGCGAGCGTCTCGACGCGTCTCGCCGACCTGCGGCAGCGGATCGCAGGCTAAGACTTCCCGCCCGAACGGGCGGAGATCTGGGGGCCGATGGCCCCACGAACGAAGGAAGACAATGGCAGACCTCTCTATCAGCCCCGACGTCATCCGTGACGCGCTGAAGGACTTCGTCAACGCCTACGAGGCGACCGGCGCCGCGGCGAACGAGGTCGGTTCGGTCGTGGATGCCGCTGACGGCATCGCTCACGTCGAAGGCCTCCCCGGTGTCATGGCGAACGAGCTCGTGCGCTTCGAAGACGGCACGCTCGGCCTCGCCCAGAACCTCGACCAGGACGAGATCGGCGTCGTCGTGCTCGGCGAGTTCTCGGGCGTCGAGGAGGGCCAGGCGGTCACCCGCACGGGCGAGGTGCTCTCGGTCGGCGTCGGCGACGGCTACCTGGGCCGCGTGGTCGACCCGCTCGGCAACCCGATCGACGGTCTCGGCGAGATCGCGACCGAGGGCCGTCGCGCGCTCGAGCTGCAGGCGCCCGGCGTCATGCAGCGCAAGAGCGTGCACGAGCCCCTCCAGACCGGCATCAAGGCCATCGACGCCATGATCCCCGTCGGCCGCGGTCAGCGTCAGCTCATCATCGGCGACCGCCAGACCGGTAAGACGGCCATCGCGATCGACACGATCATCAACCAGAAGACCAACTGGGAGTCGGGCGACGTCAACAAGCAGGTGCGTTGCATCTACGTCGCCATCGGCCAGAAGGGGTCCACCATCGCTTCGGTGAAGGGCGCCCTCGAGGATGCCGGAGCGATGGAGTACACCACCATCGTGGCGGCCCCCGCGTCCGACCCCGCCGGCTTCAAGTACCTCGCTCCGTACACCGGTTCGGCGATCGGCCAGCACTGGATGTACGGCGGCAAGCACGTGCTGATCATCTTCGACGACCTGTCGAAGCAGGCCGAGGCCTACCGCGCCGTGTCGCTGCTGCTGCGTCGTCCGCCGGGCCGCGAGGCGTACCCCGGTGACGTCTTCTACCTGCACTCGCGTCTGCTCGAGCGTTGCGCGAAGCTGTCCGACGAGCTCGGTGCCGGTTCGATGACGGGTCTGCCCATCATCGAGACCAAGGCCAACGACGTCTCGGCGTACATCCCGACCAACGTGATCTCGATCACCGACGGCCAGATCTTCCTCCAGTCCGATCTCTTCAACGCCAACCAGCGTCCGGCGGTCGACGTGGGTATCTCGGTCTCGCGCGTCGGCGGCGACGCGCAGGTGAAGTCGATCAAGAAGGTCTCGGGGACGCTCAAGCTCGAGCTGGCGCAGTACCGCTCCCTCGAAGCGTTCGCCATGTTCGCGAGCGACCTCGACGCCGCGTCGCGTCGCCAGCTCGCCCGTGGTGCGCGCCTGACGGAGCTGCTGAAGCAGCCGCAGTACTCGCCGTACCCCGTCGAGGAGCAGGTCGTGTCGATCTGGGCCGGTACGAACGGCAAGCTCGACACCATCGAGGTGTCCGACGTTCTGCGGTTCGAGCGCGAGATGCTCGACTACCTGCGTCGCAACTCGGGCGTGCTCGAGACGCTGCGCGAGACCAACGCGCTGGGTGACGACACCGTGGCCGAGCTCGAGCAGAAGATCGACCAGTTCATCCTCGAATTCCAGGCCGGTGACGATCGTGGGATCGTCGGCGGCGAGAAGGTCGAGGCCGCTGAGGCCGACGACGTCAACCAGGAGCGGATCGTCAAGGGCCGTCGCTGACAGCGACGACACGAGAACGGAATCATGGGCGCACAACTACGGGTCTACAAGCAGAAGATCAGTTCTGCTCAGACGACCAAGAAGATCACGAAGGCGATGGAGCTCATCGCTGCGTCGCGCATCCAGAAGGCGATGGCGCGTGTGCGCGCGGCATCGCCCTTCGCGCGAGCCGTGACCAACGCGGTGTCGGCGGTGGCCACGCACTCGAGCATCGACCACCCCCTGACCACCGAGCGGGAGAACATCCGGCGATCGGCCGTGGTCATCTTCACGTCCGACCGCGGGCTCGCGGGTGCGTTCAACTCGCAGATCCTCCGAGAGGGTCTCGAGCTGTCCGAGCTTCTGCGCTCGCAGGGCAAAGAGGTGGAGTACTACCTGGTCGGTCGTAAGGCCGTGGGGTACTTCCAGTTCCGCCGGATGGCCAGCAAGGCGCAGTGGACCGGCGACACCGACACGCCCCAGTTCTCCACCGCCGAGGAGATCTCGGCGGCGGTGCTCGAGTCGTACAACCGCTCGGGCGAGAACGACGGCGTCGATGAGATCCACCTGGTCTACAACCGCTTCGTCAGCATGATGACGCAGTCGCCCGAAACGGTGCGCCTGCTCCCTCTCGAGGTCGTCGAGGCGGACGCGGCCCCCGCACAGGCGCAGCTGTACCCGCTCTACGAGTTCGAGCCCGACGCCGAGACGGTGCTCGATGCGCTTCTGCCGGTCTACGTCCAGAGCCGGATCTTCAACGCCCTCCTGCAGTCGTCGGCGGCGAAGCACGCCGCGACGCAGAAGGCCATGAAGTCGGCCAGCGACAACGCCGACAAGCTCATCACCGACTACACCCGTCTGCGCAACAACGCGCGTCAGGCGGAGATCACGCAGCAGATCGCCGAGATCGTCGGCGGCGCCGATGCCCTGGCATCCGGCAAGTAAGTTCCCAAGGAGAGAAGAAGCCATGAGCCTCACCGCCGAGAAGACCGACGCGGCCGTCGTCGGACGCGTCGCGCGTGTCACCGGCCCGGTCGTCGACATCGAGTTCCCGCACGACGCGATCCCGGAGATCTACAACGCGCTGAAGACCACGATCACCATCGGTGACCAGCCGACCGAGATCACGCTCGAGGTCGCCCAGCACCTGGGCGACGACCTCGTCCGCGCCATCTCGCTCAAGCCCACCGACGGCATGGTCCGCGGTCAGGAAGTGCGCGACACCGGCGGCCCCATCTCGGTGCCCGTCGGCGACGTCACCAAGGGCAAGGTCTTCGACGTCACCGGAGAGGTCCTCAACGGCGTCCCCGGCGAGACCATCGAGGTCACCGAGCGCTGGGGCATCCACCGCAAGGCCCCCAGCTTCGACCAGCTCGAGTCCAAGACCGAGATGTTCGAGACCGGCATCAAGTCGATCGACCTGCTGACGCCCTATGTGCAGGGTGGCAAGATCGGCCTCTTCGGTGGTGCGGGCGTCGGTAAGACCGTCCTCATCCAGGAGATGATCCAGCGCGTCGCGCAGGACCACGGTGGCGTGTCGGTGTTCGCCGGTGTCGGCGAGCGCACCCGTGAGGGCAACGACCTCATCGCCGAGATGGAGGAGGCGGGCGTCTTCGACAAGACCGCCCTCGTGTTCGGCCAGATGGACGAGCCGCCGGGAACGCGTCTTCGCGTCGCTCTGTCGGCCCTGACGATGGCGGAGTACTTCCGCGACGTGCAGAAGCAGGACGTGCTGTTGTTCATCGACAACATCTTCCGCTTCACCCAGGCCGGCTCCGAGGTCTCGACGCTGCTGGGTCGTATGCCCTCGGCCGTCGGTTACCAGCCGAACCTCGCCGACGAGATGGGTGTGCTCCAGGAGCGCATCACCTCGACCCGCGGTCACTCGATCACGTCGCTCCAGGCCATCTACGTGCCCGCCGACGACTACACCGACCCGGCTCCGGCGACGACGTTCGCGCACCTCGACGCCACCACCGAGCTGTCGCGTGAGATCGCGTCGAAGGGTCTGTACCCCGCGATCGACCCGCTCACCTCGACGAGCCGCATCCTCGACCCGCGCTACATCGGTGCCGACCACTACCGCGTGGCGACCTCCGTGAAGCAGATCCTGCAGAAGAACAAGGAACTGCAGGAGATCATCGCGATCCTCGGTGTCGACGAGCTCTCCGAGGAAGACAAGATCGTCGTGTCGCGTGCACGCCGCATCCAGCAGTTCCTCTCGCAGAACACCTACATGGCGAAGAAGTTCACCGGTGTCGAGGGCTCCACGGTTCCGATCAAGGAGACCATCGAGTCGTTCGACGCGATCGTCAAGGGCGACTTCGACCACGTCGCCGAGCAGGCGTTCTTCAACGTCGGCGGCATCGACGACGTCGAGGCCAAGTGGGCGCAGATCCAGAAGGAGAACGGCTGACATGTCGTTGCGCGTGAGCCTGGTGTCGGCCGACGCCGAGGTGTGGACGGGAGAGGCGACGCTCGTCGTGGCCAAGACCGTCGAGGGTGAGATCGGTTTCATGCAGGGGCATGAGCCGGTGCTCGCGATCCTCGCCCAGGGCGAGGTGCGCATCACCCGCACCGACGGCACGAAGATCCTGGCCAACGCCGAGGACGGCTTCCTGTCGATGGCGGACGACGAACTCACCATCGTCGCCGGGAACGCCGCGCTCGTCTCCTGACGCCGTTTCATCGCTGACGCGCGTCGCCCGAGAGATCGGGCGGCGCGCGTCGCTTTTCGCCGAAAGACCCCATGCTCGTCCTCCTCCCACCCTCCGAGACCAAGCGCCCGGGCGGCGACGGTGCGCCCGTCGAACTGGACGCGCTGGCACTGCCCGTTCTCTTGCCGCAACGCGAGGCCGTCCTCGACGCGCTGGTCGCCCTCGGCTCCGACGAGGACGCCGCGGCGCGCGTGCTCAAGATCAGCCCGAAACGCCGCCACGAGATCGCCGACAACACCGCCGTACGCGTCTCGCCGACGCTGCCGGCGATGGACCGCTACACCGGTGTGCTCTTCGACGCCCTGGATGCCGGGAGTCTTCGCACCGCCGAGCGCTCCTGGCTCGGATCCCACGCCCTGATCCACTCGGCGCCGTTCGGCCCGGTCGGGGCGCTGGACGGCATCCCGGCCTACCGGTTGGCGGCCGGCACCTCGCTCCCGGGCCTCCCGCCGCTGCGCCGGATATGGGCGGGAGCGGTCACCGAGGCGCTGTCGTCGACCGCGCCCGACTTCGTGCTCGATCTGCGGTCGGAGGCCTACGCGGCGTTGGGCCCCGTTCCCGAGGGGATCGATTCCGCCTACGTGCGCGTGGTGAGCGAGGGACCCGGGGGTGCGGTCCGCGCGCTCAACCACTTCAACAAGCGCGCGAAGGGGGAGTTGGTGCGCGCTCTCGCGGCGGGGCGGGCGCCCATCCGCAGCCTCGACGACTTCCGCGCCTGGGCGGAGTCGGCGGGGTGGGTCCTCCGCGACGGTGCTCCCGGCGAGGTGGCGCTCATTGTATGACACGGGCGCGTCGCTGTCAGGAAAGTCCCAGCTTCGCTAGCATGTGCATCGCGGGAGATTCCCGCCGGTGACGCGCGGAAGCGCACGATTCCGTCCGGAAGGAACTTCGTGAACACCACATATCTCGCTTACAGCGACTACGGGACGACCAGCGGGGCCGAAGCCGCGCTGATCGGCGTGGTCTACCTGTTCATCTTCCTGCTCTCCATCGCCGGATACGTCATCAGCTCCTTCCTGCTGATGCGGATCTTCGACAGGGCGGGCGTCCAGGGCAAGTGGCGCGCCTGGGTCCCGGTCTACAACTACCTGGTCTTCGCCAAGCTCGGCGATGTCTCACCGTGGGTGGTCCTCGCCCTGGTGGTCGCGTCGGCGATCCCGCTCCTGCAGTTCCTCGCCGGTCTGGCGCTCCTGGTCGCTCTGATCATGATCTCCTACCGCGTCAACGCCAAGTTCGGCCGCGAATGGCCCCTGCTCCTGCTGTTCATCCTCGGTCCCCTGGGACAGTGGATCTTCCTCGCCATCCTCGCGTTCGGCTCCAACCCGTGGAACCCCGCGATCCGCCCCGCCCCGTGGGCGAACAGCTTCCTCGCCGACAAGACGGTGTGGAACGGCATCCCCGTCCAGCCCGGCCAGCAGGTCGGCCCCGGCGCGAACGGTCCCGCGTACGGTGGCCCGCCCGCCCCGCCCGCTCAGGGCTACGCACCGCCGCAGACCCCGCCCGCCGGGGGTACGACGCCCCCGCCGCCGGCACCGCCGGCCGGACCGCGGGCCTGACGACCGCCGGTCCGCCGGGGCGGGCGGCCGCCCCATCGCCCCCGTTCCCCCCCGGGTCAACGGACGCCCCCCCCGTCGATGCCGCGGAGAGACCCGGAC
>NZ_JBKBNC010000049.1:0-18562 GCF_046295495.1 Microbacterium sp.
CGCCGCGCTCGCCGCCGGAGCCGCGCCCGCCGTCGCCGGAGCCGCGTTCGCCGCCCAACGACCGCAGCTGCCGGTGCACGTCGACCCATTCGCGCACGCGCACGTAGTTGAGGTGCTCGCTGCGGCACAGGCGACGGAAGGCGCTGGAGCCGAGCTCGGCCTGCTTCTCCTGGAGGTAGTCCCACAGGTTGAGCAGCGAGAGGAAGTCGCTGGTCGGATCGGTGAAACGCGCGTGGAACCGGTCGGCTTCCTCGCGGCGTTCCTCGGGGCGCTCGCGCACGTCCTGGATCGACATGCCCGACACGATCGCGAGCACCTCGGACTGCACGTCGTTGCGCCGCGCCTCGATGAGCATGCGCGCGAAGCGAGGGTCGATCGGCAGGCGCGCGATCTCGCGGCCGATCTCGGTGAGGCGCGGTCCGGCGTCGTCGCGACGCCCGCGGGACGGGTCGTCGCCCCGGCCGCTGCGGGGTCGAGACGGATCGCCCGCGTCCCGCACATCCCGCTCCCGCGACGTGTCGGCGCCGCGCGCGCCCGGCGCTGGCAGCTTCACCGCGCCGAGCTCGACGAGCAGGTCGAACGCCGCCTTGACACCGCGCGAGTCGGGCGGAGTGAGGAAGGGGAACGCCTGGATGTCGCCGAAACCGAGCGACAGCATCTGCAGGATGACGGATGCCAGCGAGGTGCGCAGGATCTCGGGTTCGGTGTACTCGGGGCGACGGGTGAAGTCGTCCTCGGAGTACAGCCGGATCGCGATGCCCGGCGAGGTGCGGCCCGCGCGCCCCGATCGCTGCTGCGCCGAGGCTTGCGACACCGCCTCGATGGGGAGGCGCTGGATCTTCGAACGGTTGCTGTAGCGCGAGATGCGCGCGGTGCCGGTGTCGACCACGTACCGGATGCCGGGCACGGTGAGGCTCGTCTCGGCGACGTTCGTGGCCAGGATGATGCGGCGCCGCACCCCCGCGACGCTCGAACGCTCGAACACCCGGTGCTGCTCCGCGGCGGACAGGCGGCCGTAGAGCGGCAGCACCTCGGTCGGCGCGGCGTCGCGCTGGTAGGCCCCGCGGATGGCATCCGCGGCGTCACGGATCTCGGCCTCGCCGGGGAAGAACACGAGCACATCGCCCGCGGGCTCGCGGTCGAGCTCGCGCAGGGCCGCCACGACGGCGCCCACCTCGTCGACGTCGTCGGCGTCGCGCTTGCCCGGTGCCGGGCTCCGGAGTTTCTTCGGCTGCGGCGCGGATCCGCGGTCATCCGGGTCTGAATCGCCCTCGTCCTCCGGATCGCGGTCCGCCCAGGCGGCCGGCCGGTAACGGATCTCGACCGGGTAGGTGCGCCCCGACACCTCGATCACCGGCGCCGGCTCCGGCTCGCCCCCGGGCTGGGCCGGGGGAGCGGCGAAGTGGCGCGCGAAGCTCTCGGGGTCGATGGTCGCCGAGGTGACGATGACCTTCAGGTCGGGGCGCTTCGGCAGGATGCGGCGCAGATACCCGAGCAGGAAGTCGATGTTGAGCGAACGCTCGTGCGCCTCGTCGACGATGATCGTGTCGTAGCGGCGCAGGAGCCGGTCGCGGTGGATCTCGTTGAGCAGGATGCCGTCGGTGACGAGCGCGACGCGCGTGTCGGCCGACACCTTGTCGGTGAAGCGCACCTTGTAGCCGACGGTCGAGCCGAGCGGCACCTGCATCTCTTCCGCGATGCGCTCCGCGATCGTGCGCGCGGCGATGCGCCGCGGCTGCGTGTGGGCGATCGAGGTGCGCCCGAGCTCGAGGCAGATCTTGGGCAGCTGCGTCGTCTTCCCGGAGCCGGTGGCGCCGGCCACGATCACGACCTGGTGGTCGCGGATCGCGCGCGCGATCTCGTCCCGCGCGGCGCTGACGGGCAGCTCGGGCGGGTAGACGATGACGGGTTCGACAGACACAGCCTTCCAGGATATCGCGCGCTCGGTCGTCTCACGCCCGAGGAAGCGCGTGAGGGCTCACTTTCCGTCGCCGGGCGCACGGCTGGGAGACGGAGGGTGACCCCTCACGGGCCGGGAGGGGAGGGGCAGCTCAGGGCATCTCGGCCTTCTGGGCGAGGATGCGGCGCACGGCGGCGTCCACTTTCGCGGCGAAAGCGGGGTCGCTCTGCGCGCGAGCGAGGACCGCGTCACGCATCTCGGGGTACACCCCGGGGTCGGCCGAGACGAGCAGCAGGTCGATGCCCGCGTCGACGGCGAGCGTCGCGCGGTCGGCCGGCGACCACGGCTGCACCTGCCGCGCCGCGGAGAGGTCGTCGACGGTGACGACGCCGTCGAAGCCCACGCGCTCGCGCAGCACGCCCACCACCGCGGGGGAGAAGGCGGCGGGGGCGGACGGGTCGATCCGTGCGTAGATCGCGGTCGAGAGCATGACGACGGCGGGCCCCTGCGGCAGCACGGAGGAGTACACCCCCACGTCGGGGCCGTCGGCGGTCACGACGTCGTCGGTCACGCCGCTGCGCGTGTCGGTGTTCTCGGTCACGCGCCCGAGTCCGGGGAAGTGCTTGAGCGTCGGCAGCACGCCGCCGTCGCGCATTCCCGCGGCGAACGCCCCCGCCTTGGCCGCGACGGTCGGTCCGTCGAAGCCGTACTCCCGCGCGAGCGCGCCGATCGGGGAATTGGATGCCGCCGAGTCGGGGCTCGTGACGACATCGGCGACCGGCGCGAGGTTCATGTTCACCCCGGCCGCGGCGAGCTGCGCGCTCCAGGTCCCCGCGCTCGCGCGCAGGGCGGCGTCGTCGGACGACGCCTGATCGAGCGCGGAGGGGATGTCGTCGAAGCCCGCCCCGGAGAGCACCTGCACGGTGCCGCCCTCCTGGTCGGTGGCGACCCACAGCGGCGGTGCCGCCGGGTCGACGAGCGAGGTGAACGCCCGCACGAGGTCGGCGGTCGCGGGCGCTCCGGCATCCGAGCGGCCGTGCAGGAAGATCCCGCCGATCCGATCGTCGCGCACCGCGGCGAGGGTCGTCGGGTTGACGCCCTCGACGGAGGTGCCGACCATGAACATCTGGCCGACCTTGTCGGCCAGGCTCATCCCCGCCAGCGCGTCCGGCGTCGGCGTGGGCGTGGGCGTCGGCGTGGGCGTGGGGGTGGGCGTGGGCGTGGGCGTCGGGCTGGCCGTGGGGGACGGGGTGGGGGCGGCCGTTCCGGGCGTGCACCCGACGAGCGCCAGCGCCGTCAGCAGCACGAGGGCCGTAAAGCGGGGGACGGTCTTCACCGTTCGATGCTCGCTCATGACCCTGGACGTCGGATCACCCGTTGCCCTGCGAGCACGTCGCCTGATCGGCCTTGCTGCCGCTGACGTTCTGCGGCAGTTCGACGACCTCCGGTGCGGCGGGGGTGCCGCTGGCATCCGGGGCCGGCGTCTCCGCACCGGGCGACGCGTCGGGGGCGGGCGCGGTCTCGACCGGTGCGGGCGCGTTCGGATCGGCGGTGACGCCGTCGTTGGCGC
This sequence comes from Microbacterium sp., assembly GCF_046295495.1. Taxonomy (GTDB): domain Bacteria; phylum Actinomycetota; class Actinomycetes; order Actinomycetales; family Microbacteriaceae; genus Microbacterium. The sequence continues at coordinate 3,471 of NZ_JBKBNC010000049.1, forward strand.
CCAGGTTGCCGGTCAGCGCGAGCGGCGCGTTGCGCGCGAGGGCGTCCCACAGCACCGCGGCCGACTCCTCGTCGGGGATGACGTGCGCGGCGTTGCTCGGGTCGTCGAAGACCGGGTACTGCACGAAGGTGATGTCGTCGAACGGAACGTCTTTCAGCGTGAAGCCCAGCTGCGCGATGCGCACGGGGTCGGCGAGGCTCTCGCTCGGCTGGATGTTGCGCACCGCGGTGTTCGCCAGGTTCAGCAGGGTGCCGGGATTGGTGAGCACCTCGTCGCTGCGCAGCTTGTTCATCAGCCGCGAGAGGTACTGCTGCTGGTTGCCGATGCGAGCCAGGTCGCTGCCGTCGCCGATGCCCTTGCGGGTGCGCAGGAAGGCGAGGGCGTCGAAGCCCTTCACCACGCGGGGGCCGGCCTCCCACTGGATGCCGGCATCCGGGTCGTCGATGCCGTCTCCGCCGATGCACACCTCGACGCCGCCGATCGCGTCGGTGATGTTGACGACGTTGCCGAAGCTGACCTTCGCGGCGAACGGGATCGTCTGGCCGCTCAGCTGCGACACCGTGTCGGCGACGCAGGTGAGCCCGCCGGCCTCGAACGCGGTGTTGATCGAGGCGCGGTACTCGCCTCCGGACGTGCCGTCTTCACTCGTACAGGTCGGCACGTCGACCTGCAGATCGCGCGGGAACGACACCACGGTCACGCGGCGGGGGTCGGCCGAGACGTGCACGATCATGTTGACGTCGTTGCGGGTGCCGGCGTTCTCGGGATCGGAGCAACGAGGGCCGAAGGCGGCGGCCACGACGTCGTCGCACTCGTCGGTTCCCACCACCAGCACGGTGAAGGGCTCGTCGTACGCGCTGAGCGCGGGGGCCTCGGCCGGGGCGTCGCGCAGGGGCACGGCCGCATCCTGCAGCTGCGACGTGAGCGACCACGCGTAGAAACCGCCCACGGCGACCGCGGCGACCACCACGACGGCGAGGGAGATGGCCGCGATTCTGAGGCCGCGACGCGCGCCGGAGTCGGGGCGGCGGCGCGCGTGCTTCGCGGGGGGACTGACGGACATGGGGGTAGTCAATCACGGGGGGCGGTGCGGACACCCGTGGCCTCGGCCCTGTCGCAGCGACCGAGCCGCCTCCACGCCGGCGCGAACCGGGCCCCGCTCCGCCGTCGGGGCCGCGTCCGCAGGCCTTCCACCGGCCCTCGTCGTGACGTGCGTGCCCGCCGTCAACCCCGGAGGCCGTTCGCCTGCCCGCTCCTAGGCTCGCACCATGACCGTTCCTTCTGTTCAGCTCAATGACGGAAACTCCATCCCCCAGCTCGGCTACGGCGTGTTCCTCGTGCCCGCCGATGACGCCGAGCGCGCCGTGTCCGAGGCTCTCGAGGTGGGTTACCGCCACATCGACACCGCCGCGATCTACAAGAACGAAGAGGGCGTCGGCCGCGCGATCGCCGCCAGCGGCCTCGCCCGCGACGAGCTCTTCGTCACCACCAAGCTCTGGAACGCGCGCCACGACGGCGACGACCCGCACGCCGCGATCGACGAGAGCCTCCAGAAGCTCGGCCTCGACGCCGTCGACCTGTACCTCGTGCACTGGCCGACCCCGAAGGCCGACAACTACCTCAACGCCTGGCAGAAGCTCATCGAGATCCGCGAGGCCGGCAAGACCCGCTCGATCGGCGTCTCGAACTTCCTCGTCCCGCACCTCGAGCGCATCGTCGCCGAGACGGGTGTCACCCCTGTGGTGAACCAGATCGAGCTGCACCCCGCCCTCAGCCAGCGCGAGATCGCCGCCTGGGGTGCCGAGCACGACATGCACATCGAGTCGTGGGGTCCGCTGGGCCAGGGCAAGTACGACCTGTTCGAGATCCCCGCGGTGAAGGATGCCGCCGAGGCCCACGGGAAGTCGCCCGCTCAGGCGGTGCTGCGCTGGCACATCCAGCACGGCTTCATCGTGTTCCCCAAGTCGGTGCGCCGCGAGCGCCTCGAGGAGAACTTCGACCTGTTCGACTTCGAGCTCTCCGCCGACGAGATGGCCGCGATCGACGCCATCGACCCCGGTGACGGCTCGGGCCGCGTCGGCTCGCACCCCGACGACGTCGAGTGATCTGACCCGGCGCGCATGAACCGCCTCGCGAACGCCTCGAGCCCCTACCTTCGGGCCCACGCCGACAATCCCGTCGCGTGGTTCCCCTGGGGGGCCGAGGCGTTCGCGCTCGCGGCCGAGAGAGACGTCCCGGTGATGGTCTCGATCGGCTACAGCACCTGTCACTGGTGCCACGTCATGGCGCGGGAATCGTTCCAAGACGCCGAGACGGCCGGCATCCTGAACGAGGGCTTCGTGTCGATCAAGGTCGACCGCGAAGAGCACCCCGACGTCGACGCCGCCTATCTCGACGCCGCCAGTGCATTCACTCCGCACCTCGGCTGGCCGCTGACCGTGTTCGCGAGCCCCGAGGGGCGCGTCTTCTACGCCGGCACCTACTTCCCGCCGACGCCGCGGGCGCCGCAGCCCTCGTTCCGCCAGGTGCTCGCCGCCGTGCGCGAGGCGTGGACGGAACGTCGCGCCGAGGTGGATGCCACCGGCTCCTCGCTCCGCGACGCCCTGGCCGCGGCCGCCGGCGACCCCGCCGACGCCCTTCCCTCCCTCGACGCCCTCGCCACCGCCGCCCGCGCGGTCGCCGCGCGCGAGGATCGCGAGTACGGCGGCTTCGCCGCGGGACCGGCCTTCGAGACCCCCAAGTTCCCGAACACACCGGTGCTGCGGTTCCTCCAGCACCCCGCGCTGGCCGCCCCCGTCCCGGATGCCGCCGCCGTGGCATCCCGCGCGCTCGCCGCCATGACCGGCTCCGACCTGCACGACGCCGTCGAAGGCGGCTTCTTCCGCTACGCCACGCGCCGCGACTGGAGCGTGCCGCACTTCGAGCGCATGCTCACCGACAACGCCGGCCTCGTCGAGATCGCGCTCGCCGCGGGAGACGAGGCTGCCGCCACCGACGCCGCCCGTTTCCTCGTCGACGTGCTGCAGCTGCCCACCGGCGGCATCGCCGCGGCCCAGGACTCCGAGTCGGTCATCGACGGCGCCCGCAACGAGGGCGGTTACTACCGGCTGCCCGCCGAAGAGCGCGCGCGCCTGGAGCCCCCGGCCCTGGACGCCAAGGTCGTCACGGGCTGGAACGGGCACGCGATCGCGGCCCTCGCCGTCGCCGGCACCCGCACCGACCCCCGCTTCCTCGAGGCGGCCCGCTGGGCCGCCGACGCCGTGATCGAGAGCAACGTCGCCGACGACGGCACCCTTCGCCGGGCGTCGCTCGACGAGGTGCGCTCGGCCGCCCCCGCGACGCTCGAGGACTACGGCGGCCTCGCCCGCGGCCTGGTCGCCCTCGCCCGGGCCACCGGTGAGGTGGCGTACGCCGAACGCGCGCGGGCGCTCGTCGACCAGTGCCTCGGCGACGACGGCATCCACCCGCCCGGCGGCGGCGACGCCGTGCTGGTGGCCCAGGGCATGCAACCCCACGGCATCCCCACCGACGGGGCCTCCCCGTCGGGCCCGTCGGTCTTCGCCGCGGCCGCCCTCGATCTCTGGCGCCTCGGCGCGGGGGAGCGCTACCGCCAGGCCGCCGACACCCTCGTCCGCGCCGCCGCCGACGTCGCTCTGTCGTCTCCCCTCGCCCACGGCGCGATCCTCGAGGTCGCCGTGGGCCTGATCACCGCCCCGCGGCAGGTCGTGGTGGTGGGGGAGGCGGATGCCGAGATCGCCGACGCCGCGCGCCGCCTCGCGGCCGACGTCATCGCGGTGGTCTCGCCCGCGCAGGCGCGCGCTTTCGCCGCGGCCGGCTTCGAGCTGTTCGAGGGCAAGGTCGCGCAGGGCGGTGAGGCGACCGCGTACGACTGCCGCGCCTTCACCTGCGCACTTCCGACGACGGATGCCGCGCTGCTGGCCTGAGGTCGCGGCGGTCTCGCGGTCGCACCGAGCGGGCTGACACCGTCCGCGGCCCGAGGTGAGGGCACGGATGAACGTGTTCGCCTCCCCGGGTCCTGCCCTCGGCCTCCCGCCCGCCCCGACACGTGCGCGCTTCGCGCTTTCACCCCGCGTGGGTGCTCTTCGCGCCGATCCCCGCGCCCGCGCCGCGGTCACAGCATCGGAGCGGCGCGCCGTGTCGGCGCGTCGTCCGTGTTTCCGGCGAAAGAGGACCCGCTGATGACCCCGAGCACCATTTCCCCCCGACGCGCGCTCATCACCGGCGCGACCGGCCAGGACGGAGGGCACCTCACCGAGCTCCTCCTGTCGAAGGGGTACGAGGTCTACGGCGTCGTGCGCGGACAGCGCAACCCGCGCCGCGAGGCCTACGCTCGTGAATTCCCCGCGGCGACCATCCTCGAGGCCGACCTCACCGATCTCCCCTCCCTGGTCCGCGCCCTCGAGCGCACCCAGCCGCACGAGGTGTACAACCTCGGGGCCGTCAGCCACGTGGGCTACTCGTTCCACAACCCCGTGGTCACCGCCGAGGTCACCGGCAAGGGCGTGCTCAACCTGCTCGAGGCCGTCCGCCTCACGGGGCTCGCCGACACGGCTCGCGTCTACCAGGCCTCCACGTCGGAGATGTACGGCGGCCTCGCGTACAACCGGCCCGCCGGCGGGTACACCGAGGAGTCCGCGTTCCACCCCCGCAGCCCCTACGGCGTGGCCAAGCTCTTCGGACACTGGGCCGCCAAGAACTACCGGGAGAGCTACGACATGTTCGTGTCGTGCGGCATCCTGTTCAACCACGAGGGCGAGCGCCGAGGTGTCGAATTCGTCACCCGCAAGATCACCGATGCCGTCGCGCGCATCGCCACCGGCCAGCAGTCGCACGTCGAGCTGGGCGATCTGACGCCGCGGCGCGACTGGGGATACGCGGGCGACTTCGTCGAGGGGATGTGGCGGATGCTGCAGCACGACGAGCCCGACGACTTCGTGCTCGCCACCGGCGAGACCCATTCAATCGAGGAGTTCCTGCGACTGGCCTTCGGGGCCGCGGGGATCGACGACTGGCGTCCGTACGTGATGCAGAACCCCGCCTTCTTCCGGCCCGCCGAGGTCGACGTGCTTCTGGGCGACCCGTCGAAGGCGGAGTCCGTGCTCGGATGGCGCCGAGAGGTCGACCTCGGCGAGATGGCGCGCCGCATGGTCGCGCACGACCTGACCCTCGCGGGCGCGGTCGCCGCCGCGGTGGCGGCTCATGCGGCGCCGATCGCCGGGGCCCCGGTCACCGCCGCCCCGGTCGCCCCGGCGCCGGTCACCGCGGCTCCGGTCGCCGTCGCATGAGACGCGTCATCGTCACCGGCGTCGGCGGGTTCGTCGGCGCGCATGTCGCGCGACAGGCGGCCATCGCCGGCTGGTCGGTGTTCGGCATCGGCCACGGGGGCGGCTTCCCCTCCGACCTCGCCGGGGTCCTCGACGGGTACGCGGGCGTCGACCTCAGCGAGCACTGGCCCACGACCGCCCCGCGGGACGCCGACGTCATCCACCTCGCCGGGCTCGCGGCCGTGGGCCCGTCGTTCTCACGGCCGCAGGACTACATCGCCGGCAACAGTGCGATGACGACGGTGGTGTGCGAGGCCGCGCTGAGGGCCGACGACGGTCGTCGGATCGTGGCCGTGAGCTCGGGGGCGGTCTACGCCGGCACGTCGGACGACCTCACGCACGACGAGTCGTCGCGCGTCGCCTTCTCCTCCCCGTACGTGGTGAGCAAGATCCTCGTCGAGAACCAGATCGCGTTCTACCGCAGCCGCGGTCTCGATGCCGTGGTCGCGCGGCCCTTCAACCACTTCGGTCCGGGTCAGGGGCCGGGATTCCTCGTCCCCGACCTGCTGCGCCGACTCACCGACCTCCCCGCGGGCGAAGCGCTCGTGGTCGGCGACCTCGGCACGCGGCGCGACTACTCCGATGTCCGCGACGTCGCGCGGGCGTACCTCGCCCTGCTCGCGTCACCGCGGCTGGCGAGCGACCGCTACAACGTGGCATCCGGAATCGCCCGGTCGGGTCGCGAGATGCTCGAGGCGATCTGTTCGGCCGTCGGGCGCGAGGTGCCGCCGCTGCGCGTCGACGTCGCGCGTCTGCGTCCGACCGATCCCGGCTCCATCCGCGGAGACGCGTCGCGTTTGCGCGCGGAGACCGGGTGGCGCCCGACGGTGACGTTCGAGCGCAGCATCCTCGACACCGTCGTCGGTTACGCCGTGGCGCGCTGACCCTCGCCGGCCGGCCGGCCGGCCGCGCCCGCCGGCGTCGACAGCTCGCCGACCGACGTCGAGCGGACGTCAGTCGAGCAGGTGCCGCAGGTAGCGCCCGGGCGCGTCGAGGAAGCCCCGGTGCAGGCGCACCAGGTCGAGATCCTCCCAGGCGCTCTCGCGAATGCCCCATTCGCCGAGCTCGAGGATCTTCGCACCGGGCAGGGCGGCGAGCACGGGGGAGTGGGTGGCGCAGATCACCTGCGTGCCGCGCGAGCGCATGCGGTCGAGGGCGGCGAGCCAGCGCAGCGTGGAGGAGAACGACAGGGCCGCCTCGGGTTCGTCGAGGCACGCGAGCCCCGCGACGAAGTGGTCGTGGTCGAGGGCCTCGTCGAGGAGGGCGTTGAACGACTCGCCGTGGCTCATCGTGTGCAGGTTCGGCGCATCGCCGCCGAGGTCCTCCCGCCACGAGTAGTAGCCGTGCATGGTCTCGGCCCGCAGGAAGAAGCCCCAGCGTGGGGCGCGGGGGCTGCGCTCGATGCGCAGCCACTCACCGAGGGGACTCTCCGTGCGGCGCGTCTCGGTTCCCCCGTTCGTCGACCCGCCCTCCGCGGGCAGGCCGGCGGCCTCCGCGATGGCCTCGATCAGCGTCGACTTGCCCGATCCGTTCTCTCCGACCAGGAAGGTCACCCCCGGACCGAACTCCCACCCCTCGCCGGCGGCGACGTCGAGGAACTGCGCGACGGCGGGGACCGTCGCCGGCCACGCGTGGTGGTCGACCGGGGCGTCGCGGAACAGCTTCACCCGCTGCACCGGTCGTGGGTCGTGCAGCCACTCGTCGCCGCGGCTCACGTCAGATCCAGGTGGGCAACCAGTTGTGCAGCCGCCAGAACTCGTAGGGCACGGGAAGACCCGCCCACACCGGATACCAGAACGCCGACACGACGACGCAGATCACGAGGAAGACCACCACGATCGCCTGCCCGCTCGCGCGGGACATGCCACCCGCGCCGCGGGCGATGTCGCGCAGGGCGAAGGCGAGGGCGAGCACCAGGAACGGCAGCATCGCCACCGTGTAGAACTGGAAGATCGTGCGCTCCGGGTACAGCAGCCACGGCACGTAGGTGGCGGCGAGGCCGGTCAGCACCAGCGCGAAGCGCCAGTCCCGCACCATCACGAAGCGCACGAGCAGGTAGAGCGACGCCGCGACCCCGGCCCACCAGATGACCGGGTTCGCGATGCTCGAGATCGCCTCCGTGCAGCCGGTCGGCAGGGCGCACCCGTTCGCACCGGCGTCGTCCTGGTGCCAGTACATCGAGGTGGGGCGGATCAGCAGCGGCCATTGCCAGGCGGGGCTGGCATAGCTGTGCGGTGTCGCCAGGCCCACGTGGAAGCCGTACATCTCCTGGTGGTAGGCCCAGAGGGTGCGAAGCGGCTCGGGAACCCACGCCCACAGCCCGGTGCCGGCGGTGGGCGTGCTGCGCATCCACCCGCCGGTGGAGAACAGCCAACCCGACCAGCTGGCCAGGTACACCCCGAGCGCGACCGGAACGAGGAGCACGAACGACACGAGCCCCTGGCGCACGGCATCCATCGGCCATTGCACGATCCCGGCACGGCGCCGCGCGAGGGCATCGGTCACCACGGCGTACAGTCCGACAGCGGCCAGCACGTACAGGCCCGACCACTTCACGGCCGTGGCCGCTCCGGCCGCCGCCCCCGCGGCGAGAAGCCACGGGCGGTTCCACAGGATCGGTCCCCACATCGGCCGCTCGGCGTCACGTGCGAGCATGAGGGCGGCGAGACGGTCGCCGCTTCGCCGGTGCTCGAGCGCGATGAACCAGAACGTGAGCACGACGAAGAAGGTGAGGAAGCCGTCCAGGAGGGCGACGCGACTCAGCACGATCCCGAGGCCGTCGATCGCGAACAGGCCGGATGCCACGGTGGCCAGCGGCACCGATCGCGTCAGCGTGCGCGCGAACAGGTACACCAGCAGAACCGTGGCGGTGCCGAAGACGGCGGCCGAGAGGCGCCAGCCCGTCGCGGAGTCGGGCCCCAGCAGCGCCATGCCCGCACCGATGAGGATGCGCCCGAGGGGCGGGTGCACCACGTAGCTGCCGACCCCGAGGAAGACGTCGGTGTCGCCGGCGACGAAGCTGTCGTCGGCGTTCTCCGGCCAGGTGGAGGGGTAGCCGAGCACCCACTGGCTCCACGAGTCCTTGACGTAGTAGGTCTCGTCGAAGACGAGCGCGTGCGGGTCGCCGAGGTGGATCAGACGCAGCACCGCGGCCACGAGCGTGACGATCGCCGGCGCGAGCCACCGCCAGAGGCGCAGACCGCGGGGGTCGGCCAGCAGCGCGTCGCGCCAGTGATCGAGGCGTGTCCGCTCGCCCGGCGGGAGCAGAGGGGAGACGGCGGTGCTCACGGCCCCCAGCCTAAGGTGGAACGGTGATCATCCTCGCGGCGACCCCCATCGGCAACCTGGGTGATGCCTCCCGGCGTCTGATCGAAGCGCTGGAGAACGCCACGGTCGTCGCGGCGGAGGACACCCGCACCACGCAGCGCCTGCTCGCCGGTCTCGGCGTGCAGAACCGACCCCGACTCATCTCCCTGCACGATCACAACGAGAAGGAACGCGCCGCCGAGCTCGTGGAGCTGGCCCGGGAAGACGACCTCCTCGTGCTGAGCGACGCCGGCATGCCGACGGTCAGCGACCCCGGGTTCGGCCTCGTCGCCGCCGCCGCGGCCGCGGGCGTGACCGTCACCGCCCTTCCCGGTCCGAGCGCCGTGGTGACGGCGCTCGCCGTCGCGGGTCTGCCGACCGACCGCTTCGCGTTCGAGGGGTTCCCTCGCCGCAAGCCCGGTGAGCGCCGGAAGGCGTTCGCGCAGCTCGCGTCGGAGGAGCGGACCCTCGTGTTCTTCGAGTCCCCGTCGCGGCTGGCATCCACCCTCGACGACCTCGCGTCCGCCTTCGGTGCCGATCGTCGCGCCGCCGTCTGCCGCGAATTGACCAAGCTCTACGAGGAGGTCAAACGCGGCACGCTCGCCGAGCTCGCCGCCTGGGCGGCAGACGGCGTGCGTGGCGAGATCGCGATCGTCGTGGGCGGTGCCGAGGCGCGCGAGGTGGCGTTCCCGGATGCCGTGACCCAGGTGCTCGAACTCGTGCGCGGCGGCACGCGCCTGAAGGAAGCCGCCGCGGAGGTCGCGTCGCAGACGGGCCACTCCTCGCGCGAGCTGTACCAGGCGGGGCTCGCGGTCAAGCGCTGAGGCGTTACGCGGTCGGCCGTGTCGGTGCCTCCTGCGTAGAATCCTCAGGTGACTTCCGGCCGATCCTTCTACATCACGACGCCGATCTACTACCCCAGCGATCTGCCCCACATCGGGCACGGGTACACGACCGTGGCGGTCGACACGCTCGCGCGCTGGCACCGCCAGGCGGGCGATGACACCTGGATGCTGACCGGCACCGACGAGCACGGCCAGAAGATGCTGCGTGCCGCCGCCGCCAACGGCGTGACGCCGCAGGAGTGGGTCGACAAGCTCGTCACGGAGTCGTGGTTCCCGCTGCTCGAGACGCTCGACGTCGCCAACGACGACTTCATCCGCACGACGCAACCGCGCCACGAGGAGCGGGTGCAGCAGTTCGTGCAGGCGCTGTTCGACCGCGGCTACATCTACGCCGGCGAGTACGAGGCGCTGTACTGCGTGGGCTGCGAGGAGTTCAAGCCGGAGGCCGAGATCGTCGACGGCACCGGCCCCTTCGAGGGCCTGAAGGTGTGCGCCATCCACTCGAAGCCGCTCGAGCTGCTGCAGGAGAAGAACTACTTCTTCAAGCTCAGCGAGTTCCAGGACCGTCTGCTCGAGCTCTACAAGACCGAGCCCGACTTCGTGCGCCCCGAGTCGGCGCGCAATGAGGTCGTCTCCTTCGTTCGCAGCGGGCTGAAAGACCTGTCGATCTCGCGCTCGGCGTTCGACTGGGGCATCACCGTGCCGTGGGACCCCGCGCACGTCATCTACGTCTGGGTCGACGCGCTGCTGAACTACGCCACCGCCGTCGGCTACGGCACCGACCCCGCCACGGGCGAGGTCACCGCGGAGTTCGCGCGCCGCTGGCCCGCCTACCACGTCGTCGGAAAAGACATCCTCCGCTTCCACGCCGTGATCTGGCCGGCCATGCTCATGGCCGCCGGCCTCGACGTGCCCCGCGGCGTGTTCGCGCACGGCTGGCTCCTCGTGGGCGGCGAGAAGATGTCGAAGTCCAAGCTCACCGGCATCGCGCCCACCGAGATCACCGACGTCTTCGGCTCCGACGCCTACCGGTTCTACTTCCTGTCGGCGATCGCCTTCGGTCAGGACGGGTCCTTCTCGTGGGAAGACCTGTCGGCCCGGTATCAGGCCGAGCTCGCGAACGGCTTCGGCAACCTGGCCTCGCGCACGGTCGCGATGATCTCGAAGTACTTCGAGGGCGTCGTGCCGTCCGCCGGTGCGTACACCGAGGGCGACCTGGCGATCCAGAGGATCGTGGCGGATGCCGCGACCGCCGCCGACGCGGCCATCGAGCGCTTCCGCATCGACGAGGCGATCTCGGCCATCTGGACGATCGTCGACGCGCTGAACGGGTACATCACGGAGAACGAGCCGTGGGCCCTGGCCAAAGACGAGGCGCAGCGCGAGCGCCTCGGCACCGTGCTGTACACCGCGGCCGAGGGCCTGCGCGCCCTCGCGGTGCTGCTGTCGCCGGTCATGCCGGAGTCGACCGAGAAGCTGTGGGTCGCGCTGGGGGCCGTCGAGGGCCTCGGCGCGCTGGCCGACCAGCCGATCCGCGACGCCGGCGCGTGGGGCGCTCTGCGGTCGGGGTCCGCGGTCACCGCCCTGTCGCCCCTGTTCCCGCGCGTCGAGCAGGCGTGACGCCCGTGTCCGACCCGGTGCCCGAGCCGGGGACGGCCCCGGAGCCCGTGGGCGGGGCCGCCGCGGTCGGCCGCCCCGCGCCGGGTTCGGCCCCGGTCGAGCGCCCGCGCGACACCCTCGGCGACGGCGACCCCAGCCAGTACGTGCGGGAGCGCTCCATCGACGGCCGCCGCGACGTGAGCTATCCGCCCGCGCCCGAGCCGCTCGGCATCCCGGTCTACGACAACCACACGCACCTCGAGATCGAGGACGGCGACACCGGCCTGTCGCTCGACGAGCAGCTCGAGCGCGCCCTGGCCGTGGGCGTGCACGGCGTGGTGCAGGCCGGCGGCGACGTCGACTCCTCGCGTTGGTCGGCGTGGGCGGCGCGCACGCATCCGCGCGTCCTCGCGGCGGTCGCCATCCACCCCAACGAGGCGCCCGTGTACGAGCGCGCGGGGGAGCTGGATGCCGCGATCGCGGTGATCGACGAACTCGCCGCCGAACCGCGTGTGCGCGCCATCGGCGAGACGGGCCTCGACTTCTTCCGCACCGGGGCCGACGGCATCCCGGCGCAGCTGCGCTCGTTCGAGGCGCACATCGGCCTGGCCAAGAAGCACGGGATCGCGATGCAGATCCACGACCGTGACGCCCACGACGCCGTGCTCGAGACGCTCGAACGGGTCGGCGCCCCCGACAAGACGGTGTTCCACTGCTTCTCGGGCGACGCCGACATGGCCCGGATCGCGGCCGACCGCGGCTACTACCTCTCCTTCGCGGGAAACGTCACGTTCAAGAACGCGCAGAACCTGCGCGACGCCCTCGCGGTCACGCCGCTCGATCGCATCCTGGTCGAGACCGACGCGCCCTTCCTCACCCCGGCGCCGTACCGCGGGCGTCCGAACGCCCCGTACCTCATCCCCGTGACCCTGCGCTTTCTCGCGTCCGAGCTCGACATGGATGCCGATGAACTCGGCGCCCGCGTCGCCGCGAACACCATCGAGGTGTACGGGGGGTTCCAGGCCTGACCCGCGACGCGCAGCGTGCCCGACCTCGGCGCTGCGCCCGCGTCCGGACCGGGCGCGCGCAGCGGCGGCACCGGCGTGCATAACCTCAGGGATTCGCGCATCTTCAGGCGGTTCGCGGGGGATGCGGCTGAGGTTGCGCGCATTGCGGAGGTTGTGCGCGCGCGTCGCGGCGGCACCGGCGTGCGCAACCTCGGTGATTCGCGCATCTGCAGGGGGTTCGCGGGGGTTGCGGCTGAGGTTGCGCGCATCGCGGAGGTTGTGCGCGCGCGTCGCGGCGGCACCGGCGTGCGCAACCTCGGTGATTCGCGCATCTTCAGGCGGTTCGCGGGGGTTGCGGCTGAGGTTGCGCGCATTGCGGAGGTTGTGCGCGCGCGGGGCGGCGGCACCGGCGTGCGCAACCTCGGTAATTCGCGCATCTTCAGGCGGTTCGCGGGGATGCCGCTGGCGCCGCGGACACCGCAGAGGTCCTGGCGCGGAGCGCCCGCGCGGACGACGGAGGCCGGCACCCCGCGGGATGCCGGCCTCTTCGTCGTCTCAGGCCCGGGCTTTGGCCTTGGTCTTCGGTTTGCGCACGAAGAGCGTCTCGGTCTGCTCGAGCTCCATGCCCTTGGTCTCGGGGATCTTCCACAGCACGAAACCGAACGACAGCAGCGCGAAGAACGCGTAGGCGCCGTAGGTGATGCTGAGCGACCAGTCGGCCAGCTGCGGGAAGGTCCAGGACACCAGGAAGTTGGCGAGCCACTGTGCACCGGCGGCGACGCCGAGCGCCTTCCCTCGGATGCGGCTGGGGAAGATCTCGCCCAGCAGCACCCACACCAGCGGGCCCCATGAGGCGCCGAAGCCCACGACGAAGAGGTTCGCGGCGACGAGGGCGACCGGGCCCCAGGCGCCGGGGAGCGACACGTCCTGACCCGAACCGGTCGCGAACGAGAAGGCCAGCGCCATGGTCCCGAGCGACAACGTCATCAGCGCCGAGCCGACGAGCAGCAGGGGCTTGCGCCCGACGCGGTCGACGAGCCAGATCGCGATGAGGGTCACGAGCACGTTGGTGACCGAGGTGATGACGCCGATCAGCAGCGAGTTGCTCTCGTCGAAGCCGACGGCGCGCCACAGGCTCGTGGAGTAGTAGAAGATCACGTTGATGCCGACGAACTGCTGGAACACCGACAGGACGATGCCGATCCAGACGATCGGCTGAAGGCCCAGTGCCTTGCCGGCGATCGAGGCGCCCTTGTTCTTGCGGTCGGTCTCGAGCGCGGTGGTCAGCTCTTTCAGGGTCTTGTCGAGGTCGGCCGGGGGAACGAGGCGGGCGAAGATCGCGCGGGCCTCGTCGGTGCGGCCGCGGGCCAGCAGGAAGCGGGGCGACTCCGGCATGGTGAACGCCAGGAGCCCGTACACCGCCGCGGGCACGACACCGATGAGGAACATCCAACGCCAGGCCTCCAGGCCCCACCACAGCTGGTTGTCGGCCGTGCCGCCGGCCGAGGCGACCAGCAGAGCGTTGCTCAGCAGGGCGGCGAAGATACCGAGGGTGATGGCCAGCTGCTGCAGCGAGGCGAGGCTGCCGCGGATCTGACGCGGGGCGACCTCCGCGATGTAGGCCGGGGCCACGACCGACGCGATGCCGATGCCGAGGCCGCCGACGACGCGCCAGATCGTGAGGTCGAGCACGCTGAAGGTCAGCGCCGACCCGATCGAGGAGGCGAGGAACAGCACGGCGCCGACCATCATGACCTTGAGGCGTCCGAACCGGTCGGACAGCGTGCCGGCGAGCACGGCGCCGAGGGCGCAGCCGATGAGCGCGATCGCGACGACGAAGCCGGTCAGGCCGGGGACCTTGGTGTACTCGGTCTCGATCGAGGCGACCGCGCCGTTGATGACCGAGGAGTCGAAGCCGAAGAGGAAGCCGCCCACCGCCGCGGCGATCGAGAGCACGATCGCTCTTCGCCCGAAGGGGCTTCGAATCGTGAAGGCATTGGCGGGGATCGACTGCGTGTGACTCACCGTCTCACGGTACTCCTCTCCCTTCGCGTCCCAGGGTGCCTGGCGCCCGCGCTGACTACAGTGGAACAATGCCCGTTTCCCTGCTCGGCGCCGCCGAGATCCGTCGGCTCGCCGCCGACCTCGACGTCACCCCCACCAAGAAGCTCGGGCAGAACTTCGTCGTCGACGCCAACACGGTGCGCAAGATCGTCCAGGCGGCGCGGGTGTCGGCATCCGATCGCGTCGTCGAGATCGGCCCGGGACTCGGCTCGCTCACCCTCGCGATCCTCGAGACGGGCGCCTCGGTCGTCGCCGTCGAGATCGACCACCGTCTGGCCGAGCGTCTCCCCGCCACGGCCGCGGCCCACGACGTTCCGGCCGACCGCCTCACGGTGATCGACGCCGACGCCCTGCGCGTCGACGCGCTGCCGGGGGAGCCGAGCGTACTCGTGGCCAACCTGCCGTACAACGTGTCGGTTCCGGTGCTGCTGCACTTCCTCGAGACGTTCCCGTACCTGCAGCGCGGCGTCGTCATGGTGCAGGCCGAGGTGGGCGAGCGCCTCGCAGCCCCTCCCGGGTCGAAGATCTACGGCGCGCCGAGCGTGAAGGCCGCCTGGTACGGCGCATGGCGCCTGGCGGGCACCGTGTCGCGGCAGGTGTTCTGGCCCGTTCCGAACGTCGACAGCGTGCTCGTCGCCTTCGAACGGGATGCCGAGCCCCGCGGCACCGAGGAGCACCGGCGCCAAACCTTCCGGATCGTGGATGCCGCCTTCCAGCAGCGCCGCAAGATGCTGCGGCAGGCGCTGTCGGGCGTGCTGGGCGGGACCGCGGCCGAGGCTTCGGCGCATCTCGAGCGCGCCGGCGTCGACCCGACGCTTCGCGGCGAGCAGCTCACCGTCGAGGACTACGCCCGTATCGCGGCGTCCTGACGCCCCTCCCGGGTTCCTCTGCCGCCCCGCGGCCCGCCGCCCGCCCGCCCCGGCCCC
>NZ_JBKBNC010000050.1:0-18543 GCF_046295495.1 Microbacterium sp.
AAGGTCTTCGCGTCGATCACGAAGCGGTAGCGCACGTCGCTCTTCAGCACGCGCTCGTAGGCTTCGTTGATCTGGTCGGCCGAGATGAGCTCGGTCTCGGGCGCGATGCCGTGCTCGGCGCAGAAGTCGAGCATCTCCTGGGTCTCGCGGATGCCGCCGATCGACGAACCGGCGAAGGAACGGCGGTTCGTGAACAGCGTGAAGACCTGGATGGGCAGGGGCTCCGGCGGAGCTCCGACGTTGACCATCGTGCCGTTGAGCGTGAGCAGGCCGAGGTACTTCTTCAGCTCGAGGGGGGCGCTGACGGTGTTGACGATGAGGTCGAAGTGGTTCTTCAGCTCGGTGAAGGTCTCGTCGTCCTTCGTGGCGAAGTAGTGGTCGGCGCCCATCTTCAGGCCGTCGTCCTTCTTGCTGAGCGTCTGCGAGAGCACCGTGACCTCGGCGCCCATGGCGTGGGCGATCTTGACGGCCATGTGGCCGAGTCCGCCGAGGCCGACGACGGCGACCTTCTTGCCGGGGCCGGCGTTCCAGTGGTTCAGCGGCGAGTAGGTGGTGATGCCCGCGCACAGCAGCGGGGCGGCCTTCTCGTAGGGGATCGACTCGGGAACGCGCAGCACGAAGTGCTCGTCGACGACGATCTTCTCGCTGTAGCCGCCCTGGGTGATCGATCCGTCGACGTCGGTGCCCGCGTAGGTGCCGATGTTGCCCTTCTCGCAGTACTGCTCCTCGCCGGCGAGGCAGTTCTCGCACTCGCGGCAGGAGTTCACCATGCAGCCGACGCCGACGCGGTCGCCGACCTTGTGGCTGGTGACCTCGGACCCGACCTCGGCGACCGTGCCGACGATTTCATGGCCGACGGTCAGGGGGTAGGGCACGTCGCCCCACTCGCCGCGGATGGTGTGGATGTCGGAGTGGCAGATGCCGGCGTAGGCGATGTCGATCAGAACGTCCTTCGGGCCGACGGCGCGGCGCTCGATGGTCGTGGGCTCGAGGGGGGAGGTGGCGGACGACGCGGCGTAGGCGTTGACGTGCATGGATCTCCTCAGGGGGTGAATGGAAGATTCCATCCTCCCCCGCCCCCGCTCCCACGGCGCGGGCTTGCACGGATGTGCGCGAGGTGCCACGCCGGGGTCGGGCGGCACGCGCCGACGTCGCCCCACCTCGGGCGGGACCACGTCGGCGGAAGACGGGCGCGGCCCGCTGCCCCTCGGCAACGGACCGCGCCCGTGGGATCAGACCCGTGCGCGGCGGCGCGTGATCATCCACGCCCCGGCGCCACCCACCAGCAGCAGCGCACCCACGAGGAGGGCGAGGGCTGTGCCCGAAGCATCCTGACCCGTGGATGCCAGGTCACCGCGATCGGGCGCCGTCCCCGACCCGCCGTCTCCGGCGGCGGAGCCCCCGCCGACCGACGCACCGGGCGCGGTCGGGCCCCCGGGCGTCGACGGCTCACCCGGCGTGCCCGGCTCACCCGGCGTGCCCGGCTCACCCGGCGTGCCCGGCTCACCCGGCTCCCCAAGGGTCACCGTCACGGCGTAAGTCCGCACCGTACCGTCGGGGGCCGTGACCGTCACGGTGCCGACACCATCGGCATCCTGCGGCTGCGTGATCGCGATGACGGCGTCCTCGTCGACCGAGAGGGCGTACAGCGCCGGCAGGGTGTCGCCCTCGACCGTCACGGCGTACTCCGTCGTGGCGGGGTCGAAGCCGGCGACCGGGTTGTCGCCCACGGTCAGGCGCGCCAGGTCGGCGACGCCGGAGGGGCCCGGAGCGTCGGCCAGGATCTCGATCTCCGACACGATCATGTGCTGGTCCTCGCGGGCCGTCAGCACGACCCGCACCTCATCGGCGCGTGCGCCGTCGACCTGTACCTCGACGCGCGGGGCGCCCTGCTCGGGAATCGGCACGGCGACCGGCTCGCCCTCGACCCACGCCCCGCCGTCGAGGCGGTGGTCCACCCGCACGGCGTCGGCCCAGCTGGGTCCGCCGTCACGGAAGAACTGCACCGCCACCGTGCGCACCGTCTCGTCTGCGGCGAGCGCGTACGAGAGCGTGTCCTCGGTGTTCTTGGCATCCGGACGCCAGTTCGACCAGCCCTTGTCGGAGGCGTCGCCGTTGATCGTGCGCTCGACGCCGTACCCGGTCTCGGTGTACGTCGCCGACGGCGTGCTCTGCGGAGCGACGTTGCGCGCGACGGCGGACGTCACGATGACCGCCAGCTGCGCGTCGAGACCGTCGTCGGTGGTGCCCGTCACCCGGACGGTCCCGGGCGAGGCGAAGTCGTCGTCCGACAGGGCGCTCCAGTCCCACTCCACCGGCACCGGGTAGCCGGCGCCCGAGGGGCGCAACTCGGCCAGAACGGTGTCGTCGGCCTGGGCCTGCACCGCGGCCAGCGCACTGCCGGCCACGACGGTCGCGGAGCGGGGCCGCGTCGCGGTGAACGCGCCGACCTCGACCTGGGCCGTGGCACCGACGCTCGCGCCGAACACGTCGGCCGCGGTACCGCGCACGGTGACCGTCCCCGTCTGGGCCCACGTCAGCCCCGAGGTGTCCCAGGTGACGGGAGCCGCGCGTCCGACGTCGCCGGCGTATCGCACCGTGACCGTGTCGGGAAGCGTCGGCGCGGTGCCCACGGGCGTCGCCACCGACACCGGGTCGGTGCCCGCGGCGGTGGTGCTCACGAGGCGCCAGGTCTGATTCCCCGCGCCGTTCGAGGTCCACAACCCCACGGACGTCCCCGCCGAGGTGCCCGCGCCGTTGACGTCGAGCACACGCTCGGCGGCCACGTTGAGCACCGAGTACGTGCGACCGTCGAGGGTCGAGCCCATCCACTGCATCGTCGGGTCGGCGGCCGCGGTCGCCGCGTCGGCGGCGACGAGCGCCGTGCCCCCGTCGCGCGACGCGAGGAATCGCCCGTCGCCGTTCTCGAGCGTGAAGCGGTGACGGTTCGTGCCGGCACCGTCGAGGGTGTGCACGGTCCAGCCCTGGGCGCGCGCGGCCTCGGGGGTCGCGGCATCCGCCTCGATGGTGAGGTCGGAGTCGCCCTGCAGGGCCAGCCCGCTCTGCACGCCGACGAGCTGCACCGACTGCGCGTCGCGGAAGGCGGGCGCGTCAGCGGCGACGCCCGAGACGCCCTCGACCTCGAAGGTCGTGACCGACTTCGCCGGCACCGTCAGGGTGGCGATCCCGGATGCCGCGTCCACCGCGACCGGCTCCCCCGCGCGCAGCGCGTTGACGGTGGCGTCCTCGGCGGTCGACTGGGTCGTCACGATCGGGGTGACCGTCGCGCCGGGCGCGATCTCGCCGAAGTTGCGGACGTCGATCTCGACGGTGCGGTCGGCGTCGTCGGCGTTGACGTGCACGATGGACGCCCCCTGTCCATCGGCATCCATCGCAGCGGTCGAATTCGCGTCGTCGGTCGCCATGAGGCGGTCGCCCGGCTCGATGTAGTGCGTGAAGTTGCGCACGGTGTTGAACTTCTCGTTGGTCAGCACCTGGCACGAGGGGTCGGCGTCGCCGTCGGCGATGCGTCGCTCCGACAGACCCTGCGCGTTGCAGTCGAAGTCGATGAAGACGCTGCCCCAGTTGAGCTTCTCGACCTTCTCCATGTTGTAGAGGTCTTCGACCGGCTGCCAGAACACCCACGCCTCGGGCTCCAGCTCACGCAGATCGCCGACGATGTGCGAGGCCATGCCGAGACCGTTCTCGATGTCGTTCGTCACGAAGCCCCGCGAGGTGTCGGTCCAGTTGCCCTCGACCTCGCTCATCCACAGCGGCTTGTCGGCCGCCTTCGCGATGTCGCGAACGACGGGGCGTCCGCCGGTGCCGTAGGTGTGCACGTTGAGCTGGTCGACGGCGTCCTTCGACGCGCTCGACCACGCGTTCCAGTTGCGCGCGAAGATGCCCGGGTTGGTCTCGTCCATGGCCGAGATCACGGCATCCGTGGTGGTGTCGCCGCGACCGAGGCGCGCGGCGAGGGCCGCGATCATCTCGTCCTGCCGCTCAGGGCCGATGTGCGCGCCCTCCTGCCGCCCGCCCGTCGGCCAGGTCGCCCCCTCGGGGATCTGCGTCTGCCAGTAGTTCGTGTTCGGCTCGTTGAACGGGTCGATCGTGTCGAACCGGATGCCGTGGGCCTTCTCGAGCTCATCGACCACGGTCACCATGTAAGCGGCGAACGCGTCCATGTCCTCGGGGGCGAGCTGCTCA
This sequence comes from Microbacterium sp., assembly GCF_046295495.1. Lineage (GTDB taxonomy): Bacteria > Actinomycetota > Actinomycetes > Actinomycetales > Microbacteriaceae > Microbacterium. The sequence continues at coordinate 4,207 of NZ_JBKBNC010000050.1, forward strand.
CTGGTCGCGTCGTTGACACCGCCCGAGACGAAGCCGCTCTCGGTGAGGAAGTACGGCGGGGAGTTGCTGAAGGCCTCCCAGTGGGTGACCTTGTCTTTCAGCGCGTCGAGCCACCAGCGCTGGGCCGAGTCGGCCGTGAAGTCGTAGTGCGCGGGGTCGTCGCCATCCCAGGCGTCGCGGTAGCGCTCGCGGTCGGCGTAGGCCGAGGTGATCTCACCCTCGGCATCCGTCTCGGGCAGCTCCGGGTTCCAGAAGCCCGGAACCGCGCCGCCCGCGCGCAGGTAGGGCGGAACGTCGGTCGCGTTGCCGCCGCCGACGTTGTAGCGCGCGATGTTGAGGTTGAGGCCATCGTCGCCGAAGACGGCGTCGAAGAGCTTCTGGCGCACGTCGGCGGGATAGTTGCCGGTCGCGTTGGCGAACCACACCAGGCTCGTCCCCCACCCCTCGAAGGCCTCGGTGGCCGACGCCGGGTTGGGGGTGATGCGCAGCGCCGATGCGGCCTCGGCGGCGCGGGCCGCGGGTGGCGCGACGGCCGCCCCGGCGGTGAGGGCGCCGGCGACGAGGGCCGCGGCGCAGGTGAAGGACAGGACACGAGACGTCATCGTCGTTTCCGTTCCGGCCGCTCCGATGCGGCCTGTGGGGGAAATGTTGACGTCAACATGTTGACGTCAACACCGAGCCTAGGCGAGCGGAGGCGAGGAGCGCAACGGTCGGACGCGAACCCGACCGGCGCGCGCCGGCGGGCCGCGGCGTCGCGCCGACCCCGGGAGACCGCAGCCGTGCGGAACGTCCGGAGGATGCCGCGCGACGTCTCCGCGCACCCCGCGCGCTCCGCGTTCGTCACTCCCGGCGGGAGGCTACGGGCGTCGGGACGGGAGCGAGCGCGACAGACGCCCGAGTCGGCGGCACGCCGACCCCGAGCGCGTCGCGGGTGGCCCCAGCGCGACCGCCTCAGCGCGGACCGGAGCTCGCGCGCACCACCAGCGACGTCGGCACGAGCGTGCGGGCGTGCTCGCCGCCGCCGCCCTCGATATCGGCGATGAGCGCGGTCATCGCCTCTTCACCCACGCGCTCGAAGCGCTGGCGCACCGTCGTGAGCGGGGGCCAGAAGTTCGCCGCCTCGGGCATGTCGTCGAAGCCGACGACGCTCACCTCGCCGGGCACCCGGCGGCCGGCCTCGTGAAGGGCCCGGATGACGCCGAGCGCCATCTGATCGTTGGCCGCGAAGACCGCCGTCACCGCTGCGTCCTGCGCGAGCGCCGCCCCGATGCGGTGCCCCGAGTCCGCCGTCCAGTCCCCGATCTGCACCTCGGGCACGCGGCATCCGCGGTCCTCGAGGGCGGCGCGCCAGGCGGCTCGTCGGCGATCGGCGGCGAAGGACTCCGGGGGACCCGAGACGTGCCACACGGTCTCGTGCCCGAGGTCGAGCAGGTGCTCGGTCGCCAGACGCGCACCCTGCGCCTGGTCGTTGTCGACCACGGCGTAGGGGTAGTCCGCGCTCGAGTCGACGACCACGACCGGGAGGCCCGAGGGGATCGACAGCTCGTTCTCGCCGAGACGGTGCGTCTCGATGAGGATGACGATGCCGTCGACGGCGTGCTCGCGCAGGCGCAGGAACGCGCCCGAGACGTCGGACTGCGACGCGGACTGCACGGTGATGAGCGTGATGGAGTACCCGGATGCCGCCGCCATCGACGCCAGGGCATCGAGGGTGCGCGTGTTGCCGTACGAACTCAGCGAGAACATGATCACGCCGATGCTGCGGAAGCGCCCCGAGCGCAGCGCGCGGGCCGCGCTGTTCGGCCGATAGCCGAGGGTCGCCATCGCGTCGAGGACGCGTTGACGCGTGTCGGGGTCGACGTTGGTGCGCCCGTTGGCCACGCGTGAGACGGTCTGCCCCGACACCCCGGCCGCCGCGGCGACGTCGGCCATCGACACCTCGCGCCGGCGTCCCCGCGTCGGGATGACGGTCGACGTCGTCGTCGTCTCGCTCATTCTCGGCCCCCTGGATGTTGACGTTGACACCCTAGCGCGGTCGGGTTATGTTTACGTCAACATCCGGCTCACCCGGACCGGATGCGCATCAAAGAAGAGGCACCGGACGATGACGACCACCGCGGCACCCCCGCCCGCCCTGCGCACCCCGCGGCGCAAGCGGCGCGCTCGAATCGACGATCGGGGCTGGCTGTTCGTCGCCCCCTTCGCGCTCGTCTTCGCGCTCGTGTTCCTGGCGCCGCTGGCGTACTCGATCTACCTCAGTCTGTTCCGCGACCAGCTCGTCGGGGGCAATGCCTTCGTGGGCTTCGAGAACTACGTCACCGCGTTCGGAGACCCCAAGTTCTGGGACGGCTTCGGCCGTGTCGCGGTGTTCCTCGTGGTGCAGGTGCCGATCATGCTGCTGCTGGCCCTGGCCGCCGCTCTCGCGATCGACAGTGCGCGGCTGCACGCCGCCGGTTTCTACCGCATCGTGATCTTCCTCCCCTACGCCGTGCCCGCGGTCGTCGCCGTCCTCATGTGGGGCTACATCTACGGCGATCAGTTCGGTCTCACGCGCAACCTCAACGATCTGCTCGGCGGGACGGTCGTGCAGCCCTTCGTGCCGGAGTGGATGCTGGTGTCGATCGGCAACATCGTCACGTGGCAGTTCGTCGGCTACAACATGTTGATCTTCTACTCCTCCCTGAAGACCATCCCGAACGAGCTCTACGAGGCGGCATCCATCGACGGTGCGGGCGCCTGGCGCACGATCGTCTCGATCAAGATCCCGGCGGTACGCGGCGCCGTCGTGATCGCGACGATCTTCTCGATCATCGGCAGCTTCCAGCTCTTCAACGAGCCCAACATCCTCAAGCCGCTGGCGCCGAACACGATCTCGACGTTCTTCACGCCGAACATGTACGCCTACAACCTGTCGTTCGCCGGTCAGCAATACAACTACGCGGCCACGATCGCGATCATCATGGGCGTCATCACCGCCGTCATCGCCTACGTCGTGCAGCTGCGCGGCTCACGTCAGGAGGCGCGATGACCACCGCGATCGCACCCCGCACCGACGACACCCGGGCCGTGACGACCCCCCGGCCCCGTGGGCGCTTCGCCCGCACCTCGCCCACCAACGGCAAGAAGTCGCTCGTGCTCAGCATCGTCATGGGCCTGTACCTGCTGTACACGCTCGTACCGCTCGCGTGGCTCCTGATCAACGCGACCAAGACGCAGCCCGACCTCTTCACCACCTTCGGCCTCGGACCGGGCAACAGCTTCGCCCTGTTCGACAACATCGCCCAAACGCTGACCTACCGCGACGGCATCTTCGTCCGCTGGCTCGGCAACACGCTCCTCTACGTCGTCGTGGGCGCGGGCGGCGCGACGCTGCTGGCGACCCTCGCCGGCTACGGCCTCGCCAAGTACAACTTCCGGGGTCGCAAGGCGGTCTTCGCGGTCGTGCTCGGCGCGATCGCCGTGCCCGGGACGGCTCTCGCGGTGCCCACCTTCCTGCTGTTCAGCCAGCTGGGTCTGACCAACACCCCGTGGGCGATCATCATCCCCTCGCTCATCAGCCCGTTCGGTCTGTACCTGATCTGGGTCTACGCGACCGACGCCATCCCCACCGAGCTGCTCGAGGCGGCCCGGATGGACGGGGCCGGCGAGTTCCGGACGTTCTTCACGATCTCGATCCGGCTGCTCACCCCGGGCATCGTCACCGTGCTGCTCTTCGCGGTCGTCGCGACCTGGAACAACTACTTCCTCCCGCTGATCATGCTGAGCGACCCCTCCTGGTACCCGCTGACGGTGGGCCTGAACCAGTGGAACGCGCAGGCGACCGGCGTCGGCGCGCAACCCATCTACAACCTCGTGATCACCGGGGCGCTGCTGTCGATCATCCCCATCGTCGCCGCGTTCCTCGTGCTGCAGCGCTTCTGGCAATCCGGTCTGAGCGCCGGCAGCGTCAAGCAGTGACCCCTGACCCCCGCACCGCGACGACCCCACCGGCCCCGGCCGGACGTCGCACCTGCAACCGCACCACATCCACAACAACGAAGTAGAGGAATCCGATGACATTCATGCGCAAGGGCTCCGCCGCGCGGCGGACCGTCTTCGCCGTCGCCGCCACCGCCCTGTCGGTGGCCGCCCTGACCGCCTGCTCGGGCGGCAACAACGGCGGCGCCGCCGCCGGCACCGCCGACGACATCGAGAAGGCGCTCGAAGCCGGTGGCGAGATCACCTACTGGGCGTGGACGCCGTCGGCCGAGGCGCAGGTCGCCGCCTTCCAGGAGGCGTACCCGAACGTCAAGGTCAACTACGTCAACGCGGGCACCAACACCGAGGAGTACACGAAGCTCCAGAACGCGATCAAGGCCGGCTCCGGCGCGCCCGACGTCGTGCAGATCGAGTACTACGCCTTCCCGCAGTTCGCGCTGTCCGACTCCCTCGTCGACCTGTCGTCGTACGGCTTCGGCGACCTGAAGGACGACTACAGCACCGGCACGTGGGGCTCCGTCGACTTCGACGGCAAGATCTACGGACTTCCGCAGGACTCGGGCCCCATGGCCCTGTTCTACAACAAGGAGGTCTTCGACCAGTACGGCATCGCCGTGCCGACCACGTGGGACGACTACTACGCGGCGGCGCAGAAGCTGCACGCGGCCGACCCCACCAAGTACATCACCGCCGACACCGGCGACTCCGGCTTCACCACGAGCATGATCTGGCAGGCCGGCGGCGCCCCGTTCGCGACCTCGGGCGACGCGGGCACCGACGTGTCCATCGACCTGCAGGACGACGGCTCGAAGAAGTTCGCCGACAACTGGAACCGTCTCATCGAGGGCGGCCTGCTCTCGGACACCCCCAGCTGGAGCGACGAGTGGTTCAAGGGTCTCGGTGACGGCTCGATCGCTTCGCTCGTGATCGGCGCCTGGATGCCGGGAGTCCTCGAGTCCTCGGTCACCGACGGTGCCGGCAAGTGGGCCGTGGCCCCCATCCCCACCTACGACGGCGCACCCGTCACCGCCGAGAACGGTGGCGGCGGTCAGGCTGTGGTCAAGCAGAGCAAGAACCCCGCGCTGGCGGCCGGCTTCCTGAAGTGGCTCAACAACAGCGATGAGAGCCTCAAGATCTTCGTCGAGTCGGGCGGCTTCCCCTCCACCACGGCCGAGCTCAACGACCCCGCCTTCGTCGACCAGGAGTCGGAGTACTTCGGCGGCCAGCAGATCAACCAGGTGCTGACGCAGGCGTCGAGCGAGGTCCGCGAGGGCTGGAACTACCTGCCGTTCCAGGTGTACGCCAACAGCATCTACGGCGACACCGTGGGCCAGGCCTACGCCAAGAAGGGCGACCTGAACGAGGGCCTCAGCGCCTGGCAGGACCAGCTCGTGCAGTACGGCAACGACCAGGGCTTCTCGGTCAACAAGTAAGAAGTCCCCGGGGCGGGTCGCGTGTACGCATGCGGCCCGCCCCTCCCGTCCCCTCGCCAGGAGAGACCCGAATGACCTCCCCCACCCGCATCGTCGTCGACCGCGCCTCGGCCGGCGCCGAGGTCCCCCGCCGCCTCTTCGGCTCGTTCGTGGAGCACATGGGCCGCTGCGTCTACGACGGCATCCACTCCCCCGCCCACCCGAGCGCCGACACGCACGGCTTCCGCGCCGACGTGCTCGCGCTCGTGCGCGAACTCGGCGCCACGGTCGTGCGTTACCCGGGCGGCAACTTCGTCTCGGGATACCGGTGGGAAGACGGCGTCGGCCCCCGCGACCAGCGCCCCGTGCGCCTGGATGCCGCCTGGCACAGCACCGAGACCAACCAGGTCGGCCTGCACGAGTTCGCCGAGTGGGCGGATGCCGCCGGCCTCGAGGTCATGGAGGCCGTCAACCTCGGCACGCGTGGCGTCGCCGAGGCCGCCGACCTGCTCGAGTACGCCAACCACCCCTCCGGCACGGCGCTCAGCGAGCGCCGCCGCGAGAACGGTCGCGACGATCCCTTCGGCATCCGCCTGTGGTGCCTGGGCAACGAGATGGACGGCCCCTGGCAGATCGGCCACAAGACGGCCGACGAATACGGTCGTCTCGCGGCCGAGACCGCGCGCATGATGCGCTTCATCGACCCGGGCGTCGAGCTCGTGGCCGCCGGCAGCTCGAACCACGAGATGCCCACGTTCGGCGCATGGGAGCGCACGGTGCTGCGCCACACCTCCGGACTCGTCGACCACCTCTCGGTGCACGCGTACTACGAGGAGGATCCCGCCGACCCGGCGAGCTTCCTCGCCAGCGGCGCCGCCCTCGACCGCTACATCGCCGACGTCGTCGCCATCATCGACGAGGTGGGCGCCACGACCCCCGACGGCCGGCCGGTCGGCATCAGCGTCGACGAATGGAACGTGTGGAACCAGACACGGTGGAACGAGGTCGACAAGCCGCGCGTCTTCACGGGTGACTGGCCGGTCGCCCCGCGGCTGATCGAGGACGACTACACCGTGACCGACGCCGTCGTGGTCGGTTCGCTGCTCATCACGCTCATCCGCCGCTCCGAGCGGGTGTCGATGGCCAATCTCGCGCAGCTCGTGAACGTCATCGCCCCCATCCGCACCGAACCCGGCGGCGGGGCTGCGTGGCGACAGAGCACGTTCCATCCGTTCGCCCTGACCGCGCGGGCGGCATCCGGTCGCGTCGTCGTCCCCCGCGTGGAGGGTGCCACGATCGACACCGCGCGGCACGGGGCGGTCGACGCCGTCGACGCCGTCGTGACCGTCGACGGCGACGCCGTGTCGGTGTTCCTCGCCCACCGCGACCTCGACGCGGCGACCCCGGTCGAGCTCGACCTCGGATCGGTCGCCGACATCGACGCCGTGGTGATCACGATCCCCGAGGGCGGCGACCGCCACACCACCAACTCCGCCGACGCCGAGCCCGTCGCGCCCGCCCCGCTGCACGTCGAGATCGGCGCCGACGGTCTGGTGCGCTTCGTCCTCCCCGCCCTCGCCTGGGTGCGCCTTACGGCGCGCCTCACCGACTGACCCCGAAAGACACCGTGACGACCTTCACCATCGGCGAGACCGACTTCCTGCTCGACGGGCGACCGCACCAGGTCATCTCGGGCACGCTGCATTACTTCCGCATCCACCCCGAGCACTGGGCCGACCGCATCCGCACGGCCAAGGCGATGGGCCTGAACACCATCGAGACCTACGTCGCGTGGAACGCGCACGAGCCGGTGCAGGGCGAGTGGGATGCCACGGGCTGGAACGACCTCGGCCGCTTCCTCGACCTCATCGCCGCCGAGGGGCTGCACGCGATCGTGCGCCCGGGACCGTACATCTGCGCGGAGTGGCACAACGGCGGCCTGCCGGTGTGGCTCACCTCGACGCCGGGGATCGGCATCCGTCGCTCGGAGCCGCAGTTCGTCGCGGCGGTGTCGGAGTACCTGCGCCGCGTATACGAGATCGTGGCCCCCCGTCAGATCGACCGCGGCGGCAACGTCGTGCTCGTGCAGATCGAGAACGAGTACGGCGCCTACGGATCCGACAAGGACTACCTGCGCGAGCTCGTGCGGGTGACGAAGGACGCCGGGATCACCGTTCCGCTGACCACCGTCGACCAGCCGATGCCGTGGATGCTCGAGGCGGGGAGCCTTCCCGGGCTGCACCTCACCGGTTCGTTCGGATCGCGCAGCGCCGAGCGCTTGGCGACCCTGCGCGAGCATCAGCCCACGGGACCGCTGATGTGCAGCGAGTTCTGGGACGGGTGGTTCGACTGGTGGGGCAGCATCCACCACACCACCGACCCCGCGGCATCCGCGCACGACCTCGACGTGCTGCTGGCGGCCGGCGCCTCGGTGAACATCTACATGGTGCACGGGGGAACGAACTTCGGCACCACCAACGGAGCGAACGACAAGGGGCGGTTCGATCCGATCGTGACGTCGTACGACTACGACGCGCCGATCGACGAGTCGGGGCACCCCACCGCGAAGTACCACGCGTTCCGCGACGTGATCGCCAAGTACGCCCCCGTCGTCGAGTCCGCGCCGCCCGCGCGGCCCAAGGCGCCGGTCTTCGAGGCGCCGCTGGGGGGAGAAGGAGATTGGATGCCGGCATCCGCGGCATCCGCCCCCTCTGACGCCCCCGCGACCTTCGAGCAGCTCGGCCACCTCGGCCCGCTCGTGCGCTACGACGTCGACCTCCCCGCGTTCGTGGGACCCGCAGCGCTCGTCTTCGACGAGGTGCGCGACCTCGCCTGGGTGCACGTCGACGGCACCCCGGTCGGTCGCCTGTCGCGGTCGCTGGGCGAGCGGGCCCTGACCATCCCCGCGGGCTCGCGTCTCACCGTGCTCGTGGAGGACCAGGGCCGGGTGAATTACGCTGACCGTCTGGGCGAGGCGAAGGGGCTCATCGGCGCGGTGAGCCTGAACGGCACCGCCCTCACGGGGTGGACGGCCACGCCGATCGACCTCACGGCGGTCGCCGGATCGCACCCGAGCACGGTGGGACGCGCCCTGCTGCGCGGCTCGTTCGACCTCGACGCCCCCGCCGACCTGTTCCTCGACACCGCGGCGTGGGGCAAGGGCTTCGCGTTCGTGAACGGGTTCTTCCTAGGCCGCTACTGGAACACCGTTCCGCAGCGCACGCTCTACGTGCCCGCCCCGGTCACCCGCGCGGGAGGTAACGAGGTCGTCGTGCTCGAGCTGGAGCACGCGATCGAGCCGGTCGCGCGCTTCGTGTCGGGGCCGGCGCTGGGGCCGATGGAGGAGTAGACCGGCGCGAGCACGGGCGGTGCGCCGAGGACAGGCCGATCCCACGCGGATCGGCTAGCCCTCGGCGCAGCCCCTGTCGCCGTGCAAGCGAGGGAGCCGTCACGGCCCCACCGGCACAGGGTGCGCGGCATCCGGAGCCGCGGACCGGCGCGACGGGTTGTCGAACCCGGCGCGGGCGATCACGACCGCGGCCGCGACCATGAGCAGGGCGCCCAGCACGTAGGGCGCGGCGTGCGCGACGTGCGCGTAGAGCAGTCCCGCAACGAGCGGGGCGACGGTTCCGATGGCCGCGTTCAGCGACTGCGCGGCGCCCGCGATCCACCCCTGCTCGTCATCGCCGACGGCGTTGGACAGCACGCCGTCCATGGTCGCCGTGGCCGCCCCCTGTCCGGCCGCCATCGTCAGCGCCCCGACGATGAACAACCAGGGCTCGGCGAGCAGAGAGGCGACCCCGGCCAGGGCGACGAGGCCCACCGCCTGCGTGACGATGCCGCTCACGATCACGCCCTTCTCGCCGATGCGCGGGAGCAGGAAGCCGAGCAGCACCCCCTGGATCGCGATGTCGATGATGCCGACGCACGCGGTGAGCAGACCGATCGCGGTCGGGTTCCAGTCGATGGCGTCGAGGGCCAGCACGCTGAAGTTGTTGACGAAGAACCCGAACGGCAGGCCCACCAGCACCAGCCCGACCATGAGCGAGCGCAGTTCCGGGCGACGGAAGACCCCACGGAACACCGCGAAGGGGTGCACCGCCCGCAGATCGAGGGTGGCGATGCGCCGCTGCGGAGCGAGGCTCTCGGGCAGGAGGAAGATGCTCACGATCGCGACCGTGAGGGCGAGTCCCGCCGTGACGAAGACGGGGAGGTCGACGTCGATCGCGGCGAGGGAGCCGCCGAGGGCCGGACCGACCATGGTGCCGATGCCGGCCGTCGCGCCGAGCACGCCGAAGCGGCGAGCGCGCTTGTCGGGCGGGGTGATGTCGGCGAGGTAGGCGAACAGCGCCGGGAGGTCGCCGGCCGTCACCCCCTGCACGACGCGGCCGAGCAGAAGAACCCACAGCGCACCGCCGATGCCGAAGAGCAGGAAACCGAGCGCGGCCCCGAATCCCGCCACGATGATCACCGGGCGGCGGCCGAACCGGTCGGAGATGCGCCCGAGCAAGGGTGCCACGAGGAAGGCGCACAGCGCGTTGACGGTCTCGAGGATGCCGACCCACACGGCCAGGTCGGCGGGGTTCGAGACGTAGCGGAGCACCACGAAGGGCAGCACCGGCAGCACGACGGTCATGCCGGCGGTGGTGAGGGTGGTGATCACGATGAGCATGATCCAGGCGCGTCGGCCCGTGCCGGTCGCGGTGGCGGTGGCGTCGACCGAGGGGGTGGAAGGTGAAGTCATGCCGCAACTGTACTCGTACCAGTTTCGTAGTCAATACGATTTTTGAGCGGATCCGCTAACCTGGGCGCATGAGCGAAACCACGGGCCGACGCGAGCGCAAGAAGGCCGCCACCCGCAAGGCGATCTCCGATGCGGCGACACTGCTGTTCATCGAGCGCGGCTTCGACGAGGTGAGCATCCGCGAGGTCGCCGAGGCCGCCGACGTCTCACCGACCACGGTGTTCGCGCACTTCCCGCAGAAGGAGGCGCTCGTCTTCGACGAGGATGACGCGCAACGCGAGATGCTCGTGAACGCGGTGCGTGATCGCGCCCCGGGTACCTCCGTCTCCACCGCCCTGCGCGAGCTGTACCGCCGTGAACTCATCGGCCTCGCCTTCGACCCGACCGGAGAGCACCGGCGCACCTTCCTATCGCTCATCGACTCGACGCCGTCGCTACGGGAGTACGCCTCTCGCATGTGGCTGCGCCACGAGGACTCCCTCGCCGCCGTCATCGCCGAGACCACCGGCCGGAGCGCCCCCGATGCCGAGATCCGCGTGTACGCGCGCTTGGTCCTGCAACTGCAGATCCTCGCGTTCGAGCACGACGACGCCGCGGCCACGATCGAAGCCGGCTTCCGCATCCTCGACCGCGGGTGGCACGAGACCGCCTGACCCTCGGGCGTGAACAGCGCCCGCGCGCCCGGGAGCTGTGTCCGACCGGATGCGGGCCACCGGGGCGGCCGGTCCGGGCGGCGTCAGCGCCGCGCGGCCGCCGCGGCGCGACGGGAGGCCTCGGACAGGGGCCCGGCGTTCCGCGCCCGACGCGGGAACGCGACGTGGACCCGGGAGCCGGATCAGCCCGGCGCGCTGCTCGCGCGCACGACGAGCGTCGTCGGGACCGACTCCGCGGCGGGCGCGCCGCCCTCGATCGCCGCGACGAGCGACGCCACGGCGCGCGCGCCGAGGGCGTCGAAGTCCTGACGCACGGTGGTCAGCGGGGGCCGGTACTCGGCGGCATCCACGATGTCGTCGAAACCCACCACCGCGACCCGCCCCGGCACCTCGCGACCGGCGTCGGAGAAGGCGCGCAGGGCGCCGAGCGCCATCTGGTCGTTGGCGACGAAGACGGCGGTCGCCTCGCCGAGCGCCGCGGCGGCCGAGTGACCGGATGCCGACGTCCAGTCGCCGCGGACCGGCTCCGGCACCGCGCGACCCGCGTCGAGCAGCGCCTCGCGCCAGCCCCGCTCGCGTTCGACCGCGGCGAAGGAGCCCGCGGGGCCTGCGACGTGATGCACGGTGTCGTGGCCCAGCGACAGCAGGTGCGCGGTGGCCGCGCGCGCACCGCCGGCGTGATCGGTCTGCACGATCGAGAAGCGCGGGTCGGGCGGCGAGTCGACGACGACCAGGTGCAGGTCGGCCGGCGGCGGAGCGTCGCGGGCCAGCTCGGTGGCCTCGTTCAACACGACCGCTCCGTCGACGCCCTGCGACCGCAACCGGGCGAAGGCGTCGTGGATGCCGCGATCGCCGACCGTCACGACGGCCAGGGCGTAGTCGCGCGCCGAGGCGGCCTCGGAGATCGCCTGCAGCATGCGCGAATTTCCGACCGAGGCGAGGGTCGACACGACGAGGCCGATGGTGGAGGTCTGCCCGGTGCGGAGGGCACGCGCGGCGCGGTGCATGCGGTAGCCGAGATCGGCCATCGCCGACTCGACGCGCGCGCGGGTGGCCGGATCGACGCGGGGGCTGGCGTTCACCACGCGCGACACCGTCTGCGCCGAGACCCCGGCCCGCTCGGCCACGTCGGCCATGGATACGCGCATCACGCCCCCTCATGTTGACGATATCACGCCCCGGATGTAGCGTGTTATCGTGAACACGGACAGCCTCACCGCGGAGCCCCTCGGGGCCGGCGTCGTCAAGCGACCCACCCGCCTCGCCGACGGCCGCGAACTCATCTACTTCGACGACGCCGACACGACGCTCGGCGACGAGCGCGCCGTCGACGCCCGCACGCTCGACCCCCGTCCGACGACGGCCACCATGCGGCAGGACGTCCTGACCGGCGACTGGATCACCGTGGCATCCAACCGTCAGAACCGCGCGTTCCTGCCCCCCGCGCACCTCGACCCCCTGTCGCCGCAGACACCGACGAACCCGTCGGAGATCCCTTCGCTCTACGACGTCGCGGTGTTCGAGAACAAGTCGCCGTCGTTCGGCCCCGCCCTCGATGTCGCGACCGACGACGTTCCGGCCGCCGTCGACCCGCCGCGCGGCGACGACGACCTCGAGCACCTCGGCCTCGGTCGCACGCGCACCTCGGTGGGCCGCTGCGAGGTCGTGTGCTTCAGTCCGGAGCACGAGGGCTCGTTCGGCTCACTCTCGCGCACGCGCGCCCGCACCGTCATCGAGGCGTGGGCCGACCGCACCGCGGCGCTGTCGGCTCTTCCCGGCATCCGTCAGGTGTTCCCCTTCGAGAACCGCGGGCGGGAGATCGGCGTCACCCTCCCCCACCCCCACGGCCAGATCTACGCCTACCCCTACGTCACCCCGCGCACCCACCGCCTGCTCGACACGATCTCGCGCACCTCGACCGACCTGTTCCAGCGCATCCTCGATTTCGAGGGCGCCGGCGAGCGCGTCGTGCTGCGCGGCGAGCACTGGACGGCGTTCGTGCCCTTCGCCGCCCGCTGGCCCATCGAGGTGCACGTGCTGCCGCACCGCCACGTCGCCGACCTCGCCGAGACGACGGATGCCGAGCGCGACGAGCTCGCCCCGTTCTACCTGCGGCTGCTGCGCGGCATCGACGCGCTGTACGACACCCCCACGCCGTACATCGCCGCGTGGCACCAGGCCCCCGTCGGCCGCGACCGGGACGCCGTGCGCCTGAACCTCCAGGTCACCTCGCCCCGTCGCGCCGCCGACAAGCTGAAGTACCTCGCCGGATCCGAGGCCGCCATGGGCGCCTGGATCGGCGACGTGACCCCCGAGTCGCAGGCCGAGCGCCTGCGCGCCGCCCTCGACACCGTTCCGGAGGTGACGGCATGACCGCCGTCGACGACGCCCGCGCCCTTCTGCGCGCCCTCACCGACGCCCCCGCCGCGGGCGTGTGGTCGGCTCCCGGTCGCGCCAACCTCATCGGCGAGCACACCGACTACAACGAGGGCTTCGTCTTCCCCTTCGCGATCGCCCAGCGCACGGCGGCGGCCGTGGCGGTCCGCTCCGACGACGTGATCCGCGTGCGCTCGACCTTCGCCGACGAGGCCGTCGAGGTGACGCTCGCCGACCTCGACGCGCGCATCGCCGCGGGCGGCCTCGACTGGGCCGGCTATCCGCTGGGTGTCGCGTGGGCGCTGCGGCAGGCGGCCCCGGATGCCGTGACCCGGGGCGTCGACATCGCCCTGGCGTCCGAGGTGCCGGTCGGTGCCGGCCTGTCGTCGTCGGCCGCGATCGAGGGGGCCGTGGCATCCGCCCTCAACGACGTGTGGAACGCCGGGCTCGACGGGGTGGCGCTGGCCCGCGTGGGCCGTGTCGCCGAGAACGACGCCGTCGGCGCGCCCACCGGGATCATGGACCAGATGGCGTCGATGCTCGGCGTGGCCGACGCCGCGACGTTCCTCGACTGCCGCACGCTCGAGACGCGTCCGGTCGCCCTGGGCTTCGCGGAGGCGGGCCTGTCGATCCTCGTCGTCGACACGCTCGTGGAACACGCGCACTCGTCGGGCGGGTACCGCGAGCGTCGGGCATCGTGCGAGAAGGGCGCCGCGGCCTTCGCCGTGCCCGCGTTGCGCGACCTCGGCGTCGACGACCTGTCCCGCGCGGCCGAGATCCTCGACGACGTCACCTTCCGCCGCGTGCGGCACATCGTGACCGAGAACCAGCGGGTGCTCGACACCGTCGCCGCTCTCGACGCCGACGGGCCCCGCGCGATCGGCGACCTGCTCACCGCCTCGCACGCCTCGATGCGCGACGACTTCGAGATCTCGGTGCCCGAGCTCGACCTCGCCGTCGAGACGACCCTGGCCGCAGGCGCGCTCGGCGCGCGCATGACCGGCGGCGGTTTCGGCGGGGCGGCGATCGCGCTGATGCCCGTCGAACTGATCCCGGCGGCGACCGACGCGGTGGCCGCGGCTTTCGCGGCATCCGGGTTCCGTGCCCCGGACCAGTTCACGGTGACCCCCTCGGAGGGCGCGCGCCGCGACGCGTGAGAGCGTCGAGCCCCCGG
>NZ_JBKBNC010000051.1:0-17220 GCF_046295495.1 Microbacterium sp.
GCCGCGGCGGGAGCCTCGGCGCCCTGGCCGTTGCCACCGCGGCCGCGACGACGGCGACCGCCGCCGGCGGGAGCCGCAGCATCCGCGCCCGGGGTGCGCGCCGCGCGCTTGCGCTGGGCGTTGGCGCCCTGGGAGCGACCGCCGCCCTGCTGCTGAGGTGCGACGACCGGCTCGGGCTTGACGTACGGGGCGACCTCGCCGACCAGCGCCACGACGGCGGGAGAGGTGGGCGTGACGGCCTGGGGCGCGGCCGAGATCTTGGCCTTGCGCAGGATGTCGAGGGTGTCGCGGCGCTGCTCGGGAAGCATGATCGTCACGACGTCACCGGCGGTCCCGGCGCGGGCGGTACGGCCCGAGCGGTGCAGGTACGCCTTGTGCTCGACGGGCGGGTCGACGTGCACGACCAGCTCGACGCCGTCGACGTGCACACCACGGGCGGCGACGTCGGTGGCCACGAGCACCTTGGCGCGGCCGTCGCCGAACGCGGCGAGGTTGCGGTCGCGCTGCGGCTGCGAGAGGTTTCCGTGCAGGTCGACCGAGGGGATGCCGGCCGCGGTCAGCGCCTTGGCCAGCTTCTTGGCCTGGTGCTTGGTGCGCATGAAGAGGATGCGACGCGCCGAGCCCGAGGCGAGCGTCTGCACGAGGTCCTTCTTGGCGTCGGCGTCGGCGGGGGCGAACACGTGGTGCGTCATCGCGGCGACGTGCGAGTGCGCCTCGTCGACGGAGTGCAGCACCTCGTTGCGAAGGAAGCGCTTCACGAGCTTGTCCACGCCGTTGTCGAGCGTCGCCGAGAACAGCAGACGCTGACCGTCGGCGGGCGTGCGCGACAGCAGGCGCGTGACACCGGGCAGGAAGCCCAGGTCGGCCATGTGGTCGGCCTCGTCGAGCACGGTGATCTCGATGTCGCCGAGGTTGGCGAAGCCCTGGCCGATCAGGTCTTCCAGGCGACCGGGGCACGCGACGAGGATGTCGACGCCCGCGGAGAGCGCGTCGACCTGACGCTTCTGGTTCACACCGCCGTAGACGGTGGTGGTGACCAGGCCGAAGGCCGCGGCGAGGGGCTTGATGACCTCGTCGATCTGGTTGGCCAGCTCGCGGGTCGGGGCCAGCACGAGGGCGCGGGGACGCCGGCCGCGGCGGCGGTCGGTCGTGGCGCCGAGGCGGGCGACGAGGGGCAGCGCGAAGGCGAGGGTCTTGCCGGACCCCGTCTTGCCGCGGCCGAGCACGTCGCGCCCGGCGAGGGTGTCGGGGAGGGTGTCCGCCTGGATCGGGAAGGGCTCGTTCTTGCCCTGCGAGGCGAGGACGTCGATGAGGGGTGCGGGCACGCCGAGATCGGCGAAAGTCTGGGACGTCATGAATACTCCTGCCGCGGCGCACGCGCGCACGGCGGTTCGGGATGCCGCGATGCTGCGGCTGCATGGGCGAAGGCGCCGGGTGGCGCATCCGTTCGCCGTGAAGGTCAAAGGCCCGAGAAGGGGCCGGTGCGTTCGACGACGCTCGAAGCGAAAGCTTCAACCCCCAGTGTAGCGCGCGCGGGCCGCGGGACATTCCCGCGCCCCGTGCGGCCGGCGCCCCACGGCGGTCAGGCCGCGCGCCAGCAGCCCGCGACGTGGTCGTCGACCATGCCCGACGACTGCATGAGGGCGTACATCGTCGTCGGACCGACGAAGCGGAAGCCGCGGCGCCGCAGCTCTTTGCTCATCGCCTCGGACTCGGGTGTCACCGCGGGCACCTCGGCGAACGTCGCCGGTGCGGTGTGCGAGGCCGGCGCGAACGACCACAACAGGGCGTCGAGCTCGCCCTCCGCCATCGCGGCCACGAGCCCGGCGTTGGCGATCACGGCCTCGATCTTTCCGCGGTGCCGGATGATTCCGGCATCCTGCAGGAGGCGATCGACGTCGGACGGGCCGAACGCCGCGACGACCTCGGGCTCGAAGTCGCGGAACACCTCGCGGAAACGGGGGCGCTTACGCAGGATCGTGATCCAGGCGAGGCCCGCCTGGAAGCCCTCGAGGCTCATCTTCTCGAAGAGCGGTCGGTCTCCGCGCAGCTCGGCGCCCCACTCCTCGTCGTGGTAGCGCTGGTACTCGGCATCGGCCCCGGCCCACGCGCAGCGGACGACACCGTCGGCCCCGGTCAGCACATCGCTCATGGCCCCAGGGTAGGGCGGACGTCCGACACCCGCGCAGCGCACTCCGCGACAGGCGATCCCGCGAGGACAGGACCGATCCGTCGCGTGAGGCCTGTTCTCGAGCGATCGCCTGTTCCCGTCGACATGGGGCACGGGGCCGCGCGTCCTCGCTGCGGCCACGGCGGGCGTGGGGCGACGCGCGTGCGGGGCGCACGAAAACAGGTGATCGTTCGAGAACAGGCCTCTTCGCCGCGACGCGGGCCTGTCCTCGAACGATCGCCTGTTCTCACGCGCCTGCGCGAAAGCCCGCCGCGCGTCGTTCGGACGCGGGGCGGGCTTTCGCGGCGGCGGGTCAGCGCGCGGGCTTCTTCTCCGGGACCGGTGCGTCGCCCGAGGCCTTCAGCGCGGCGTAGTACGACGCGGCCTCGTTCTGCCGGTCGTCCTCGATGCCGGAGGCGATCGAGGCGCGGATGTGCTCGGGGCCGTAGCCGAACGCGTCGACGAGGTCTTGCGCGTGCGGGCGGAGCCGGGCGCACAGCCGATCGATGTAGCTCGAGACCGCCGCCGCGCGCTGCGCCGACAGCCGACCGTTGATGAGGTACCACGCGAGGTGCTTCTCGATCAGCTGCAGGCCGAACAGGTCGCGGAGCCAGGTGAGCACGCGGAGGGTGTCGGGGTCGTCGACGCGGTTGACCGCGTCGGTGAACGCCTCCCACTGCAGCAGCTCGCCGTGCGCGCGAGCGGCTTCGATGAGCTCGGACTGGTTCTCGTTGAACAGGGCCGCCGCCGCCTCGCGCGGCAGCTTGGATGCCGGACGCAGGCGCCCCGCGATGTCGGCGATCATCTGCTGCACGCGGCCGGCCAGCAGCTCGTGCTGCTGCTCGGCACGGAGGCCGCGCTCGACGGAGCGCGCGGTCGAGCCGAGGTCGGTCACGGCCTGGCCGAGCTGACGCATGCCGGCACCGTGGAAGAGCTTCCCGGCCGTCTGTCCGACGGCGAAGGCGGCGAGCGCCTTGGCATCCTTGCCCTTGAACTGCTTGGCGTAATCGGCGAGCAGGCGCTTGCCGACGAGCTGCAGGAGGATGTTGTTGTCGCCCTCGAAGGTCACGTAGATGTCGAGGTCGGCGCGCAGGCCCACGAGGCGGTTCTCGAACAGGAAGCCCTGCCCGCCGCAGGCCTCGCGGGACTCCTGCAGCGTGTCGAGCGCGTGCCACGTCGACAGCGGCTTGAGGGCCGCGGCGAGGGTCTCGAGGTCTTCGCGGTCGGCGTCGGTGTCGAGGGCGCCGCTGAAGACGCCGTCGAACTTCTGCAGGAACTCGTCGTGCGCGAAGATCTGCGCGTACGTGGTCGCCAGGCGCGGCAGGAGACGCCGCTGGTGCTTGCCGTAGTCGAGCAGGGTCACCTCGGGGGTGCCGCTGCCCGAGTCGAACTGCCGGCGCTGGTTGCCGTAGGTGATCGCGATGGTCAGGCCGATGGCCGACGCCCACGCGGCCGCGCCGTCGAGCGAGACGCGGCCCTGCACGAGCGTGCCGAGCATCGTGAAGAAGCGGCGCCCCGGGCTGGCGATGTCGCTCGAGTACGTGCCGTCGGGGGCCACGTCGCCGTAGCGGTTGAGCAGGTTCGTGCGGGGCACGCGCACCTGATCAAAGTGGAGGCGGCCGTTGTCGATGCCGTTCAATCCGCCCTTGAGGCCGTCGTCCTCGCCGCCGATGCCGGGGAGGAACGCTCCCGACTCGTCGCGCAGCGGCACGTAGAAGCAGTGCACGCCGTGGTTCACGCCGTTGGTGATGAGCTGCGCGAAGACGGTCGCCGCCTTGCCGTGCAGGGCGGCGTTTCCGAGATAGTCCTTCCAGGCGCCGCGGAAGGGCGTGTGGAGGACGAACTCCTCGGTCGCGGGGTCGTACGTGGCGGTCGTGCCGATGGCCGACACGTCCGAGCCGTGCCCGGTCTCGGTCATCGCGAAGGCCCCGGGGATCTCGAGGCTCATGATGCCGGGGAGCCACTTGTCGTGGTGCTCGCGGGTGCCCAGCTGCAGAACCGCCGAGCCGAAGAGGCCCCACTGCACACCCGACTTGATCTGCAGGCTCGGGTCGGCCGCGACCAGTTCTTCGAAACCGGCGATGTTGGCGCCGTTGTTCTCCTCGCCGCCGAAGCGCTTCGGGAACGCGCGGTGCACCGCCTTGTTCTGCACGAGCAGGTGCAGCTGGCTGAGCGCGCGCTCGCGGTGGGCGTCCATGCCGAGACTGTCGTCGCGCCACAGCGCGGGGTCTTTGATCATCTCGCGCGCCTGGCGGCGGGTGTCGGCCCACGTGCCGAGGAGCAGGTCGGTGACCTTCTCGGTGTCGATGCGCGCCTCGGAGGCTTCCGCGGCGGTGTGGGCCGCGGTGGGCGCACCCCCGACGGGCGTGCGCGTGCTCGTGGCGGGCGTGGTGGGACGGACGGCGGCGTCGGTCATTTTCGGCACCTTTCGACGTTGCAAAGGGATGCCACCACGGTAGGTGTCCCACAACGACTGCTCAAACATCCTGTGCGATAGCGACAATGCCACCGCGGCCCGTCGCGAGCGGTCGTTGTGGGTGGTCAACATTCCCGGGAACAGGACGGGGGCGGCGGCCCGGCGGCGGGACCGGGGCGGGCCGGCGGCAGACCGGAGCGCGCGCCGACGGGCCTCAGGTCGCGGCGACCACCGTCAGGATGCCGTCGCCGTACGCCTCGCGCTTCTTCGCGCCGATACCGGTAATGCCGTCGAGGTCGGCGACCGACCCCGGGCGCGCGGCCGCGATCGCGCGCAGTGTGGCGTCGCCGAAGACGATGTAGGCCGGGACACCCTGCTCGCGGGCCTTCTCGGCGCGCCACGCACGGAGGGCTTCGAAGAGGTCGCGGTCGCCGGGGGCCACGTCGTCGGCACTCGACTTGCGGGGGCGGGACGACCCGCCGCCGCCACCGGTGCGACCGAGCGCGTCGCGCCGCAGCGGCACGGGCGTCTCGCCCCGCAGCACACCGCCCGACGCCTCGCTCAGGGCGAGCGTGCCGTAGTCGCCCTGCGCCACGACGATGCCGCGCGCCAGCAGCTGGCGGATGACGCTGCGCCAGTCCTGGTCGGAGAGATCGGCGCCCAGACCGTAGGTGCTCAGTCGGTCGTGTCCCTGCTGTGCGATGCGCTCGGTCTTCGCCCCCCGCAGGATGTCGATGAGGTGACCGGCACCGAACGCCTGGCCGCGCTCGCGCTGCAGGCGCACGATGGTCGACAGCAGCTTCTGCGCGGCGACGAGACCGTCCCACGTGTCGGGCGGCGTGAGGCAGGTGTCGCAGTTTCCGCACGGCTCGGAGCGCTGGCCGAAGTAGTCGAGAAGGTTCTGCCGGCGGCATCCGACCGTCTCGCACAGGGCCAGCATGGCGTCGAGATGCTGGCCGAGGCGCACCTTGTAGGAGCGGTCGCCGGGCGACTGGTCGATCATGCGGCGTTGCTGGACGACGTCTCCGAGACCGTAGGCCATCCACACCACCGACGGATCGCCGTCGCGACCGGCTCGACCGGTCTCCTGGTAGTACCCCTCGACCGACTTGGGCAGGTCGATGTGTGCGACGAAGCGCACGTCGGGCTTGTCGATGCCCATGCCGAAGGCGATCGTGGCGACCATGACCACCCCGTCGTCGCGGAGGAATCTCGACTGGTTCGCTGCGCGCACTGAGGTGTCGAGACCCGCGTGGTACGGCAGGGCGTCGAGACCCTGCGACGACAGGTAAGCAGCAGTCTGCTCGACGGTCTTGCGGCTGAGGGCGTAGACGATGCCGGCCGAACCCTCGGGCTGCGAACGGATGAACTGCACGAGCTGGCGCCGCGGGTCGACCTTGGCGTCGATGCGGTACTGGATGTTGGGCCGGTCGAAGCTGGCCACGAAGCCGCGGGCGTCGCGCAGGCGCAGGCGCTCCACGATCTCGCGTGCGGTCTCGGGCGTCGCGGTCGCGGTGAGCGCCATGCGGGGGACGCCCGGGAAACGCTCGGCGAGGTCGCCCAGGGCGAGGTAGTCGGGGCGGAAGTCGTGCCCCCATTGCGACACGCAGTGCGCCTCGTCGATCGCGATGACGCTGAGTCGACCTCGGGAGAGAAGGCCGAGGGTCTGCGCCCCGTTGAGCCGCTCGGGCGCGACGTAGAGCAGATCGAGCTCCCCGGCGAGGTAGGCCTGCTCGACCGCCTGACGCTCGGCCGGGGACTGCGTGGAGTTGAGATAACCGGCGCGCACGCCGTTGGCGATGAGCGCCTCGACCTGGTCGTGCATGAGCGCGATGAGCGGGCTCACCACGAGTCCGGTGCCCGGGCGCACGAGCGCCGGCACCTGATACGTGACGCTCTTGCCGCCACCGGTCGGCATGAGCACGACCGCGTCGCCACCCGAGACGACGTGCCCGACGATGTCGGCCTGATCGCCGCGGAAGGCGTCGTAACCGTAGACCTCGTGCAGCACCTCGCGCGGATCGCGGCCGGTGAAGTCGCGGACGGCGGGCAGTTCGCGGGCGGTCCCGGTCGCCGCGGCCGCCCGGGCGAACGCCGACGAGGGGTCGACCGGCGGTGGCGGCGCGTCGGAGTCGTCCGGCGGCGCGAACAGGTCGGGGTCCCAGTCGGCGCCGGCGTAGGGGTCGTCGGGGATGTCGTACGACTCGGGCGGCGCGTCGGCGTACGACTCGGAGGCGGCGCCGGGATATGTCACCCCTCCACGGTAACCCGGGCCACCGACACCGACGCCGCCCGGGCGTGCGTCGGGGACACCGGGGCGGCGGACCGGAGGGTGGGGAGGAGCCGTGCGGCGCCGTGCCGCGCGCCGTCATGACCGGTCGGCCCGGCGTCGGCGGCTCAGTTCGACGGCGGCGAGAACACCAGCTGGGAGGCGACGAGACCGTGCTCGCGGCTGACGATCTGCGCGCGCCCCGGTGCCGCACGCTCGGGCTTGACCCGGCCGATGAGCGCCCCCTCCTCGGGGTTCCCGCCGAGAAGGATGCCCGTCACCCCCAGGTCGGTGAAGCGCTGGATGATCGGGTCGTAGGCCGCGCGGCTCGCGCCGCCCGACCGGCGGGTCAGGATGACGTGCAGACCGAGGTCGCCGGCCTGCGCGAGCAGGGGCTGCAGGACGGCGAGGGGGTTGCCCTGGCTGGTGGCGACGAGGTCGTAGTCGTCGACCAGGATGAAGCCTTCGGCGCCCTTCCACCAACTGCGCTCACGGAGCTGCGCCGGAGTGACGTCGGGCCCCGGGATGCGCGTGGAGAAGTACTGGGCGAGGTCGTTCATGCCGCCCGTGGCCAGGTCGTGCGAGGTGAGGTACGCCCCGAGGTAGTCGTCGGGGATCTCGCCGAGCAGCGCGCGACGGTAATCGACGACGAAGATCTTCGCCTTGGCCGGGGTGTACAGCCGCTGGATCTCCGAGGCGACCGCCCGGAGGAACGAGGACTTGCCCATACCGGAATCGCCGTAGACGAACAGGTGGGGCTCCACGCGCGGGTCGACGCCGAACGGCGAGAGCTGCGCCTCCTCGATACCCAGCAGCATCCGGGCGTCCCCCGGTTGGGCGGCGGCGCGCACCTCGTCGAGGGTGACGCTCTCGGGAAGCAGTCGCAGCTTCGGTCCGGGCTCGCCGCGCCAGGCACCCGCGACGCGCGCGATCATGTCGGCGACGCCGTCGGCGATGGTCGAGGGATCGTCGGAGCCGTCGACGCGGGGCACCGCGGTGAGCATCTGCAGCTTCGACGCGCTGAGTCCTCGGCCGGGCTGACCGACGGGCACATTCGCCGCCTGCTTGCGATCGACGTCGGAATCGGTCGGATCTCCCAAACGCAGCTCGAGACGCGTCTGGATGAGGTCCTTCAGGTTGGCGCGGATCTCGAGCCACCGGTTCGCCGTCACGACGACGTGCACACCGAAGCTGAGGCCACGGGCCGCGATCGTCTGCACGCGGGCCTCGAGGGGCTCGAACTCCGAACGCAGGGTCGACCAGCCGTCGATGACGAGGAACACGTCGCCGAAGCCGTCGTCGAGACGCCCCTCCCGACGGCGCGAGCGATAGGTCTCGATCGAGTCCACCGCGTTGCGGCGGAAGTACTGCTCGCGGGCGTCGAGCACGGCCTCCACCTCGGCGACGGCGCGGCGCACCGCCTCGGGCTCCGTGCGCGTGGCGACGCCCGACACGTGCGGGTGCTGCTGCATCGAGGTGAACCCGCCCCCGCCGAAGTCGAGCACGAAGAACTGGAACTCGCGCGGTGTGCCCGTCAGCGCGAGGGCCGACACCAGGGTGCGCGCGAGGGTCGACTTGCCGCTGAGGGGCGAGCCGACGATGGCGACGTGTCCGGCCGCCCCGCCCAGCGACACGGTGAGGTGGTCGCGGCGCTGCTCGAGCGGGATGTCGATGAGACCGATCGGGACGGTGAGTGCGCCCGCGTCGCGCCAGCGGCGGGAGACGAGGCCGAGGTCGGCGTCTTCGGCGAGATCCGGCATGAGCGCGTCCAGCGGCGACGGCTCGGCGAGCGGCGGCAGCCACACCTGGTGCGCCTCCGGCCCGCGGTCCTTCATGCGGTCGACGGCGATCTGGAACGTCGACCGCTTCTCGGCGACGGGGGCCGCCA
This sequence comes from Microbacterium sp., assembly GCF_046295495.1. Lineage (GTDB taxonomy): Bacteria > Actinomycetota > Actinomycetes > Actinomycetales > Microbacteriaceae > Microbacterium. Next base: position 8,744 of record NZ_JBKBNC010000051.1, read on the forward strand.
CCGCCGCGGGGGCGGCATCCATCTGCTCGTCCGCTTCGTCGTCGGGCTGGGCCGCGGCCGTGAAGACCTCCACCCGCGCGGGGCCGCCCGAGGCGACGTCGGCCTCGTCGATCGCCAGACCGGCGTTGCCGCGGGGACGACCCGACACGTAGGCGGCGCGGAACTGCACGAGGTTCTCGGTGTCGCTCTTGAGGAAGCCGACACCCGGTTCCTGCGGCAGCGTGTACGCGTCGGGCGTGCCGATGATCGTGCGCGACTCGGAGGCCGAGAAGGTGCGCAGACCGATGCGGTAGGAGAGGTAGGTGTCGAGGCCGCGGAGCTTGCCCTCCTCGAGACGCTGGGATGCCAGCAGCAGGTGCACGTGCAGCGAACGCCCGACGCGACCGATGTTGAGGAAGCTGTCGACGAACTCGGGCTTGGCCGTCAGCAGCTCGGAGAACTCGTCGACCACGATGAGCAGCGCCGGAAGCGGCTCGAGGTCGGTGCGGCCGCCGTGACGGGCGGCCTCGTACTCGCCGACGTTGGCGAAGTTGCCGGCGGCGCGCAGCAGCTCCTGGCGGCGCACCACCTCGCCCTGCAGGGCGTCCTGGAAGCGATCGACCAGGGCGAGCTCGCTGCCGAGGTTGGTGATGACGGCCGAGACGTGCGGCATCTCCGCCATGCCTGCGAAGGTCGCGCCGCCCTTGAAGTCGACGAGCACGAAATTCAGCTGCTCGGGCGAGTGCGTCATGGCCAGGGCGAGAACGAGCGTCCGCAGTACCTCCGACTTGCCCGAGCCCGTCGCGCCGACCATCACGCCGTGCGGACCCATGCCCTGCGAGGCCGATTCCTTCAGGTCGAGCACGAGCGGCGTCCCCGACGGCTCCTGACCGATCGGAACGCGAAGACGGTCGCGCTCGAGACGTGGCGTCCAGGCCTGGTCGAAGTCGACGGTGCGCACGTCGGGCAGGCCGAGCAGCTCGGTCAGCTCGGCCTGCCCCTGCGTCGTGGGGGCGTCGACGACGACCATCGGCGCGGGGCGCAGCGGCATGAGCCGGCGGGCCGTCGCCTCGGCCTCGGCCACCGTCATGGCATCCGGACGGAACGACTGCGCGCGGCCCGCGCCGTCGATGAACTCGGCGGGGGACGCCTCGGGCTGCACCTCACCCCGTCGCGCGCGGACGGCGACGGGCGCCGTGGCGAGGGCGACGCGTGCCACCGCCGGGTCGTCGAGTTCGTCCCATCGCGTGGGCAGATCGATGACGGTGACACCCTGCGCGCCCTCGAGGCCGGCGAGGGGCGTGTTCGTCGTCGCCTCGACACCGTCGACCACGAGCACGACGTGCGGGGTGACACCGCCACCCGGGGTGAACCGGGGACGACCGGCCAGCTGCGCGGGCAGCATGTCCATCAGCTCGTCGGCCGATGCCGCGATCATGCGCGCGGGGCCCAGTCGGTCCTGGACGCGCGACGACATCGCGTGCGGCAACCACTTCACCCAGTCCCACGCGGCCGTCTGACCGGGACCGGCCAGCACGGCGATCACGACGTCCTCCGGGTCGTGCAGCGTCGCCGCGGACGCCACCAGCGAGCGCGCCAGGGCGCGGACGGCCTCCTCGTCGGGGCCCACCAGCTCGATGCGCGCGTACTCGCCGAGGGGGAAGCCCAGGGGCAGATCACGCTGGATCTCGTGCGTGAGCATGAAGCGGTGCGCCGCCGACGCGGCGACCGGGTCGAGCTGCGCGAGTGGGGGGAGCTCGGGCGCCTCGAGCGTGAGGCTGAGCGGCTGATCCGCCACGCCGATCCGCGCGAGGAGGAAGGTCTCGTCGCCGGGCTGGCGCTCCCACACGCGGGAGCGTTCCTCGGCGATGTACGGAAGGGCGGCCGGGGCGGGCATGACCCACCCGCCGTGTCGGCGCTGCTTGCGCGCGGCCACGCGGACGGTCTCGCGCAGATCGGACAGGTACGCGAGGTACTCCCGCCGGTTGCCGAGCACCTCGGCGTTGCGCTGCGCGCGCTGGCGCCAGCCGTTGACGGCGACGAAGCCGAGCGACGACAGCAGGAACATGCCGCCGATGAGGAAGCCGGTGGGGCCGCTGTTGGAGATCGTGACCATGACGATCGCGCCCACGCTGCCGAGCATCGGCAGGAGAGAGGTGAGGATGCCGCTGCCGCCCTCGTTCGGGACGAGCTCGGGCGGCGCCTGCAGGACGATGCGCCCGGTGGGCTGAGACGGCGGGGCGATGCGCGGACCCGTGCTCACACCGGACCTCCGATCAGGCGACTGAGGGTGAAGACGCGCTCGCTGAGGCGCACGCGGGTGCCCTCCTCGAGCAGCGTGCGGGAACCGGGCTGCAGCGGGTGGACGGCGCCGTCGTCGTCGATGAGCTCGGAGCCGTTCGTGGAGCCCACGTCGATCACCCACGCGGTCTCGCCGTCGTGCTCGAGACGCAGGTGGGTCTTCGAGATGAGCCGATCGGGATCGTCGACGGCGATGAGCACGTCGCCCGGTCGGCTTGCGACGGGGGCGCGGCCGAAGTTCACGGCCGCCGGCAGGTCGAACTGTTCGCGCTGGCCGGTGTCGAACACCACGAGCAGCTGCGCGCTGCCCACCGTGCCGGTCAGGGTGGGCTCGGCGGCGGGCACGGCCACGGGGGCCGCGGCGACGCTCACGGCGCGCTCGCCCGCGGCGGCGGGCGCCTCGACGGCGGCAGGCGTCGTCGACGACGTCGCCGCTGCGGCGTCGACGGCCAACAGGGGGGTGCCCCACGCCGGAGCCGCGGGCAGGGCCGCGGCAGCGGCGTCCACGCGCAGGGGCTCGCGGGAAGCGGCGGTTCGTGCGTGCACGGTGGGCTCCGCGAGGGCGCGGGCGCCCTCGGCATCCTCGTCGCCACCGCCACGGGGCGCGCTGAGCAGGACCGTGCCCGCCGCGCGGTCCGCCCACGAACGTCGCCGACCCGAACGGTCCCACCCCGCCGAGGCGACCACGACCCAGGCGCCGGCCACTAGCACGAAACCCCCGAGCACGACGAGGAAGCCGCGCACGAACGCCCGTCCCGCTCCGGGCACGAGAGGCGCCTCGACGCGCGAGGTGCGCAGACCGAACAGCAGCGCACCGGGCGTCGCACCGCGGCGGGCCTGCAGGATCCACAGGCCGAGCAGGGCCTCCGCGGCGACCGCCGCCCCCAGCACGGGAGAACCGAGGAGGGATGCCACTCCCGCGGCGATGATCACGAGGGCCGCGTCGACGCTGAAGGCGCCCATGCGTACCCCCACCGTCGCGGGCACGCCGAACGGCGGCGACTGCGTCATGTCGCCATCATCGCACGCGCGATCTCGATCGCCCCGGCGGCGAGCATGCCGGCCGGGAGCGACAGAGCCGTCGCGAGCGCCTCGAAGACGTCGCCGGTGCGCGACCAGCCCAGCGAGCGGAGACCGCGCCCCACCGGCACGACCAGCAGAGCCGCCGCGAGACCGACGACGAGCACGAGGCCCGCGACGAGCACCAGCATCTCGCGCGGGATCGTCGGCACCAGAGCGACCAGGACCGCCGCCACCACGACGATCGCCCCGCCGCGCGCCACCCAGCGCAGGAACGGCACCGTGCTCTTGCGCGACCCCAGCAGCAGGGCGAGCACCACGGTCGCGGCCAGCGCGATGCGCCCCCCGAGCAGCACCGGGTCGGCGACGGCGAATGTCGGGAGCGCGGTGAACGCACTCGCCGCACCCGCCGCGACCAGCAGCACCACGCCGACCACGAGCCGCGCGGTCGAACGCTCGACGAGGGCGTCGGCGTCGTCGGCCTCGATCGTGCGCACCTCGTCGGGCAGACTCTGCCGCACGGTCCAACGGGTGCTCTGGAAGCGCGCGTAATCGATGAAGGTGCCGGGCGCGACGTCGACGAGGCTGGACTGCAGCACGCGCTGGGCGACGGGCACGAGCCCGAGGGTGACGGCGGCGGGCGCCGAGGGGTCGAGGTGCAGCAGCAGCGACAGGCCCCACACCGCCGCGAGGACCGCGGTCACGATCGCCGCGGTGCGGCTCTGGGCCCGCACCGTCTGCGTCGCTCCCAGGATGCCGATGACGCCGGAGACGACCGAGGCGGCCAGGAGCCCCGTGAACACCGCGACCTGCGTCGACGCCGCGGGCAGCTCGGGCACGATCGCCACGCCTCCGCCGAACGCAAGCACGACGACCGCCAGGACGGGCGCCAGCGTGGGCGAGCCGGGTCGGGCCCGCAGCGCGAACACCGCCGCGGCGGCGAGAGCGGCCACGAGGGCGGCCGCCGCCATCGGGGTGCGTACGGGAGCGGGCAGCGCGTCGGCGCCGAGCAGACGGAGCAGAGCCAGGATGCCGCCGGCGGCCGTCAGCACGGCCCAGGCGGCGGTCACGCGCGAGGCCGCCGGAGTGGGCGCGGAGCGCCTCGTCGACGACGGGGCGGCCACGGCGGGATCGACGAGCACGAGCACGGCGCCGTCGTCGAGCGCGGTCATCGCGGTGCCCCGCGGGATCTCGCGTCCGGAGACGCCCACGACACGGACACCGTGCCGGGGCTCGGCCCCCGCGGCACGAAGCACGTCGGCGACGGTCGCGCGCAGGGGGACCACCAGATCGACACGGGATGCGCCGTCGATGAGGGCGACACGTCGCCCCTGCATCACTTCCGCGCTCAACGGTCCCCCTCGTTCTCGCGCCACCGACCCGGGGGTCGCCGTAACCGCACCAGCGTATCCGCACGCGCGGGGGCGGGTCGGCCTTTCCACCCGTCATCGGGCTTATAGATGAGAGTTTTGTCATGTTGCAATATGCGCAAGAGGGTTGTCGCGCCGACGGGCTTTACGTATGTTCGAGATCCGGTGGGGGGCTCCGGTCACTCCATCGATCCCGCGCGCGGGGCCGAATCCCGCGCGTGAAGACATGATCCGCAACGCCCGGGCGCGCCCCGGAGGAACATCGAGGAGACAGACGTGGCAGATCTCATCGCAGCCCAGGAGGGTGCGCTTCGTCGCGGGGCCGAGGCGGTCAACACCGCGAAGTCGGGCATCGACGAGCAGGTGCGCAAGGTGCGCACCGAACTCGATCAGGTGGCCGGCTTCTGGACCGGCGCCGCGGCCGGTTCGTACACGCAGCTCATGCAGCGGTGGAACGAAGAGACCACCAAGCTCAACAACGTGCTCGTCACGCTCGAAGACGCCCTGCGCGGCACCGAGCGCGACCAGGCGGCGTCGGAAGAGTCGCACCAGCAGACCATCGGCAACCTGGGCTCCCTGCTCGGCTGACCCGCTCGACACGAAAGAAGGTACTCCCATGCAGTCCATGTCCGTTCGTCCCGAGCAGGTCATCGCCCTCTCCGGTCAGATCCGCAACGGTGCCTCCGGCATCCGCACCCGTCTCGACGAGCTCGAGTCCCAGGTCAGCGCCCTCCGTTCCTCGTGGGACGGCGAGGCGCAGACCGCGTACGACCAGGCCCAGGCCCAGTGGACGCAGTCGATCACCCGCCTGAACGAGCTGCTCCAGCAGATCGCCGGCAAGACCGACGAGATCGCCCAGGGCTACACCTCGACCGACAAGTCGGCCGCGGGCCGCTTCGCCTGAACCACCCGAACCGGCGGTCGTCACGACGGCCGCCGGTTCTGTGGGTTCGCGCCCACGCCCGCGGCGCACCGCTGATTCCCCCCGCATACCGGTCACAGAGAAACGAGTGGTCCCATGGCCGATTCGATCAGCCTCAGCATCGAGCTCGCCCTGCAGCGCGTCCTGCAGCTGACTCAAGCGCCTGACGAGCTGCCCTCCGCGGGCGCCGTCGAGATCGTCGACGGCAATGCCACCGAGCCGGCGGCGTCGGCGTTCACCGAGCGCCTGCGCACGCGCGCGAACGAGCTGGCGACCGAGATCGAGAAGGTGCGCCAGTCGGTGGCCGAGAGCGCCGACGCGCTCGCCCAGGCGGCCCAGGCACTCCAAGACACCGACACCTTCAGCTCGTCGATCGCGCAGCAGGCTCTGTCGGTCGTGGAGTCCGCGGGCCAGACGTCGGCGGACACCGCCTCGGCGCCCACCACGGGCGGCGCGGCCGGCGTGCGCGCGGTGCTCCCCGGAGCCCCCCAGTGACCCCACTCCGACGACGGGGCTCACGCGCTCTCGCCGCGGTTCTCGTCTCCGGCGTCCTGGCCGCCACCGGAGCCGCCCCGGCCGCACAGGCGGCGGGGGGCGGCGACTTCGACTGGTGGTACGACACCTATCAGGTCCAGGCCGCGCACGACGCAGGTCTGACAGGAGCCGGCGTCAAGGTCGCCGTCATCGACGGCCAGATCAACCCGGCCCTGCCGATCTTCGAGGGCCGCAACCTCACCGTCTCCGACACCCAGATCTGCCGGTCCCGCACCGAACCGGTGTCGGACGAGGCCCAAGAGGCGTCGATCCACGGCAGCACGATGGCGTCGATGATCATCGGCAACGGATCGGGCCCCAGCGGCGTGCGCGGAATCGCCCCCGACGCCGAGGTCGTCTTCTACGGCTACGGCTCGATGAGCTCCGAAGAGGACTACTGCCGCCCCGACACCGACGACGACATCTCGTCTTTCGGCTACGCGGTGAAGACGGCCGTCGATGACGGGGCCGAGATCATCACGGTCTCGGTGTCGACGGTCGCGTACGACAACGACGCCCCGGTCATCGCCTACGCCCTCGCTCGCGGGGCGGTCGTGGTCGTCTCGACACCGAACTCCGATTTCGCCGTCGGCGCCGGAGACGATCTGACGACGATGAACGGAGTGCTGGGCGCCTCCGCCATCGACCGCACCGGGGCGCTGCAGACCGACGACGACGGCGCCGTCTTCGCCGTCCCGCACACCGACGTCGTCGCCGCGGGAGTGAACCTGCCCACCGTCGGGATCGACGGTGACTGGAACTCCTCCCGTGTCGCCACCGGCTCCTCCTACGCCGCCCCGATCGTTACCGGCATGCTGGCCCTCGCCGCGCAGAAGAATCCCGACGCCACCGGCAATCAGCTCGCGCAGGCGTTGATCTCGACCACGAACGGCCAGCAGCACGACCCGGCTCGCACCGAAGACGGGTACGGATACGGCGCAGCATGGCTGCCCAGCCTGCTCGGCGTCGACCTCACCTCTCTCCCCGACGAGACGCCGCTCACGGGCAAGCCCTCGGGGTTCCCCACGTCGGAGCAACTCGACACGGCCGAGACCGAGGGGTACGTGCCCGTCGTCGCCCCGCGCAGCGCCGATCAGTACGACGACGCCGCAGCGCCGTCCGACGGTGGCGACATCGGCTCGCTCGTTCTGTGGGTGGCCGTCGGCATCGGCATCCTCGTGGTGGTCGCCGTCGTCGTCACCGTGATCATCGTCGTCACCCAACGCCGCAAGGCCGGAAAGGGGAACACACCATGACAGGTACCTGGGAACAGCGCCTCCTGAACCTGGCCGAGGGGGGCGTTCCATGGGATCTCCCCACGCGCTTCGAGCTGGCGAGCGCGCTGAACTCGCTCAAGCAGGTGCTCCAGGCCGCCGCCGAGAACCCCGGTCTCGCCGGGCAGTCCGGTGACGCGGCCCGGACGAGGTTCACGGATTTCGCGAGCGAGATCGACGAGCAGATCCGTTATCTCCAGGATCACGTCCCCGATCGCCTCGAACAGGCGAACGAGGTTCGTCGTCAGGCGCGGGACGCAGCGGCGACTCTCCCGGCGGGTCAGATGAACCCCGGCCAGGAGGCCCTCGTTCGCGGTGCGGCGACCGGCGCCACCCTCATGTTCGGTCCGGTCGCCTTCCTGGCCGGTGAGGGCGCGAGTCGCGCCGTCAACGGTTACATGGCGTCGCAGCGGGAGGCCGCTGCCCGCGAGGCGGTGAGGACCCACTCCGATCGTCTCGATGCGGTCGAGGTGTCCCCCGTGCCGTCGTTCGGGAAGTTCTCCGTCAAATCCGGGACCCCGACCCCGGCGCCCTCCCCGTCCGGATTCCCGGGAGGCGGTTCCGGGTCCGGAGGCGGGCGCAGCTTCGAGTCCTACCCCGACTGGGATCTCTCCGGTGGAGGAACGGGGCCGGGCGACGGCGGGGTGTCCACGCCCCCGCCCGGCCACGCGGACGCACCGCCGACTCCGGGCGACTACGGTCCGTTCCCCGGCGGCGTGCCCGGGCAGCCCCCCGGGGCACAGCCCCCCATCGACATCGGGAACGTCCCCGACGACCCGACGCCGGACGGCCCGATCAGCGGCAGCCCGACGCTCCCCGGGGGCGCCCCGACGCTGCCCGGCGGCATCCCCCTGGCCCCCGGAGGGGGCGGGGGCGGCGGCGGTCTCGTCGGCGCGCCCGGTGGCCCCGGTGCGGGAATCGGTTCCGGACTCGGCGCGGGTCTCATCGCCGGTGGCGGCGGCGCGCTCGCGCTCGGCCGTGTCGGTGGCGGCGGCCTTCCCGGTGCGCCGGGTGGGCGCCTGTTCGGCGGCCCCGCCGGCGGGTCGGCGGGCGTCGGCGGCGCACGTTCGGGCGGAC
>NZ_JBKBNC010000052.1:0-17055 GCF_046295495.1 Microbacterium sp.
CCGACGGCGAGGGCCGCACCGAGACACCCGCACGCGCCGCCGAGACCGCCGCGGGCACGTCGGCCGCCCCGCCGGGTGACGACATCGCCGCCCGCGCGACTCCGAACCTGGTCGGATACGGCGCCGCGCCCGCCTCGGGAAGCCGGCCGAAGCGGCGAGCGCGCGGGGCCGGCACCGCGATCCTCGACGTCGACACCGCGGTGCGCGAGGCCGCGCCGCACGACGTGGTGCGCACGGGTCCCATCGACCTGCCGCTCGAGCGCCCCCGCTCCACCCCGCCGGTGCGCAAGCTCGCGAAGGACCTGGGCGTCGACCTCGTGCTGGTCGCCTCCGCCCACCCGGGCGAGACGGTGACGCGCGCGCACGTCGAGGAGTTCGCGGCGCGCACGCCCGTGGCATCCGGTCCGGCCTCCGTGCAGCAGGTGTCGACGGTCCCCCCGGCCGCCCCGCAGACGGGGACCGCCGCGCCGACGGCGGGGGACGCTTCCGCGGCGATCTCCGCCGGCCGCGACACGCGCGGCACCGCCGACAGGGTCACACGCACGCCGATCCGGGGCGTGCGGAAGCACACCGCGGCGGCGATGGTGCAGAGTGCCTTCACCGCCCCGCACGCCACCACGTTCCTCACGCTCGACGTCACCGCGACGACCGAGCTGCTGGCATCCCTCAAGACCGATCGGGCGCTGGACGGGCACCGCATCGGTGTGCTCGCGATCGTCGCGAAAGCGGTGTGCCTGGCCCTCGGGCGCACGCCGGCGGTGAACGCGCGGTGGGACGAGGCCGCCGGCGAGATCGTCGCGCACCACTACGTGAACCTCGGCATCGCCGCGGCGACCGAGCGCGGTCTCGTGGTACCGGTGATCCGGGATGCCGAGCGCCTGCCGCTCGTCGACCTCGCCGACGCGATCGCCGAGCTCGTCGCGACCGCCCGCGCCGGGCGCACCACCCCGGCCGACATGAGCGGGGGGACGTTCTCTATCACGAACGTCGGCGTCTTCGGCGTGGATGCCGGCACGCCCATCCTCAACCCGGGAGAGGCCGGGATCCTGGCCGTGGGCGCCGTGCGGCGCACGCCGTGGGAGCACCACGGCGAGATCGCCCTGCGCGACGTGCTGACCCTCAGCCTCTCGTTCGATCACCGCCTGGTCGACGGGGCCGAGGCGGCGCGGTTCCTCACCGACGTCGCCGGGGTGCTGCGCGAACCGGGGAGGGCGATGCTCCTGCGGTGACACCGCGACCCGATCACGCACCCTTCTCGAATCGACGGTCCGGCGACGACGCCGGCCCCGAACGGAGTCGCCATGAGCACAGCACCCGTCACGCAGGCGAGCCTCGCCGCCGCCCTCCGCGACACGCTCGTCCGCACCGCGCGCGGCGGGTCGGAGGCCGCACGCGCCCGCCACACGTCCCGCGGCAAGCTCCTCGCGCGAGAGCGGGTCGACCGCCTGCTCGACGAGGGGAGCCCGTTCCTCGAGGTCGCCCCCCTGGCCGCCCACGGTCTGTACGACGGCGCCGCACCGGCCGCGGGAGTGGTCGCGGGGATCGGTCTCGTGCACGGCCGACACGTGATGGTCGTCGCCAACGACGCCACCGTGAAGGGCGGGGCGTACTTCCCCCTGACGGTGAAGAAGCACCTGCGCGCGCAGGAGATCGCGCTCGAGAACCGCCTGCCGTGCGTGTACCTGGTCGACTCGGGCGGGGCGTTCCTCCCGCTGCAGGACGAGGTCTTCCCCGACCGCGAGCACTTCGGCCGCATCTTCCGCAACCAGGCGAAGCTCTCGGCTGCGGGGGTGTCGCAGATCGCCGCGGTGATGGGATCGTGCACCGCGGGTGGGGCGTACGTGCCGGCGATGAGCGACGAGAGCGTGATCGTGCGGGGCCAGGGCACGGTGTTCCTCGGCGGCCCGCCGCTGGTGAAGGCCGCGATCGGCGAGGACGTCACCGCCGAGCAGCTCGGCGGGGGCGACCTGCACGCCCGCCGCTCCGGAGTGGTCGACCACCTCGCCGCCGACGACGAGCACGCGCTCGAGATCGTGCGCGACATCGTGCGGACGCTGCCTCCCACCCCCGCTCCGGTGTGGGAGGTCGTCGCGCCCCGACCACCGGCGCGTGACCCGCTCGACCTTTACGACATCGTCCCCGCCGACGTGACGCAGCCCGTCGACATGCGCGCGATCATCGACACCCTGATCGACGCGGGCTCCCTGCACGAGTTCAAAGCCCTCTACGGCGAGACCGTCATCACCGCGTTCGCGCGCCTGCACGGCCACCCGATCGCCGTCGTCGCGAACGACGGCGTGCTCTTCAGCGAATCGGCGCTCAAGGCCGCCCACTTCGTCGAGCTCGCCGATCAGCGCGGCATCCCCCTGCTGTTCCTGCAGAACATCACCGGATTCATGGTGGGACGCGACGCCGAGGCCGGCGGCATCGCGAAGGACGGCGCCAAGATGGTCACCGCCGTCGCCACCACCCGCGTGCCGAAGCTCACCGTGCTCGTGGGCGGGTCGTACGGGGCCGGCAACTACGCCATGTGCGGGCGCGCCTACGACCCGCGGTTCCTGTGGAGCTGGCCCGCGAGCCGCATCTCGGTCATGGGCGGGGCGCAGGCGGCATCCGTGCTCTCCACCGTCACGCGCGATCAGCGCGCCGCCCGCGGCGAGGGATGGACGGATGCCGAGCAACAGGCGTTCGAGAACCCCATCCGCGCGCGCTACGAGGAGCAGGGCGACCCGTACTACGCCACCGCTCGACTGTGGGACGACGGCGTCATCGACCCCGTCGACACCCGCACGATGCTCGGACTCGCGCTCGACGTCGTCAGCCGCGTGCCGCTCGGAGGCCGCGGTTTCGGCCTCTTCCGGATGTGATCGAGATGTCCTCCACCCCCTCGACCTGCCCCTTCGACAGCGTCCTCGTCGCCAACCGCGGCGAGATCGCGCGCCGCGTGTTCCGGACGCTCCGTCGTCTCGGCATCCGATCGGTGGCCGTCTTCACCGACGCGGATGCCGATGCCCCCCACCCCCGTGAGGCCGATCACGCGGTGCGCGTGCCCTCGTATCTCGACGTCGACGCGGTCGTCGCGGCCGCGGTGTCGTCGGGGGCGGATGCCGTGCACCCGGGCTACGGGTTCCTCAGCGAGAACGCCGGCTTCGCCCGCGCGTGCGCGGCGGCGGGGGTCGTGTTCGTCGGACCGGGCGTCGAGGCGCTCGAGGTGATGGGCGACAAGATCCGCGCCAAGCAGCACGTCGCCGCCCACGACGTGCCGACCGTTCCAGGCTTCTCGGCGACGGGTCTCTCCGACCCGCAGATCGCGGCCGAGGCCGACCGGGTCGGATACCCGCTGCTCGTGAAGCCCTCCGCAGGCGGCGGCGGCAAGGGCATGACCGTCGCCACCGGCCCCGACGACCTCGCCGACGCCCTCGCCACCGCGCGCCGGGTCGCGGCCGCCGCCTTCGGCGACGACACCCTGCTGCTCGAGCGGCTGCTGCAGCGGCCGCGGCACATCGAGGTGCAAGTGCTCGCCGACGCGCACGGGACGACGCTCTCGCTCGGCGAGCGCGAGTGCACGCTGCAGCGGCGACACCAGAAGGTGATCGAGGAGGCGCCCTCCCCGGTCGTGGATGCCGCGGTGCGCGCGGCGCTGGGGGAGGCTGCGGTCGCCGCCGCCCGCAGCGTCGGCTACCTCGGCGCGGGCACCGTGGAGTTCCTCGTCGCGGGCGACCGACTCGATGAGCCCTTCTTCATCGAGATGAACACGCGCCTGCAGGTCGAGCACCCCGTGACCGAACTCGTCACGGGCATCGATCTCGTCGAGCAGCAGTTGCGGGTCGCCGCGGGCTTCGCGCTCGAGCTCGACGAGATCCGCCTCGACGGCCACGCCATCGAAGCGCGCGTGTACGCCGAGACGCCCTCGCGCGGATACCTGCCCGCCACCGGGACCGTGACCTACTGGCATCCGGGAGACGCCCGCGTCGACAGCGCGGTCGAGACAGGAAGCGTCGTCAGCGCGCTCTACGACCCGATGATCGCCAAGGTCATCGCCCACGGCCCCGATCGCGAGACCGCTCTGGCCCGGCTCGACGCCGCGCTCGCGGGAACGGTGGTGCTCGGCGTCGACACCAACCTCTCCGATCTGCGCGCCCTGCTCGCCGACCCCGCCGTCCGCGCGGGACACCTCGACACGGGACTGCTCGACCGGCGGCGAACCCCCGAGGCCCCGCAACCCCCGACAGACGCGCTCGCCGCGGTCGCCGCGCGGGTGGTGGCCGTGGCGGATGCCGGGACCTCGGGCGACGGCTCGGTCTGGGACCGCGTCGGGCCATGGCGTGCCGGGGGTGCGTCGGTGTCTCGGACGGTGTCGCTCGAAGACGACGGCGGGCGCGTGCACGCTGTCGCCCCGGCGCAGGTCGATGCGATCGTCACGGGCGGGCCGGTCGAGTACTGGGTGCACGCCGACGGCGGAGCGCACCGCCTGCGCGTGGTCTCGCGCCGTGCCGCCGCCGAGCGCCGACGCGCGGGCGCGGGGCGAGCGCCGGGTACCGTCGACCCCGACCTCGTCGCACCGCTGCCCGGCACCGTGGTCGCCGTGCACGCCGCGGAGGGCGACGCGGTCGAGGCGGGAGCCCGGCTGGTCACGATCGAGGCGATGAAGATGGAGCACACGGTGACCTCCCCCCACGCGGGGACGGTGCGTCTGCGCACGTCGCCGGGCGCGCAGGTCGCGCGCGACGCGGTGGTCGCGACGGTGACGCCCCGGGCCCCCGAGCCCGTGGAGGGGGCGACGCGCGAGCCCGCGCGCACACCCTCAGCGATGCGCGCAACCTCCGTCGCCGAGGCGCCCCCCGAGGCGGAGGATGCGCGCATCGCGGAGGATACGCACGCCGACGTCGCGTCGTCGTCCCCCGAATCGGAAGATCCCGCCGGCATCCCGGCATCCGCCCCCACCCCTTCCCCCGAGGAGAACCACTCGTGAGCATCGACAGTCAGCAGTCCTTCACCGACGACGAGCGCGAGCTGAGCGCGATGGTGCGCGAGTTCGCCGAGGAGGTGATCGCGCCCCGCTCCTACGAGGCCGACCGCGCACACGAACTGCCCCTCGACCTCGTCGAGCAGATGGGTGACCTCGGTCTGTTCGGCCTGCCCTTCCCCGAGGAGGTCGGGGGGCAGGGCGGCGACTACGCGAGCCTCTGCGTCGCCATCGAGGGCATCGCGCGCGTCGACCAGTCGATGGCGATCACCCTCGAGGCGGGAGTGGGCCTGGGCGCCATGCCGATCCACCGCTACGGCTCGGAGGCGCAGAGGGCCGAATACCTGCCCGACCTCGTCGCCGGGCGCGCGCTGGCCGGGTTCGGTCTCACCGAGGCCGAGGCCGGCAGCGACGCCGGCGCCACGCGCACCTCCGCGCGCCTCGAGGGCGAGGAATGGGTGATCGACGGGTCGAAACAGTTCATCACCAACTCCGGAACAGCCATCACCCGCTTCGTCACCGTCACCGCGGTGACCGGGCGCTCCGAGGCGGGGCGGCCGGAGATCTCGACGATCATCGTGCCGAACGGCACGCCCGGGTTCACCGTCGGCCCCGCCTACGACAAGGTCGGCTGGAACGCCTCCGACACCCACCCGCTCACCTTCGACGGGGTACGCGTTCCCGTGGAGAACCTCCTCGGCGAGCGCGGCCACGGGTTCAAGAACTTCCTGCGCACGCTCGACGAGGGGCGCGTCGCGATCGCCGCCCTGGCGACGGGCGCGGCGGAGGGGTGCCTGGAGGCCGCCGTCGACTACGCGCGCAGCCGCACCGTGTTCGGCGAGCGCCTCTCCACGCGGCAGAGCATGCAGTTCCTGCTCGCGCGCATGCACGCCCGCGTGCACACCGCGCGCCTGGCGTGGGTGCACGCCGCGCGCCTGTGCGACGCCGGCAAGCCGTTCTCGGTGGATGCCGCGGTGGCCAAGATGACGGCGAGCGACGCGGCGATGGCCAATGCGCGCGACGCGACGCAGGTGTTCGGTGGAAACGGGTTCATCAACGAGTACCCCGTCGCGCGCCACTACCGCGACTCGAAGATCCTCGAGATCGGCGAGGGCACGACCGAGGTGCAGCTCATGGTGATCTCGCGTGCGCTGGGGCTCACGGGTACCGTAGCGGCATGATCGAGCAGCGCGGCCTGTTTCTGGAGGAGTTCGTCGTCGGCGAGAGGTACGCGCACCGCCCCGGTCGTACCGTCACCGATGCCGACAACGTGCTGTTCACCACCCTCACGATGAACGCGCAGGCACTGCACCTGGATGCCGCCTTCGCCGCGACCCAGCCCTTCGGCAGACCGCTCGTGAACTCGATGTGGACGCTGGCGACGCTCGTCGGCCTGTCGGTCGCGCAGCTCACGCAGGGGACCCTCGTCGCCCAGCTGGGCCTCACCGACGTGAGCTTCCCCGCGCCCCTGTTCGTCGGCGACACGCTCACGGCCGAGACCGAGGTCGTGTCGGTGCGGCCCTCGGCATCCCGCCCCGGTCAGGGTGTCGTCGTGATGGCGCACACGGGACGCTCGCAGAACGACGAGGTGGTGGCGACCGCGACGCGCACGGTGCTGATGTGGGCGCAGGAGGCGAGGGCGTGAGCGGCGCGCACCCCGACTCCCGCCCGGGCACCCGACCGTTCGCCCTCGGGCCGGCGCTGCTGTTCGTGCCCGGTGATCGCCCGGAGCGGCTGGCGAAAGCCCTCGACCGGGCCGATGCCGCGATCCTCGACCTCGAGGATGCGGTCGCCGGGCACGCCAAGACCGTCGCCCGCGAGGCCATGGTCGCCGCCGATCCCGATCCCGACCGCGTCATCGTGCGGGTCAACGGGCCCGAGACCGAACACTTCGCCCGTGATCTCGCGGCACTGGCGCACACCCGCGTCCGCACCGTGATGGTCGCCAAGGCCGAGGACCCGGCATTCCTCGCTCCTCTCGGGGACTACGACGTCATCGCCCTCTGCGAGACCGCCCGCGGGGTCGTGCACGCGGAGCAGCTCGCCGCCGTGCCCCACGTCGTCGCGCTCATGTGGGGCGCCGAAGACCTCGTCGCGAGCCTCGGCGGCACCTCCAGCAGGTTCGCCGACGCCACCTACCGCGACGTCGCCCGCCTCGCCCGTGCGCGCGTGCTGCTGGCCGCCGGGGCGTTCGGCAAGCGCGCGATCGACGCCGTCCACGTCGACATCGGCGACCTCGAGGGTCTCTCCACCGAAGCCCAGGATGCCGCGGCCTCGGGATTCGCCGCCACCGCGTGCATCCACCCGGGGCAGGTCGAGACGATCCGGGCGGCCTATGCGCCCACGGCCGAACAGCTGCGGTGGGCGCACGGCGTGCTCGCGGAGGCCGAGGGCGGCGCGTTCCGCTTCGAGGGCCGCATGATCGACGAGCCGATCCTGCGCCACGCGCGATCGCTGGTGGCGCGGGCGGGGAGGTGACCCGAACGCGCGCGTGAGGTGGCCGCGCCCCGGGGACCGTGCCGCCCGCGGGCGGGGTGGGCCCGGACGCGCCGCCGGGTGGGGAGGCGGCTGCGCCTGGCGGAGCCATCGGCGGCAGGCGCAGCGTACCCGGTCCCGTCGACAGACTCAGGGCCTCGGCCGGGGTGAGGGACCTCCGTCGCGTTCACGGCCCGCCGGGGTCGGGGAGCCGCATCCTTGCGGTGCGGTCGTCAGCTCGCGACGCCCGCGTACGCGAGCATCTCCCACGCCTCGCCGTCGAGACGGAAGGTCGTGGCCGAGCAGTTCGGCAGGCGCTCGCCGGGGCGGGGCAACTCCCCGTCGGTGGCGAACAGGATGACCTCGCGGATGAGCGCGCCGTGCGCGACGGCGATCACGTCGACGTCGTCGGGGGCCGCGGTCACGGCCTCGGCGATCGCGGCGAGCGCGCGCTCGCGGACGACGGGCCAGGTCTCGGCACCGGGCACGTCGGCGGCGTGCCACGGACCGTAGGCGTCGGCGAAGGTCAGGGCGTCCATCCCCTCGGCATCCCCGTACGACCGCTCCCGCAGGCCGGGCAGGCGCCGCGACACGCTCGTGCCGAGGGCCGCGGCGATCACGTCGGCCGTCTCGGCCGCGCGCGACAGGTCGCTGGAGACCACGACGACCTCGCGGCCGGCGTACTGCGCGGCGAGGGTCTCGGCCACCTCGCCGGCCTGGGCGCGGCCGGTGGCGTTGAGGGGGATGTCGGTCGAGCCCTGAATGCGACCTCCGGCGTTCCAGTCGGTCTCACCGTGTCGCACAAGAGTCAGGATCGTCACGGTTCGAGCCTAACCGCCGTCGCCGCCGCGAACTCCCGGGAGCCCTTCAGAGCAGGCCCGGCAGCCTCTCGGCGAACGCGCGGAGAACGTCGGTCGTGCCGCCGTCGATCTTCACCGCCGCGCGCTGGTCGGCCCGCGTCTCGCCGCGGTTGACGATCACGACGGGCAGGCGCTTGCGGCGCGCCCGCTCCACGAGCCGGATGCCGGAGTTGACCACGAGCGACGACCCCGCCACCACGAGGGCGTCGCTGGCGTGCACGAGCTGCTCGGCCTCGCGGAACTTCTCGACCGGGATGTACTCGCCGAAGAACACCACGTCGGGCTTGAGCGTTCCGCCGCACACCGAGCACACCGGCACGACGAAACCGTCGGCCGAGGCCGGCGTGACGTCGCCGTCGGGACCGAGCTCGACGTTCTCGGGGAGGCTGATCCACGGGTTGGCGGCCTCCACGCGCTCGGCGAGGTCGCGACGGTCGAACACCTGCCCGCAGTGCAGGCACCCCACCCGGCGCATGGTCCCGTGCAGCTCGACCACCCGCCCGCTGCCGGCCCGCACGTGCAGACCGTCGACGTTCTGCGTGATCACGCCGTTCGCCACGCCCGCGGACTCCAGGTCGGCGAGGGCGCGATGACCGTCGTTCGGACGGGCGGCGGCGAACACCTTCCAGCCCAGGTGGCTGCCCACCCAGTAACGGCGCCGCGCCTCGGCACTGGCGAGGAACTGCTGGCCGGTCATCGGCGTGCGCGTGGGTGCACCCTTGCCGCGATAGTCGGGGATGCCGGAATCGGTGGACACGCCCGCGCCCGTGAGCACGGCCACACGTCGACCGGCGAGAACCTCGACGGCCCGATCGATGGATGCCGAGAACCCGGCATCCTCCGTCGTGTCGGTCATGCGCACCTCCGTCTCATCGAGTCTATGGCGGGGCGCCGCCGCCGGCTGCCGCGTGACCCCCCGTCGGGTGCCCGCGACACTCGGGCGTCTCGGACTCTCGACCCGCGGGAGCCGGGGCGGCGCGGATAATGAACCGATGACCCCCGTTGCTCCTCCGGCCATGCTCGACGTCACCTGCCTCCGCCGTGTGCGGCCCTGGGGAGGGGCGCCCGTCGACATCGACATCGCCGGTGAGCGCATCGCCGCGATCCGCCCCGCGGGCACCGACCCGATCGGCGTGCGGGAGTTCGACGGGCGGGGCCTGCTCGCCCTCCCCGGCCTCGTGAACGCCCACGCCCACGTCGACAAGTCGTGGTGGGGCCTGCCCTGGCAGTCGTACGGCGGCGAGGGGTCCACCGAAGGGCGCATCCGCCACGAGCGTGCCCAGCGCGACGCCCTCGGCATCCCCTCGGTCGAGCGGGTCGCGTCGGTGCTGCGCGAGCTCGTGCGCCACGGCACAACGGCGGTCCGCACCCACGTCGACGTCGACCTCGGGCTGGGCCTGCGCGGCATCGACCTCGTCGAGGAGGCCGCGGCCGCCTACGACGGTGCGCTCGAGGTGCAGATCGTCGCCTTCCCGCAGGACGGCGTGCTGCGCCGCCCCGGGGTCCTCGACCTGCTGCGCGCCGCCGCCGCGCGCGACAGCGTGCGCTGGATCGGCGGCCTCGATCCGGCATCCATCGATCGGGACCCCGTCGGCCAGATCGACGCCCTCACGGCGCTCGCCGAAGACACCGGCGTCGGCGTCGACATCCACCTACACGACCCCGCGGAGCTCGGGGCGTTCCAGATCGAGCTGCTGATCGACCGTGCCCAGCGCCGAGGCCTGGGTGGCCGGGTCAACATCGCCCACGGTTTCGCCGTCGCCCAGCTCGACCCCGCGCGCCGGCACGACCTGCTCGCCGCGATGGGCGAGGCCGGTCTCACGATGACCACCGTCGCCCCGCCGCGCCTGCCGCAGCTGCCGCTGGGCGATCTCGACGCCGCCGGGGTGGGCCTGGGGCTCGGCACCGACGGCATCCGCGACCTCTGGAGCCCCTACGGCACCGGAGACACCCTCGGCATCGCCGCGCAGTACGCCCGAGCCGGCGGTCTCGTGCGCGACGACGAGCTGCGACGCGTCGTGCAGCTCGTCACCAGCGCCGCGGGGTGGGCCGTCGGCCGCGACACCCACGACCTCGTCGAGGGTGCCCGCGCCGACATCGTGCTCCTGGATGCCGAGAACCCGATGGACGCACTGGTGCGCCAGCCCGAGCGCGCGCTCGTGATCGCCGGGGGGCGAGCACTGCACGTGGCCTGAGGGCCCGGCCGCGGCATTACCCGCGAACGCGATCGGACCCTCCGGACAGGCCGCGGCGGCGAGCGTGCAACGGCGGTCCCGCACGCTCGGCGATCGGCGGAGGAACAGCCTCGGGGGCTGGCACGATGGGACGATGCCCGTCATCCCGCTCGCCTCCGCCGACGACCCACGACTCGCCGACTACCGCGACCTCACCGACGTGTCGCTGCGCCGCGTGACCGAGCCCGCGGGCGGGCTCTACATCGCCGAGTCGTCGAAGGTGCTCGACCGGGCCCTGCGGGCCGGACACCGCCCGCGCTCCGTTCTCGTGCAGGAGAAGTTCCTCGCCGACGCCCTCGCCCTCGTCGGCCCGGATGTCGAGGTGTACGTCGTCCCGGCGGAGATCGCCGAGCAGGTCACCGGCTACACGGTGCACCGCGGGCTGCTGGCATCCATGCACCGCCCGGCGCTGGCATCCGTGGAGGAGGTCGTGGAGAACGCACGCCTCGTCGTCGTGCTCGAGGACATCGTCGATCACACCAACATCGGCGCCGCGTTCCGCTCCGCTGCCGCCTTGGGTGCGGATGCCGTCCTCGTGACGCCGCGGTGCGCCGACCCGCTCTACCGCCGCAGCGTGCGCGTGAGCATGGGCACGGTGTTCCAGGTGCCGTGGACCCGCCTGCCCGAGTGGTCGGAGGCGACGCCGCTCCTGCACGACGCCGGCCTGCACCTCGCCGCCCTCGCGCTCTCCGACGACGCGATCACCCTCGACGCCTTCTCGGCCGCCGGGCACGAGCGCGTCGCCCTGCTGCTCGGCGCCGAGGGCGACGGCCTGAGCCGCCACGCGCTCGCCGCGGCCGACAGCGTCGTGACGATCCCGATGGCCGGGGGAGTGGACTCGCTCAACGTCGCCGCCGCCAGCGCCGTGGCGCTGTGGGAGCTGGGGCGCGGGCGGCGCTGACGCCGAGGGAGCCGACCCGCGGACGGGCCGACGCCTGACGCTCCCGTGCGGGCCGAGAGGGCGCCCGCGGGGTGGGGTGCGGGCGGGGTGGGATGCGGACGGGGTGGGATGCGGGCGGCGCCGACCCGGGCGACGCGCACCTCGGCCGCGGCGGCACCGCTCCTCGCGGCGTCGGAGGCCCGGCGATCCGCGTGTCAGACCGAGGTCGACGGCTCGTCGGGCGAGCGCTCCCGCATCCAGCGTTCCGAGTCGGCGGCGGCGCACACGCGCGGGTCGGGGTCGTTCTCGAGCGCCGTGAGCAGCTCGTCGGCGAGGCCGGGGGAGCCGACCAGGAACCAGCGTTCCACGACCGACCCGTCGACGACGATGCGTCGGTCCCGCGCCTCGTCGGGGGTGAATCCTTCCTCGGGGGTGTCGGCGCGCTCGATGGCCAACTGCAGGTGCGCGGGGAGGGTGCCCGGTCCGGCGGGCGTCTCGGGCGCGGTGAACAGCGAGACGACCACGCCGCGCCCGCGCCACTGGAGCCAGTCGATCTCGTCGGCGTCCCAGCGTTCATCGTCGACCGACCACCGCGACCAATCGGGTCCCTCGGTCTCGAAACGCCATCCGTCGGCATCCGCCGTGAGGGCCGCCGCGACCGACAGGGCCGCCCGTCGAACCTCGCGAGCGTCGCCGTCGAGGAACACCGACACGGCCGGTGCCCACGCCGACGAGAGCACGTCCCACCCGCCGGCGCTGAAGCGCCCGCTCTCGACCTCCGGCGTCCACCCGGCGTCGACGAGCCCCTCGGCCAGCGACTCCGCATCCCGGAGGAGGGTGTCGGCGTCGGCGGCGTCGAGGAGAGCGACCACGGCGCCGGGGATCACGGCGTCGACCCCCACGCCCGTCATGCGTGCCTCCCGCGCGAGCCCGCGGCATCCGGACCCGGGGCCAGGGTGATCACCGGCAGGGGCTCGGGACGTTTGGCGTGCACGTGATCGCCCGACGACTGGTGACGCAGGCGTCGCAGCACCCACGGCATGAGATACGACCGCGCCCACACGAGATCTTTCTCGCGCGCCGCGCGCCACGTGGTGGCGGTGACGGCCTCGGGCTGCATCGGCTGCAGGTCGTTGGGCACGTTCAGCGCGCGGAGCACCATGCGGGCCACCTCGTGGTGGCCCAGGGTGTTGTAGTGCAGGCGGTCGTCGTCGAAGAAGCGCATGTCCTGCACCGACTTGAGCGCCCACTGATCGGCCACGACGCAGTCGTTCGCGTCGGCGATCGCCCGGATGTTCTCGTTGTAGATCGCGACCTTGCCCCGGATGCCGCGGAACACCGGGGTGAACTCGGTGTCGATCCCGGTGAAGACCACGACGGTGGCGTCGTCTCGACGCAGGCGCACGACGGCGTCTTCGAACTGCCGGGCGACGGCATCGGGATCGGTGCCCGGGCGGATGACGTCGTTGCCCCCGGCGGAGAAGGTGACGAGGTCGGGCTTCAGGGCCATCGCCGGCTCGATCTGCTCGGCCACGATCTGCCCGATGAGTCTGCCCCGCACGGCGAGGTTGGCGTACGCGAAGTCGTCGACCTGGGATGCCAGCACCTCGGCCACGCGATCGGCCCAGCCGCGGTGACCGCCGTCGGGCAGCGGGTCGCCGATCCCCTCGGTGAACGAGTCGCCGAGGGCGACGAAGCGGCGCCACGGGTGCGGGCCGGCGTTGTCGGGCGAGGACGGGGTGCGGGGCGAGCGCGGATCGAGTGTCATTCGAAACCTCCACCCCCAGGCTATCCCCGGCCCCCGACACGGCAAGGGCGGATGCCGCCGCCGCGGGTGGGGCGCGGCACCGCCTGTGGGGTGCTCCGGTCGCTGCGGGTGGGCGCGCCGCCGCGGCGCCATGCGTGGGGTGTGCCGGTCGGTGCGGGTGGGCGCGCCGCGGCGGCGCATAAACGGGGTCTGCGCCGATAAACGCGGTGTCAGCGCGTTTCTGCGCGCGGATCGTGTTTATCGCCGGTCGGAGGTCGGATCCGTCCCCAGCCCCGCGCGCCGCCGCCCGACGGTGACCTATCGTTGATGTTCGCGCTCGCGCAGGATGGAGGTTCGATGCTGGAAGAAGAAGCCCGCTCCTCGGCCCTCCCGCACATGAACCCTTCCGACGCTTCGGCGGTCTCCCGCATCGCGAGTCCCGGTCCTGTCGCGAGTCCCGGTCCCGTCGCGAGTCCCGGTCCCGTCGCGAGTCCCGGTCCTGTCGCGGGCCCCGGCCCCACCGCCGGTCCCGCCCCCGCGGCGAGCGCGCCCGCCACCGCCCCGCCCCTCGACCCCTCCCACGCCACTGCTCCCGTCGCTGACGAACCGGCCCCCGGGGCCGTCCCCGACGCGGGCCTCACCGGCGACCTCGACGGCACCGAACCCCACTTCGGCTCCTTCGCCGCCGAGCACCTCTCGCCGTCGTTCCCGCAGCGCGCGCCGTGGGGAACCGCGCAACGACTGCGCGCCTGGCAGGCCGAAGCGCTCGACCTCTACTTCGGCCTCGACGGACCCGACGGCGAGGGCAAGGGCCCTCGCGACTTCCTCGCCGCCGCCACCCCCGGCGCCGGCAAGACCACCTTCGCCCTCCGCCTCGCCAGCGAGCTCATGCGCCGCCGCGTCGTCGACCGGATCGTCGTCGTCGCCCCCACCGAGCATCTCAAGACCCAGTGGGCCGAAGCCGCGGCGCGCGTCGGCATCCGCCTCGACCCGTTCTTCTCCAACCGCCATGCCACGCCGTCGCGCCAGTACCACGGCGTCGCGGTCACGTACGCCCAGGTGGCGGTCAAGGCCGAGGTGCACCAGCGCCTGACGATGGACGCCCGCACCCTCGTGATCCTCGACGAGGTGCACCACGGCGGCGACGCCCTCAGCTGGGGCGACGCCCTGCGCGAGGCCTACAGTCGCGCCACCCGCCGCCTGCTGCTGTCGGGGACCCCGTTCCGCAGCGACACCGCGCCCATCCCCTTCGTGGAGTACCACCCGAACGCCAAGGGCATCCGCCTCTCGCGCACCGATTACGCCTACGGCTACCGCCGTGCCCTCGACGACGGCGTGGTGCGTCCCGTCTTCTTCCTCGTCTACGCGGGCCAGATGCGCTGGCGCACCAAGGCCGGCGAAGAGATGGAAGCCCAGCTCGGTCAGGACAACACGAAGGACATCACGTCCCAGGCGTGGCGAACCGCGCTCGACCCGAACGGCGACTGGATCCCGGCGGTCCTGCGCTCCGCCGACCGGCGCCTCACCGAGGTGCGCGAGACGGTCCCGGATGCCGGGGGCCTGGTCATCGCGACCGACCAGACCGCCGCGCGCGCCTACGCCGCCATCCTCGAAGACATCAGCGGCGAGAAGGTCACCGTCGTGCTCTCCGACGAGGCCGAGGCCTCCGGCCGCATCGAGACGTTCTCGAAGGGGACGAGCCGATGGATGGTCGCCGTGCGCATGGTGTCGGAGGGCGTCGACGTGCCCCGCCTCGCGGTCGGCGTCTACGCCACCAGCGCGTCGACCCCGCTCTTCTTCGCCCAGGCCATCGGCCGTTTCGTGCGCGCGAGGCGCCGGGGTGAGACGGCGAGCGTCTTCCTCCCCAACGTGCCTCAGCTCCTCGCCCTCGCCGGCGAGATGGAGGCACAGCGCGACCACGCCCTCGACCGCGACAGCGACGCGGAAGACCAGTGGAACGCCGAAGAAGACATGATGGATGCCGCCGAGCGCGAGGACAAAGCCTCCGACGCGCTCGAGCAGGAATTCGAGTACCAGGCGCTCGGCTCGCTCGCGCACTTCGACCGCGTGCTGTTCGACGGACAGGAGTTCGGCCAGCTCGCTGTGCCCGGGACGATCGAGGAGGAGGAGTTCCTCGGCATCCCGGGTCTTCTCGAGCCCGAGCAGGTGCACGAGGTGCTCATGTCGCGCGCGACGCGGCAGTCGCGCCATCGCTCCACGCGTGAGGCGACCGAGAAGGAGAGCGGCGTCGAGCCGCCGTCCGTCGACGACGGCGGACTCCCGGCGCCTCTGCATCGCACCCTGAAGGAGCAGCGGCAGCTGCTGAACACCATGGTCGGCCTCTACGCCCGCCAGAGCGGCGAGCCGCACGGTCTCGTGCACGCCGAACTCCGCCGCATCTGCGGTGGCCCCGCGGTGTCGCACGCGACCGTGGCGCAGCTGCAGGCGCGCATCGACGTGCTGCGCCGGCGCGTTCACTCCTGAGGCGCGGACGTCGGCGCCCGGGCGCTTGCGAACGCTCCGTGGTGCGGCCCGGCACTGCGCGAGACGTTCCCGCGGCGCGGAGCGCCCCCGCGCGACACCTCGCATCACCGCCGTTTCGCGGCCCCGAAATGCTGGCATCCGGCCCGTGGCATCCGCGTCGTTCCGGGCTTCGGAGGCCCGAAATGCTGTCAGTATCGGTCGACGCGCCCGGGGAAGCGGATGGGCCTCACTACCGTAGGGGCGACCCGAAGGAGACCTGTGACGACCCTCGCCACACCCACCGCTCGTGATCGACGCCGCTGGGCGCGCTATCTCGTCGACGAACGCGCTGAGGCACGCGTCTACCGCGAGCTGGCCTCGCGCCGTACCGGTGAGGAGCGCGACATCCTGCTCGAGCTCGCCGAGGCCGAGGGTCGGCACGAGCAGCACTGGATCGACCTTCTCGGGGAGGCGCCGAAGCGCTTGCCCTCGCCCGGGATCGGCACGCGCCTGCTGGCGTGGATGGCGCGTCGGTTCGGCTCGATCTTCGTGCTCGCACTCGCCCAGAACGCCGAAGCGCGCTCGCCCTACGCCGACGAGCCCTACGCCACCGCCGCGATGGCCGCCGACGAGCGCGTGCACCACGAGGTCGTGCGCGGCCTCGCCGCGCGCGGACGCCGTCGCCTCTCGGGCACTTTCCGCGCCGCCGTGTTCGGCGCCAACGACGGCCTCGTGTCGAACCTCGCGCTCGTGATGGGGGTGGGCGCCACCGGCGTCGCGCCGAGCTTCGTGCTGTTCAGCGGTATCGCGGGTCTGCTCGCGGGGGCGCTGTCGATGGGCGCCGGCGAGTTCGTGTCGGTCCGCTCGCAGCGCGAACTGCTCGAAGCCACCGAGGAGAGCGACTTCGCCGACTCGGCCCTGCCGCACCTCGACCTGGATGCCAACGAGCTCGCCCTCGTGTACCGCACGCGCGGCATGAACGCCGACGCCGCGCTCGACAAGGCGCGCGAGGTCGTCACCGCCGCTCAGGCCGGGAGCGCCCCGGTGGCCGCGGCGCCGGGGGAGTCGTCGCACGACGTCGTCGGCAGCGCGTGGGGCGCCGCCCTGTCGAGCTTCCTCTTCTTCGCCTCCGGCGCAATCATCCCGGTGCTGCCGTGGATCTTCGGGCTGTCGGGCCTCGGCGCCGTCGCGCTGGCACTGGGCTTGGTCGGCATCGCGCTGCTGGCGACGGGAGCCATGGTCGGCCTGCTCTCGGGAGCGTCACCGCTCAAGCGCGGGCTGCGTCAGCTCGCGATCGGTTTCGGCGCGGCCGCGGTCACGTACGTGCTCGGTCTGCTGTTCGGTGTGTCGGCGGCCTGACCTCCGGGGATGCCGCCCCTCGCGCTCGCGCCGCCGGGCCCGGCCGCCGGCTCGCGCCGCCGGGCCCGGCC
>NZ_JBKBNC010000053.1:0-15965 GCF_046295495.1 Microbacterium sp.
CGCCGGCCGCCGCGGGCCCGGGGGGCGCCGCGGCGCGGCCGGTAGAGTCGTTGGGGTGAAACCGTTGTCTCGTGCCCTCGGCGTGCTGTCCCTGCTCCTCGCGATCGCGGCGGTGGCGGTGCCCCTGGTGGGGGTGGCGGTGCTGCTGCTGGCGGATTCGGCCTCGGTGGTCGCGAGCGCCGGCGGTGTCGGTCTGACGCTGGCGGTGGTCGGCGTCGTCCTCGCGGTGGGCGGCTATCTCGCCGGACGCCGCGAGTCGTCGACCGCGATGCCGATCATCGGGGGCCTCGCCTCCGTGTGCGTCGCCGTGGCGTTCCTGGTGGCGCAGCTCTTCTTCTGATCCTCGCGATCGGACTCACTCGCTCGACGGTGCTCCCGTGAGTCATCGACGTCCGTCCTGGTCTCACGCCGTCGTTCGAGGCGGTTCCGCAGCCCGGGGACGTTCAGGTACCCTCCCCTAGACTTCATCCCATGGGTGAACGTCTGCGACGAGATGCGAGAAGTCGACCGCCGCACGGGGAGCCCGATCCGGGGTCGAGCGACGCCGGGAACCCGTCGTCCCGTTCCGACCGCGCGCATCGTTCGCCCGAGGAGCGCTCGGGGCGACCGCGCGTCTGGCCCTGGGTCGTGGGGGGCGTGATCGGCGTCCTCACCGGCGGAGCCGCGCTGACTGCCGTGCTCGGGGCCACGCTCACGGTGCAGGCGATGGAGGTGCGCGACGATCTGCTCGCGGCCAAGTCGTCGATCGCCCAGCTCGGGCCGCTCGTCGAGGCGCGGGACGAAGCCGGGCTGCAGGCGGCCGCCGCCGACCTCAGCGCCCGCACGTCGCGCGCGGCGGCGACGGTGGACGGACCTCTGTGGGGTGTGGCGGCGCAGATCCCCACGGTGGGCGTGAACATCGATGCCGTCTCCCGCGTCACCCGCGCCGCGGACATCCTCGTCCGCGACGCCCTGCCGCCCGGCGTGCAGATGCTCTCCGGCCTCGACCTCGAGAAGCTGACCCTGGACGGCGGGGGGATCAATCTCCAGCCGCTCGTCCAGGCGCAGGACTCCCTCCCCGTCGTCTCGCAGGCGTTCTCGGCCGCGAAGGCCGAGACCGACGGCATCCGGTCCGCCGACCTGCTCCCCGCGGTGGCGGGACCGGTCGAGGAGATCCGCGACGTCGTGGACCGCGCCGCCCCCGCCCTCGACGTGGTGAACCGCTACCTGCCCACCATCCTCGACATCGCGGGGGCGAACGGGCCGAAGAAGTATCTCGTCGTGTTCCAGAACAACGCCGAAAGCCGCGCCACCGGCGGCAACCCGTCGGCGAACATCATCATGGACGTCGATCAGGGGTCGTTCCGGCTCCTCGATCAGGGCGGCCCGAGCACGTTCTACCGTCCCGGCGCGGCCGGCGAGCAGTTCACCGACCTCCCGGCCGAAACCCTCGCGCTGTACCCGTCGTCGTTCGCGCGGTATTCGCAGGACAACACGATGACGCCCGACTTCCCGACGACCGCGCAGCTGTTCCGCGACGCCTACTCGGCGGTGAGCGGGGGCCAGTTCGACGGTGTGATCTCGATCGATCCCGTCGTGCTCTCCTACATGCTCGACGTCGCCGGGCCCGTCGACGTCGCCGGGCAGACCATCACCGGCGAGAACGCCGTGCGGCTGCTCTTGAACATCGCCTACCAGAGGTTCCCCACGGCGCGACAGTCCGATGCCTTCTTCGCGGCCGTCTCCGAAGCGGTGTTCGTGCACCTGACCTCCTCGAAGTGGGATCCCACGAAGATGCTCGACGCGCTCTCGCGATCGGCCGACGAGAAGCGCGTCAACCTTTCGTTCACGAGTGCGGAGGCTCAGGCGCTCGTCACCGAAGTGGGTCTGGACGGTGGTCTGCGCACCGACAACACGGAGAAGACCCAGATCGGGACGTACCTGAACGACTACTCGGTCGGGAAGCTGGAGTACTACCTGACCCAGTCGGTCTCGGCGGTGTGCGACCCCGCAGCCCGCACCATCACCACGACGACGACTCTGGCCAGCTCGGTCCCGTCGTCCGGCCTCAGCGGCTACACGCTCGGGGAGCGCAACGCGGCGAACGGACTGGCTCCCACGGCGATGATGCTCAACGTGCTCTTCTTCGCGCCCCCCGGGGGAGAGGTCGTCTCGACCGATCCCGCGCAGAGCGACCTGGGCGGCTACGACCGCTCCGGCTCCGAGAAGGGCAACACCGCGCTCAGCCGCCTGGTGGTGGTCCCCGAGGGCGAGACCCGCACGGTGATCTCGACGGTGCGTCTCCCGGAGGGCCCGCTCGGCCCGCTCGACCTGCGGTATTCGCCCACGGCGACCAAGACGTCGGTGACCGTCGACGCCTCCTGCGGCAGCCTGTTCGGCTCGTGACGTTGCTCGCCGGGGTGACCGCGCGCGGCCGTCGGCCGCGGCATCCGAGGTCCGAAGCGGCCCGGACGTCGCGCGGTCCGCGCCGCGCGATCCCCGGGGATGCCGGAGCCCGGGCGGGTAGTGTGTCACTCCCGCGTCACCTCGATCCCCGCACCGCCCCCGACTGATGGAGTCCGCTCTGCTCTTCGCTCCCGGACCGGCACCCCGGCGCAGTTACGCGCGCGTGGGCAGCGCTGCCGCCCTGCTGCTCCTGTACGGGGCGATCGTGGCCGCGGTGACGATGTCGCCGACCCCCCTGGACCGCGGCTACCAGAGCGCGATCGCCCGCTTCCTCGCGGTGGTCCACCGGCACGGCGTCCCCGAGTGGTTCGGCTACCGCCAGCTGGAGTTCTCGGCGAACATCCTCATGTTCCTTCCGCTGGGGTTCCTGATCGGTCTCCTCGTGTCCAAGCGCCTGGCCTGGCTTCCGCTCCTCGTGATCCCCGCGCTGTCGATCACGATCGAGATCCTCCAGGGCCTGTTCCTCTCGCAGCGGTTCGCGAGCGTCCTCGACGTCGTGGCGAACACGGTCGGCGGGTACCTCGGTCTCGCGATCGTCGTCGTGCTCCGCGTGTTCGTCGAGGGGCGGGACCGCAAGATTATCGCCGTCGCCCTCTGGGAGCGCGACGTCGCGTTCGCACGGGCGCAAGGGCGCGCCGTCGCGCCCGCCCACGCGGGTCCGGCGGACGCCTCCTCACAGACCACCGCGGGTCGCTTCGACCCCGCGCAGACGAAGACGAAGACGGAGTTCCGATGATCGAGATCCTCACCGTGTGCACGGGCAACGTGTGCCGTTCCCCGCTCGCCGCCACCCTCCTGGCGACCCGCTTGGCCGACCTCGACGTGCGCGTGAACAGCGCCGGCACCTACGGTCTGCAGGGCGAGTCGATGACGGATGACACCAAGCGGCTGGCGGCGCAGCTCCAGGCCGGCCCCGAGCTCGTCGACGCGCATCGCGCGACGTACCTCACCGAGGCTCACCTGGCATCCCCCGATCTCATCCTCGCGATGAGCCGCGAGCATCGGCGCCGCATCGTCGAGCTCAGCCCCGCGCGCCTGCGCTCCACGTTGACCGTGCGGGAGTTCGCGCGGCTGGCGGCCGAGGTGACGGATGCCGAGATCGTCGAGAGCGCCACCGCTGCGGGCGACGACGATTCACGTCGGCTGCGCGCCGCGATCACCACCGTGATCGGAATGCGGGGGATGACGCCGCCTCCGGCCGACCCGGTCGACGACGACGTGGTCGACCCGTACCGCCGCTCGTGGGAGACCTACGAGCTCACCGGGGCGCAGCTGGCCCCCGCCGTGGACCAGGTCGTGCGGGTGGTTCGTTTGGCGCTGACGCGCTGAGGCCGGCGCGGTCCGGCAGCAGCCTCGCAGCGGAGGCTGGCGCCGGGCTACGCGCTGCGGGCGGCGCGCTTTCCTCCCGCGAGCGTGCGCTGCGGGCGGCGCGCTTTCCTCCGGGGAGCGGTCGAGTGCGCTTCGGCGCGACGGCGCGCACTCACCGAGGGGATCACCACGGGTGAGCGATCAGGCGCCGCCCGAGGGGTTCGGTGCCGGCACCACGGGATCGCTGGGCTGGGGCTGAGGATCCACGGGCTGAGGATCCACGGGCGCCGGCTCGACCGGAGGCTGCACCGGTTGCTCCTCTTGCTGCTGCTGCTCCTCCTGCTGCTGTTGCTGCTCGCGCTGCTGCTGCTCGCGCTCCCGCTGCTCGCGAAGCAGCTGCTGACGGCGCTGCTCGGCTTCTGCCGCGGCCTGCGCGGCGATCTCGTCCTCAGCGGCCTCCTGGCCGTCGCGCAGGGCGGTCACCGCGGTGAGGAACTCGCTGATCGCACCCGGTGCGGTCGTGGTGTCCACCTGCGAGACGCGTGCGGCGAGGGTGGTGACGTTGGTCCGCAGCGTCTCGTCGGCGAGGTCGTTGTCGCCGACCAGCGTCGTGGCCAGGGCGGGGAGGTCGCGCCCCAGCGCCGCGACGGCTTCGTCGAGCGGGCGGATGGTCTCCGCGAGCGTCCGCCGCAGATCATCGAGGTCGCTCGAGGCCGTCTGCGCCTCTCGGGTGCGCGAGTCGAC
The DNA here is from genome assembly GCF_046295495.1 of Microbacterium sp. GTDB lineage: Bacteria > Actinomycetota > Actinomycetes > Actinomycetales > Microbacteriaceae > Microbacterium. The sequence goes on from NZ_JBKBNC010000053.1 coordinate 4,498, forward strand.
GAAGTCGATCGCCGTGCCGACGGACTCGAGCGAGTCGCCGTCGATCGCGGGCCGGCGGTAGGCGGCCACCGTCTCGGGCATCTTCACGTCGTCGATCGCGGCGAGGAAGGCCTGTCGGGCGGCCTCGGTCGTGGCGGCGGCGGGGATGTCCCCGAGCTGGGCGAGACCGGCGAGAGGGGCGGCGAGCGCCTCGGCCTCGCTCTTGGCGCTCTGACGCGACTGCTCCAGGGTGGCGATGCTGTTGTTCACGCGCTGGATGTCGTTCGCGAGGACGGCTTCGTTCGCGGTGAGGGTGTTGAGCGCGTCGGTGGCCGGCGAGGCCGACGCGACGCTGATGCCCACCATGGTCGAGGCGGACACCACCGACACCACTGCCAGGGTCGCGGCGCCGATCGACAGCCAATCGCGGCCGCTGCGGCTGCGTCGCAGGCGCGCGGGCTTCTTCAGCGCCTGGAATTCGGGCTCGCTCACGCGCCGACTGCTGATCAGCTCCGAAAGGGCCGTCACCTCGTCGGGGAAGTCGGACCGCGAGGCGGTGGCCCGCGGAGCGCCGTTGAAGATCGCCTCGATGCGCCGGTTCGCGGCAGGATCGTCGAGCGTGCGGGTGACGCGTTCATCGCGTCGCCGCTGTGTGGCGAAGAGGTCCTGCATTCGAGTCATGGGAAATTCCTGGCGCGTAGTGTGAAAAGATCGTGCGTCGGAATTCAATGCTAACCGGGACGAACGGTCCCGCTCGGCGTTCGGGGGGTATTGCTCTTGCATTTGCGTGACGTCATCGCAGCGATTCGTCGAGGGTGGATGCTCGTCGTCGCGTGCATGGTGATCGGCGGTGCGGCGGGTACAGCCCTCGCGGTCGTCACCCCGACGACCTACAGAGCCTCCGTCGAGTTGTTCGTCGCGGCCGAGACCAACGGCACGGCCACTGGACTGATTCAGGGTCGCAGCTACGTGCGCCAGTCGCTCGAGAGCTTCGTCGACCTCGTGTCCAGCGCCGTGGTCGTGGACCCCGTCATCGACCAGCTCGGCCTCGCCGAGGGCGACGGAACGCTCGAGGCTCGGATCTCGGCCGAGAACCCGCCGAACACGCAGACGATCGTGATCACCGCGACGGATGCCGTGCCCAGCCAAGCCTCGCAGCTGGCGAACGCCGTCGCTCAGAGCTTCACGCAGGTGGTCGAATCGCAACTCCAGGCACCCCCGGGAACGGACGGCGTTGGGCTGCTCCGGGTCGAGACGGTGAGTCCGGCTCGCGTGCCGCTGGAGCCGTCGGCACCGGACTACCGGGTCAACCTCCTGCTCGGTCTGGCCCTGGGCGCGGGGCTCGGCATCCTCCTCGCGATCATCCGCACGATCATCGACACGCGCATCCACACCGCGGAGGGCGTCGAGTCGATCATCTCCGCACCGATCCTCGGGGGGATCCCCTTCGACCCCGATTCGGCCAAGCGCCCCCTCATCGTGCAGGAGTCGCCCCGCGACCCGAGATCCGAGGCCTTCCGGCGCGTGCGCACGTCCCTGCAGTTCGTGAACTTCGAGGATCGGTCGCCCGTCTACGTCGTCACCAGCGCGAACCCGGGTGAGGGCAAGTCGACGACGAGCGCCAACCTCGCCCTGGCCCTCGCCGAGGGCGGGGCGAGCGTGGCCCTCGTCGACGCGGACATGCGCAAGCCGCGCACGGCCGAGATCTTCGGCATCGAGGGGGGCGCCGGTCTCTCCGCCGTCCTCGCCGGCGCCGCGCCGCTGTCGGCGCTCCTGCAGCCGTGGGGCTCGGGGCGCCTCTTCGTGCTCCCCGCGGGAGCGCAGCCGCCGAACCCGGCGGAGCTCGTGGGATCTCCCACGATGGAGGCGACCCTCGACACGCTGCGTCAGGCCTTCGACTACGTCATCGTGGACTGCCCGCCCGTTCTGCCCGTCACCGACGCCGCCGTCCTGGCGCGCTTCGCCACCGGGGCGATCCTCGTCGCGGCGTCGGGTTCGACCCGCAAGCCGCAGCTCATCGACGCAGCCAAGGCCCTCTCCGCGGCGGACGTGCGCCTTCTCGGCGTGATCCTCACCAAGCTGCCGACGCGCGGTCCCGACACCTACGGGTACGGCGCCTACACCTACGGGATGACGCACCAGCCCACCGACGCGTGACATCCCGGCAATGAGGGTGTGACAGGATACAAAGGGGCGCAACAGCGGTGCCCATGACTTGTGATTGAAGGAATTCACCGTGGAGTTGCGCGACTACATCCGGATCCTGCACCGAAACTGGGTGCTGATCCTGGTGCTCACGATTCTCGGGGGAGCGGGCGGATTCGCCTACGCCGCGTCCCAGACGCCCCAGTACCAGTCCACGACGCGACTGTACGTCTCCGTCCAGGCCGACAGCGCGAACGCGGCCACCGGCGACCTGGTGCAGGGCACCACCTTCGCCCGCCAGATCGTCGCCAGCTACGTCGACGTCGTCACGAGCGCGCTGGTGCTCCAGCCGGTCATCGATGACCTCGACCTCGACACCTCGGTGGGCGCTCTCGCATCGCGGGTGACGGCCGAGGCTCCGCTGAACACGGTGAACGTGAACATCACCGTGACCTCCACGGATGCGCAGCAGAGCGCGGTCCTGGCCGACGCCATCGCCGCCAGCCTCGTCGACGCCGTTCAGACCACGCTCGAGCCGCCGGTCAACGATGGGGCCGCGAGCCCCGTGCGCCTCACGGTGGTCCAGCCGGCCGTCGAACCGAGTGCGCCCTTCAGCCCCCGCATCCCCGTCATCGTGGTGGTGGCCGCACTGTTCGGTCTGGTCGTCGCCGTGTTGATCGCGATCCTGCGCAACGCGCTGGACACCCGCGTGCGCACCCTCCACGACCTCGAGCAGCTCACCGACGCCCCGCTTCTGGGTGGGATCGCGTTCGACCCCGAGGCGACCAAGCGTCCGCTCATCGTCCAGGAGGATCCCCGCAGCCCCCGGTCGGAGTCCTTCCGCGCCCTGCGCACCAACCTCCAGTTCCTCAACGTCGAGGGTGGCCCCAAGCTCTTCGTCGTGACCAGCGCGGGTCCGGGCGAGGGCAAGTCCACGACCACGGCGAACCTCGCGATCGCCCTCGCCGAGACGGGCGCCCGCGTGGCACTCCTCGACGGCGATCTCCGCCTGCCCCGTATCGCCGACTACATGGGCATCGAGGGCGGTGTCGGCCTCACCGACGTGCTCATCGGCCGTGTCGAGGTGGCGGACGTGCTCCAGAAGTGGGGCCGCGGTCAGCTGTTCGTGCTGCCTTCGGGCCCGGTGCCCCCCAACCCGGCCGAGCTGCTGGGTTCGGTGGCGATGACGCAGCTGCTCGCCACGCTGACCGAGCACTTCGATTACGTGCTGATCGACGCCCCGCCGCTGTTGTTGGTGACGGATGCCGCGGTGCTGAGCAAGGTCACGCGCGGAGCGATCATGGTCGCCGCGTCGGGCAAGGCGAAGAAGCAGGAGTTCGAGGGTGCGCTCCGTACGCTCCAGACGGCGGGCGGCAAGCTCGTCGGCGTCATCATGACGATGCTCCCCACCCGCGGTCCGGACAGCTACGGCTACGGCGCGTACACCTACGGCGGAGACGGCGCGACCACGTCCTCGGCCTCGGGATCCGCGTCCACGCGAGCGAAGGGTGGCGCGAAGAAGCGCCGGCAGAAGCGCAGCAAAGTCGCGGCGAAGTCGTGACCGCGGCGCACAGCTGAACCGCGTCGCATCGTGATGAGCGAGGCTCGGAACCGCCCCACGGCCGTCATGCACGTCGTCGACCGTCTGACGGGTGGTGTTCCCGTCGCGGTCTGCGACTACATCCGCAACACCCCGTCCGGGGTGGCGCATACGATCCTCTCCCCGTGGGTCGACGGCGCGCCGTCCCCGATCTGGAACGGGGTGGTGGCGGAGCACGTCGACCTCGGCGCATCGCGACCGCGTCAGCCGCTGCGCACGCGTCGCGCCATCCGTGACGCGGCGCCCGACGTCGTGCACGCTCACTCGAGCTTCCCGGGGGCCTTCGTGCGGGCTGTGCGCCCGCGCGGTCCCCGCGTGGTCTACTCCCCGCACTGCTTCAAATTCGACGACCCCGGTGCCGGCCGTCCCCTGCGGACGGCGATCAGCGTGGCCGAGCGGCTGTTGGCGCGTCGCACCGACGTGTTCGCGGTGCTCTCGGCCCACGAAGGCCGGCTCGCGAGCGGACTCGGCGCCGACGCCCGGGTCACCCGTGTCCCGAACGCCCCGTCGGTGCCCCGACGCGGGACCTCGGCGACGGGCGTCAGGCCGCACCGCATCGGAATGGTGGGCCGGCTCGCGGGCCAGAAGGACCCGGGCATGATGATCGCGCTCGCGCGAGAGCTGGCATCCGCCCCCGCACCGGTCGAGGTCGTGTGGATCGGCGGCGGCGACGAGACCTGGGAGCGCCGGCTGACGGACGCCGGAGTGCGCGTCACGGGATGGCTGTCGAAGGAGCAGGTGACGGGCGAACTCGACGCCCTCTCGCTCTACGTCCACACCGCGTCGTACGAAGGCTTCCCGCTGAGCGTCCTCGATGCGGCGGCCCGCGGGGTGCCCGTCGTGGCTCGCCGGATCCCGTCGCTCGACGAGGCGGGGCTCGAGACGTTCGACGACGCACACTCCGGGGCCGCGCTCATCCGTCGCGCGCTCGAGGAGCCGGCTTTCGCCGCCGACCTCGCGGCTCGCGGCGAGAGCATGCTCACGCGGATGAACTCCGACACGCAGCGCGCGGCCCTGGATCGCGTCTGGCGCTCCTGACGCTCGTCAGGGCCCGGATGCCGCGGATAAGGCACTGCGGGCCCGTCGCGGCGCGTGAGAGCGCCACAGGGCCGGACGCTGCTCGAGGCGGCGCCGCGCGAAGGGGCGCGGCGCTTCAGCGCACCGACAGGGCGAGAAGCGAGCTGCCGCTCCAGCTCTTGTAGTCGTCGTACTGCTCGACACGCCCCACGAGGGCGGTGACCGGGCCCCCGGTCGTGGGCATCGGGCGCAGCAGCGCCGCGCCCGAGTCGAGCACCTTCTCGTCGTCGCGCCAGAGGCTCCACGAGCCGCCGGATTCTCCGCAGTGCCAGACCGCGCCATCCGGTCCGAAGGCCGCTCCGCAGGGATAGCGCTCGAGATGACGCCCGGTCGACCCGTAGGTCTGCGACGAGGTGTCACCCGAGCCGTCGAGGACGGTCTCGGTGTAGACGCCGTCCGCGGACACGTCCCCCGGGTACTCGACCGTGAGCACGGCGGGTGCGGCCGAGACGGGGCTCACGTCGAGCAGGCGTCGCGTGCCGTCCGTGCGGCCCAGCAGGGGCGTGAGCTCCTCCGCCTCGAGGTATTCCGAGGAGGTGACGTCGTGGGTGGTGGAGGGGCGCATGAGGTCGGTGAGGACGCCGGTACGCAGATCCAATTCGAGCAGATAGACGTCGCTGCGCCCCACCGCCGGGTTGTACCCCGCGGCGATGCGGACGGTGCCCGAGGAGGTGTCGTCGAAGCTCGAGGTCATGTAGGCCTGCTCGGGGAACGTCACCAGGCGTCGGTACTTGCCGTCGTACGTCGCCTCGCCCGTGGTCCAGTTCACCACGAGCTCCGCGATGCCCCAGTTGAGGTCGTTGCGCAGGAGCACCCAGAAGGTGTCGGTGTCGGTCGTCTGGGCGTCGGCGACGTGCAGGAGCTGACCGTAGGAGACCCGCGATCCCACGGTGATCTCCTGAACGGGTCGGCCCTCGAAGCTCTCCGCGCGACCGGAGCCCGGGGCGACGGAGATGTAGAAGTGCTCCTCGGTACCGTGGTGCGTCCACTCCAAAAGCGACCCGCGGCCGGGGATCGTGGCCCGCGCCGGAACGTTGTGGTCGTCGACCGGGGCGGTGGCCACGACCGTGCGCGACGTGGCTCCCGCGTCGTCGAGATCGACGGCCAGGATCTCGCCGGTCTCGCTCAACGCCGCGGTCGAGTACCAGCCCTCGTGCTGTTCCACCACGGGACCGGTCCACCACTCCTGGATGGCGTCGTCGACCTCGCCCACGATCTGCGTCGACGGCCCGGGAACCGGGGGAGTGGGAGGCGAGGGCGCGCACGCCGCGAGTGCGAGAGCGGCCCCCAGGAGGATGCCGAGGACGCCGCGCCGGCGCGCTCCCTCGGTCCGTCGTCCCGAACGAGGGTCGCCGGGGTCGCGCTCGCTCATCTGCCTCCGACCGCGCTCTGGAGCGACAGGACGATGTCCGTGCGCGCGGTGCGGATCTTCTCCGCGGAGCCCATGAGGCGCGCGTCGTAGTCGTCGCGCACCGCCTGGTCGGTGAGCAGCCCGTGCACCTGGGAGGCGACGGTGTCGACGTCGAAACCGTTCACGCGGTGCACCCACGGGGCGATGCCGAGGTCGTCGAAGGCTCCGAAACCCTTGCGCTCGTATGCGAGGTGCACCACGTAGTGCCCCGCCGCGAGCGCCATCAAGGCGGCGTGCAGACGCACGGCCACCACCACGCGCGGCGCTGCCTCCGCGCCCATGAGCTCGCCGCGTTCGATGGTGCGCGCCGGGCTGAGGGTCGCGGAGGCGGGACGGTCGTCGTTCCCGCCGATCGTGCTCTGGATGTACCCGTCGTAGGGCGAGATGCGGTCGGCCAGTGCGTAGATGTCGGGGTTGATGCGGCCGTGAACGCTGCGGATCGACAGCACCGGCTTCTCCGCGACGCTCGCCCCGGCACGACGGGCGGCCGCGATGGACGCCGCCGCCAGATCGGGGGTGCGCACCAGCGTCGGACCGGCGACCTCGTCGAAGGTGCGGTCGTCGCGGACCATCACGACATCGATCTGTCGCAGCAGTCGCGTGAGCACGCCGCGCGTGCCGAACCGGGCGGGGCCGATGCTCTGCGGCAGGTAGACCGACGGCGTCGACGACCGTGACGCGGCCAGCAGCTGCGGTCCCATGACCAGGGCCGCCTTCAGCAGTTCCACCGGAGTGCCCGCGCGGAGGTAACCACCGCCGACGCCGACGACCAGGTCGAAGTCGTCGATGCGGCGCAGCACGGCCCGCGTACGGCGGTCCCACCCGCGCGTGGTCGGGACCGTGGGGAGGGTCGGGATGCCGAGATCCGCGAAGCTGTCGGGACGGGACGCGAGCATCGTGGCGTCGACCGTGCCGAACGCCTCCTCGAGCAGAGCGAGGGTCTCGCGCACGAGGAGGCCGTCACCGGCGTTGTCGGCGGAGTAGGCGTGGAGGATGAGGACGCGGGGGATGCCGTTCATCGCAGGACCCCCCGGTAGACCTCGAGATGTTTGGCGACGCTGGCGTCCCACGTGAAGCGGCTGGCCCACGCGGTGCCCTCGGCACGACAGCGCTCTCGCGCCGCCTCGTCGGTGACCGCGGAGACGACTCCCGCGGCGACGGCGTCGGGCTCGAGCCCCGGGAGGCGCAGCGACGGACCGGCGACCTCGGCGAGAGAGCCCCGGTCGGAGGTCGCGACGACGGCGCCGGCGGCGAGGGCTTCGAGGACGGGGAATCCGAAGCCCTCGTAGAGCGACGGGAAGAGGAACACCTCGCACGCCTGCATGAGCGCCGCGCGATCGTCGTCGCTCACGAACCCGAGCGTGATGACATCGGGGGAGTTACGGATCTCGGCGAGCGAGTCGTCCGCGTTCCAGGCGGCCTTTCCGGCGATCACGAGCGGCAGGCCGAGGGCGCGCACCTCGGGGGTCGCGAACGCCCGCACCAGCGAGACCAGGTTCTTGCGCGGTTCGATGTTGCCCAGGTACAGCGCGAAGCGTTCGGGCAGGGCCTGACGAACCTCGGGCGAGAGGGCGGTCGGCGTCGAGAAGCGATCGAGGTCGATGCCGTGCTCGATCGTCGTGAGACGCTCCGGCTCCACGCCGAAGACGTCCGCGACGTCGGCCGCGCTGGAGTTGGAGACCGTGATCACGTGGTCGGCGGCGCTGATGGCCCGACCGACGCGGAAGCGCCACGCCTTCTCCTGCGCGGGGCGACGGGCGACGTCGATCCAGCGGCTCGCGACACCGTGGACGGTGACGACGGTGGGCGTGCGGGTGCCCAGGAGGGGCCCGGTGTCGCCCACGTAATGGAGGATGTCCCCCGCGGGGTGGCGGCGCACGCCGGCGAGGGTCTCGAGCGCGGCCGTCATGGCGGGGTGCGAACCCGCGGCGATCCGTCCGACCCTCACTCCCCGGGCCTGCAAGCCCGCGGCGACGGCACGCGCATAGGTGGTGTTGCCCCCGACGTGACGGTCCACGAAGCGCGAGGGCATGAGCACCCGCATCCGGTCATCGCTCACGGGGACGGTCACGAACGGATCCCGAGGACGGATTCGACCTCGGTCCACATGCGCTCGTTGCGCTCGAGGAGCACCGGCACCTGCGCGTCGAGACTCGCCGCCGTCTCGGCGTCGTTCAGGGTGTGACGGATGCGTGCGCCGATGTCGTCCGAACCGTCCGTCATCCAGGCGCTCGCGCCGAAGTCGTCCATCAGCTCGGCGTACTTGTGCGACCAGCCCAGGGCGACCACGGGGGTGCGCGAGGAAAGGGCGCTGACGAGGGCATGGAAGCGGCTCGCGACGACGATGCGGGCGTCGGACAGCACGCGCTTGAGCACGAGGGGATCGGCGCTCTCGAACGTCTCCACCTCGGTACGGGCCGACAGGGCCTTGGCGAGGGCGCGGTCGTTGTGCTCGTGGATCACCACGACGGCGCGCAGGCCCTGGGCGCGGAGTTCGGCCACGGCGTCGGCGAGGAACTGCGTGTACTGCTCGAGCGAGAGCTTGGTGTGGCTCAGCATCTTCGCGTTCGGCACGATCGCGCCGAACTCCCCCGAAACGGGGGAGACGATGCCGTCGGGCTTCAGGCCGACGGTGAAGTCGGGAGCCAGACGCACGTCGGCCTTCGCCCCCAGTCCCTTCACGAAGTCGAGGCTCTGGCGGTCGCGCGCGTACACGAGCTCGGCGCCGTCGAGCAGGGCCCGCGTCCAGCGCGCCTGCTCGGGGTTCGTGAAGGGGCCGAAGGCCTGCGGGAGGAAGACGCGAGGAATCCCGCGCTTCTTCCACGCCGCGCTGATCTTCGCCTCGCGCTTGCTGCGCTGGATGCTGAACGAGTCGCTGTAGGCGAAGCCGGCGGCATCCAGAACGCCGCCGACGTCCTTCGAGGCGACGAGGCCGAAGGCATCCTTGACCTGACGGGGGAGCAGGCCCCCGACGACTCCGGAGACGGCGGGCAGCTGGTTGAGCAGCAGCGTCTGGTGGAACCCGAGCGCACCGCGATCGTCGAAGTCGCTGCCGTTCGGCGAGACGGTCAGTTTGGCCCGCCCGCGCAAGCGGTTCGCCACCGCGATCATCATGAGGTGGGCACCCTTGTTGTGCGTGTTCACGCCACGCAGTTCGATCCACTCGGCAGTCATAGCGAGTTAAAGCTCCTTAGGGCGTCGAGGTGGCGCTTGGCCGAGTACGGGGTGGTGCCCTGCTCGTCGGCGTAGCCGTAGCCGATCAGCATCACCACGCGTTCGTGGGGTGCGAGGCCGAGCAGGCGGCTCATCTTCTGGTCGCGCGAGGCGATGTCCGGCCAGTTGATGCACACGGAGGCGACGCCCTGCGACTCGAGGCCGAGGATGAACGACATCGCCGCGAGGCAGCCGTCGGTGTAGATGAGGTGTCGGTCGCGCTCGTCGATGAACGCCGACATGTCGCCGACGATGACCGCGATGCCGGGGAGGTTCTGACCGTAACCGGCGGTTCCCATCGGAACCTTCGCCACGGCGGACACCTGCTCGGGGTCGTCGAAGAAGCGGAACGAGAACGGCTGACGGTTGCACGCGGTGGGCGCCTCGGCGGCGACCAGCATGGCCTTGTCGACGACCTCGTGCGGCACGGTGCGAGGCTGGAACCAGCGCACGGACTTGCGGCGCTTGGCCAGAGCCGTGAGCGCATCGATCTCGACGGGCGGCGCGTCGATGAACGGGGCGTGCGGGCCGCTCACGTTGTCGCGGTCGACGTTCCACGAGATGTCGGCGAAGCTGGAGCGCGCGCGGGCGATCGTCGGGTCCGAGCTCGAGGAGGTCGCCTCGAAGTAGCGCTCGAGCACCTCGCGGGCCCAGAGCTCGACCTCGGCCGAGATGATCGGCGGCATCGCCTGCGTGAGACTCGCCGCGAGCTTCACGGTCTCCTCGATGTAGGCCACCGCGAAGGTGTCGCGGCGCGGGCGCATCGTCAGCCCCTTCTCGGCCATGTGGATGTTGCGGCGCAGGAGGAACTCCAGCTTGCCGTCCTCGAGGCGGCGCCAGTACTCCTGGTTGCCCCGGGCCACGACCAGGCGCTCGCGCCGATAGGCGTCGCTCCAGAACGTGAAGTACAGGGAACGCTCGACCGCATTGCCCTTGCGCAGACGGACGCGCAGGCGTTCCCGCAGGCGTCCCGCGGCCTTACGAAGCTTCTTCTTCATGGCTGCCTTTCTTTCGCGCTCTGCGTACCGCCGAGGCCAGGAGTCTGACCGGATAAACGAACGCCAATGTCATCTGAATGCCGGCGACGCGCGTCGTCTTCGTGGCGAAACAGGAGAGGTAGGACGCGACGAAGTACGAGAACACCGTCGCCCACGCGCTTCCTAGAATCCCCCAGGTTGGAATGAGAAGGAAATTGAGGCCGATGTTCAGCGCGGCGCCGAGCGCATTCCTGGTGAGGGAGGCGACCAGCACATTCTCGGCGAGGATGAATTTGCTGAACACCGCGGCCATGAAGACGAACGGCAATGCGAGCACGTGAATCTGCAGCACCGGTCCGGAGTCGGCGTATTTCGCGCCGTAAATGGTGGTGAGCAACCAGGGCCCGACCACGAGCAACACCGCCGCGATCAGCACCCCTGCCCAGAAGGCGCGGTCGTAGCTGGCCTGCAGCTCCTGCTTGTACTCGCGGCTCTTCTCTCCGTGCTGCCGGCGCACCTGCAAAAGCCGAGGGAAGGTCGCCGTCATGAACACGACGGGGAGGAAGTAGAGCATCTCCGACAGGCGCGCGGCCGCCGAGTACAGGCCGACGGCCGAGCTCGACAGCAGCGCCTGGATGATGATGACGTCACCGCGGGTGTTGATCTGCGTCGCGAGGCTCGAGAGCATGAGCACCCACGAGCTGCCCAGCAACGCCCGGGGGGTGGCGATGTCGGGCGCCGCGAAGCCGGGGGACTCGCGGTCGACGCGGTAACGCACGAGCAGCAGCGTCGACACGACGACGCCCTCGACCACGTACAGGATGACGAACGTGAGCAGGTCGGCGCCGAGCGCGGCGAGCACGAGGCGCACGACGAGCATGACGACGACCACCGAGATGCGTACCGGGGCGGTGCTGCCGCTGCGTGCCTTCGATTGGAACCACAGCTCACTGGCATCCAGGCCGCGGGCGAACAGCACGAGCAGGGCGATCGCGGTGGTGCCGACGATCGCCGCGTCACCCACGACCATCGAGACCGATAGCAGGACCAGGTAGGCGACGACGGC
>NZ_JBKBNC010000054.1:0-15560 GCF_046295495.1 Microbacterium sp.
GCGCCGACACCGCCGCGGCGCCGGCGCCGCGCGCTCGGCCCGCGCGCCGAGCCCTTTCCCGCGCCCAGCCCGGGCTCGCGCGCTCAGCGACCGGGGAACAGCGCGGCCTCGAACACCGCCTCGGCGGCCCCGACGAGCAGGCGGTTCTCCCCGAGCTCGGCGCCCGCGAGGCGCAGGCCCTCGGCGCACGCGGGCATCGTCTGCGCCCGGACGGCGGCATCCAGGCCCGGCAGGTCGAGGTCGGCGAGGATCGCCAGGAACCCGCCGAGCACGATCACGGCGGGGTTCATGACGTTCGCGGCATTGGCGAGGGCGGTGGCGAGGATGCGGCGCTGGCGGTCGGTCTCGGCGCGCACCGCGGGGTCGTCGCTCGCGGTCAGGGCGGCCGCCAGCGCCTGGTCGTCGCCCGCCTCGAGCCCGACCGCGTCGAGCAGGAGGGCGCGGCTGACCTCGTCCTCGAGCACGCCGTCGTCGGCCCGGCGGTCGCGCGGGTCGACGATGCCCGGGCGGTTCTGTCCGAACTCCCCGGCGTACCCGCCGGCCCCGCCCAGGGGTGCGCCGCCCACGATCACGGCCCCGCCGATACCGCTCGCTCCGCCGTTGAGGTACACGACGTCGTGCGAGCCGCGCGCGGCGCCGAAGAGGTATTCGGCCAGCGCGCCGAGCGCGGCGTCGTTGCCGACGCGGGCCGGCGCGCCGGTGGCATCCTCGAGCATCGCGCCGATGCGCGCTTCGGCCCAGCCGAGGTGCGGGGCTTCGCGCACCACGCCGTCGGCGGCGCGCACGGGGCCGGGGACGGCGACACCCGAGCCGACGATCCGGTGCCCGTCGAGGGGGCCGAGCCGCCAGTCCGCGAGGCGGTGGGCGACGAGCGCGGCCGTGCGCTCGGGGGTCAGGAGCTCGCGCTGCTCGATGCGCTCGCGCACGACGATCGTGCCGTCGAGGCTGACGGCGGCGACGTCGAGGGCGTCGACCTCGGGGTTCACGGCGATCGCGACCACCCGCGGGTCGGGCTCGACGATCGGGGAGGGCCGTCCCACCCGGCCCTGGGTGTCGGACGCCCGCTCCACGACGAGTCCGGAGCGCTGCAGTTCGCCCACCAGGTCGGCGATCGTCGATCGGTTCAGGCCCGTCGCCTCGGTGAGCGCGGCCCGCGAGCGCGGACCCTCGCGGTGCACCGTGCGCAGCACGAGCGACAGATTGGCGCGGCGCATGCCGTCGCCCCGGCTGCCCGCGGTGACCATCCGACCACTGTGCCACGAGCCGGGCGTCGACGTCGGCGGTCGCCGCCGTCGACCCCGCACCGGTCTCCCGCGTGATCGCCCGCCCCCGCCGAGCCGCCCCGCCCCGCCGCCCCCGCCCCGCCGCCCCCGCCCCGTCACACGCATAAACGCTCTCCGCGCGCATAAACGCGATGAGAGCGCGTGTATGCGCGCGGATCGCGTTTATGCGGCGGACGGAGGAGCCGATTCCCACCCCGGGCAAAGCGGGCGGTGCCAGGATCGGATCATGGACCTCTCCGGCATCCCCCTCACGACCATCCGCGGCGAAGAGACCACCTTCGGCGCGGTGACCGGCGGCAAGGCCGCGCTCGTGGTGAACGTCGCCTCGCGCTGCGGTCTCGCTCCGCAGTACGAGGCGCTCGAGGCGCTGCACAAGAAGTACGCCGACCGGGGTTTCACGGTGATCGGCTTCCCCAGCAACCAGTTCCTGCAGGAGCTCGGCGACGACGACAAGATCGCCGAGTACTGTTCGGCCACCTGGGGGGTGACCTTCCCGATGTCCGAGAAGGTCAAGGTCAACGGCCGCAACGCCCACCCGCTCTACAAGGAGCTCACGCAGACCCCGGATGCCGAGGGCAAGACGGGCCGCATCTCGTGGAACTTCGAGAAGTTCGTCGTGGCCCCCGACGGCCGGGTGACGCGCTTCAGCCCCCGCACGCTGCCCGACGCCCCCGAGGTGGTCGCCGCGATCGAGGACGCCCTCCCGCGCTGACGCGCTCCCGCGCTCCCGCGCTGACGCGCCGGTGCCGCGGGTCGCCGTCGACTCTCCTTCGACTGTCCAAAACACGCCGCATCCGCCGTGTCGCGTACGGCGAGTCTTGGACACTCGACGCGCGGGCGCGACTCGGTAATCTGAGCGCCATGACCGATGCCGTCGTCCTCGTCTCCGGCGGAGCCGCCGTCACCCCGTACACCGACCCGGAGCACGCGGCCGCGTCGGGCCTCGCCGCGGGCAACACGATGACCGCCCTGCGCGCGCACCTGCTCGACCGTGGCATCCGGGTCTTCACGGCCCCCGCCCGCATCGGTCCGGGAGAGGTGCGGGAGGATGCCGGGTGGCAGGGCTTCGCCGACGTCCCGGTCGTGCTGCCCGCCGAGGTCACGGTCAACGCCGTGGGCCGCGTCGACGACGCCGGGGTCGCGCTCGCCGGGTTCCTGCGGCGCCTCGCCGCGGACGAGGGGGTGAGCCGCGTCGACCTCGTCGGTCACTCGATGGGCGGGCTCTTCTCCCGCGCGGCGATCCGCGAGCTGGGCGGTGACGGTCCGCGCATCGATCGCCTCGTGACCCTCGGCACCCCGTGGGACGGGTCGGTGCTCGGCGACCTGCTGGACGACGAGATCACCGACGACGACGCGCACGGCGACCCGGCCACGCTGCAGATCTTCGCCGAGGCGCGCCCCTATGCCGGCGCGAACTCCCAGGGTGCTGCCGACGAGGTGTCGCGCCGGTTCCTGCGCCGCTGGAACGACGCGCAAACGGGGGTGCTCGACGACATCCCGGTGACGGCGATCGGTGCGGGATACTTCGCCGCCGCGGCCGAGCCGGTGCAGCTCTGGCCGCACGACGGTCTCGTCTCGATGACCAGCGGTCGCGCCGACGAGGTGCCCGCCGCGGTGCTGCCCCGCGTCGAGCGGCACTCCTTCCCCGACCACGTGCACAGCATCTTCTTCGCCGAGGCGTTCGGGTTGCCGTGGGAGCGTGCGCTGACGTGGGACCCCGCGGTGTTCGCGGTGATCGACGACGCGCTCGGACTCTGACGAGGGGGCTGGACGCCGCGGCATCCGCGGTATATGTTGTGAGCACCAACAAACCCGCCGTGCGTGACCGCGCACTCGTGCGTCTCCATGCGAAGGAGCAGGAATGCCCACCCCCACCCGCGATGACAAGTTCTCGTTCGGACTCTGGACCGTCGGCTACAACGGAACCGACCCCTTCGGCGGCCCGACGCGCGAGCCCCTCGACGTCGTGCACGTCGTCGAGAAGCTCGCCGAGCTCGGCGCCTACGGCCTGACGTTCCACGACGACGACCTCTTCGCCTTCGGGTCGACCGACGCCGAGCGTCAGACGCAGATCGACCGCCTCAAGGGCGCGATGAAGGACACCGGCATCATCACGCCGATGGTCACCACCAACCTCTTCTCGGCCCCCGTGTTCAAGGACGGCGGCTTCACCTCGAACGACCGTCAGGTGCGTCGTTTCGCCCTCCGCAAGGTGCTGCGCAACCTCGACCTCGCCGCCGAGCTCGGCGCACAGACCTTCGTCATGTGGGGCGGCCGCGAGGGCGCCGAGTACGACTCCGCGAAGGACATCCGTCAGGCCCTCGAGCGCTACCGCGAGGCCGTCAACCTCCTCGGCGACTACGTCACCGACAAGGGCTACGACATCCGCTTCGCCATCGAGCCCAAGCCGAACGAGCCCCGCGGCGACATCCTGCTGCCGACGCTCGGTCACGCGATCGCCTTCATCGACTCGCTCGAGCGCCCCGAGCTCGTGGGCCTGAACCCCGAGGTCGGCCACGAGCAGATGGCGGGTCTGAACTTCGCCGCCGGCATCGCGCAGGCGCTGTACCACGGCAAGCTCTTCCACATCGACCTCAACGGCCAGCGCGGCATCAAGTACGACCAGGACCTCGTCTTCGGTCACGGCGACCTGCACAACGCCTTCGCGCTCGTCGACCTGCTCGAGAACGGCGGCCCCGGCGGCGTGCCGGCTTACGACGGCCCGCGCCACTTCGACTACAAGCCCTCGCGCACCGAAGACGAGACGGGCGTCTGGGACTCGGTCTCGGCCAACATGAACACCTACCTGCTGCTCAAGGAGCGGGCCGCGGCCTTCCGCGCCGACCCCGAGGTGCAGGAGGCGCTCGAGGCCGCCAAGGTCGCCGAGCTCGCGCAGCCCACGCTGAACGAGGGCGAGACCTACGACGACTTCCTCGCCGACCGCTCGGCCTACGAGGACTTCGACACCGACGCCTACCTCGGCGGTAAGGGCTTCGGATTCGTGCGTCTGCAGCAGCTCGCCACCGAGCACCTGCTCGGCGCGCGCTGCGTCGGCGGGGGCCGGGATGCCCCGCCACCCGGCCCCCTTCCCTTCCGTCGAGTGTCCAAGACACGCCGCATCGCCCCCGGGTGAGACGGCGTGTCTTGGACACTGAACGGGATGCCGCACCGGCGCGGCGCACACAGAAGGAGTGAGCATGGCGCTCGTCATGGGAGTCGATTCGTCGACGCAGTCGTGCAAGGTCGTCGTCGTCGACGCCGAGAGCGGTCGCGTGGTGCGCGAGGGACGCGCCTCGCATCCCGCGGGCACCTCGGTCGACCCCGAGGCCTGGTTGGTCGCGCTGCAGGATGCCATCGCGCAGGCCGGCGGTTTCGACGACGTCGCGGCGGTCTCGATCGCGGGTCAGCAGCACGGCATGGTCGTGCTCGACGCCGACGGCGCGGTGATCCGCGATGCGCTGCTGTGGAACGACACCCGTTCGGCGCAGGCCGCGCGCGACCTCATCGGCGAGGTGGGCGCCGGCGCCTACGCCGAGCGCACGGGAGCCGTCCCGGTTGCTTCCTTCACCGGCACGAAACTGCGGTGGCTGCGGGATGCCGAGCCCGACAACGCCGCGCGCGTGGCCGCCGTCGCGCTGCCGCACGACTGGCTCACCTGGCGCCTGCGCGGATTCGGCCCGGGCAACGCGGTGCTTCAGGAGCTCATCACCGACCGCTCCGACGCGTCCGGCACCGCGTACTGGGGCGCCGACGGCTACGACCTCGATCTGTTCACCCGTGCGCTCGGGCACGACGCCGTGCGTCCGCGCGTGCTCGGCCCGTGGGAGAGCGCCGGCACCCTGCCCGGCGGTGCTCTCGTGGGCCCCGGGGCCGGAGACAACGCCGGCGCCGCCCTCGGGCTGGGCGCGGGGGTCGGCGACGTCGTCGTGTCGCTCGGCACCTCGGGCACGGTGTTCGCCGTGGCCGATGCGCCCACGCGCGACACCACCGGCACCGTGGCCGGGTTCGCCGACGCGACCGGGAAGTTCCTCCCGCTGGTCGCGACCCTCAACGCCGCCCGCGTGCTCGACGCCTTCGCGGGCCTGCTCGGCGTCTCGCACGACGAGCTCGGTGCGCTCGCCCTCGAGGCCGAACCCGGCGCGGGCGGCGTCGTGCTGGTGCCGTGGTTTGAGGGCGAGCGCACGCCGAACCTGCCGCACGCGCAGGCCTCGCTGACGGGTCTGACTCTGGCGTCAACGACCCGTGCGAACTTCGCCCGGGCGGCGATCGAGGGCATGCTGAGCGGGCTCGCGGTGGGGCTCGAGGCGATCCAGGCGCAGGGCGTCGAGGTGCGGCGCATCCTGCTCATCGGCGGGGCTGCGGCGAACGAGGGCGTCGCGCGCATCGCCGCGCAGGTGTTCGACGCCGAGATCGTCGTGCCCGCCGCGGGCGAGTACGTCGCTCTCGGCGCCGCCCGGCAGGCCGCGGGCGTGCTCGCGGGGGGTCCGGTCGACTGGGCCGTCGCGACGACGCGCGCGGTGGACGCCGACCACCGTCCCGAGATCCGTCAGCGGTACGACGTGGTGGCGGGGTTGCGCGCGGGGGAGTGACGGCGCCCGCCGACGGGCCCTGCCTCATCGCCCGCCGGCGGAACCGCCGTTCATCGCCTCGACGCGCCGCCCGCGGCGGGCGCCCTCGCGGGCGGGGGGACGGGCACCGCGCGCGAGCGCGGGGAGGGCGGAACCTGCGCACGTGTCCAGAGGCGGCGTCAAGAGCGTCGACCGCGGTGCCGTCGCGTTCTACCGTGGCGCCATGGTCCGCATCCGGCTGTCCGCCCCCTCCTTCCACCGCGACGTCGACGTCGACGACGCCTCCGATCTGATCGAAGCGGAGGGCATGACCTGGACCCGCGACGGCGAGGTCGACGGCGTACCGCGGTACGTGCCCGCCGCGGCCGGCTGAACGGCGACGCGCGGTGATCGCGGGCTCGCGCCCGGCGGACCGGAGCGTCGACCGGCACCGCGGGGGAGCGGTGCCGCTCAGCCCTCGGTGACCCGCGTGCGCGGCATCCGTACGTCGGGGTCGGTCGGCTGCACCCGCGTGTACGACGGCTGCCGGACGGCGCGCACCCACGCGTACGTCCGCGCGCCGGGAAGCGGACGCCGGACGGCGTCGAAGCGGAGCGCCCGGTCGTCCTGTCCGGGATCGAGGCGCAGTTCGAGGATCGCGAACGGATGCCAGGGTCCCCACGCCGTCGCGTGGCCCATCGTGAGGGTCCAGACGGTGTCGTCGGCGTCGGGGAGCTCGCGCGGATCCGTCGCCGGCGGCCGACCCGAGCGGGTCCGCGCGGCCAGGAGCACGGGCCCCCGCCGCCCGCGATAGGGCAGCAGAACACCGAATCGAGCGCGTTCCGCCCGTCGGTGCACGGCGAGCGCGAAGCGTCCGGGCACGTGCCACCCGGTGGAGGCGAACTCGATGTCGGCGGGACGCCCGTCCGCGTCGACGCGCAGGGCGAGGCCGATGATGTCGGGCAGGGGCGCCGGCAGACCCAGCGAGCGCGAGACGCGGGCCACCACCGGCGCCGGGGAGGGAGGGGGCTCGTCGATCCACGACAGGCCGGAGGGTGCGGCATCCGGGATCCACGTCATGCTCCCGCTCAGGACAACCCCGCGGCTGTGGATCGGTCGCGGGGCCCGGAGTCGGCGCATCAGGGCGAACACGCCCTCGAGGGCCGCGCCGATCGTGCGGGCCACGGGGCTGCTCGGGAGGCGGGGGATGCGGGTGCCCGGGGTCATGCCGCCATCGCACCGCGTCGACCGGTCGCACGCCGAGGGGGTTGCGCGCCGCTACTGTGAGGGACCATGAGCGGCGAGATCGGGGGCAAGCGCATCGGCGTGCGCGAGGTCGCCGCCGCCGCGGGCGTCTCGACGCAGACGGTGTCGCGCGTGCTCAACGGCTATGCCGGCATCCGCGACGCGACACGTGAGCGTGTGCTCGACGCGGTCGCCGCCCTTGACTACCGCGTGAACAACGCCGCCCGCGCGCTCGGAACGAGCCTCACCCGCACGGTGGGCGTCGTGGCATCCGATGCCGTGCTGCACGGGCCCGCGGCGGGTATCGCCGCCCTCGAGCGCGCCGCGCGGGCGCGTGGCCGGTGGATCACGACCGCCTACACCGACTCCGACGACCCGGCCGACATCGATGCGGCCGTGCAGCACCTGCTCGATCAGGGAGTCGACGGGATCGTGCTCGTCGCCGCGCACGGGGCGACCCCTCTCGCGGGCTACGACGTGCCGATCGTGCCGCTGTACGGCGAATCCGGCATGCGCCAGCGGGCCGCGGCCGCCCTCGTCGTGGACCACCTCGCCGACCTCGGACACCGCCGCCTGGTCGAACTCGGCGGCCCCGCCGACTGGCGGGAGTCCCTGGCCCGACGGGACGGGGTCGCCGACGGCGTGCGGCGACGCGCGCTCGAACGGGTCGATCGCCTCGACGGGGACTGGAGCGCGGCGTCGGGGTCGGCGCTCGCCGCAGTCGTCGTCGATCGGGTGCGCGAGGGGGCCACGGCCGTCGCCGTCGCCAACGACCAGATGGCGCTCGGGCTCATGGCGGGACTCTCCACCCGCGGAGTGAGCGTGCCCGGTGACGTCTCGGTCACCGGCTTCGACGACAATCCGGATGCCGCCTTCTACGCGCCGGCGCTCACCACGGTGCGCCTCGACGTCGAGGGGGAGGCGGAGGAGGCCGTCGCGCACGTGCTCGGCGAGGATCCGGTGCCGCCCGCGGACCCGGTGCTCGTGCCCCGCGCCTCCACGGCACCGCCGCGCTGACGGGGATTCCCGGCGATGGCGTCGGTCCCGCGGCATCCGGGGTCGCGAGATTGCGATGTTACCGGTAACATTACGTATCGAGCGCCTCGCGCCCGCCATCCGAACCACCGTCGAAGGAGACCCGCGTGTCCGATGCCGCCACGTTCGCGCCCGAGCTGCAGGAGGCGATCGACGCCGTCCGCGCCGACGTCGCGAAACTGCACGCCGAGCTCGTGCGCTACAACCTCATCGTCTGGACCGGCGGCAACGTCTCGGGTCGCGTCCCCGGCGCCGACCTGTTCGTCATCAAGCCCTCGGGTGTCTCGTACGACGACCTGGCGCCTGAGAACATGATCCTCTGCGACCTCGACGGCAACGCCATCCCCGGCACCCCCGGCTCCGAGCGCAGCCCCTCGAGCGACACCGCCGCGCACGCGTACGTGTACCGCAACATGCCCGAGGTCGGCGGTGTCGTGCACACCCACTCCACCTACGGCGTCGCGTGGGCGGCCCGGGGCGAGGAGATCCCCTGCGTCATCACGGCGATGGCCGACGAGTTCGGCGGCCCCATCCCGGTCGGCCCCTTCGCCATCATCGGCGACGACTCGATCGGCCGGGGCATCGTCGAGACCCTGCGCGGCCACCGCTCGCGCGGCGTGATCATGCAGAACCACGGCCCCTTCACGATCGGCACGAACGCGAAGGACGCAGTGAAGGCCGCCGTCATGCTCGAAGACGTCGCCCGCACCGTGCACATCGCGCGCGAAGCCGGCCCCCTCATCCCGATCCCGCAGGACAAGATCGACGCCCTCTACAACCGCTACCAGAACGTCTACGGACAGAGCACGGACGACCGCCGATGAACGCCCTGATCACCGAGGGCCGAGCATCGCTCGGCATCGAACTCGGCTCCACCCGCATCAAGGCGTGCCTGATCGGCCCCGACGCCGAGGTGCTCGCGGTCGGCTCCCACGAGTGGGAGAACGTCTACGCCGACAAGTTGTGGACCTACTCGCTGGATGCCGTGTGGTCGGGCCTGCGGTCCGCTTACGCCGAGCTGGTCGCCGACGTGCGGCAGCGGTACGGCGTCACGCCCGAGCGCTACGCCGCGATGGGCGTCTCGGCGATGATGCACGGCTACCTCGCGTTCGACGCCGACGGCGAGCTGCTGGCCCCGTTCCGCACGTGGCGCAACACCAACACCGGCGTGGCCGCCACCGAGCTCTCCGAGCTGCTGGGCGTGAACATCCCGCTCCGCTGGTCGATCGCCCACCTGCACCAGGCGGTCGTGGATGCCGAGCCCCACGTGCCCGAGATCCGCTTCCTCACCACGTTGGCCGGGTACGTCCACTGGAAGCTCACGGGCGAGAAGGTGCTCGGCGTCGGCGACGCGTCGGGCATGTTCCCGATCGACTCCGCGACCCGCGACTACGACGCCGAGCTGGTCTCGCGCTACGACGCCCTCGCCGACGGCCGTGTGCCGGCGCTGCGCGAGCTGCTCCCGCAGGCGCTCGCCGCGGGCGCCGTCGCCGGGAACCTCACCGCCGAGGGTGCGGCCCTGCTCGACGAGAGCGGAACCCTGCGTCCCGGCATCCCCTTCGCCCCGCCCGAGGGCGACGCGGGCACCGGCATGGTCGCCACCGGAGCCGTCGCTCCGCGCACCGGCAACGTCAGCGCCGGCACGAGCATCTTCGCGATGGTCGTGCTCGAGCGCCCGCTGGCCCAGGTGCACCACGAGCTCGACCTCGTCACGACGCCCTCGGGCGACGCGGTGGCCATGGTTCACTGCAACAACGGCGCGAGCGAACTCGCGGCCTGGGCGAACATGTTCACCGCCTTCGCCTCCGCGGCGGGCTCGCCCGTGACCCCGGATGCCACCTATGCGACGCTGTTCTCGGCGGCGCTGTCGGGAGAGGCCGACGCCGGTGGGCTGCTGGCGTACAACCATCTCGCCGGGGAGCCCATCGCGGGTCTCGACGAGGGGCGCCCGCTCGTCGTGCGCACGCCCGACAGTCGCCTCACGCTGCCGAACTTCATGCGCGCGCAGCTCTACGGCGTCTTCGGCACCCTCGCGCTCGGCATGGACGTGCTGCACGGCGAGGGCGTCGCCCTCGACAAGATGTACGCGCACGGCGGGATGTTCCGCACAGCCGGGGTCGCCCAGCGCTTCCTCGCCGCGGCGCTCGACGCCCCCGTGGCCGTCGCCGAGACCGCCTCGGAGGGCGGCGCGTGGGGTATGGCCGTGCTCGCCGCCTACGCCGTCGACGACTCCGATCGCGATCTCGACGCCTACCTGCGCGAGGCGGTCTTCGCCGACGCGCCGATCACCACGGCAGACCCCGACCCCGCCGACGTCGCCGGCTTCTCGACCTACCTCGACCGCTACCGCGCCGGGCTCGCCGTCGAGGCCGCCGCCGTGGCATCCCTCTGATCACCCGAAAAGGACCCGTCATGACCCGCACCCCCCTGAAGAACGACCTCGACGGCTACGAGGTCTGGTTCGTCACCGGCAGCCAGAACCTCTACGGCGAAGAGACCCTGAAGCAGGTCGCCGAGCAATCGCAGGCCGTCGTGGAGGGCCTGAACGGCCTGCCCGTGAAGGTCGTCTGGAAGCCCGTGCTGAAGGACTCCGACAGCATCCGCCGCATGGCGCTGGAGATCAACGGTCGCGACGACGTCATCGGTGTGATCGCGTGGATGCACACCTTCAGCCCCGCGAAGATGTGGATCGCCGGGCTCGACGCCCTGCAGAAGCCGCTGCTGCACCTGCACACGCAGGCCAACGTCGAGCTGCCGTGGAACGACATCGACTTCGACTTCATGAACCTCAACCAGGCCGCCCACGGCGACCGCGAGTTCGGGTACATCCAGACGCGGCTCGGCGTCTCGCGCAAGACGGTCGTCGGCCACGTGTCGAACCCGGCCGTGCGACAGCAGATCGAGGACTGGGAGCGCGCCGCCGCCGGCTGGACCGCCGCCCGCACCCTCAAGCTCGCGCGCTTCGGCGACAACATGCGCTTCGTCGCCGTCACCGAGGGCGACAAGACCGAGGCCGAGCTGCGCTTCGGCGTGCAGGTCAACACCTGGGGCGTCAACGAGCTCGTCGAGGCCGTCGAGAACGCCTCGGATGCCGATGTCGACGCGCTCGTCCAGGAGTACATCGACAGCTACGAGGTCGTCGAGGAGCTCCTTCCCGGCGGCGCGCGCCATCAGTCGCTGCGCGACGGCGCGGCGATCGAGCTGGGCCTGCGCTCGTTCCTCGAGGAGGGCGGCTTCGGCGCCTTCACCACCTCGTTCGAAGACCTCGGTGCGCTCAAGCAGCTCCCCGGTCTCGCGGTGCAGCGCCTGATGGCCGAGGGCTACGGCTTCGGCGCCGAGGGCGACTGGAAGACCGCGATCCTCGTGCGCGTCGCGAACGTCATGGGTGCGGGCCTGCCCGGCGGCGCCTCGCTCATGGAGGACTACACCTACGACCTCGTCCCCGGCTCCGAGCGCATCCTCGGCGCGCACATGCTCGAGGTCTCGCCCTCGCTGACCACGGCCAAGCCCCGCCTCGAGATCCACGAGCTGGGCATCGGCGGCAAGGACGACCCGGTGCGCCTGGTCTTCACCGCCGACCCGGGCCCCGCGCTGGTCGTCGCGCTGAGCGACATGCGCGACCGCTTCCGCCTCACCGCCAACGTCGTCGAGAACGTCGAGGCCCCCGACCTGCCGAAGCTGCCCGTGGGGCGCGCGGTGTGGAAGCCCGCTCCCGACTTCGCGACCTCGGCCGCGTGCTGGCTGGCCGCGGGTGCGGCGCACCACACCGTCATGACGACGGCCGTCGGCATCGAGGTGTTCCGCGACTTCGCCGAGATCGCCAAGACCGAGCTCGTCGTCATCGACGACGAGACCACGGTCCGCGGTTTCCAGAGCGAGCTGCGCTGGAACCAGGCGTACTACCGCCTGGCCCAGGGCCTGTAAGACCCGCCGTCCTCGGATCGTCCGCCGATCCGGGGGCGGTGCCGGATGTACGCGCCCCGTTCGCTCGGGACGCGTCCCGTGCATCGTGGAGATCGATGATCGCCCCGGTGCACGGATCGTGCCCCGGAATCTCCGCAGCGGTGGGCTGCGGCGGTTCCGGGGCATTTCCTGTTCCCGGGTGCGGGTGCGGTCCGGGTGCGGCGGGTGCGGGTGCGGGGGTCGGAGGAGCGTGTCTTCCGTGCGGCTCGGGGCGGCTGCGCCCGCGCCGTCGAGACGGGGATGCCGCGGCATCCGGTGCCCGTCGCGGAATACGCGCCGCGGGGCCGTCGTTGGCGTGCATTCACGCAATCGATGGGAAAGACCGTTTTGACTGACTCCTCGCACGCCCTCGTGGTCGGTGCCACCGGTATCGCCGGCGGCGCCCTCCTCGACCGTCTCTCCGCCGACGGATGGGCGGTGACGGCCCTGTCCCGCCGGCCCGGCGCGGAGCGCTCCGGTGTCACCTGGCGCTCCGCCGACCTGCGCTCACCCGACGCGCTGCGCACCGCCCTGCGGGACGTCCCCGTCACGCACGTGTTCTTCACGGCGTGGTCGCGACAGGACACCGAGGCCGAGAACATCGCCGTGAACGGCGGCATGGTCCGCGATCTGCTCGCCGCGCTCACCGAGGCGCCCGTGCGCCACGTGGCGTTGATGACCGGGCTCAAGCACTACCTCGGACCTTTCGAGGCCTACGGCCAGGGCACCATGCCCGACACGCCGTTCCACGAGGACGAGCCGCGGCTCGACGTCGACAACTTCTACTACGCGCAGGAGGACGAGCTCTTCGCCGCTGCAGCGCGTCAGGGGTTCACCTGGTCGGTGCACCGCTCGCACACGGTGCTGGGGCACGCCGTCGGCAACGCGATGAACATGGGCCTCACCATCGCGGTGGCCGCGGCCATCAGCCGCCACACCGGTCGCCCCCTGGTCTTCCCCGGCAGCGAGACGCAGTGGAACGGCCTGACCGACGTGACGGATGCCGACCTGCTGGCCGACCAGATGGTCTGGGCCGCCACGCACCCCGAGGGGGCCGACGAGGCGTTCAACACGGCCAACGGAGACGTCTTCCGCTGGCGGTGGATGTGGCCGCGCATCGCCGCCGACCTGGGTGTGGAGGCGGAGGGCTTCGACACCGCACCGCGCCCGTTCGGACAGCAGATGGCCGATGCGGCACCGGCGTGGGCGGAGATCGTCGCGCAGCACGGTCTCGTCGAGCCCGACATCGCCCGCGTGGCCTCGTGGTGGCACACGGATGCCGACCTGGGGCGCGACATCGAGGTGATGACCGACATGTCGAAGAGCCGGCTCGCCGGTTTCACCGAGCACCACCGCACGCGCGACTCCTTCACCCGCCTCTTCGAGCGGTACCGCGCCGCGCGTCTCATTCCCTGAGCGCGCCCCCGCGGCATCCGGGCCGCCTCCTCGGGCAGCCGCGGCGGGGTGGAGCGCGGAGACGCCCGTTCGGGCGCGGTCTCCCGCCCCGAGCGGAGGCCCTCCGAGCGCGCGTGGCCCGGGGCGATCGATGCAGCCCCGGGCCGCGTCCATCGCCCCGACACGCGCCCGGGCCTCCGCGGGCGCTCCTACAACCGCTGCCCCAGCGCCCACAGCCGGTCGGCGCGACCGGAGATCGCCTCCGACAGCGCGAACGCCTGCGAATCGGTGAGCGAGGCGACGTAGTCGATGATGCCGCGCGAGCGCGCGAGCGTCTCGGCCTCGGCATCCGAGGGGCGCCGCTCGGAGGGCAGGACCGCGTACTGCTCGCGGGCCAGCGCGATGAGCTCGCGCAGGCGCCGCGGGGTGCGCGCGCGGTCGAGGTCGTCGTCGAGCCACTCGCCGAGGGCGCGCACCGAACGGGCCAGGATGCGGCTCATACCGCGCTGCTGGATCGCGAGGTCGGGGCGGCTCAGCACGAACCGCTTGTGCACGAACTTCAACACCTCCACGTGATGCCAGGCCCAGGGCGACAGCACGACCGGGCCGGCGCGCGGGGTGTCGAGCGGGCGCAGGCGCGCCGACTCCTGGAACCGGCGGATCCAGCGATCGGTGAAGACGGCCAGTCGGCGCTCCGCCGTCAGCGAGCCGTCGAACGGGCGGGCGAGCAGGTCGGTGACCATCTCGGCATCCACGTCGCTCACGGCCGCGAGGAAGGCCTCGTCGTCGGCGATCCAGGGGTCGTCGCGGCGCATCTTGCGCCGCAGGCGCTCCAGGCCCGCCCCGGGGGCGAGCTCTGCGCGCACCTCGGCGTCGTCGCGCGAGCGCCACTCGAGCACATCGTCGAGCCAGCCGCGGAACTCCGCCGCGATGGGCGCGTGGTCGAGGATCCCCGCGCGGTAGAAGTCGTCGACGTCGTGCACCGAGTAGGCGATGTCGTCGGCGAGGTCCATCACGGCGCCCTCGATGCTCTGGCGCAGGGGCTCGGCATCCACTCCCCGGCGGGCCTCGTCGAGGTCGTCGAGGTCGAGGTCGTAGGCCGAGTACTTGTGCACCCGGTACGCGCCGTCGGGCGAGCGACGGATGCCGCGGGGCGGGCCGATGCGCTCGACGTCGGCGGCCTCGACCGACGGCGCCCACGGGTACTTCGCCGAGGCCGTGCGCACCGCGGCGGTGAGGTTGAGTCCGTGCGGAGCCGTCTCGATCACGTCGAGGGCGGTGAGGATGCGGTAGGTCTGGGCGTTGCCCTCGAAGCCGTCCGCAAGCCCCAGCTCGTCGCGCGCGAGGCGGTCGAGCGTCGACTCGCCGAGGTGGCCGAACGGCGGGTGGCCGAGGTCGTGCGCGTAGGCCGCGGCCTCGACGACCGTGGCGTTGCACACGTCACCCTCGCCCGCTTCGCGCGAGCGCGTGTTCAGCTGCAGGGCGACGACGCGGGCGATCGCGCTGACCTTGAGCGTGTGGGTGAGGCGGTTGTGCACGGGGGCGCCCGAGATGGAGGGCGACACCACCTGCGTCACCGCCGACAGGCGCGAGAAGTACGGTGAGAACTGCACGCGTTCGAGGTCGATCGACCACGGGTCGGCGTGCGCGTCGTCGCGATCGGGGAACATCCGGGATGCCGGATTGCCGACCGCGCGGCCCGCACGCGCGGGGGAGTTCTCGGCGGGTGGCACGGTCTCGTTGGGCAGGGTCATCGGGTCCTCTCGCGGCGTCGATGGCGTTGCTCAACGCTAACGCCGATGCCGAACGACCGTGCGCCGGAGCCGGCCGGGTGCCTCGCCCGCGCACGACTCCTGCACATGCGGGCCTTCGCGGGGCTGATCGGGTCGTGCGACGCCGTCTGCAGGAGTCGTGCGCGCGGGGTGCCGGCCGTTCGGTCGCGGCCGCTGAGGACGGGAGGCGGCCGTGAGCACGCATGGCTCCGGCGGAAATGGACACCAGGTGGGCGGGAGGGGCGGAGGGTGCCGTTTCCGCCGGAGTCGTGCACGCGGCTCCGGTGGGGCCGCGGCCCCGCCCCGCGCCCGCGGCCCGCCTCGCCCGCGGCCCCGCCCCG
>NZ_JBKBNC010000055.1:0-15032 GCF_046295495.1 Microbacterium sp.
GCGAGTAGTCCGGGGGAGGTGCAGCCCTTGCGCCATCGCCGTCCGGATGCGATCGAGCACCGCATCGGGGTCGAACATGACCTGCGCGTAATCGAATCGCAGCACGGTGTACCCGCGCAGTACGAGCCGTGCGTCCTGTTCGAGATCGCGACGGCGGTCTGCGGGGGTGCTGTGGAACGCGAACCCGTCGAGCTGGACCACGAGTCGTTCGCCGATCAGCCCGTCGACGCGATGCCCGTCGATCCGCACCTGCTGACGCACAGTGATCGCGGCAGCGGTCAGGAGTGCGCAGAAGTGGCTCTCGAGTCCGGAGTCCGACAGAGCGCCGGCGACGCGGGCGATCTCCGAGGCCCGGGGCGAACGCCAGACGACGTGAGCCAGGATGTCGGGCTCGACGACGCGATGCCGCAGAGCCGATTCCCAGACGGCGAGGGCATCCGCGCGCGGCAGACAGGATGCCACGTGGAACAGCACGTTGAGGATGTGCTCATCGGGGTCGATGTTCGCGAGCGGAACGGGGCCCGTCCCGCGATGCAGCCGTACGTGCGTGGCATCCACACGCGAGGCCGTGGACGGCACCCAGATGTGGATGTCGTCGGCCGCCGGCGCCCAGAGGCCTTTCTCCGCCGCGGCGCTCACGCACGTGAGTCGTCCGCCACGGGCGGCGGCGGAACGCCGTGGCGGTGGGCATTCCGGGTGGATCAGCCACGAGCGGCGAACCCGGTCGATCCTCCCGTCGCGCACCGCGGCGGCCATCGCGTGCGGGGTGAAGCCCGCGGCGCGCGCGGAGCGGGTGTGC
The DNA here is from genome assembly GCF_046295495.1 of Microbacterium sp. Classification (GTDB taxonomy): domain Bacteria; phylum Actinomycetota; class Actinomycetes; order Actinomycetales; family Microbacteriaceae; genus Microbacterium. The sequence goes on from NZ_JBKBNC010000055.1 coordinate 800, forward strand.
ACGGCGCCGCCGCGCCGACGGACGAACTCGACCAGGGCGTCACTCATCCCCCGAGGATGCCCTCGGTCCCCGCCGCGGGAGCGCCACCGTGGGCCCGGCGGTGGATGATTCCGGATGCCAGGGGGCTCGGGAGGAGCCATGGAGCCGTGGGCGAGAACAGGGGATCGTCCGAGAACAGGACGCCGAGAGCCGCCGCGCCCCTGTCTTCGAACGATCCCCTGTTCTCAGTGGCCCTGCGTCTCCGCCAGACCCAGCACGTCGAGCAGCCAGGCCAGCTCGAAGGCGCGCTCGCGCCAGGCGTTGTAGCGGCCGCTGACGCCGCCGTGGCCGGCGACCATCTCGCACTTCAGCAGCGCGTCGGCGCCCACCTCGCGCAGGCGCGCGACCCACTTCGCCGGTTCGACGTACAGCACGCGGGTGTCGTTGAGCGAGGTCACCGCGAGGATGCGGGGGTATTGCACGCCGTCGCGCACGTTCTCGTAGGGCGAGTACGACTTCATGTACGCGTACACGTCGGCGTCGTGCAGGGGGTCGCCCCACTCGTCCCATTCGATGACCGTCAGCGGCAGCGAGGGATCGAGGATCGTCGTCAGTGCGTCGACGAACGGCACGTCGGCCAGGACGCCGGCGAACAGCTCGGGCGCGAGGTTCGCGACGGCGCCCATCAGCAGCCCGCCCGCGCTGCCCCCCTCGGCCACGATGCGGTCAGGCGTGGTGTAGCCGGCATCCACGAGGTGGCGTGCGGCGGCGACGAAGTCGGTGAAGGTGTTGCGCTTCGCGCGCAGCTTGCCGTCTTCGTACCACTGGCGGCCCATCTCGCCGCCGCCGCGCACGTGCGCCACGGCGAAGACGACGCCGCGGTCGAGCAGCGACAGTCGGGGCACCGAGAAGCCGGGCTCGATCGAGTGCTCGTACGAGCCGTAGCCGTACAGGTGAACGGGGCGCGGCGCCGATCCGGGTTCGCCGAACGACCGCTTCCACACCAGCGACACCGGGACCCGCGTTCCGTCGTCGGCGGGGGCCCAGACGCGCGCCTGTCCGTAGTCGGCCGGGTCGAAGCCGCCGAGCACGGGCTGGCGCTTGCGCAGCAGCAGCTCACCGGTGTCGACGACGTAGTCGTACACGGTTCCGGGCGTGACGAACGAGCCGTAGCCCAGGCGCAGCACCGGCGGCGCCCACTCGGGGTTGCCGCCCGTGCCGACGCTGTACAGCGGCTCGTCGAAGGCGATCTCGGTCACGGCGCCGTCGGCATACGACAGCATGCCCAGGCGCGCGAGGCCGTCGCGGCGGTAGCCCACCACGCCCCAGTCGCGGAAGGTGTCGACGCCCAGCAGCCGCTGGCCGGTGCGGTGGGGGATCACCGTCTCGCGAGCGCCCCGGGGATCGGATGCCGAGACCCGCACGAGCTCGAAGTCGAGAGCGCCGTCGTTGTGCAGCACGTAGAGCACGTCGTCGCCGTCGACCACGGCGTGCGACGAGGAGTACTCGACGCCCTCGCGCCGCGGCCAGACCACGCGCGGCTCGCCGCGCAGGTCGTCGGCGTCGAGCAGCCACTCCTCGCTCGTGATGGAGGAGCCCATCTCGATGACGAGGTACTTGTCGCTGCGGGTGAAGTCGGCACCGACCCAGTAGCGGTCGTCGGGCTCGTGGAACAGCTTCACGTCGGCGTCCACGGGGGTGCCGATCTCGTGCAGCCACACGGTGTCGGGGCGCCAGGCGTCGTCGACCGTGGTGTAGACGATGAAGCGACCGTCGGGGGAGAACGTGGCGCCCGAGAAGGTGCCGGGGATCTCGTCGGGGAGGGTTTCGCCGGTGGTGAGGTCACGCACCCGCACGGTGTAGCGCTCGTCGCCCGCGACGTCGATGCCGTAGAGCATGCGGGTGCCGTCGTTCGAGATCTCGAAGCTGCCGAGCGAGAAGAAATCGGTGCCCTCGGCCTCGACGTTGCCGTCGAACAGCACGTGCTCGCCCGGCACGGGGCGGTCGGGCGAGAGGGCGGGCGGCGTCCAATCGTCGGGGGAGTCCAGCGGCGCGCGGCACTGGATGCCGTACTGGGCGCCGGCGACGGTGCGCCCGTAGTACCACCAGTCGCCGCGGCGGGCGGGGACGGACAGATCGGTCTCGAGCGTGCGGCCCTTGATCTCTCCGAAGATCGCGTCGCGCAGCCCCGAGAGGTGCGCCGTCCGCGCGCCCGTGTAGGCGTTCTCGGCCTCGAGGTGGGCGATGACCTCGGCGTCGTCCTTCGCCCGCATCCACTCGTACGGATCGTCGAAGGTGTCGCCGTGGTGCGTACGCGGGGCGGGCCGGCGGGCGGCGACGGGCGGGGTGGGCTGCGGGTCGAGGTCGGTCACCGTTCCACGCTAGTGCGCCCCCCGGACTTCGGCCCGGGAGGACTCTCCGGATGCCGGCCGGCCGGACCGCCGCGCGTTTGACCCGCACAGGTCCGGGTGAAAGGATGACGTCGCGTCTTTCGGTGAACGAAAGAACAACGCCAGGTGAACTCTTCGTTCGTCACGCCGATCCCGTCGGCATCCCTTCCTCCTTCTCACGGAAAGCGAACGGTGGAGAGCGCAGCCCTCATCATCGTGCTGGTCATCGTGCTGGCACTGTTCTTCGATTTCACCAACGGATTCCACGACACCGCCAATGCGATGGCCACGCCCATCGCCACCGGTGCGCTGAAGCCGAAGGTCGCCGTCCTCTTGGCCGCGAGCCTCAATCTGGTGGGCGCGTTCCTGTCCACCGAGGTGGCCAAGACGATCTCGGGCGGAATGATCCGCGAGGAGCAACTCAGTCCCGACATCTTCCCCCCGATCATCTTCGCCGGTCTCATCGGCGCGATCACGTGGAACATGCTCACGTGGCTGCTGGGCCTTCCCTCGAGCTCGTCGCACGCCCTGTTCGGCGGCCTGATCGGTGCCACGCTCGTGGGCGTCGGCGCCTCGGCCATCGACACCGGGGTCGTGCTGAGCAAGGTGATCCTGCCCGCCCTCATCGCGCCGTTGACCGCCGGGATCATCGCCTTCGCCGTGACGAAGATCGCGTACGGCGTCACGCGCCGCTACGACATGAAGGCCGACGGACGCGACGGCTTCCGCTGGGGCCAGATCTTCACCTCCTCGCTGGTCGCCCTCGCGCACGGCACCAACGACGCTCAGAAGACGATGGGCGTCATCACCCTCGCCCTCATCACCGTCGGCTGGCAGTCCTCGGCCGCCCCCGACCCGCAGCTCTGGGTGGTCTTCGCCTGCGCGATCACGATCGCCCTCGGCACCTACATGGGCGGTTGGCGCATCATCCGCACCCTCGGCAAGGGCCTGACCGACGTCAAGCCCGCCCAGGGCTTCTCGGCCGAGACCTCGACCGCCGCGACCATCCTCGCCTCCAGCGCCCTCGGCTTCGCGCTGTCGACCACCCAGGTGGCCTCCGGATCCGTCATCGGCTCGGGCCTGGGCCGCCGCGGATCGACGGTGCGCTGGAACACGGTCGGGCGCATCATGATCGGCTGGGTGCTCACCCTTCCCGCCGCCGGCGCCGTCGGAGCCGCCGCCGCGCTCGTCGTGGTCTGGCTGGGCGGCTGGGGCGTCGCGGTCGACGCGGTGATCGCCGTCGCTATCGTGCTCGGCCTCTTCCTGCGCTCGCGGCGCGACGAGGTCACCTCGGCGAACGCGATGAGCGAGGTCGCCGACTCCGGCGCCGCCGTGAAGGTCCCGCGCAAGCCGGGCCCCACGCGCCGCCAGCGCCGCATCGAGCGCGACAAGGCCGGAAGGGGCGTCTGATGCTCATCAACTGGGAGTCCTTCCTGCAGGTCTTCGTCGCGGCCCTGCTCGGCGCCTCGATCGTCGTGACCTTCTACGCCCTCGGCCTGCGCCTGCTGGTGCGCGGTGGTCGACCCCCGCTGGTCGCCCCGGCCGAGTTCACGGATGCCATCACGGTGCTCTCCGACAAGCAGCGCCGCCGCGCCGAGAAGGCGGTGGCCAAGGCCGCCGCGAAGAACCCCCTCAGCGACGGCGAGAAGCGACTGTCGCGTCTCGCCGCGTACGCGTGCTTCGCCGTGTGCGCGGCGGCCGTGCTCGGCGCGCTGCTGTTGATCCTCGTCAACCACTGAGGGCGCGACCTGCGCGACCGACCCCGCCTGTCCGGCGCCGCGCCCGCGCGGGCGGAACGCGCTCGAGGGCAGACGCGCTCGCGGTTCCGTGACGCACCACCTTCCCGGTGCGGTGCGGTGCGGTGCGGTGCGGTGCGGTGGGGCGCCGGGGCGCCGCCGGGCGGTGTCGGAGGTCCCTCGTAGGCTGGGCCCATGGCATCCGTGCAGTTCGGTCAGCACGCGCCCGCGGCGCGCGTCCTCCTCCACCTCAGCGACACCCACCTGCTGGGTGGCGACCGCCTGCTGGGCGATCGCTTCGACACAGCCCGACACCTGCGCCGCACCCTGGATGCCGCCGAGGCCACCGGCGTGCGACCGGATGCCGTGGTGTTCACCGGCGATCTGACCGACCTCGGCGAGCCCGAGGCCTACCGCGCGCTGCGCGCCGCCGTCGAGCCGTGGGCCGAGCGCCTCGGCGCCCCGGTGGTGTGGGTCGCCGGCAACCACGACGAGCGCCCCGCGCTGCGCGCCGGACTCCTCGACGCCGAGGCCACCCAGGAGCCCGTCACGAGCGTGCACGACCTCGGCGGACTGCGACTCATCGCCCTCGACTCCACCGTCCCGGGGTGGCACCACGGCGACCTCGACGCCGCGCAGCTGGAGTGGTTGCGCGCCGAGCTCGCCGAGCCCGCGCCGCTCGGAACGATCCTGGCGCTGCATCACCCGCCGCTGCCGACGCACATCCCGTTCTTCGACATCCTCGAACTGCGCGACCAGCCGGCCCTGGCCGCGGCCATCGCGGGTACCGACGTGCGGGCGATCCTGGCCGGACACCTGCACTACTCCACGGCGGGCACCTTCGCGGGGGTGCCTGTGAGCGTCGCGTCGGCCTCGTGCTACACGATGGACCTCGCGCGTCCCGCCGAGGCCGTGAACGGGATGGATGCCGGGCGTTCGTTCCACCTCGTCCACGTGTGGGACGACACGATCACGCACGCGGTGGTGCCCGTGGTCGACGCCGAGGGGGCGGGAGTCTTCACCCCGGAGTGGACCGCCCGCATGGCGGCCCTCCGCCCCGAGGAGCGACTCGAGGCGTTCTCGCGCAAGCGCACGCCCGGGCAATAGACGCCGCGGACGGTGCCGATCCGGCGACCGGCCGCCGCGTCCAGCGTCGGCGGAGGGCGTGCTCGTTAGGCTCGATGAATCCCTGCTCGCCGTGACAACCCACGAGGACCCCACATGGCTTTGGACGCAATGACGCGCACCCGTACCGAGACCGACTCCCTCGGATCCCTCGAGATCCCCGCCGACGCGTACTGGGGGATCCACACCGCCCGGGCGCTCGAGAACTTCCCGATCGCGAAGCGACCGATCTCGGTGTACCCCGACCTCGTGCGGGCGCTCGCAATGGTGAAGCAGGCGTCGGCGCGCGCGAACCGCGAGATCGGCGTGCTCGACGAACGCAAGGCCGACCTCATCGACCGCGCCGCCCAGCGTGTGATCGACGGCGACTTCCACGACGAGTTCACCGTCGGCGTCATCCAGGGCGGGGCCGGCACCTCGACCAACATGAACGCCAACGAGGTCATCACCAACATCGCCCTCGAGATGGCGGGCCGCGAGAAGGGCGACTACGCCTTCCTGTCGCCGATCGACGACACCAACCGCAGCCAGTCGACCAACGACGTCTACCCGACCGCGATCAAGATCGGTCTCGCCCTCACCCTGCAGAGCCTGCTCGAGGAGCTCGCCCTGCTGCGGCAGTCGTTCCTGAGCAAGTCGGAGGAGTTCCACGACGTCCTCAAGGTCGGGCGCACCCAGTTGCAGGATGCCGTGCCCATGACGCTCGGGCAGGAGTTCCACGGCTTCGCCACGACACTCGGCGAGGACTACAACCGCCTCACCGAGAACGCGTACCTGCTCTACGAGATCAACATGGGCGCGACCGCGATCGGCACGGGCATCACCGCGCACGCCGGGTACGGGGGAGCGGTGCTGCGCCACCTGCGAGCGATCACGGGCCTCGATCTCGAGACGGCGACCGACCTCGTGGAGTCCACGAGCGACACCGGCGCCTTCATGTCGTTCTCGTCATCGCTCAAGCGCAACGCGGTGAAGCTGTCGAAAATCTGCAACGACCTGCGTCTGCTCTCCAGCGGCCCGCAGGCGGGCCTGGGGGAGATCAACCTGCCGGCGCGCCAGGCGGGCTCGAGCATCATGCCCGGCAAGGTCAACCCCGTCATCCCCGAGGTCGTGAACCAGGTGGCGTTCTCGGTGGTCGGGGCCGACATGACCGTGACGATGGCCGTCGAAGGCGGTCAGCTCCAGCTCAACGCCTTCGAGCCGGTCATCGCCCACTCGATCTACCAGTCGATCACGTGGATGCGGCAGGCGATGTGGACCCTGCGGGTCAACTGCGTCGACGGCATCACCGCCAACCGGGAACGCCTGGGCGCGATGGTCGGTTCCTCGGTCGGCGTCGTGACGGCGCTCACGCCCTTCATCGGTTACGCGGCCGCGGCCGCCCTGGCGAAGACCGCCCTGCTGACCCACCGCAACGTCGCCGACCTCGTGGTCGAGGCCGGGCTCATGACGCGCGACGAGGTCATGAAGCAGATCTCGCCCGCGCGCCTGTCGGGCCTCCAGGCCGTGACGGCCGCGATCCCGATCGTTCGCGCGGCCGATAGCGTCGTCGAGGACTGAGGCGCTGGCCCACCCGGGCGGTGTGTCGGTGCACCCGGCGACCGGGATGTCAGCGAGAGGGGGTCTCGCGGCAGGGGTGCCCAGCCGGCGCGGGCGTCAGTCGAGGATGCGGCAGTGCGTGGTCAGCTCGCCGATGCGGTCGATGCCCACCGTCACGGTCGAGCGGTCGCGCAGGAAGATCTGCGGGTCGCGGGAGTATCCGGCGCCGCCGGGGCTGCCGGTGGAGATCAGGGTGCCGGGCAGCAGCGTGACCGACTCCGACAGCTTGTGGATGAGCGTCGCCACCGACCGCACCATCTGGCCCGTGCTGGCATCCTGCACGGTGTGTCCGTCGACGACGGTCCAGATGTGCAGGTCCTGCGGGTCGGGGATCTCGTCGGCGGTGACCACGAAGGGGCCGGTGGGGGTGAAGCCGTCGAACGACTTGCAGCGCGACCACTGGGCCTCGGAGAACTGGATGTTGCGCGCCGTGATGTCGTTGACGACCGTGTATCCCCAGACGTGGTCGAGGGCGTCGGCCTCGCCGATGTCGCGACCGGGGCGGCCGATGATCACTCCCAGCTCGGCTTCGTAGTCGACGGCTTCGCTCAGCGCCCGCGGCCACGAGGTGGTCGCGCCGTGCGCGGTGAGCGAGTTGGGCCACAGCACGAACACCGTGGGACCGGCGTCGGTCTTCAGGCCCAGTTCGCCCGAGTGCGCCGCGTAGTTCAGGCCCACGGCCAGGATGGACGGGGGAGCGAGCACCGCCGAGGCGAATCGGATGCCCGAGAGCGGATGCCGCGGCGCCGACGCCGCCGCCTCGCGCACGCGGTCGAGCAGGGCGTCGGAGCCGGCGATGAGCTGTTCGAGCGTGCCGGGGGCACCGTCGAAGAGCTCGTCGACGAAGGAGAACTCCTCGCCGTGGACGCTGACGAGACGGGGGGCTTCCGCCCCTTCCTGAGACCGGACGTGGGCGAAACGCATACGTCCACGCTACCGGTCCCCGCCCGCGGGGCGGGGCCGCAAGCCCCCGAGGACGTGTCGGAGGCCGCCCCTAGGCTGAGCGCATGAGCTCACCCTCGCCGCTCTCCCGGCCCGGTTCCGCCCAACCGGCGCGCATAGCGACCGCCCCGCAGCCGGCCGTCTCGGCGGCACCCCCACGGTCGCGGCGCGGCGGAGTGGCACTGTGGGTCGTCGCCGTGCTCCTCGTGCCGCTGCTCGCGCTGCTCGTGCGGTACTTCACCGGCTTCCTCGGCACGGCCGCGACGTTCCTCGGCCTGGTGCTGGCGGCGATCCCGTTCGTCATCGTGTGGTTCGCGGTGCGCGCCATCGACCGATGGGAGCCCGAACCGCGCCGTCTGCTGGTCTTCGCCGTGGCGTGGGGGGCGATCGCCGCGGTGGTCATCTCCCTGGCGGTCGATCTGCTGCTCACCCTCGCGCTCGGCCGGCTTCCCGCCGCGTTCAGCGCCGTCGTCCAGGCGCCCATCGTCGAGGAGGTCGCGAAGGGCGTGGGTGTGCTGCTCATCTTCGCCCTCGCGCGCCGCGCCTTCGACGGCCCCGTCGACGGCATCGTCTACGGCGCGCTCATCGGCGCAGGTTTCGCGCTCACCGAGAACGTGCAGTACTTCGCCCTCAGCTACCTCGAGGGCGGTCCCGCGCAGGTCGCGAGCACGTTCTTCCTGCGCGCCGTGCTGTCGCCGTTCGCCCACGTGATGTTCACCAGTCTCACCGGCTTCGCTCTCGGGCTCGCCGCACGCCGTGGCCTGCGCGCGGGCAAGGCGATGGGTTACGCCCTACCGGGTCTTCTCGGCGCGATCGTGCTGCACGCGCTGTGGAACGGCTCGGCGACGTTCGCCGACTTCTTCGAGGTCTACGCCGCGCTGCAGGTCCCCCTGTTCGTGCTGTTCATCCTCGGCATCCTGGCTCTGCGTCGCGAAGAGTCCCGGCTCACCCGCGCCCGGCTCAGCGAGTACGCCGCCGCGGGCTGGTTCACCCCGCAGGAGGTCGACATGCTCGCCACCGGACCCGGGCGCCGATCCGCGCTCGCCTGGGCCCGCACGCTGCCGGGCGACCGGTCGGCGACCATGCGGGAATTCATCGTGGATGCCACGGCGCTCGCCGCGGCGCGCCAGCGCACGCTGTCGGGACGCGATCCCCAGGCCCCCGCGACAGAGCGCTATCTGCTCGAGCGCACGACCGCGGCCCGCGCGGCCTTGCTGTCGCGCTGACGCGCTGACGCGCTGACGCGCTGACGCGCGGGCGTGCGGTCGAGTGGGCGGATTGTGCGGTCGCGTGGGCGGTCGAGGTCGCTGCGCGGCTGGGCGGCGTGGGTGACCCGTGGTGGCATGGTCGCTGGTGGCCCCGGGTCCGTTTCCGTCGCCCCGGGCCACGAGCGCACGAGACTCTCCTACCCCCGCCCACCGGACCCCACCCCGCGTCTCACCGTGTCTCGCCGCCGCGACCAGGGGGTCTTGACACGTCGGCGGAGCGGGAGCACCATCGTCGTAGGCCAACTCAGCGCCCGGGAGACACGCAGGCATCGCCGCGGCACCGGGCGCTGAGTCTTTGTCCAGGGGTTCGACGCCGGGCCTCCTCGTGCTTGGATGGACGCATGACTGATCGCACCAAGCCGGAGTTCGACGCTCCCAGCGGCCCCGCCCCCTCCGACCTCGTCATCCGCGACATCACCGTCGGCGACGGCGACGAGGCGAAGCCCGGAGACACCGTCACCGTGCACTACGCCGGTGTCGAGTACGAATCGGGCGAGGAGTTCGACTCGTCGTGGGGCCGGGGTGAGAGCATCCAGTTCCCCCTCCGCGGTCTCATCCAGGGCTGGCAAGACGGCATCCCGGGCATGAAGGTCGGCGGTCGCCGCGAGCTCGTCATCCCGCCGCACCTCGCCTACGGGCCCGCCGGCGGCCACTTCCTCGGCGGGAAGACCCTCATCTTCATCATCGACCTGCTCAAGGTCGGTTGATCGGGCGTTCTTCACGCGACGTTCACGAACCCGAGGGGGCTGCGGTCCCCTCGGGTTCGTCATTTCCCTCGATCGTGGAATACATTCGTGTGAATGGGAGTTGGGCATCGGCAGGACGCCGACACGGCTCCCCAGACCTCTAGGAGTGACATGACCGACACCACCGCCCTCGACATCCCCGGCTACAAGACGGGCACCTGGGTGCTCGACCCCTCGCACAGCGAGGTCACCTTCTCGGTGCGCCACATGATGATCTCGAAGGTGCGCGGCACGTTCGGCGTGAAGAGCGCCACGATCGTCGCCCCCGAGAACCCCCTCGACGCCACCGTCGAGGCCTCCGTCGACGTGACCTCCGTCGACACCAAGGACGAGGGTCGCGACCAGCACTTGCGCTCCGCCGAGTTCTTCGACATCGAGACCTACCCCACCATGGACTTCCGCTCCACCGGTGTGCGCCTCGAAGACGGCGACTTCCTCGTCGACGGCGACCTGACGATCCGCGGCATCACCAAGCCCGCGACCTTCTCGCTCGACTTCGGCGGCTTCGGCACCGACCCGTGGGGCAACTACAAGGCCGGCGCCACCGCCAAGACGGTCATCAACCGCGAAGACTTCGGTCTCACCTGGAACGCCGCCCTCGAGACCGGCGGCGTGCTGGTCGGCAAGGACGTCACCATCGAGCTCGACCTGCAGCTCTCGCTCCAGGCGTGATCGTCCCGCAGCTCGCGCTGCGGACGTGATCCTCACGACGACCCCGGATGCCACGGCATCCGGGGTCGTCGTCGTTGCCGGTCGTCGGCGTTCCCGGTGCTGCAGCGTTCGGGGCCGCGCCGGGTCGGCGCACGTGCGGGCGTGGGGCCGGCGCCGGGCTTGCCGGCATCCGGTACCTCCTTCGTGCATGCGATGGCGGGTGGGTCCGGGGCCGGAGGACGCCGGGTGTCAGGCGGTGGCGCGCAGCGGCAGGCGCAGGCGTTGCTGCACCAGCAGGATGCCGAGGAACACCACCGCTGCCCCGACCGGTTCGTTCCAGCTGATGCGCTCTTCCAGCACGAGGATGCCGAGCGCGACCCCGACCACGGGGGTGAGGTAGGTCACGGTCGACGCCCGTGTGGGGCCCCAGGCGCGCAGGGTGTTCTGGTTCCACACGTAGGCGACGCCCGTGCCGAGCACCCCGAGGGCGACGATGCTCGCCACCACCGGGGGGTCGAGCCGCATCGGCTCGGCGAGGATCAGCGGGGACAGCAGCACCATCAGGGCGGCGGCAGGGCCGATGTACCCGAAGGCGAAGGCGACCCCCGATAGACCCGTGTCGCCCAGGAAGCGGCGCATGTAGGCGAGGCTGAAGCCGTAGCAGGCGGTCGCGCCGAGCAGCGCGACCTGCGCGACGGTGCTGTCGCCGACATCGGCCACGGCCCCGGGGGCGATGATCACGACGACGCCGACGATCCCCACGACGATGCCCACGAGCTGGCCGGGCTTCAGGCGCTCGACGCGGAAGACCGCCCACGCCATGATCGCGGTCATGATGGGCGTCGTCGCGTTGAAGATGCTCGCCAGGCCCGACGACACGTGCTGCTCGGCCCAGGCGAACAGCAGGAAGGGCACGACGCAGAAGGTCGCCGAGAGCACGCAGAGGTGACCCCAGACCCGAGCCGAGCGGGGGAGGCGCTCGCGCCGGACGGCGACGATCGCCGCGAGGGCGAGGGCGCCGAACAGCAGACGTCCGCCCGCGACCTGCGCGGGGGTCATCCCCGTGAGGGCGATCGCGATGAAGAGGAAACTCGAACCCCACACGACGCCCGTGAGGACGAACTGCACGACGATCGACACGGGCGAGGGAGCGGAAGGGGATGCCACGAAGCCGACGATACGGCCGGCATCCGACATCGCGCGGCGGGAACGGATGCGACGGCGGAAAACCGCCGATGATCGGCAGTCCCCATCGCGGACGTCCTCGACCTGCGGCCGGCGCGACTCAGGGCTGCGGGTCGAGCGCGTCGTACTCCCGGAAGCGCGGCGCGAACCGCACGAGGGTGCCGACGAGCGCGAGGATGACGAGTCCGCCGAGCAGGGGCGGCACCCACAGCGCCGCGATCGTCGCGAGGGTGCCCGCGTACAGTGCGCCGACGCGGGGGCCACCGGCCACCACGACGATGAAGATCCCCTGCAGCCGGCCGCGCATGGCATCCGGAACCGCCGCCTGCATCATGGTCGAGCGATAGATGGCGCTGACGTTGTCGGCCGCGCCGGACACGGCCAGCACGAGGGCGGCCACGGTGATGAGGGCGACCGCGGCGTGCGATTCGTCAACCACCGCGGGGCGCCCCCAGCCCAGGGCCGCGGCCAGCAGCACGAGCCCGAAGGCGCCGATCGCCAGGCCGTAGACCTGGATGGCGCGCTCGATGCCGAGACCCTGACGGCGCACGCGGCCGATCGGACCCGAGACCAGACTCGACAGGAACGCGCCCGCCGCGACGGCGGCGGTGAGGACGCCGGTGGTGATGGCGCCGCCGCCGAGGAGGACCGCGCCGATCGCGGGGAAGAGGGCGACCGGCTGCCCGAAGGTCATGGCGACGATGTCGAGGATGTACTGCAGGCGGATGTTGGGCGCACGGCGCAGGAACCGCATCCCGTCGCGCAACGACTCCAGGCCCGGGCGCACCACCGCGCCCTCGGGGCGGAGCCGGGGCAGCGACCACAGCCCGAGGAACAGCGAGGTCATGAGCAGCACGTCGAGCGAGTAGGTCCACGCGTAGCCGGCGACGGCGACGAGCACACCCGCGAGGGCCGGGCCGGCCATGACCATGATCCCGACCGTGACACCCTGCAGCGCCGCCGCGGCGGGCAGGAGATCGCGGGGGAGGAGGCGCGGGGTGATCGCCGACTTCGTGGCCATCACGATCGAGTTCGCGGCGGAGTTGACCACGCTGAGCGCGAACAACCACGGGACCGTCTCGAGCCCGGTCCACGCGAGGAGGGCGAGGAGGGCCGTCGAGGCGAAGGTGACGACCGCCGAGAGCAGCGCCACGGTGCGTCGGTCGAAGGCATCGGCGAGCATGCCGCCGTACAGGCCCGCGGCGATCATCGGCAGGAGCCCGGCCACGGCGATCATCGACACCGCGAAGGTGCTCTGCGTGAGCTCGAACACGTGCAGCATGACGGCCACCACGGTCAATTGACCCCCGAGCCCGGCGAGGGTCGATCCCACCCACAGGCGCGCGAAGGCGGGGGAGGCGCGGAAGGGACGCAGGTCGATGAAGGCGCTCTGTCGGGTGCTCACGCGTCGACCTCCACCCGTTTGATGCGCGCGGTGTGCCCGCGGACGACGCGGACGTCGCGCGGGGCGACGCCGAAGTGGGCGGCGAGCGCTCTCACGACACCGGCGTTGGCGGCTCCCTCGGCGGCGCGTTCGCGCACGTGGACGACGAGACCGTCGGCTGTGTCCTCGACGAGGGGGCCGCGTCGACTGCCGGGGGTGACGCGGACCGTGAGCTGCACGGATCGAGGCTACGCCAGGCCGCCGACACGGGTGCCGACCCCTCTCTCGGGATCACCGCCCGTGATCTTCACCCGCGTTCATCGTCGAGCACCGAGGCTGGTAGACTCATGCGGTTGCCGTTTGATCGGCCGCGGATAAAGAGAGCCCACGCATCAGGCGTCGGGCGCCGCGCAATGAGAGAAAGGGGATCCCATCTATGCCACTCGAGTCTGACGCCAAGAAGGCGATCATCGAAGAGTACGCGACGCACCCCGGTGACACCGGATCCCCCGAGGTGCAGGTCGCGATGCTGACGCAGCGCATCAAGGACCTCACCGAGCACCTCAAGGAGCACAAGCACGACCACCACTCGCGTCGTGGTCTGTTCTTGATGGTGGGTCAGCGCCGCCGTCTGCTCGGCTACCTCCAGGACATCGACATCGCGCGTTACCGCTCGCTGATCGAGCGCCTGGGTCTCCGTCGCTAAGCGCGACCCCGCGTATATCGCTTTCTCGAAGGCCGCCCCACGGTGTGGGGCGGCCGTCGCTGTTGCCGGGTGGCGGGGCAGCCGCGGCATCCGGGAGACTCCGCGGCGGGCCGCCGGGCCCCGCTGCCGCTGCCGTCCCGGCGCTGCCGCCGTCCCGTCGCTGCCGAACCCCGTCGCCGTCCCGCCACCACCTCGCATAAACGCGATCCGCGCGCATAAACACGTGGGGCTCGCGTTTATGCGCGTGAATCGCGTTTATGCGTGTAACCGTGGGCGCCGGGCGCCGGGGGCCGGGGGCCGGGGGCCGGGGGCCGCGGGTGCGGGGCGGCGCGATGGCCGTCTCGCCGAGGGACACGTCCACGCGGTCGCCGCATAAACGCGATCCGCGCGCGTAAACATGTGGGGCTCGCGTTTATGCGCGTGAATCGCGTTTATGCGTGTAACCGTGGGCGCCGGGGGGCGGGGGGCGGGGGCCCGCGCGCGGCCGGCGGGGGCCGGGGGGGGCGGGGGGGGCGAGCCGCG
>NZ_JBKBNC010000056.1:0-14257 GCF_046295495.1 Microbacterium sp.
GGGGGGCGGGGGGGGGGGGGGGGGGGGGGGGGGGCGCGGGGGGGTGGTGCGCGGGGGGGGGGGGGGGGGGGGGGGGCCCCCCGCGGGGCCCTCGGTGGGCGGGGTCGGCGTCGAACCGTCGGCGGGGGGTGTGGGTGCCGTGCCGTCGGCGGGCGGGGTCGGGGGCGTGGGCTTCCGGCCGTCGGCGGGGGGTGTGGGCGCGGAGTCGGTCGGAGGTGCCGGCGTCTCGCCGCCGGCTCGGGAACCGCCGTGACCGGGGCCCGCGGGGCCGCTTCCCGGGCCGCACTCGGCGGGGCCGTCTCCCTCACCGGGGGCAGCGGGGGCGCTGTCGTCGCCGGGAGCCGGGGGCGCCGTTCCGGGGGTCGGCGCGGTGCCGTCGGTCGGCGCGGTGCGGGGGGTCGAACCGGTGCCGGGAGTCGGCGCGGTGCCCGGACCGGTGGAGCCCCCGTCCGCGCTCGGGGCCGAGGTGGCCGCGGTCAGCGGTGCGCCGCCACCGGTCTGGGCGGCCAGCGCCGCCGTGCCGCCGGTGAGACCCGCGGCCACGATCACCGCACCCGCGATCAGCGCGGGTCGGCGCCAGCCGCGTCGACGCGGTTCGGGGGTGTCCTCCTGACGCGGCAGAGGCAGCGTGGGGTTGTCGTCTTCCATGGTGTTCCTCCTCGCCGGTGGTTGTCACCGGCTCTGAGACCAGCCTTCGAGCCGGGACTGAAGCGAACCTGAAGCCCTGGGGCGGGCGGTGAGCCCATACGCAAGCCATAAGAGCCGCTCAGCGGACGGCCCTATCGTCGACCGGTGCCCTCCCCCGCCCGCGTGCTCGTGCTCGACGACGACGAGACCATCCGCCTCTCCGTCGAGACCGCGTTGCGCGCCGAGGGGTTCCTCACGGAAGCCGCGCCCGACGGGACCGATCTGGCCGACCGCCTGGAACGCTTCCGCCCCGACCTCGTGGTCCTCGACTGGATGATGCCCGGGCCCAGCGGCATCCGTCTGCTCCCGCTCGTGCGCGCCGCGGGTGACACCGCGGTCATCATGCTGACCGCGCGCGACGAGGTGGACGACCGCCTGCGGGGCTTCGCCGAGGGCGCCGACGACTACGTCGTGAAGCCGTTCACGATGGCCGAGCTCGTCGCGCGGACGGGGGCGGTGTTGCGGCGCCGCGGGCGTCTGCCGCAGACCATCGCGATCGACGATCTGCTCGTCGACCCGGATGCCACGACCGCGAGCCGCGCGGGGACGGTGCTCGATCTGACGGCGACGGAGTTCCGCCTGCTGCGACTGTTCGCCGAGAGCCGGGGGCGCACGCTGTCGAAAGCGCAGATCCTTACCCAGGTGTGGGGCTACGACGACTACGACCCCAACCTCGTCGAGGTGCACCTGAGCGCGCTGCGCCGCAAGATGGAGCTGCACGGTCCCCGGCTCATCCACACCGTGCGGGGTCTCGGCTACCGCTTGAACGTGGCGTCGTGACCGGTCCCGAGCTGCGCTCCGGCTCCCTGCGGCGGCGGACGATCATCGCCGTCGTCGCCCTCGTCGCCCTGCTGCTGGTGGTGCTCGCCGTCGTCGTCGACCTCGGACTCGGGGCGCGCCTGCGCGGACAGATCGAGGAACGGCTGCGGGATCGCGCGGCGGCGGCCGCCTCGCTCGTGGGCACCGTCGATGACGCGGACCTGGCCGAACGCCTGTCGACGCAAGGGCTGGCCGTGCGCATCGACAGCGCCGGCGGGGAGTCCGTCGTCGCCGGCCCGAGCCCCGAGCAGCTGCGCGACGGCCCCCCGGGTCCGGGCGGACCGGGGTCGGCTCCCGGACAACGCGCGGAGCCTCAGCCCACCGCCTCCGGCGACGTGGACATCGTGGCGTCGAGCGTCTCGGGCGACGATCAGCTCGTCACCCTTCGATCGACGCTCAGCGACGGCTCGACGCTCACGCTGACCGCGTCGGCGGTCGGGGTGGGCGAGACGCTCGCTCAAGTGCGGTGGATCATGGCGGTGTCGTCGGTCGGTGTGCTCGTGCTCGCGGCGGGGTCGGTCACTCTCGTCGTGCGTCGGAGTCTGCGGCCCCTCGACCAGGTGTCGCGCGTGGCGCGCGCGATCGGCGCCGGTGAACGACAGCGGCGGCTTCGTCCGACCAGGTCCGACACCGAGATCGGCCGGGTCGCGACGGCGCTCGACGACATGCTCGACGACGTCGTCGGCGCCGAGCAGGCTGCGCGCGATGCGGAGGCACGGTTGCGCGCATTCCTCTCCGATGCGGCGCACGAGCTGCGCACGCCGGTGACCGGCATCCGGGCGGCCGCCGAGACGCTCGTGCGCGCGGAGCTCGACGGCGCGGAACGCGAGGTGCTCGCCGCCCACGTCGCGCGGGAGGCGACCAGGGCCTCCCGCCTGATCGACGATCTGCTCACGATGGCCCGCGTCGACCGCGGCCTCGAATTGCATCGCATCCCGTCCGATCTACGCGCACTCGTCGAGGCCGAGGTGCGCCGGGTCCCGTTGGTGCACCCGTCGCTGCGCATCGTCGCGGAGACGCCGGATGCCGCGGTACCGGTGCGCGCGGACGTCGATCGCCTCGCCCAGGTGCTGTCGAACCTCATCCAGAACGCGGCACGTGCGACCGGGGGCACCGGAACGGTGACGCTCTCGGTGCGGACCGAGGGGGATGCCGCCGTCATCGCGGTCACCGACGACGGCCCGGGGGTGCCGCCCGGTGAGCGCGAGCGCATCTTCGACCGTCTGGTGCGCCTGGACGCGGGGCGGGCGGCATCCGGGGGCGTGGGGCTCGGGCTTCCGATCGCGCGCGGCATCGCGCGGGCGCACGGCGGAGACGTGCGGTGCGTCGACGTCGACTCCGGGGCCTGCTTCGAGGTCACGCTCCCCGTCGAGCGGACCCGGGCCACCGATCGGTCGGTACCGGCCGCGGCGATCGGGTGAGCGCGGCGGCCGACCCGCGGGCAGGCCGCCGTCGCCGGCTCAGTTCGGGGAGCGTCCGACGACCTTCTGTCGCGTGGGCACCGGCTGCGGCGCGATGCCGGCGGCGGTCAGCGTGAGGCCGTCGGCACCACTAGCGTCGTGCATCATCTGGTCGACCAGCGCACGGTCGATGACCGGTTCGCGGCCGCCGTAGAACTGCATCACGAGCGCATTCGAGGCGTGGATCCACAGGCTGGCCTGACGCACCCCCTCGTTGACAGGGAGTTGAAGCATGAATCCCTCGTTGCGGCGCAACTTGTTCATCACGACGATGCGGAGATGGGCGAGGATGCGGTCGTCGATGTCGAACGATGCGCGATCCCGGTAGATGAGGCGTCCCACAGCTGTTCCTTTTCTGGCGCGCCGAAGCGTACCTGTCATGCAAGGGCGGGACCACGCCGGGAAGCGAGGCAATGCGGGAACCCCAGTATTCCACCGTCACGACGCCGACGGGGCGGCACGAGCGATATATCGCCCGCCGTTATCTCGACGTCGAGATCGTCGAGGCGGTTCCCCAGTTTCGCGCCGGGGGCCATCGATACAGTCGAATCGATCTGCGATCACCCGACCCACGAGAGAGACACCCCCGTGAGCCCTCACCGCACCTCCACCGACCAGGAGGGCCGATCTTCGAGCCCCCTCTTCTCGAGAGGGGCTGAGATCTGATGCTGGCTGCGGCCCTGACACTTCTGGTGGGGATCGTCATCACTCTGGCGATCATCGTCGCGTGCGGATTCTTCGTCGCGCAAGAGTTCGCCTACATGTCCGTCGACCGTTCGCGTCTGACCGCGAAGGCCGAGAAGGGCGACGCGCAGGCGAAGCGCGTGCTGGCGATCACCAAGCGCACCTCGTTCATGCTGTCGGGCGCCCAGTTGGGCATCACCGTGACGGGACTGCTCATCGGCTACGTCGCCGAGCCCCTGATCGGTGAGTCGATCGGCACGCTGCTCGGCGGCGTCGGCCTGGACCCGGCCGTCTCGGTGCTCATCGGCACCGTTGGCGCGCTGGTGCTTGCGACGGTGGTCACGATGGTCTTCGGCGAGCTGTATCCGAAGAACCTCGCGATCGCGAACCCCGAGCCCCTCGCTCGCGCGCTCGCCGTGCCGACCCGCATCTACCTCATGCTGTTCGGCTGGCTCATCACGGTGTTCGACGTGGCCGCGAACGCCCTGCTGCGACTCCTGCGGATCGAGCCGTTGGAAGACGTCGACGAGAGCGCCACCGCGCGCGACCTCGAGGCGATCATCGAGGAGTCGCGCATGAGCGGCGATCTGCCCGACGACCTGTCGATGATCATCGACCGCATCCTCGACTTCCCGCAGCGCGACGTCGAGCACGCCATGATCCCGCGGTCGCAGACCGATTCGGTCACCCCCGACACCACCGTCGCCGAGGTGCGCGCGCTCATGGCCACGGGCCATACGCGCTACCCGGTCATCGGAGACGAGGACTCCCCCGTCGGCGTCGTGGAGCTGATCGACATCCTGCGCGAGCAGCCGGCCGATGACGCGCCGGTGGCCTCCGTGATGCGCACCGCCGTCGTCATCCCCACGTCGATGCCCCTCCCCGCGGCCCTGGACCGCATGCGGCGCACGCGGAACGAACTCGCGTGCGTGGTCGACGAGTACGGCAACTTCGACGGCATCCTGACCATCGAAGACTTGACCGAAGAGGTCATCGGCGAGCTCTCCGACGAGCACGACGCCGACGAGACCGAGGTCGCGACCTTCGGCGACGACGCATGGAGCGTGCCGGGCGACCTGCACCTCGACGAACTCGAGCGCCTCATCGGGTTCGACCTCGCCGAGAGCGACGCCGAGACGGTCGCCGGTCTGGTGATCGACGCGCACGGCGATCTTCCGCCCGTCGGCGAGACGGTGCGCATCGTCCTCCCCGAGCGCGCCGGCGAGAGCGTGCAGGGCCTGAACCTGCAGAGGTGGTTGGCCGTCGAGGTGACCGCCGTCGACCGGCACGTGCCGTCGCAGCTGACGGTGCACCTGCACGAGGTGGACCGGGATGCCGAGCCCGCGGATGACGCAGCGGATGGCGCCGCCGCGATCGACGTGGCCGCGACCGGTGCGGAGGTGGCCCGATGAACGGCTGGGTCGTCGCCCTCGTCACCGCGGGGCTCATCGTCGCGAGCGCGTTCTTCGTGATCGTCGAGTTCGCGCTGCTCGCCGCCCGTCGCCACCGGCTCGAGGAGGAGGCCGCGACGAGCGCCTCGGCCCGCGCCGCCCTGCGCGGTGTGAACGAGCTGACCGTCATGCTCGCCTTCGCCCAATTGGGCATCACCGCGTGCACCTTCCTGCTCGGTGCCGTCACGAAGCCGGCCACCGACTACGCGCTCGCACCGGTCTTCGAGGCGTGGGGCCTGCCGTACGTGCTGGCCGACATCATCGCCTTCATGCTCGCCCTGATCGTGGTGACGTTCCTGCACCTCGTGATCGGCGAGATGGCGCCGAAATCGTGGGCGATCGCCCACCCCGAGACCGCGGCGAAAGCCACCGGCATCCTCGCCCGCGCGTTGACGTGGCCGCTGCGTCCGTTCCTGCTGTGGATCAACCACATCGCCAACCGCCTCGTGCGGGCGTCGGGCGTGGAGCCCGTCGACAAGGCGGCCGCGGGCGGACAGGATGCCGACACCATCCGCGAGCTCGTCGCGCACTCGCGCCAGGCGGGCACGCTGGAGAAGCAGTACTCCGAGCCGATCGCCCAGGCGATCGCGCTCGGAACGCTCACCGTCGGTGACATCGTGCGCACCGACCGCTCCCCCACCGCGGTCCCCACGGATGCGACGGTGGCCGAGCTGCAGGCGGTCGCCGCGGCCTCGACGCACCTGCGCATCCTCGTCGGCTCAGGCGCGGCCTCGCGGGTGGTGCACGTGCGCGACACGCTGGCGGTCGACCCCTCGACGCCGGCGCTCGACATCGCTCGGGGGCCGCTCGTGCTCGAGCCCGGGGCGTCGGCCTACGACGCGCTCGCGCGCATGCGCCGGGGCCGCGTGCAGCTGGCCACGGTCGTCGACGGTGGCAGGTTGGAGGGTGTGGTCACGCTCGACGACCTGTTGCGTGAGATCCTCCCGGGACCGGGCGAGCTCGCCGACGCGACGCGATAGGGCGCCGCGGCATCCGCCCGCCTGTCGGAGGGACGCTCGCTGCGCCGAGGAATGCTCCCGGGGGTGATCGTCGATGCGGCGGCGTGTGTCACCGACACCACGGGGTGCGGGGTGGGGGCGGACTGTCAAGCCGCCGTTCGCGCCGAGACGGGCGGCGTACCGTCGTTCGCGTTCACCCCTCACTGTTCTCGGAGGACATTCATGAGCAAGACCTGGTTCATCACCGGCGCGTCCAAGGGCTTCGGCCGTGAGTGGGCCGAGGCGGCCCTCGAGCGTGGCGACAACGTCGCGGGGACCGCCCGCAATCTCGACGACGTGCAGGAACTCGTCGACACGTATCCCGACACCTTCCTGCCCCTGCAGCTCGACGTGACCGACCGCGCGGCCGACCTCGCCGCCGTGCAGAAGGCGCACGAGAAGTTCGGCGCGCTCGACGTCGTCATCAACAATGCGGGTTTCGGGCACTTCGGCATGGTCGAGGAGCTCAGCGAAGACGAGGTGCGCGCGCAGCTCGAGACCAACTTCTTCGGTGCCCTGTGGGTCACGCAGGCGGCTCTGCCGATCATGCGGGAGCAGGGGTCGGGCCACATCATCCAGGTGTCGAGCATCGGCGGAATCAGCGCGTTCCCGACCGTCGGGGCCTATCACGCCTCGAAGTGGGCGCTGGAGGGGCTCTCGCAGTCTCTGGCGCAGGAGGTCGCGGGCTTCAGCATCCACGTCACCCTCGTCGAGCCGGGCGGATACTCCACCGACTGGTCGGGTCCTTCGGCCAAGCGCAGCGAGGAGATCGAGGCCTACGGCCAGGTGCGCGCGCAGGCCGCGAAGCGCCCGTCGGCCGCCGACCCCGGCTCGCCCGAGGCGACGCGCGCGGCGATCCTGAAGGTGGTGGATGCTGAGCAGCCACCGCTGCGCATCTTCTTCGGCAAGGCGCCCCTCGGCATCGCCGAGAAGGACTACGAGTCGCGCCTGAAGACGTGGCGCGAGTGGCAGCCCGTGTCGGAGGAGGCGCACGGCTCCTGAGGGGAGTCGTCCTCGACGTCGCGGTGCGACCGTGCGATTCGGGCCCGCCCCCCGCGTCCGGAACGCACGGTTCGTACCCGCAACGGTGTGCCGGAGCGATGAGCGGTGCAATGATGAGCCGATGAGCGATGAAGCCGTCCATCCGCCGCGGCGTAGCCGCGAACTCCTCCGACAGTGGGTGGACGACTACACCTCGGAGACGAGTCTGAACGGGGCGCGCGTCGACGTCGCCCCACAGGAAGACGGGGGCGACGGCGACACCGGTCTGGTGATCCTGCGCCCGCACGGCTCCACACTGTCGGTGTACATGCAGCCGCGCGGCTATGACGACCCCGTCTGGGAGCTGACGATCCCGGAGCGCCACCACGACGTCACCATGACTCCGCTCGAGCTCGGCGCCCTCGCGTCGGTGGTGCTCGACGCGGCACGTCTGTGCACCTACTTGCAGTTCCGCTCGCTGGACCGGGACCGTTCTTCCGGCTTGCGCTGACCTTCATCGCACGTAGGCGTCGACGAGCAACGGGCCCCGGATGCCGCGGAACGCGTCGATCAGCCGCGTCGTCGCCGCGCGGTTCCATGCGGTGAGCTGCAGGTCGTGCGGCCCGAGCGGCTCGAGTCGGCCCGTACGCAGGCGCACGACCTCCCACCCCGCCGCCCGGAGCGCCCGGTCTTTGCGTCGGTCGACTTCCTCGCGGCGACCGACGTGCTCGAGACCATGGCGGCCGATCGAGTCGTACTCGACCGCGATGCGCAGCTCGGGGAACACGAGGTCGGGCCAGACCTCGAGGTGCTCGAAGAAGGGTCTGCTGATGCGCACGGCGTTCCGACCGGGGGTGAGCGCCAGACGGTCGAAGACGTCGACACGCACGCGGCCCTCCACCGCCGAGGCGGGGCGCGGCGCGCAGACGGAGACGAACGCCTCACCGACCGGGAGGTCGGGGGTCTTGGTGCAGAGGGTGACGCGGGGCTTCGCGCGTCGAGCCCGGAGAACCCCCGACGGCGGTGAAGAGGGCTCGGTGACCGAGCCGCGCATCGGGAGCGCGACCGTGCGCGTGGGATTCGCCCTCTCGCTGCACTCCGGACACCAGGCGCTGCGGCGACGTTCGCGCCCCGGCCGGAGGCGTTGCTCGCTCGGCGTCGCGGCGAAGCGGTGGCCCGCGTCGCACTGCCAGAGCAGGAGCACATCGGCTGCGGGAGGAACCTGACTCAGGGCGATCCCCGCGTTGAGGTCGGGGTGATACTGCCGTACCAGCGCGGGGTAGGCGGCCCACGCCGCGCGATAAGCCCCGACCGCGTACGGCACCTCGAGCCCCTTCGACCACTGTCGACGGGCCCACCAGGCCTGCACTCTCTCCGTCACGCGGGGAACGCTAGCGGCGACCTCCGACAGGGGCGGCGCGCGCCGTGTCGGCGACCCGGAGAGGAGTAGGGCGGGTGGGACTTGAACCCACGATCGTCGGGTTATGAGCCCGCTGCCTTGACCAGCTTGGCCACCGCCCCCAGCGACGTCGAGCCTACCGGCATCCGCTTCTTCTCGCCGACGACGCCCGGGCGGGGCGTCGGGCCCGCGGCGCCCGCGAGATCACACGAGTTGCGCCAGATCACGGGGGATTGCGCGTAAAAGCGGGTGATCTCGCAAGAGTCGTGTGATCTCGACGCCCGGCACCGGCGGGACGAGCGCGGTGCGCACCGCGGCGGGGTCTGGCCTCAGAGCACGCGCGGCTTCGTCGGCTTGCCGTCGGCGGTCACCTGCGGATGGTGCTTGGTGAGCTGGATGACGCCCCACGTCGCGATCGCGCCCGCGATGACGAAGCCGATCAGCGCCCAGGCGGGGGCCGTCGAGGCTTCGCCGAGCACGAGCAGACCGATGAGCACGGCGATGATCGGGTCGATGACCGTCAGGCCCGCGATCACGAGGTCGGGCGGGCCGGCCGAGTACGCCGTCTGCACGAAGTACGCCCCGACGGCCACGGCGCCCAGCAGCGCCACGAGGCACAGCAGGGTCAGCCACTCGAAGTTCCCGGCCTGCGCGCGGCTGATGACGACCTTCGCGAGCGTCGCGACGAAGCCGTAGATGACGCCCGCGGCCATGATGTAGAACAGCGCCTGCGCGCGACGGCGTACGAGCATCCAGAAGCCGCCGAACACGATCACGACCACGGCGAGGATGCCGAGGATGATGAGCAGCTCGCGCTCGGTGATGACGTGCTCGGTGGCGAAGAACGCGGCGATCGTCACGAAGATGAAGATGCCGCCCACGCACAGCGCGATCGCGATGAGCGACTGCCTCGTGGGCTTGAGGTGGGAGACGCGGGCGTTCAGAACCGTCGTGATCACCAGGGCGATCGCCCCGAGGGGCTGCACCAGGATGAGCGGCGCGACCGAGAGAGCGGCGAGCTGGCACACGATCGCGAGGCCCAGCATGACCGTGCCGGCCACCCACGAGGGCCGCGTGAGCAACGACGTCAGCTGCGCGCGCGAGAGGCCGCCGGTGGTCTTGCCCGACAGGCGCTCCACTTTCTGCACGCCGCGGTGCTGATACTGCGCCCCGAACGACATGAAGACCGCGCCCAGCAGGGCCAGCGGGATGCCGAGGAGGATTCGCGGGTCGCGGAAGACACCGACGAGTTGGTCGATTCCGTCGCTGAGGGTTGCATCGAGCGGGATCACCCCTCGACGATAGCCGCCCGCCCGCTGGATAGGCTGGAGACGTGGCCGTACTCCCGATCCGCATCATGGGCGATCCCGTGCTGCACGCTCCCGCTGCCCGCGTCGACGAGATCACCGACGAGGTGCGTCGACTCGTCGCCGACATGTTCGAGACGATGGATGCCGCCCCCGGCGTCGGCCTCGCCGCGCCGCAGGTGGGCGTGGGACTGCGCATCTTCACCTACACCTATGAAGACGACGAGGGCCGGCCCTGGCGGGGCGCCGTCATCAACCCCGAACTGTGGATCCGACCCGTCGAGCCGGGCTACCCCGATCCCGACGAGGAAAGCGAGGGGTGTCTGTCGTTCCCCGGCGAGCGCTTCCCGCTGCGCCGGTCGGAAGCGGCGCTCCTGACCGGGACCGACCTCGAGGGGCACTCGGTGCGCATCGAGGTCACGGGGTGGCGCGCGCGCATCCTGCAGCACGAGTTCGATCACCTCGACGGCATCCTGTACGTCGATCGCCTCGATGACGAAGACAGCCGGGTCGTGGCGAAGATCGCGAAGAAGCGCAAGTGGGGCAAGCCCGGGGCGTCGTGGATGCCGGGGGTCGACGACATCGACGCGTGAGCGTCTCGCGCCCGGGGCCTGCTCGGGAGCGGCGTCGCCCCCGTCTGCGACCGCAGCCGCACGGCATCCGGGTCGGCGCGTGAGCGTCAGCCCTCGATGATGTTCGGGGCGAAGCGGCAGTAGTAGTCGGTGATCGGTCCGTCGGACTCGCGGATGCCGACGCCGTAGGCCTCGCCGTCGATCACCCACGAGCCGAGCACGGGGTGGTTGCTCCCCCGCGACCCGGGGAAGTCGGGGAGTTCGTGGTACTCCTGCCACACCCGCTCGCGACCGGTGCCCTCGCGGCGGTACTCCTGGCCGTTCGAGGTGACGGAGCCGTCGGCCCGGTGCACGCGGATGCCGTCGCCCTCGCGGCCGAAGACCGGTTTGACGACGAAGTCGGTCATGCCGTTGGGTCCGTCGGCGTAGGCGGGGAGGAGGTTGGGGTGGCCCGGGTACAGGCGCCAGAGGGCCACGAGCAGCAGCTTGTTCGACAGGAACATCTTCCACGCCGGCTCGTACCAGCGCCCGAACAGCCCGCGCCCGGCGATGAGGAGCGCCCCGAACTCCTGGTCGCCGATCACGCGGTCCTCCCCCGAGACGAGGTCTTCCCACGGGTAGAGCTTGAACAGGTTGCGGATGACGGGGTACTGCGTGCCGGGGGTGTCGCCGGGCAGGGCCGCGACACTGCGCGAGGAGCCCCACGCCTCGGGCACGCCGACGAACTGACGGGCGCCGTGGTGCCAGCCGATGTCCTTCATCTCGATGCCGGTGTGCTCCCAACCCGCTTCGCCGGCGAGGTCGCGCATGTAGGCGACGGTGTCCCAGTCTTCGCCGTAGGTGTCGGCATCCGAGTGGGCGACGAACAGGCGTCCGCCCTCGCCCTTGGTGAGGGAGCGGTGCAGCAGCGCGCGCCAGCGGTCGACGAGGGCTTCGTGCAGTCCGTTCCACTGGTCGGTGTCGGCGGGGAGGGCGCCGCTCTTGATGCGGTCCTGCAGCCAGAACCACTGCGTGACCGAGGCCTCGATGAGCCCCGTCGGAGTGTCGGCGTTGTACTCGAGCATCTTCGCGGGCGAGCCGTCGCCGGCGTAGGCCAGGTCGAAACGGGCGTAGACGTCGGGCTCGTCCTGGTCGAGCGACCACTGGGCCAGCTCGAAGGCTTTCGGGGTGAGACCGAGGTGGCCGAGTTCCCCGGATGCGAGATACCGCGCGGCCTCGCGGCTCATGCGGTGCAGCTCCTCGGTCTGCTGCTCGAGCGCCTCCACCTCGGGCAGGGTGAAGACGTAGGCGGCACCGTCGTTCCAGTACTCCACCGCCGTGCCGTCGTCGCGCACCGTTCGCGAGTAGATGAGCCCGGACTGCTTGATCGTGCGTTCCCAGTCGGGGCGGGGGTCGAGCTCGATGCGGTGCATCAGCCGCCGTGGCTTCCGTCGGAGCCCGAGCCACCGAAGCCCCCGCGCGAGACGCTCGCGCCGTCGCCCGAGATGCCCTTCGCCGCGGTGCGCCCCGACGGCAGCGTGTCGACACCGCCCGAGACGGCCTGACCGACCGCCGGCACGGTGCGGCTGCCGGCGCCGAGGGGCAGGAAGTACCAGCCCGCTCCCCCGCCGTGGTTGTTGCAGTCGTCGTCGGGCAGGCGCTTCTCGGTCGCGTTGTCCCGGCAGATCTGGGCGTAGTCCTCCGACACGTTCGTCCCCTGCCCGCATCCGGTGAGGGTGGCGGCGAGGGCGGCGACGACGCCCACGGTGACGGTGCGCGAAGCGCGGCGGCGCGCGGCGGGGTGCATGGGGGGCTCCTTCACGGATGCCGTCGGGGTGGGTCTTCGCCGATGCTCTCACATCCACGGCGCGCGGGGCCCGGGAACCCGGATCGGCCGGCGCCGCGGTCCGTGCCGACGTGGTTCAGTGGGCGGCGAAGGCGTGCAGACCCAGCTCGTCGCTGAGCGCTTCGATCGCGAGGCGACCTCGTACGCTCGTGCCCTGGGCGTCGAGGGGCGGGCTCACCACGGCGGCGCCGAGGCGGCCGGGCGCGGAGAGCACGATCGCGCCGGAGACGCTGGACTTCGCCGGCACCCCGACCGCTCGCATCCACCGCCCCGATCCGTCGTAGACGCCGCAGGTGGCCATCACCGACACGACGTCCCGCGCCACGCGTTCGGGGATCACGCGATCACCGGTGCGCGGGTTCACCCCGCCGCACGCGAGCGTCGCGCCCATCACGGCGAGGGTCTCGGCATCCACCAGGGTCGCGCACGCCCGGGCGTAGACCTCCACCGCGTCGTCGGCGGTGGCGTGGAGGGTGCCCTCGGCGCGCATGAGATGGGCGAGGGCGTGGTTGCGGTCGCCCAGCAGGTGCTCGTTGTGGGCGACGTCTTCGTCGACGTCGAGGTCGCGCCCGGCGAAAGCCGCCAGTCCGCGCGCGATGCGGGCGGAGCGCGCCGACGCGTCAGCGCCCTCGACGAGGGATGCCGTGAGCAGCGCACCCGCGTTCACCATGGGGTTCGGCGGGCGGCCCGTGCCGCTCTCGAGCTTCAGGGCGTCGAAGGACTCGCCGGTCGGTTCGATGCCGACCCGGTCGAGGGCTTCTCCGTCGGTGTCGAGCAGGGCCAGGGCGAAGAGGAACGGCTTCACCGCGGACTGCACGCTGAAGGGGGCGTCGGCCTGAACACTCGAACGGATGCTCCCGTCGGGCAGGACGAGGGCGATCGCGCACAGGGCGGGGTCGGCGGTGGCGAGCTGGGGAATGCTCGTATCGACCTCGCCGTCGCGCTCGTCGAGGAGCCGCTCGCGCAGGGCGTCGAGGTCGAAGCGGCGGGGGTCGGCGAGCGCGGTCATCGTCCCACCCTCGCAGCCGCGGCCCCGGTTCGGGCGTGGGTTGCGCTTTCCGCCGCTCAGTACAGCCCGCGCGTGGCGAGTTCGTCGCGCAGGATCGGCGTCAGACGTTCCGCGAACGCCGGGGTGACGTGCGTGTCGTCGTAGCGCACGGGCGTGTCGCCGGCGAAAGCCGGGCACACGTCCTGCCAGCACGTGAACGGCAGTGCGCTGATGGCGGCGTCGCCGGTCGCGACCGCCTGCGCCTCGGTCGCCGCCTCCACCTGCGTCCACACGTCGTCGACGGCCGCGAGGCAGGCACCCGGGCCGGTGAGCGGCGAGTAGCACCGGCCCAGGTCGACGCCGTGCGGCGGGGGCGCCAGGTACACGGTGCGTCCGGCCGGGGCCCAGCCGGACACCTCGGCGGCGACGGCGGATGCCAGCTCGACCGCGTTCAGATCGCGTCCGTCGACCGTGCGGGCGAGGGTGAACGCGTTCGAGACGACGAGCAGGTCGGCCGGAGACGCCGCGATCATCGCCGCGACCTCGGCCTTGCGCTGCGCGCAGGTCGCCATCACCGAGGGGTCGCGGCTCTCGACCAGGACGTCGGTGAAGCGGCATCCGTACAGTCCGACCGTCGTGACGCGCCAGGCTCCCCCGCTGTCGTCGGCGAGCTTCGCGAACGCCGGGGCGTACGCCATCGCGCTCGAGTCGCCCACGAGGTAGAGGTGGTGCGGGGCGTCGGCGCTCCCCCACGTGCAGCGCGCGGGGTCGGGCGTGCCGTCGGGGGTGAAGCAGTCGTGCGCGCGGTTGGCCGAAGACGACTCTCGCATCGCCTCGTCGAGTGAGGGGTGCAGCTCGGGCCAGGCGCCCGCCGTCGCGGCGGAGGCGAGGTCGGCCTGCAGCGTTGCAAGGGCGTCGCCCGAGGCGGTCTGCGCTGCGGCGGGGGCGGCGATGGCGACCCCGGGGAGCGTGGGGGCGCCGAACGCGAGGAACACCGCGAGCACGGTCGCGCCGGCGCCGATCGCCAGGGTCGCACCGGCCATCGCCACGCGGGGGGCGAAGCGGGCGCGCCACGCGGCCCAGGCG
>NZ_JBKBNC010000057.1:0-13957 GCF_046295495.1 Microbacterium sp.
TTCCGCGGGCGGCGTCGTGCCCGGCGTCGTGCCCGGCGTGGTGGCATCCGCCGAGGGCACGGCATCCGGTGTCTCGGACGGTGACGGCACCAGACCCTCCGGCGCGCGCTGCGGGGCCGGGGTCTGCTCGTTCACCCGCCCACGCTACCCCGGTCGTCTGTCTATACTCGTCAGCACAACCCACGGGAGTCCGGTGAGCCGGGCTGAGAGGAAGCGAATCCACGCTTCGACCGTCGAACCTGACCCGGATCATGCCGGCGCAGGGAGGAGAGAAATGCACACGTCGACGTCTGCGCGCACGGCCGGAGCCGTCAACGGCACCGGAGCCCCCGCGAACCGCTTCCGCTGGCGGGTCGTCGACATCGTCGTCGCCGCCGTCCTCGGCGTCGCGATCGGCCTCGTCTTCTGGGGCTGGAACACGGTCGGCGGGCTCTGGTTCGCCGCGATGGACGGACTGACCCCCGGTCTGGGCGGCATCGCCGTGGGGATCTGGCTGCTCGGCGGCGTCGTGGGCGGGCTGATCATCCGCAAGCCGGGTGCGGCGCTGCTCGTCGAGGTGATCGCGGCGATCGTCTCCGCCCTCATCGGCAACGTGTGGGGCATCAGCACCGTCGTCTCGGGTCTCGCGCAGGGTCTGGGCGCCGAGCTGATCTTCCTCGCCTTCCTGTACCTGCGCTTCACGCTCCCGGTCGCGATGCTCGCGGGCGTCGGCGCCGGCATCGGCGCGTGGGTCAATGAGCTCTTCGTCGGCAGCTCGCCCAACATCGCCAAGACGGTGGAGTTCAACCTCATCTACCTCGGCTCGCTCATCGTCTCGGGTGCGCTGCTGGCCGGTCTCGTCGGCTGGCTGCTCGTGCGCGCTCTCGCCGCGACCGGGGCGCTCAGCCGCTTCGCCGCCGGGCGGGAAGCGCGCCGCGACGTCTGATGCCGGGCCCCGCGCGCGTCGACGTCGAGGGCTGGGGGTGGCGCTACGCCGGTCGCAAGCTCCCCGCCACGCGTGACGTCGACCTGACGATCGAGCCCGGCGAGCGGGTGCTGCTCCTGGGGGCCTCGGGGGCGGGGAAGTCGACACTGCTCGCCGGTCTCGCGGGGCTGCTCGGAGGGAGCGACGAGGGCGAGGCCACCGGCCGCATCCTCGTCGACGGACAGGATCCGCAGACCCAGCGCGGGCGCATCGGACTCGTCCTGCAAGACCCCGAGGCCGGCATCGTGCTGTCCAGAGTGGGCGACGACGTCGCCTTCGGCTGCGAGAACCTCGGGGTGCCGGCCGCCGACATCCCCGCGCGCGTCGCCGAAGCCGTGGCATCCGTGGGTCTCGCGGTGCCGTTCGACCGGGCGACCAAGGCGCTCTCGGGCGGGCAGAAGCAGCGGCTCGCTCTCGCGGGCGTGCTCGCCATGCGGCCCGGTCTGCTGCTGCTCGACGAGCCGACCGCCAACCTCGACCCCGTCGGCGTCGCCGAGGTGCGTGCCGCCGTGGAGTCGGTCGTCGCGCGCGAGGGCACCACCCTCGTACTCATCGAGCACCGCACCGCGGTGTGGGCCGACCTCATGACGCGCGTCGTCGTGCTCGCCCCCGGCGGCGGGGTGCTCGCGGACGGCCCTCCCGATCGCGTGTTCGCCGCGCACGGCGACGCGCTCGCCGCGGCCGGGGTGTGGGTGCCCGGGCGTCCCGTCGATCTCCCGTTGGCCCCGCCGCCGGCGACCACGGATGCCGTGCTCGCAGCCCGCGGGCTCACGATCGGTCGCGACAAGCGCACCGTGGTGGCATCTGGTCTCGACCTCGGGGTGCTTCGTGGAGCCGGGACGGTGGTGACCGGACCAAACGGCGCCGGCAAGTCGACGCTCGCGCTGACCCTCGCGGGGCTGCTGCCGGAGGTGTCGGGCGAGGTCGTCGCCGACGCCGCGCTCGCGACCCGCGGGGTGCGCCGGCCCTCGCGCTGGCGCTCCACGGAGCTGCTCACGCGCATCGGCACCGTGTTCCAAGAACCCGAGCACCAGTTCCTCGCCCCGACCCTGCGCGACGAGCTCGCCGTCGGACCGCGGGCCCTGCGGATGCCGGCGGCCCGGGTCGACGCGATCGTCGATGAACTGCTCGAACGGCTGGATCTGGCATCCCTCGCCCTCGCCAACCCCTTCACGCTGTCGGGCGGTCAGAAGAGGCGCCTGTCGGTGGCGACGGTGCTCGCCGCATCGCCCGAGGTGATCGTGCTCGACGAGCCCACGTTCGGGCAGGACCGTCGAGGCTGGGGCGAGCTCGTCGGCCTCCTCCAGCGCGAGATCGCGCGCGGGCGCACGGTGATCGCGGTCACCCATGACGCCGACGTCGTGCGGCACCTCGGTCAGCACCGCATCGAGCTCGATCTCGCCGCGGCCGTCGCGGGCGCAGGCGCGGCGTGAGTGCGGTCGTGGCCTCACCGTCGCGCGCAGCCGCCTGGCTCGACGGCGTGAACCCGGTCGCCAAGGTCGCGATCGTGATCGTGCTGGCGGTCCCCCTGCTCGTGTCGATCGACGCCGTGAGCGCGGCGACGGCGCTGGCGCTCGAGATGCTCGCGGTCCCGCTGACGGGGCTCCGCTACCGGGTCGTGCTGGCGCGGATGCTGCCGGTGCTCGCGTTCGCGCCGGTCGCCGCGCTCAGCATGCTGCTGTACGCGCGGCCGGGCGGGACCGTCTACGGCACCTTCCTGTTCGCCACCGTCAGCGACGCCTCGATCTCGCTCTCGCTCGCGGTGCTCTTGCGCGTGCTCGCGCTGGCCCTGCCGATGATCCTGCTCTTCTCACGCACCGACCCCACCGAACTCGCCGACGCCCTCGCCCAGGTCGCGAAGCTCCCGAGCCGGTTCGTGCTCGGCGTGCTCGCGGGGGCGCGCACCGTGGGTCTCTTCGTCGACGACTGGCGCACCATGAGCCTCGCCCGCCGCGCCCGCGGCCTCGGCGACCGGGGTGCGGTGCGACGGTTCCTGTCGATGGCCTTCGTGCTGCTCGTCTTCGCGGTGCGCCGCGGCACGACCCTGGCGACGGCGATGGAGGCCCGCGGGTTCGGAGCCGACATCCCGCGCACGTGGTCGCGCCCGTCGACGCTGTCGGCCCGGGATGCCGTCGCCCTCGTCGGTGCGCTCGCGCTCATCGCCGCGGCCCTGGGGGCGGCGGTGGCGTCGGGGGCGTTCCGGGTGGTGGGGACGTGACCCCTCCCGTGAGCGTCCGGAACACGCCGATGTCCGTCGGATGGAGGGGCGTGTTCCGCGCGCCCGAGGAGGGGCGGCCGTGCGGCCGGCGCGTGCGCCGGAGATCGAGCGGAGCCCCGCTCGGCTCAGAACACGTACTCGAAGCACAGCGAGCGCGGCATCGTCTCGATGTACGGCTCATAGACGGGAATCGGCGTGAAGCCCGAGGCGGCGTACATGCGCAGCGATTCGGGCTGCATCCGACCGCTCTGCAGGATCACCCGGTGCGCGCCGCCGCGGCGCGCGAGGTGCACGACCTCGGCGGTGAGCGCACGGCCCACGCCGCGTCGACGTGCGGCCTCGACCACGATGAGGCGTTTGAGCTCCCATTCCCCGTCGAGGCGGCGCAGCATCACGTGCCCGAGCGGGGTGTCGTCGGCATCCACCGCGATGAGGGTCGCGACGATCTGCTCGGGATGCACGGCCAGGGCCGCGGCGCGCTTCGCGGCGATCTCGGGGGAGTCGTCGGCGTCGGCCCCGCGGTAACGCTCGTCGAGGTCGTCGTCCAGGATGCCGCGTAGCCGGACGGCGCGGGGGTCGTCGACGGCGACACCCTCGATGCGGAACGGGTTCGCTCACCGTAGGAGCCTACGAGTCCGCGGGGGCCTGCGGGGTCCGGCGACGCCGCAGTAGCCGGGGAGGGCGGCGGCCATTCCGATGCTCCTCCCGCGTCGTCGAGGGCACCGGCGTCGGCGGGGCAGAATGAGCGGAGGGGAGGTGCCATGAACATGGCGGTGGGGTTGTTGGCGGTGACCGTGGCCGTCGCGGCGGTCGTGCTCTTCATCGCGCTGCCCCGCGTCGGCATGCCCGGACGCCTGACGCTGTTCCTGCGTTTCGCCGCGGTCGCGGGGGTGGCGGCGGTCGGCTCGAGCGCCATGTACTTCATCTACACGGCGGGCGGCGGCATCCTGACCCTCGTGCTCGGCGACGTGTCGATGGTGCTCGCCCCCGCTCTGCTGCTGGTCGCCGTGAGCGTTCTCGACGGCCGACGCGCACGGCGCACATCGCTCGGCGTCGTCGCCGGGGCCCTCGCGGTCGCGATCGCGAGCGCGACGGTGCCGCTGCCCGGCTCGCTCGTGGTCAAGGCGCTCGCCCTCGCACTGGCCTGCGCGGCGTGCGCGTGGGTGGCCCTGCGCTCGAACGTCGAGCCGTTCGGCGCGATGCGGCTCATCGCCGTGGTCGACATCGCCTTCGCCGCGTACTGCGTCGCGCGGGTGGCGGTGGGCGTCATCGCGGGATGGGAGTCGCCCCTGTACCGCACGTGGTTCTCGTACGCGCCGGCCACGGTGCTCGGCGCGGTCGCGGTCGTGCTCGTCGGTGCGGCGGTGGTGCGCCTCCGCTTCGGGCCCCACGCGAGTGCCCCCGAGGTGGCGTGCCCGCACGGCGTGGCCGTGGTGGTCGGCGACTGGGACCTCGCCGTGACCGCCTACGGCACCGACCGCGTGCACGAGCTGGTGACGCAGCTGCGGGAGGCCGCGCGCGACCTCGACCCCGGCGCGGTCGACGTGCCGCGGGGCGTCGAGTCGACGCTGCCCGACCCGCTGGCGACGGTGGGCGACCGGTTGAGGGCCGAGTACGGATGGAAGTCGGAAGACGTCATCCTGCTCGTCGACGGCGCCTCGACGGCGGCGGTCCGCACGCAGACCGGTCCCGTCTGGCGCCATCGACGAAGCTTCGGGCGATCCTGAGTCTCGACTAGGGTGGAACCGGGTTTCATCTTCGAAGGAGAAGGCATGGATATCGCGGGAGCATCCGCCCTCGTCACCGGGGGTGCCTCGGGGCTCGGACTCGCCACCGCCCGGCGCCTGGCCGGCGCCGGAGCGCACGTCACGATCGTCGACCTGCCGTCGTCGGCGGGGGCCGAGATCGCGGCCGAGCTGGGCGGCTCGTTCGCCGGCGCCGATGTGACGGATGCCGAGCAGATCGCCGCCGCCGCGGCCCTCGCCGCCGAGGCCGGACCGCTGCGCGTCGTGGTGAACTGCGCCGGCATCGCTCCTCCCGCGAAGGTGCTCGACCGCGACGGCGCCCCCACCGCGCTCGCCGACTTCGAGCGCGTCGTGCGCGTCAACCTCGTCGGCACGTTCAACGTCGTCGCCCAGACCTCGGCCGTGATCGCCCGGACCGCGCCGACCGCCGAGGGAGACCGCGGCGTCATCGTCAACACGGCGAGCGTCGCGGCGTTCGACGGGCAGATCGGCCAGCCCGCGTACGCGGCGAGCAAGGGCGGGGTGCACGCGATGACGCTGCCCATCGCGCGCGAGCTCGCCCGCCACGGCATCCGGGTGGTCACCGTGGCACCGGGGATCATGGAGACCCCGATGCTCAAGGGCCTCCCGCAGGCCGCGCAGGACTCGCTCGGTCAGCAGGTGCCCTACCCCTCGCGGCTCGGCGCCCCCGACGAATACGCGCGTCTCGTGCTCTCGATCGTCGACAACGGCTACCTCAACGGCGAGACCATCCGCCTCGACGGCGCGATCCGGATGGCGCCGAAATGACCGACGGCATCCTGCTGCACATCGGCGACGGCCTGGCCCGCGTCACCTTCGACCGGCCCGCCTCGCTCAACGCGATGGACTTCCCGATGGCGCGCCGCTGGCGCGAGGTGGCGCACGAGGTCACGTCCGATCCCTCGGTCGGGGCGGTGATCCTGGATGCAGGCGGCCCCGCGTTCTGCGCCGGCGGCGACGTGGTCGCGATGTCGACGAGCAGATCCTCCGGCGCCGACGTGACCGCGACCGCCGAGGCGATTCACGACGGCATCCGCACCTTCGTCGAGGCGCCGTTGCCGATGGTCGCCGCCGTCCAGGGCGCCGTCGCCGGTGGTGGACTCGGTCTCATGCTGACCGCCGACTACGTCGTCGCGAGCGAGAACGCCCGGTTCGTCAGCCGGTACGCCAACATCGGCCTGACCCCCGACCTCGGGGTGTCGACGCTGCTCCCCGCGGCCATCGGGCAGCGGCGTGCCCTGCAGCTGCTGCTGCAGGACCGCATGCTGGATGCCGCGGAGGCTCGGGACTGGGGGCTCGTCGCCGAGGTCGTGGCATCCGGTGACCTGGCGGCGCGGGTCGAGGAGATCGCCCGGTTCTGGCTGGAGGGGGCGACCGCCGCGTTCGGTCAGGCCACGCGGCTGGTTCGCGTCGGCGCCGGGCGGACCTTCGCCGAGAACCTCGCCGACGAGGCCCGGACCATCGGCGCCGCCTTCGACACACCCGAGGCGAGAGCGCGCGTCGCCGCGTTCGCCGCCGCCTCCGCGAAAGGACGCTCATGACCACGTCGTCTTCTTCCGCCGCTCCGCTGGCCGGCAAGACCGTCCTGATGTCGGGCGGCAGCCGCGGGATCGGTCTGGCGATCGCGCTGCGCGCGGCGCGCGACGGGGCGAACATCGCGCTCCTGGCCAAGACCGACACCCCGCATCCGAAGCTCGAGGGCACCGTGCACACCGCGGCCGAGGCGATCCGCGCCGCGGGCGGACGAGCCCTGCCGATCGTCGGCGACGTGCGCGACGAGGCGTCGATCACCGAGGCGGTGCTGCGCACGGTGGGGGAGTTCGGTGGCATCGACATCGTCGTCAACAACGCCAGCGTCATCGACCTGTCGGGCTCCCTCGAGCTCGCGACGAAGAAGTACGACCTGATGCAGGACGTGAACGTGCGCGGCACGTTCCTGCTCTCGCGGGCGGCCGTGCCGCAGCTTCGCGACGCGGCGAACCCGCACATCCTCTCGCTCTCGCCGCCCCTCAATGTGACGCCGAGATGGCTCGGCGCCCACACCGGGTACAGCCTCGCGAAGTTCGGCATGACCATGGCGACGCTGGGCATCGCCGAGGAATTCGCCGGCGACGGGATCGCGGCGAACACCCTCTGGCCGCGCACGACGATCGCGACCGCCGCGGTGAAGAACGTCATCGGCGGCGACCGGCTCATGGCCGTCTCGCGCACGCCCGAGATCTACGCGGATGCCGCGTACGAGGTGCTGTGCGCGCCGTCGCGCGAGCTGACCGGGCGCACGCTGATCGTCGAGGACGTGCTCGAGGGTGCGGGTGTGACGGATTTCGCGCGGTACGCCGCCGTTCCCGGCACTCCCGACGCGGCGATGTACCCCGACATCTTCCTCGACTGACCTGCCGCGTCTCGGCGGCCGCGACCCGCTCGGTCGCTCGTCCGCTCCCGGGCGCACACGGCGTGCGTGGCCCCCGCCCCTCCATGCATAAACGCGATCGGCGCACAGAAACGCGCTGCGCACGCGTTTCTGCGCGCGAACGGCGTTTATGCGTGAGGGCGAGGGCCGCCCGGGCTCAGATCAGGCCCAGTTCGACGAAGGCGTTGTGCACGCCGTCGTCGAGCACGGCGGTGGTGACCCGGCCGGCGAGACGCTGCAGTTCGGGGACGGCGTTGCCCATGGCGACCGGGCTGCCGACGACCTCGAACATCTCGACGTCGTTCCAGCTGTCGCCGATGCCGACGGCATCCGCCGCCGACAGGCCGAGCAACGCGAGCACCTCGGTGATGGCCGAGCCCTTGGTGACCCCGGCCTGCCCGATCTCGCCGTTCGAGCCGCCGGGCAGGGGGATCGAGCCCGGGATGACGTGGAAGCCGGCGCCGAGGGCCTCGGCGGCGTGGGCCACGGTGTCGGCGGACGGGCTGACGAACACGGCCTTGGCGACCACGTCGCGGTCGACGTCGGCGATCGGTCGCGGTTCGCGCCAGAGGGGCTGCTCGGGCGGCAGGCCCTCGGCCTCGAGCTCCGCGGCACGGCGCGCGTGCCGCTCGCGCCGGTACTGCGTCATCACGGGCCCCATGCCGGGGCTGGCGAACACCCCGTCGTGCGTCTGCAGGAAGTAGTGGATGCCGTGGGCCTGGAAGTAGCGTTCCAGTTCTTCGACGTCGGCGCGGGGCATCGGGTGCTCCAGCACCAGCTCGTCGCCGCGGGTGGCGTAGGCGCCGCCGTTGGTGATCGCGCCGTCGAAGCCGATCGCCAGCACGTCGGGATGGATGTCGCCCGCCGAGCGGCCCGTGCTCAGCCACACGAGGTGCCCGTTCTCGCGCGCGCGGCGGATCGCCGGCCCGGTCGAGTCGGCGATCACCGATCCGTGCTCGAGGATCGTGCCGTCGACGTCGACGAAGGCGATGCGGGTCATGTGCACTCCAGAAGAGGATCGGCCCCGGGCCGTGGGGGGCCCGAGGCCGATCCGGTTTCGGTGGGGGATCAGCGCGTGAGCGACGCGCCGTTGGATCGGATGACGTCGGCGTACCAGCCGAACGACTTCTTCCGGTAGCGATCCAGCGTTCCGGAGCCGTCGTCGTTGCGGTCGACGTAGATGAAACCGTATCGCTTGCTCAGCTGGGCGGTGCTGGCGCTGACGATGTCGATGCAGCCCCACGAGGTGTACCCGAGCACGTCCACGCCGTCTTCCAGCGCCTCGCCGACCTGCACGAGGTGGTCGTTGAGGGAGGCGATGCGGTCGTCGTCGAGGTGGATGCCGTTGCGGACGGCACGGGACCGCCGTTGCGGGGAGCCGGCCGGCGGGGTCGCATCCGACGTGCCGCAGGACGTGGCGGGGCGTGGGCGTTGCGCACCCGCGGGATCCGGCCCTGTCATTCGTCGCGGGCGCGCTATTTCCTGCGCCGTGTCCGCGCGGCCGCGCCCAGCCGCGGCGCAGGAGCGCCCGGTACCCTTGAATCCATGACTGATCAGCCCCCCGTGCGCACCACCACGCCCCGGCAGGCGCGCCCCGCGGGGGCGCCGAGCGACACCGCCGTCCGCGAGACGCGTCCGAAAGACACCGGCATCCGCCAGGTGCGCCCGAAGACCGAGGGATGGCAGCAGGCCAAGGACGAGACTGGTCGTCCGCTGCTGCAGTTCGCCAGCCCCAAGCGCGGCAAGCCGCCCGTGCACCTCGCCGACCTCACGCACGACGAACGTGTGGCGAAGCTGAAGGAGCTGGGCCTGCCGGGCTTCCGCGCGAAGCAGCTCGAGAAGCACTACTTCACGCACTACACCTCCGACCCCGCCGACATGACCGATCTGCCGGCATCCAGCCGTGACGACCTGGTCGCGGGCATGCTCCCGCCGCTGCTCACGGAGGTGCGCCGGCTCGAGACCGACCGCGGCGACACGATCAAGTTCCTCTGGAAGCTGCACGACGGCGCTCTCGTCGAGTCGGTGCTCATGCGTTACCCCGGCCGCATCACGTTGTGCGTGTCGAGCCAGGCCGGCTGCGGCATGAACTGCCCCTTCTGCGCGACCGGACAGGCGGGCCTCACGCGCAACATGTCGGCGGCCGAGATCATCGAGCAGATCGTGCGCGCCAACGCCCTCATCGCCGCCGGCGGCCTCGGCGGCAAGAAGAGCTCCGACCACTCGCTCGATCGCGTCTCGAACATCGTCTTCATGGGCATGGGCGAGCCGCTCGCGAACTACGCCCGCGTCATGCAGGCCGTGCGCGTCATGGTCGACAAGGAGCACGGGCTCGGCATGAGCGCGCGCGGCATCACGGTGTCGACGGTCGGGCTCGTCCCGGCGATCAAGAAGCTCGCCGACGAAGACATCCCGGTGACCTTCGCGCTGTCGCTGCACGCCCCCGACGACCACCTTCGCGACGAGCTCATCCCCGTGAACTCGAAGTGGAAGGTCGACGAGGCCCTGGATGCCGCCCGCTCCTACTTCGACAAGACCGGGCGCCGCGTGTCGATCGAATACGCCCTGATCAAAGACATGAACGACCACGCCTGGCGCGCTGATCTCCTCGCCGAGAAGCTGAACGCCCGCGGCCGGGGCTGGGTGCACGTGAACCCCATCCCGCTGAACCCGACGCCGGGGTCGATCTGGACGGCATCCGAGGTGCCCGTGCAGAACGAGTTCGTGCGACGCCTGAACGACGCCGGCATCCCGACGACCCTCCGCGACACCCGCGGCAAGGAGATCGACGGGGCCTGCGGCCAGCTCGTCGCGACCGAAGAAGACGAGGCCGCCGCCGAGGCGACGCCGGTCGGCTGACGCCGCGCCGTCGGCCCCGCGCCGTCGGCCCCGCGCGCGCTGCCGTGCGCGTCGGCGCCGGCGCTCCGCCGACGTGCGCTCGGCCACCGGACGCATAAACGCGATTCGCGCGCGGAAACACGGTGACGACGCGTTTATGCGCGCGGATCGCGTTTATGCGCCGGGGGTGCCTCGGCTGAGCGGGTTCGCGGAGGATGGATGCCGGATTCACCGGTCCGCCGTGTCGGTCGGTGCCCCGCGCCCACCAGACTGAGCACATGAGCGAATCCGTCGTGCGGGTCGAGAACCTGCGCAAGACCTATCGCGGCGGGGTCGAGGCGCTGCGCGGAGTCACCTTCGACATCCGGCGCGGAGAGACGTTCGCGGTGCTCGGACCCAACGGCGCGGGCAAGAGCACGGTCATCGAGATCCTCGAGGGCTATCGCGACCGCACGAGCGGCGAGGTGAGCGTGCTCGGTGTCGACCCGCACCGCGGCGGGCTCGACTGGAAGGCGCGGCTGGGCATCGTGCTGCAGAACACGGGCGAGGCGCCCACCGCGACGGTGCGGGAGCTGCTGGCGCACTTCGCCTCGTTCTACCCGCGCCCGCGCGACGTCGACGAGGTGATCGCATCCGTGGGACTCAGCGAGAAGGCCAAGGTCAGCGTGCGCAAGCTCTCGGGCGGCCAGCGCCGCCGCGTCGACGTGGCGCTGGGCATCATCGGGCGCCCGGAGCTGCTGTTCCTCGACGAACCCACGACCGGTTTCGACCCCGAGGTGCGTCGGCAGTTCTGGAACCTCATCCGGAGCCTGCAGAGTGAGGGCACCACGATCCTTTTGACCACCCACTACCTCGACGAGGCCGCGGAGCTCGCGGAACGTGCGGCGATCATCGTCGCCGGGGAGGTGGCATCCGTCGGCCGGATCGACGACCTCGGCGGTCCCGAGGCGCGCGTGCCGATCGTGCGGTGGCGCGAGGGCGGGGAGGTGCACGAGGACCGCACCGACGATCCCGGTGCGGTCGTCGCGGCGCTGTTCGCCCGACTGGGCGAGCCGGAGCGGCTCGAGGTCGTGCGGCCCAGCCTCGAAGACGTCTACCTCTCGTTCCTGGGTGACGAGGCGCGACGCACAGCCGCTGCGGGAGGCGTCGCGTGAGCCGCGTGCTGCGGCTGGGGGCCGCACGCATCGCGTTCGAGGTGCGCTCGTACTTCCGCCAGGGCGACTCGGTGTTCTTCACGTTCCTGTTCCCCGTGATGATCCTGCTCATCTTCGCGGTGGCCTTCGACGCCCAGACCTTCGGCCCGCCGGGTGACGAAGTGGATGCCGCGCAGTTCTACCTCCCCGCGATGCTCGCCGCCGGCGTGCTGCTGTCGGGGCTGCAGAACATGTCGATCGACATCGCGATGGAGCGCAGCGACGGCACGCTCAAGCGCCTGGGCGGCACGCCACTGAGCCCCGTGTCGTACTTCATCGGCAAGCTCGGGCAGGTGCTGGTGACCGGCCTGCTGCAGTCCGTGCTGCTCATCGTCGTCGCCGCGGTGTTCTTCGGCGTTCCGCTGCCCACGGAGCCGGAGCGCTGGCTCACCTTCGCGTGGGTGTTCCTGCTGGGCGTGACCACGTGCGCGATCCTCGGCATCGGCCTCTCGGCGTTGCCGCGTACCGGTCGCAGCGCCACGGGCGTCGTCATCCCCATCGTGCTGCTGCTGCAGTTCATCTCGGGCGTGTACATCAATTTCGCGGCGCTTCCGGAGTGGCTGCAGAACATCGCGAGTGTCTTCCCGCTCAAGTGGCTCGCTCAGGGTTTCCGATCGGTGTTCCTGCCCGAGGGCTTCGCCGCCGCAGAGCCCTCCGGGTCGTGGGACCACCCGCTGATCCTGCTCGTGACGGGGCTGTGGCTGGTGGTCGGGCTCGCGCTGGTGCGCGTGACGTTCCGGTGGATCCGGAAGGACGCGTGACGCCGCGCCGCGTATCCACCGGGAGGGCGGCCCCGCGCCGTTCCCCACGCATACACGCTTTCGGCGCCCATAAACGCGCTCTCCTCGCGTTTTCGCGAGCGGAAAGCGTTTATGCGAGGGGGAGCACGGATGCCGCGGCCCCGGTGTCGGTGGCCGGGTCTAGCGTGGAGACATGGTCGGTTATCGCTACCTCGGAAACAGTGGATTCAAGATCTCGGAGATCACCCTCGGCAACTGGGTGACGCACGGGTCGCAGGTCGGTGACGACGCCGCGATCAAGACCGTGCATGCCGCGCTCGACGCGGGCATCACCACGTTCGACACCGCCGACACCTACGCCAACACGGCGGCCGAGACGGTGCTCGGCAAGGCCCTCGAGGGCCAGCGTCGCGAATCGCTCGAGATCTTCACGAAGGTCTATTTCCCCACCGGTCCCGGGGGTCCGAACGACACCGGGCTCAGCCGCAAGCACATCATGGACTCCATCAACGGCTCGCTGAAGCGCCTCGGCACCGACTACGTCGACCTCTACCAGGCGCACCGCTTCGACTACGAGACGCCGCTCGAAGAGACCTTCCAGGCCTTCGCCGACGTCGTGCGGCAGGGCAAGGCGCTCTACATCGGCGTATCCGAGTGGACCGCCGAACAGCTGCGCGAGGGCCACGCCCTGGCGAAGCAGCTCGGCATCCAGCTCATCTCGAACCAGCCGCAGTACTCCATGCTGTGGCGTGTGATCGAGGGCAAGGTCGTACCGACGAGCGAAGAGCTCGGCATCTCGCAGATCGTCTGGTCGCCCATGGCGCAGGGCGTGCTGAGCGGCAAGTACCTCCCCGGCCAGCCCGTGCCCGAGGGCTCGCGCGCGACCGACGAGAAGAGCGGCGCCACCTTCATCAAGCGCTTCCTGCGCGACGAGACGCTCGAGGCCGTTCAGCGGCTCAAGCCCATCGCCGATGAGGCCGGGCTCGCCATGCCGCAGCTGGCGATCGCGTGGGTTCTGCAGAATCCCAACATCGCCGCCGCGCTCGTCGGCGCCTCGCGTCCCGAGCAGCTCGCCGACACCGTGAAGGCCTCGGGCGTGACCCTGGATGCCGACACCCTCGCCGCCATCGACGAGGCGCTCGGCGACGAAGTGTTCTCCGACCCCGAGAACACGTACGAGGTCTCGCCGAAGAAGCGCCTGGTCTGACGCACGACGGAAGCGGGCCGGGTCCCCTCCCGGCCCGCTTCCGTCGTGCGTGCCACGGGCCGCTGCGGCGGCGAAACGACCCGTGTTCGCCGAGGTCACGCGGGATTCGTCGCCATAGCGGGTCATCTCGCGCAAACCGTGTGATCTCGGCGGGGCGGGGTGCGCCGCGGGCGCGGGCGCGGGCGGGGTCGGGGCGCGGGCGGGGCCTCAGGCCCCGCTCAGCAGACGGCAGGAATCGCGTCGTACCCTGTGCGAATGTCCTTTTCCGCTCACCGGCCGGGCCGCTTCGGCTCCGATGGCCGTATCGAGTTCACGACGGACGAGGAACGAGAGCAGTATCTCGATGACATCCTCGCCGCCCAGAACGCGGCGAACCCCGACGCCGCTCCCCAGGATCACACTTCCGAGCCGTGGGGTGCCCCGCCCGTCGACGACGAGCCGCGCGACCCCTCGACCGACGACGAGACCGTTCCCCTCGATCGCGGAGAGCCGGCGCCGACCGCGCACGACGAGACCCTTCCCCTCGACCCCGAGCCCGCCGACGGCGTCCCCGCGGCCGACGACGCCCGCTCGGCCGGCGGCGTCCCCGCGGCCGACGAAGCCCGCGAGGTCGGCGAGGTT
>NZ_JBKBNC010000058.1:0-13655 GCF_046295495.1 Microbacterium sp.
CGCGGGTCCCCACCTCCCCGGCCCCCCCCCCGCCCCTCCCCCCCCGCGGCCACCCCCCCCCTCCGCGAACGACCGGATGCCGCCCTGCGGGGCACGGCATCCGGTCGTTCGCTTTCCCGGGCGGAGCCGTGTCGTACTCGGTCGGGGTGCGGCGGCGGTCGGCGTGCCAGGACGCCGAGGATCACGGCCGCGTGGGCGGGGCGAGGGTCGTGGGCCGGGACCTCGGCCGGGGATCGTGGGCCGGAGGACGCCGGGCGGAAACGCGTGCGGGCTCAGGCCGCCGGGTGACCCGGCAGCCGCAGCAGATCGTCGAGAGCCTCCGCGAGGCCGTCGGCGACGAGCGAGTCGATCGCCCGATCGCGCTGGGCCGCGTCGGGCCAGTCGGGCAGCACCGCGGGAAGCGGAACGGGGGAGGGGGCGGCATCGCGCAGGACCTTCAGCACGGCGCCCCGCGCCTGCCGGTCGCTGCCCTCGTAGGTCGCCTGACGGCGGCGGCGGTCCTCCGACTCGGGGTAGCCGGCGGCGCGCCAGGCGCACTGCGCGGCGAGGGGGCACGCTTCGCACTTCGGCGCGCGGGCCGTGCACACGATCGCGCCCAGCTCCATCGCCGCGGCGTTGACCACGGCCGACTCGGCGATGTCCGCGGGCAGCTCGGCATCCATCCGTTCGAGGTCTCTGCGGTGCGGCGGGCCGGGCTGCGCGCGGCCCTCGACGGCACGGGCGAGCACGCGCCGGGTGTTGGTGTCGACGACCGGATGCCGATCCCCGTAAGCGAACACGGCGACGGCCCGCGCGGTGTAGTCGCCGATGCCGGTCAGCGCGAGCAGCGCCTCGACGTCGCGGGGGACCACGCCGTCGTGGCGGTCGCGGATCTCGGCGGCGGCGCGGTGCAGCCAGAGCGCGCGGCGGGGGTAGCCGAGGTTGGCCCACTGGGTCACGGCATCGCCGGGGGCGGAGGCGGCGAGGTCGGCGGGCGTGGGCCAGCGCTCCAGCCAGGCCTCGAGGTGCGGGATGACGCGGTTCACGGGGGTCTGCTGGAGCATGAATTCGCTGACGAGCGTGCCCCAGGCGTCGAAGCCCACACGGCGCCACGGGAGGTCGCGCGCCGCGTCGCTGTACCACGCGATGAGCGGGGCGGCGAGTTCTGGCATCCGTCCAGCCTACGGTCGCGGGCGGGCGCCGCCCCCTCCGCATAAACGCTCTGCGCGCGCGGAAACGCGAGGAGCGCGTGTTTCCTCGTGCGCAGAGCGTTTATGCGTGGGGGGGCGTCGGGTGGGGCGGGCGGGGGCGGGCGGTGGGCGGAGCGGGCGGGGGCGGGCGGTGGGCGGCGGTGCGCCGGGGGTGGCGCGGCGTGCGCGGGGGCGGGGACGGCATGCATAAACGCCGTCCGCGCCGGGAAACGCGGTGAGAGCGTGTTTATGCGCGCGGATCGCGTTTATGTGGGGGGTGGAGGGCGGCGGGGCGGGCGCGAAAGGTCGGGCTGCGGGGTCGGGTGTCGGTGGTCGAAAGTAGGCTGGGGGCATGGCGTCGAGCGAGAACACCGTCCCCGATCTGCAGCGCAACCTGGTCGCCCTGA
This sequence comes from Microbacterium sp., assembly GCF_046295495.1. Taxonomy (GTDB): domain Bacteria; phylum Actinomycetota; class Actinomycetes; order Actinomycetales; family Microbacteriaceae; genus Microbacterium. The sequence goes on from NZ_JBKBNC010000058.1 coordinate 1,577, forward strand.
TGCGGCAGAACAACCGTGCGGGCCGTGTCGTCGTCGCCGTCGACGCGCTCGACCTCGACGCCGCGGCGCAGTTCGCGAACGACTTCGAGCGGGCGATCGTCGACGAGGGCACGGCCGTCTTCCGTGTCTCGGTCGCCGATGGGGCGCCCGACGTCCGCGAGCGACTTATCGCACCGTTCCGGGCGGGCGAGGCGTTCGGTCCCGACGCCATCGCTCCGGCCGACGCGGTGCTCGTCGTCTCGGGCCGCTTCCTGCTCCGCCCCGAGGTGCGCGGGATCTGGAACTTCACGATCTGGCTCGAGAGCAACCCGCCCATCGGGGCGCCGCGCCCCGAGCTGCCGGATGCCGAGAAGCACTACCTCCGCACCGTTCGGCCGAAGGCCGCCGCGTCCGTGATCGTGGAGAACTCCGACCCCGCCCACCCCGTACAGGTGTTCGGGGACTTCTGCTGATGGTCCGTCCCGGCATCCTGCTGGTCGACAAACCGGGGGGCATCACCAGTCATGACGTCGTGTCGCGGGCGCGGCGCGCGCTCGGCACCCGCAAGATCGGCCACGCGGGTACCCTCGACCCGATGGCGACCGGTCTGCTCGTGCTCGGCGTGGAGGGAGCGACGCGGCTGCTGACCTACATCGTCGGCGCCGACAAGACCTACGAGGCCACGATCCTCCTGGGCGCCTCGACCGACAGCGACGACGCCGACGGCGTCGAGACCGCGCGGGCGGATGCCGCCGACGTCGACGCCGTGACCGACGAGGCGATCGCGGCGGGCATCGCCGACCTCACCGGTGAGATCGATCAGGTGCCGAGCACGGTCTCGGCCATCAAGGTGGCGGGGCGGCGCGCGTACGACCTCGCGCGCGCCGGCGAGCAGGTGGAGTTGAAGGCGCGTCGCGTCACGGTGTCGCGCTTCGAGGTGCGACAGACGCGTCGGGACTCCGGCACCATCGCGCTCGACGTCGTCGTCGACTGCACGACCGGCACCTACATCCGCGCGCTGGCTCGCGACCTGGGCCGGGCGCTCGGCGTGGGCGGGCACCTGACGGCACTGCGTCGTACGCGCATCGGCGCGTTCGAGGTGCAAGCGGCGGCATCCGTCGACGACCTCGCCGAGGACGCGCTGGTCGAGCCGGCCACGGCTGCGGCGGTTACGGTCGGAGCCGTCGCCGTCGGCGCCGACGAGGCGCGCGACCTGCGTCACGGCAAGCGCATCGACGGTGGCGGGCGGCTCACCGCCGCCGTGGCCGCCGCCATCGACCCCGACGGGCGGCTCGTCGGCATCGTCGAGAAGCGCGGCGCACAGCTGAAGAGCGTCATGAACATGCCCGAGGAGACCTCCCGATGATCCTGTGGTTCACGCTCGCGCAGGTCGGCCTGGCCGTTCTCGCGGGAGTCGTCGCGATGACCGCCGGTCTCATCGGCCGCCGCCCGGGCGATGTGACCGTCGGGTCGCTGGCCCTCATCGAGCTGTTGCTGGTCGCGCAGATCGTGGTGGCGATCATCGCGCCGTTCGCGGGGAACCCGCCGACGGGGAGCCTGCTGGAGTTCTGGACCTACCTCGTCTCTGCCGCCCTCGTGCCGATCGCCGGGGCGGCCTGGGCGCTCATCGAACGCAGCCGCTGGAGCACCGTGATCATGGGCGTCGCCGCCCTGGCCGTCGCCGTGATGGTGTGGCGCATGCACGTCATCTGGACCGTGCAGATCGCCTGACGACGCGAGAGGCCGGGCGCCCGGGCTCCGCGGTCGCGCGGGAGCCGACCCCTTCAGCGCGCTCAGGCACCTGCGCGCGGGCCGACACCGCTCATCGACCTCGCGAGCCGACGCCTGGGCCAGCGCCGCTCGGCGACCGCGCGGGCCGACGTCGCTCAGCGACCGCGGGCCGACGCCGCTCGGCGACGGCGCGGGCCAACTAGAATCGTGGGGTCATGGCATCCACCACTCCCACCCGCACCCGGGGGATGACCGGCATCGGCCGTGTCCTCGTCGTCGTCTACGGCATCATGGCGCTCGCCGCCACGGGCCGGTCGTTCGTGCAGATCGTCCGCGAATTCGACGATGCCCCGCTGGCGTACTCCCTGTCGGCGCTCGCCGCGGTCGTGTACATCCTCGCCACCCTCGCCCTCGTCTTCTCGGCGCGCCCCGCGTGGTACCGCGTGGCCTGGGTCGCGATCGGGTTCGAGCTGGCGGGCGTGCTGGTCGTGGGCACCCTGAGCCTGGTGCTGCCCGCCCTGTTCCAGCACCCCACGGTGTGGTCCGTGTACGGATACGGATACCTGTTCATCCCGCTCGTGCTGCCGTTCCTCGGGCTGTGGTGGCTCGTGCGTCACCGCGGGACGGCCTCGTGATCGTCTTCCGCGACCCCGCGGAGGTCCCGGCGGGGTTCGGGCCCTCGGTCGTGGCGATCGGCAAGTTCGACGGCGTGCACACCGGCCACCGCGCCGTGATCGACCGTGCCCGCATCGACGCCTCCGACGGCGCGCGCGTGGTCGCCGTCACCTTCGACCGCAACCCGCTCAGCGTGCTGCGGCCCGACCGGTGCCCGCCCGACGTGATCGGTCCGCACCAGAAGCTCGATCTGCTCGAGCGTGCCGGGGTGGATGCCACGCTGCTGCTCACCTTCGACGAGGCCCTCGCGGCGATCCCGGCGGACGACTTCGTGCGCGGCATCCTCGTCGACGCCCTCGAGGCGCGCACGGTGCTCGTCGGCCGCGACTTCCGCTTCGGCGCCGGGGGAGCGGGAGACCCCGCCCTGCTGGAACGCCTGGGCACCGAACACGGCTTCCGCGTCGACATCGTCGACGACGTGCGGGCGGTGCACGCCGACCGGCGCGTGTCGTCGACCTGGATCCGCGAGGCGCTCTCGGCCGGAGACGTCGCGACCGCTGCGCGACTGCTCGGGCGCGCGCCCTCGGTGTGGGGCGAGGTGGTGCACGGCCTCAAACGCGGACGCGAGCTGGGGTACCCCACCGCGAACCTCTCGCCCGATCTCGAGGGTTTCGTGCCAGCCGACGGCGTGTACGCCGGATGGCTCGTCGACGTCGACGGGGCGCGGCGCATCAGCTACCCCGCCGCGATCAGCGTGGGCACCAACCCCACGTTCGACGACGTGCACTCCCGTCAGGTGGAGGCGTACGTGATCGATGAGACCGGCCTCGACCTCTACGGCCACCACGTCGAGGTGCGCTTCGTCGAGCGCGTGCGCGGCATGACGGCGTTCGACGGGATCGACGCGCTGCTCGTGCAGATGGCCGACGACGTGGAGCGCTCGCGCGCGATCCTGCGCTGAGTCCGGGCCGCGCCGGTTCGTGGCGGGGCGTGCTGTGCGGCCCCGGGGCGTGGGCCGCGGCCGCATCGCCGGGGTCGCGTCACGACCGCCGCCGCCGGGCTCCGCGCGTCAGTCCTGCCGCGAGAGGTGGTTGCGGATGCCGAGGAACGATGCCGCGGCCCCGAGCACCATCAGGGCGGCGGTGAAGAGCGCCGCGCGGTGGAAGCCGTCGAGGTCGAGCGCTCCGCCCACCACCGCGGAGACGGCGGCGATCGCGAGCAGACCCGCGACGCGCGACACGGCGTTGTTGACGGCGGAGGCGATGCCGGAGCGCTCCGTGTCGATCGCGCCCAGCACGGCGGCCGTGAGCGGCGACACGGTCGCGGTGAGGCCGAGCCCGAAGACCACGACGCCGGGGAGCACCTGCGTCCAGTAGTCGAAGTCGGCCCGCACGGTGAGCAGCAGCAGGGCGCCCGCGGCCATCACCAGCGGCCCGAGCGTCATGAACAGGCGTGGGCCGAAGCGCCCCGCGAGCGCGCCCATGCGCGAACTCAGCACGATCATGAGGATGGTGCTGGGCAGCGACGCGAGGCCGGCGAGGGTGGCCGGCAGCCCCGCGCCCTGCTGCAGGTACACGCTCACCACGAAGCCGTTCAGCGACAGGGCGGCGTACACGAAGACGGTCGCGAGGTTGCCCGCCCAGAAGTTGCGTGAGCGGAAGAGGTCGAGCGGCATCATCGGGTCGCGCGCGAGACGCTGGCGCACGAGGAACCCCGCGAAGGCCAGGGCCCCGATCACCCCCGGCATCCAGATGACGGGGGAGGCCCACCCGAGGTTCGGCTGCTCGATGAGCGCGAAGACGATGCCGCCGAGCCCGGCCGCGCAGAGGATCGCGCCCAGGATGTCGACGCGGGCGCCGGGGCGACGGTGGTCGCGGTGGCCGAGGCGGGCGAGCAGCCACATCGTCACGGCGATCGGGATGACGTTGACGAGGAACACCAGCCGCCACGAGAGCGTGTCGACGAAGACGCCGCCGATGAGGGGTCCCGCGAGCATGGCGATGGTGGTGGCGCCCGTCCACACGCCGATCGCCCGCGCCTGGGCGGGTCCGCGGAACGTCGAGGTGATCAGCGCGAGCGAGCTCGGCACGAGCAGCGCGCCCGCCACGCCCTGCAGGGCTCGGGCGACGATGAGGAACTCGGCGGTGGGGGCCGCCGCGATCGCCACGGAGGCGATGCCGAAGCCGACCAGTCCGATGCGCAGCACCACCACGCGTCCGAGCACGTCGCTGAGCGAACCGGCGACGAGGATGAAGGCCCCGAGGGTCACGAGGTAGGCGTCGACGACCCACTGCTGGGTGGTGAGTCCGCCGCCCAGGTCGTCGGCGATGGCGGGGAGTGCGACGTTCACGACGGTGCCGTCGAGGAACGACACGAACGAGGCGAGCACCGCGATCATCAGCACCACGCGCTGGTCTCGCGTCATCGTCTCCGTCACCTCTTCAGCGTAGGGTCGCGGCCGCCGCCGCGGGCGGGGTGGACAGGATGCCGAACCTCCCGCCCCGGGAGCACGGGTACGCGCGCGGGCGGTTCGGCGCAGCCCGCGTCGGCGCAGCGCGCGTTCGCGCGCCGGGGCGGGCGGCGCGTTCGCGCGGCCCCTGGAATACCCCCAGGGGGTATCCTGTTTGAGCAAGGGTGACCGGAGGAGGAGCCATGGGTGACGACACGGAGACCGGCGGGACCGCCGAGGCGATCCTCGACATCGAGGGCATGACGTGCGCGAGCTGCGTCGCCCGCGTCGAGAAGCGACTCGGACGGGTCGAGGGGGTCGAGGCCGCGGTGAACCTCGCGACCGAGACCGCGCGCGTGCGATACCCCGCCGACCTCGACACCTCGGCCCTCATCGGCGCCGTGCGCGCCGCGGGATACGACGCGCACCTGCGCACCCGGGAAGCCGTGCGCCGGGTGGAAGACGCCGCGGCTCCGGTGCCGGTCGTCGTCTCGGCCCCCGGGGGAGAGATGGATGCCGTCACGGGGCGCGACATCGCGAGCGGTGCCCCCGCGGCCCCCGACGCCGCGCCCGAAACCCGCGCCGCATCCGACACCCACGCCGCGCCCGACACGCACGACGAGCACGGCGGACACGAGCAGGGCGGACACGTGCACGACACCGCCGATGCACCCGGGGCGACGCCGCTGCGCGTGCGCCTGTGGGTGTCGCTCGCGCTCGCCGTGCCCGTGGTGGCGCTCGGCATGGTACCGGCGTGGCAGTTCCCCGGCTGGCAGTGGGTCTCTCTCGTGCTCGCCACCCCGATCGTGCTGTGGGGCGGCTGGCCGTTCCACCGGGCCACGCTCCGCAACGCCCGCCACGGCGCCGCGACCATGGACACCCTCATCACCCTCGGCACCTTCGCCGCCTACCTGTGGAGCGTGTGGGCATTGGTGTTCGGCACGGCCGGGCGCCTCGGCATCCGGCACGAGGTGATGCTGTTCGGGCCGGTGCACGATGCCAGCTCGGTGGTGTATTTCGAAGTCGCCGCGGCCGTGACGGTGTTCCTCCTGCTCGGCCGCGTGATCGAGCAGCGGTCGACGCGGCGGGCCGGGGCAGCGCTGCGCTCCCTGCTCGACCTCGGTGCGCGCGAGGCGGAACTGGCCGACGGGCGGCGCATCGACATCGACCGGCTCACGGTGGGCGACCTCTTCGTCGTGCGTCCGGGGGCGACCGTGTCGACCGACGGCGACGTCGTCGAGGGGCGCGCGTCGATCGACGAGAGCATGCTCACCGGCGAATCGCTGCCCGTCGACGTCGCTCCCGGATCGTCCGTGACCGGCGGCACGATCGCTTCGGGCGGGCGCCTGGTCGTCCGCGCCACCGGCGTGGGCGAGCAGACGCGGCTGGCCCGCATCGCGCGACTCGTCGAAGACGCGCAGCTGGGCAAGAGCCGGGTGCAGCGCCTCGCCGACCGCATCTCGGGCGTCTTTGTCCCCGTCGTGATCGTTCTCGCCGTGCTCACCCTCGCCGCCTGGCTCATCGCCGGGCAGCCCCTGGCGGCCGGCTTCACCGCGGCGGTCGCCGTGCTGATCATCGCGTGCCCCTGCGCCCTCGGCCTCGCGACCCCCATCGCGATCCTCGTCGGCACCGGGCGCGCCGCGCAGCTCGGCATCCTCGTCACCGGCCCGGCCGCGCTCGAGTCCGCTGAGCGCATCGACACGATCGTGCTCGACAAGACCGGCACCCTCACGGCCGGGCGCATGAGCGTCACCTCCGTCACGGTCGTCGAGGGGGAGGATGCCGATGACGCCCTCCGCCGCGTCGCCGCGGTCGAGCGCGGGTCGGAGCACCCCGTCGCCGCCGCGATCGTGTCCGCCGCGCGCAGTGCGGCGGCGGGTGTCTCCGTCACCGATGCCGTCACGCAAAGGTCTGCGGCGGAGGAGGACGCCGCCGAGCGAGGCGAGCCCGTCGCGACCGACCTCGAGGCTCTGCCCGGTCGCGGGATCACCGGCGTCGTCGACGGCGTCCACGTGTTCGCCGGGAACGCGGCGCTGGCCGCCGAACGGGGAGCCCCCCTCCCCGCGGAACTCGCCGCCGCCGTCGAAGCGGGGGAGCGGCGCGGAACCGTCGTCGTGGCCGGGTGGCGCGACGCCTCCGGCGCGACGGCGGCGCGGGTCGTCATCGAGATCGCCGACACGGTGCGTCCCGAGAGCGCCGGGACCGTCGCACGGCTGCGCGAGATGGGTCTCGAGCCGGTGCTGCTCACCGGCGACAACCCGCACGTGGCTCGCGTCGTCGCCGAGGAACTCGGCATCCGGCGCGTACGCGCGGGGGTGCTCCCCGAGGGCAAGGTCGCCGAGATCGCGGCGCTGCGGGCAGAGGGGCGCACGGTCGCCATGGTCGGCGACGGGGTCAACGACGCCGCCGCCCTGGCATCCGCCGATCTCGGCATCGCCATGGGCGGGGGGACGGATGCCGCTCTGCACGCGAGCGACGTCGCCCTCCTGCGCGACGACCCCCGGGGCATCGTCACGGCGGTGGCGTTGAGCCGGCGCACGATGCGCGTGATCCGGGGCAACCTGTTCTGGGCCTTCGCGTACAACGTCGCCGCCCTTCCCCTCGCGGCACTCGGCCTGTTGAATCCGATGCTCGCGGGGGCGGCGATGGCGTTCTCGAGCATGTTCGTGGTGCTCAACAGCCTGCGTCTGCGACGCGCGGGCTGACACCTCCGCTTCGCCGCGACCGCGCGTTAGGGTCGAGGCGAACCCCGGAGGTCTCATGTCCCCCCTCGCTCGTGCCGCCGTCGTCGGCTCCGCCGTGCTCACCCTGACGGTGGCGCTGAGCGCCTGCGTGCCCGAGCCGGCGGCGTCTCCTGAGGCCTCCCCGCGGGCGTCGCAGACCGCCGAGACTCCCACGGCCGTTCCGACCGCGACCCCCACCCTCACACCCACTCCGGACCCCACGCCGGCCGTCGCGCTGCCGGCGTCATGCGAGCAGGCGTTCTCCGAGGGGCAGCGGGCGACGCTGGAGGGTCAGGGCCTCCCCCTCAACGATCCCGGGGTGACGCTCCTCTCGACCGATCAGGCCCCGCTCCTCGAGCTGCTCGCGACGGTGCCGACGATCCGCTGCTCGTGGGGAACCCCCAGCGAACGCGGTATCGCCACGAACGTGTCGATCGTCGATGCCTCGCAGGCCGCGACGGTCCGCGACACCCTCGCCTCGGCGGGGTACGGATGTGAGGACACCGGGTCTGCCACGCTCTGCCGCATCGAGCAGCGAGGGGTCTCTCTCGACGACGTGCCCTTCGAGCGGGGCGAGGTGCAGGCGCTCTCGGGCGACGTCTGGGTGAGCACCGCGTGGATCAACGTCGACCTGGGGTCGTACACCGAGGACATCCTGTCCACGGTCGTGGGCTGATTTCGGGCCGCGAGCGGCTAGAATGGATGGCGACCCCGTCGCCGTTCCCGCGTGAGCCCTCTCCGGCAGACCCCCGCGGACGGGTCGCGTGCCTCTCCCGCTCGGGTGATCGTGTCGCGGCGAATCTCGGGGTCACTGATCCACCGGCCATTCGCCGGGACGTTCCGGACTCACGTCCGGACGACACGCTCAGGAGGAGCATGCCGACCACGGCAACCGCCGCTCGAGGCTCGAGCCAGCGGCGCAGGAAGACCACGTCATCCCGACGAGACGACGAAGCCCCCGTCATCCCGATCCTCGCCCGCAAGGTGCGCGAGGTCGAGGCGAAGGCCCAGCGCGGCAAGCTCGGACCCACCAACCGCGTCAAGTTCCAGGTGATCGCGTTCCTCGTCCGCGAGGAACGCGCGCGGGTGAAGGCCGACACCGAGATCACCGACGCGGCGCGCGCCGAGTTGCTCAAGCGCCTCGACGGTGTCGCGACGATCCTCGCCAAGACCGCCGCCCGCGACACCTCGCTGATCCAGCTGCTCGAGGTGGATCAGGCCACCTCGCCCGTTGCTCGGCGCATGCGCCGCGACTGGCTGCTGGAGTCCGGGGCCGAGCTCGCGCCCGACGAGCTCATCATCACCGACAACACGCCCAAGATCACCCCGGTCGTGCCGGCGTCGCTCGCCGAGAAGCAGGTCGTGCCGGCATCCATCGAGGCACGCCAGATGGCGAACCCGTTCCGGGCGCCCGACCTCACGCCCCGCTCCAGCGGCGACGCGCCCCGCCGCCGTCTCGACGGCTGGGAGCTCATGGGCCCGCTGTACAAGGCGTTCGAGACCGGCGCCGGCGGGTCGGCCGCGAGCATGGACCTGCCGCCCGTCCCCGAATTCGATCAGATCTCGCCGCGCGGACTCGAGGTCATGCCGCACCAGTCGCGTTTCCTCGAGGCCGTGCGCCATGGTCACCGGGCGTTCCTGCTCGCCGACGAGCCGGGCCTGGGCAAGACCGCCGAGTCGGTGCTCGCCGCGAGCGTCGCCGAGGCCTACCCGCTGCTGGTCGTGGTTCCCAACGTCGTGAAGATGAACTGGGCCCGCGAGGTGCAGCGCTGGACGCCGCAGCGCCGCGCGACGGTGATCTCGGGCGGTGGCGCCGACATCGACGCCTTCGCCGACATCTTCATCGTCAACTACGAGATCCTCGACCGCCACCTGTCGTGGCTGTCGTCGATCGGGCTCAAGGGCATCGTCGTCGACGAGGCGCACTTCATCAAGAACCTCTCGTCGCAGCGGTCGCAGAACGTACTCGCCCTCGCGTCGCGCGTGCGACAGCAGACGCGCGACCCGTTGTTGCTGGCGCTCACCGGCACGCCGCTGATCAACGACGTCGAGGACTTCGACGCGATCTGGCGGTTCCTCGGCTGGACCAACGGCGAGAAGCCCGGCCCCGAGCTCATGGAGAAGCTGGACGCCACGGGCCTGACGCCCGCCGACAAGGCGTTCTACCCCGAGGCGCGTGAAGCCGTGATCTCGATGGGCATTGTGCGGCGCAAGAAGAAGGACGTCGCCGCCGACCTTCCCGACAAGCTCGTGGCCGACCTCCCCGTTGAGCTCGACGACGAATTCGGTCGTTCGATCCGTCAGGCCGAGCGCGAACTCGGCGCCCGCCTCGCCGCGAAGTACCGCCGCATCATCGAAGCGCGCGGCGACCGCGGGCTCGCCCCCGGCGAGATCGACGAGGACATCGTGCGTCTCGTCGCCCACGGCGAGCTCGAAGAGGCGAAGGCCGCCGGCTCCGGCAGCGAGAACGTCTTCACGATGGTCCGCCGTATCGGTCAGGCCAAGGCGCACCTCGCCGCCGATTACGCGGTGCAGCTGCAGCGGTCCGTCGGCAAGGTCGTCTTCTTCGCCAAGCACATCGACGTGATGGATGCCGCGGAGGCCCACTTCAAGGCGTCCGGCCTGAAAGCCGTCTCGGTGCGCGGCGAGCAGACCTCGACGGCGCGCCAGGCCGCGATCGACGCGTTCAACGGCGACCCCGACGTGGGCATCGCGGTGTGTTCGCTCACCGCCGCCGGCGTGGGTCTGAATATGCAGGCCGCCTCCAACGTCGTCCTCGCGGAGCTGTCGTGGACCGCCGCCGAGCAGACCCAGGCGATCGACCGCGTGCACCGCATCGGCCAGGGGGAACCCGTGACGGCGTGGCGCATCATCGCCGCGCACACGATCGACACGAAGATCGCCGAGCTCATCGACTCCAAGGAGGGTCTCGCCCAGCGTGCCCTCGACGGCTTGGCGGTCGAGCCCGGCTCGAGCGACTCCGTGCAGCTGTCGGCGCTCATGCACCTGCTGCGGCAGGCGCTCGGCGCGGCCTGATCCGGCTCCTCACGAACGCCCCGGTCGCTTCGGCGCCGGGGCGTTCGTGCTGTGGGGTCGGTGAGGTGGAGATTGTGCGTCGCGGTTCGCGCCGTGGAGTTCGCGCCGCGCGGTTCGTGCTGCGCGGTTCGTGCCGTGGGTTCGCGTTGCGGGGTTCGTGCTGCGGGGTCCCCGTCACCCGCGGCCGGTGCTCGTGGGTGCACTCGTGTGGCAGCGTTCCCGCCCACGGCGATAGGGTCGAAGACGGCAACGGCGCCGACCCCTTCACCCGAATCACAGCACCAGAGGACTCTGCCCATGAAGATCGGCATCCTGACCAGCGGCGGCGACTGCCCCGGGCTGAACGCGGTCATCCGTGGCGTCGTGCTCAAGGGCACGACCAACTACGACATCGAGTTCGTCGGCATCCGCGACGGGTGGCGCGGCGTCGTCGACGGCGACTTCTTCCCCCTGACGCGTCACGAGGTGAAGGGGCTGTCCAAGGTCGGCGGCACCATCCTCGGCACGAGCCGCACCAACCCCTACGAGGGCGCGCGCGGCGGTGCCGAGAACATCTCCAAGACCATGTACGGGCACCGTCTCGACGGCATCCTGGCCATCGGCGGCGAGGGCACGCTCGCCGCGGCCGACCGTCTGTCGAAGGACGGTATCAACGTGCTCGGCGTTCCGAAGACGATCGACAACGACCTGCGCGCGACCGACTACTCCTTCGGGTTCGACACCGCCGTCAACATCGCGACGGATGCCATGGACCGCCTGCGCACGACCGGTGACTCGCACCAGCGCTGCATGGTGGCCGAGGTCATGGGTCGCCACGTGGGCTGGATCGCGTTGCACGCCGGTATCGCCGCGGGCGCGCACGTCATCTGCATCCCCGAGGTGCCGATGTCGATCGACGAGATCGTCGAGCAGGTCACCCGCGCCCACGACCGCGGCCGTGCGCCCCTGGTCGTCGTCTCTGAGGGCTTCAAGCTCACGGGCATGGACGAGGCGTTCAGCGACAAGGGCCTCGACGCCTTCAACCGCCCGCGCCTCGGTGGCATCGGCGAACTGCTCGCCCCGGAGATCGAGCGCCTCACCGGCATCGAGACCCGCTCCACCGTGCTCGGGCACATCCAGCGCGGCGGTTCGCCGTCGGGCTTCGACCGCGTGCTCGCCACGCGTCTCGGCCTGCACGCCGCCGACGCCCTGCACGAGGGCGCCTGGGGCCAGATGGTCGCGATGCGCGGCACCGACATCGTGCGCGTGCCCTTCGCCGACGCCCTGGGTGAGCTCAACAGCGTTCCGCTCTACCGCTACGAAGAGGCCGCCGCGCTGTTCGGCTGAGTCGCGGCATCCGATGCCCCCGCTCGCGCGGGGGCATCGTCGTCTCTTTCCGTCGGTGCCTGCGCGCCGGGCCTGTTCGGGCGGAGGGGATCGTTCGAGCACAGGGCGTGGTTCGGCGCCGACGCCCTGTTCTGAAACGATCGCCTGTTCTCGGCGCGGCGCGCGTCCGCCGCCGGGATGCGCGGGTGCGGTCGCTGCGGTCGACCCGCGGCGGGGCGGT
>NZ_JBKBNC010000059.1:0-12936 GCF_046295495.1 Microbacterium sp.
GGGCGGGCGAGCGGGCGGGCGGGCGGGCGGGCGGGCGGGCGGGCGGGCGAGCGGGCGGGCGAGCGAGCGGGCGCGCGGGACTCAGGACGTGAACTGCACCACGGTGTCCCCGGCGAGCTTGACGATGAGGATCGACAGCGTCACGAGGAACACGATCCGCACGAAGCCGCTACCCCGGCGCGTGGCCATGTGCGCGCCGATGAAGCCGCCGGTGACGTTCATCGCGGCCATGGCGAGGCCCAGGGCGAGCAGGATCTCGCCGTGCACGCCGTAGACCGCGAGGGCGGCGAGGTTCGTGGTGAGGTTGGCGATCTTGGCGTTGACGCTCGCCTGGAGGAAGCCGTAGCCGAGCACCGCGACGATGAGGATGACGAAGAACGATCCGGTCCCCGGCCCCAGGATGCCGTCGTAGAAGCCCACGAGCAGGCCGATCGCGCCCGCCCGCCAGGCGATCGCCGTGGGCCGCTGGTGCCGTGGCTCGTGGTGCAGGCCCATCGTGGGCTGGAACAGCGTGTAGAGCGCGACCGCCACGACGGCCACGAGCACCACCGGCGTCAGCACCTCGCGCGGCACGGAGCGGGACAGGGCGGCTCCGACCGTGGAGCCCGCGTAGGCGCCGGCCACCAGCGGGAGCAGCAGCACCAGCTGCACCCTGATCTTGCGCAGGTACACCCCGCTGGCCGAGAGCGTGCCGAAGAACGACGACAGCTTGTTGGTGCCGAGGATGAAGGGGGTCGCGACGTCTTTCGGCACGGCGATGACCAGCGCGGGCAGCTGGATGAGTCCGCCGCCGCCGACCACAGCGTCGACCCAGCCGGCGACGCCCGCCGCCACGAGGAGCAGGATGAGAGCGGCCACCGAGACGGGGAGCCACTCGGCGATCACCGGTCCATCGAGCACGGTTGATTCTCGCCGCTGGTGACGGTCGCGCCAAATGCGCGGGTGACACGCCGTCGCCCTCGGCGCACCCCGGCTTCCCGGGGGAGGCGCGGGCGACCGGGTCAGTCGATGTCGCGGCGCCAGGTGGTGAACAGGCCGATCACGAGCAGCACGACGGCGTAGGCGAGCAGCACGAGTCCGCCCGCCCACCACTCGAGGGCGTCACCGGAGCCCCCGGTGCCCATGGCGCCGAAGATGGTCTGCCCCACCAGCGCGTCGCTCGCGGCGCTGGGGAACCACCTGACCACGTCGCCGAAGCCCTCGACGACGCCGCCGAGCGTGCGGATGATCGGCTCGATGAACAGCGTCACGGCCAGCACGATGACGATGGCCGCCACCTGATTGCGCACGACCGTGCCGACGCCGATGCCCACCACCGCCCACAGGGCGAAGGCGAGCAGCATCCGACCGACGAGGACCCACGTGTCGCCCGAGCCGAGGGCGGTGTCGATGCCGAAGACGCTCAGCACGCCCGCGCCCGCGGCCACCGCCGCGAGCGAGCCCAGGATGCCGTAGAGCACGCCGACCAGGATGCCGACGGCGAACTTGCCCACGAGCACCACGCCGCGGCGCGGGGTCGACAGGAACGTCGGGGTCAGCGTCTTGTGGCGAAACTCGGTGGTGACCATGAGCGTGCCGATGAGCAGCGGGAAGACGTAGCCCACGGCCGAGGCGGAGCTGTAGACGAGGGCGGGCACGCCCTCCGCCGACAGTGCGGGCCCGGTGGCGCCGGTGAGCTCGCCCGAGGCGACCCCGCCGAAGACGAACGCGAGCAGACCGGCGGTGAAGCCGACGTAGACGACGAGCACGATGCCGAGCACCCACCACCCGGCGGTGGTGAACTGCTTGGTGTACTCGGAGCGGGTGGCGGCCAGGAGCGTCATCGCGAGACCTCCTCGGGGGCGGGCGAGGGGACGATGTCGATGACCCCGGTCGAGGCGACCGCGTAGGAGGGGCGGGCCGCGTCGGCGGGGGAGGCCGCCTCGGGGGCGGCGGCGCGTCGCGCGGACGGCTCGGCGGGGGCGACGACCGCGACCAGAGCGGTCGACGGGCGGGGGTCCTCGGATGCGGGGGTCTCGGGCGCACCGGGGCCGGCGGCTGTCGTGTCGGTGCCGACGGGGGCCGCGGTCGCGGCATCGGGAACCGTCACCGCTGCGGCGGGCGTCTCGGCATCCGCCGCCGTCCCGGCCGCCGGCACGGCATCCGGGACCGCTCCCGCGCTGGCGTGCACGCGCACGCCGCGGACGAGCTCGAGGAAGATGTCCTCGAGGCTCGCGCCCTTGCTCTGCAGATTCGACAGGGCGATGCCGGCCCCGGCGGCGAGGGCGCCGATCTCGACCGGCTCGTGGTGGCGGATCGTGAAGCCGTTGCGCAGCAACTGGTACGCGATGCCGCGGTCGTCCAGCAGGCGTGAGAGCGCGGCGCGGTCGGGGGAGTCGACGACGGTGGCGTACTCGTCGGGGTCGGCGAGGTCTTCGACGCCGCCCTGGAACACCAGGCGACCGCGCGAGATGATCAGCAGCGCGTCGACCGTCTGCTGCACCTCGGCGAGCAGGTGCGAAGAGATGAGCACCGTGCGCCCCTCTTCGGCGAGGTGGCGCAGCAGCGAGCGCATCCAGCGGATGCCCTCGGGGTCGAGGCCGTTGCTGGGCTCGTCGAGCACGAGCACGCCCGGGTCGCCGAGGAGCGCCGTGGCCAGGCCCAGGCGCTGGCGCATACCGAGCGAGAAGCCGCCGACGCGGCGACCGGCGACGTCGGCGAGGCCGACCAGGCCGAGCACCTCGTCGACGCGCGTGGCGGGCAGGGACGCGGCGCGGGCGTAGACCTTGAGGTGGTTGGCGGCCGAGCGGCCGGGGTGGAAGCTGGAGGCTTCGAGGGCGGCGCCGACCGTCTGAAGGGGCGAGTCGAGGTCGGCGAACGCCCTGCCGCCGATGGTGGCGGTGCCCGAGGTGGGGCGAACCAGGCCGAGCAGCATGCGCAGCGACGTGGTCTTGCCGGCGCCGTTGGGGCCGAGGAATCCGGTGACCTGGCCGGGCTCGATGCGGGCGGTGAGGTCGTCGACCGCCGAGACCGCTCCGAAGCGTTTGGTGAGTCCGGCGAGCTCCAACACCTGTCCGTCGGGCATTCGGCACCTCTCGTTCAGTGGGCGTTGGGACCATCTTCCCCGATCCGGGGCCGAAAACCCATCCGGGGGCGTGTGTAACGTGGCAGCGTGCACGCACAGCGAACCGGTGACGACAGCGTCCTCGTGGGGGGTCGTCGCGGCCTCGGCCGTCTCACGCTCAATCGGCCCCGCGCGATCAACGCGCTCGACCTCGACATGATCCGGGCGCTGAACGTGACCCTCGACCGCTGGGAGCGCGACACCGACATCGACGTGGTGCTGCTCGACGGTGCCGGCGACCGCGGGTTCTGCGCCGGCGGAGACGTGCGCGCCCTGCACGAGATGGTCGTCGGCGGTCGCGTCGACGAGGTGCACGCCTTCTTCCGCGAGGAGTACGCGCTCGACCACCGCATCGCCACCTCCCGCAGGCCCGTGATCGCGATCGCCGACGGCGTGTGCATGGGCGGGGGCATCGGCCTGGCCGGTCACGCCGCGATCCGCATCGTCACGGAGCGGTCCCGGCTCGCCATGCCCGAGACGCGCATCGGATTCACCCCCGATGTCGGCGGGTCGTGGCTGCTGGCCCGCGCGCCGGGTCGCCTCGGCGAGTACCTCGCCCTGACGGGCGGGACGATGGATGCCGCCGACGCGCTGTACGCGGGATTCGCCGACCACATGGTGCCCACCGTCCACCTCGAGGCGCTGTACGAGGCGCTCGAGAACCGCGCCGACCCCTCGAGCCCGACCGAGCTCGTGTTGCTGTTCGACGAGAGCCCGGAGCCGTCCCGTCTCGAGACCGCGCGGGAGTGGATCGACGACGCCTTCGCCGCCGACGACGTGCCGGCCATCATCGAGAGGCTGCGTGCGCGGCCCGAGGCGGAGGCGCGCGAGGCCGCGGAGCTGCTCGCCGGCTCAGCGCCCACGGCGCTCGCGGTGACGCTCGAGGCCGTGCGGCGGGCGCGGACCCTGCCTTCTCTGCGCGCGGCGCTCGCGCAGGAGTACGGGCTCGTGCTGTGGTTCGCCTTCACGCAGCCCGATCTCGTCGAGGGCATCCGCGCGCAGGTCGTGGACAAGGACCGGTCGCCCCGCTGGTCGCCCGCGCGGCTGAACGACCTCCCCGCCGATCGCGTCGCGCAGGCCTTCGCGTACGAGCCGGAGCCGGCGCTGTGGTGAGGTCCCCGCGTCGTCGGCGCCCTCCGCTCGGAAACCCGCCCCGGTCATGACCCCGCCGCGGCGCCGCTGGTCGTTCGGTCGAGCCCTCGACGGGTTCTTCTTCGTCTTCGCCGGTCTCGCCGCGATCTGGCTCGCGTACCTCAGCCTGACGGAGTCGTTCTCGCTCGGGTGGGCCGGGGTGCTCATGGCGGTGGTCTTCTGGGTGCTGCTGGCCTACCTCGTGCTGCCGCGATTGCACCGCATCCTCACCGCGATCTACGTGCCCGACTACTTCATGGGGCGCACCCGCACCTCGGACGGGCTGCTGGGCGACCCCGTCAACCTCGCGTTCCAGGGCGAGCGCGAGGCGATCGAGACCGTGATGGCGCAGGCCGGCTGGATCCCCGCCGACCCGGTCGACCTGCGTTCGTCGTGGCGGATCATCTCGTCGACCCTCCGTCGGCGCAGCTATCCCCGGGCGCCCGTCAGCCCGCTCTTCCTCTTCGGGCGGATGCAGGACCTGGCCTACCAGCAGGAGGTGGCCGGCTCCCCCGCCCAACGCCACCACGTGCGGTTGTGGCGCTGCCCCGACGGGTGGCTCCTGCCGGGCGGGCGCCGAGTCGACTGGCTCGCCGCGGGCACCTTCGACCGCGCGGTGGGCCTGTCGCTGTTCACGCTGCAGGTGACGCACCGCATCGACGCCGACACCGACATCGAGCGCGACCACATCGTGCACAGCGTCAGCGGTGTGCCGGGTGTCGCCGTCGACGTCATCCGCGACTTCTCCACCGGCTACCACTCGCGCAACGGCGGCGGCGACAGCATCACCACCGACGGCGACCTCCCGATCGTCGACGTGCACGACGTGCGCGGAGTGCGGAACGTGCGGGGCGGGACGGGCGCGCCCGAGGGGCCGGGGGCGCCGGCAACGCCGCGGCTCGACGGGGGACGGGCGGCGACGACGTGAGCGGGCAACGGCATCCGCGCAAACGCGTGGCGTTCGAGCCGCCGCTCGACCCGGCGGCCGCCGACCCCCGGATGCGGCGACCGTCGGCGACCGTCGCCGGGGCGGTGCTCGTGCTGCTGCGGGCCCTCGCGGGCGCGCTGTGGGCCGTGAGCGTGGCGTTCTCGCTCCCGCCGTGGCTGCAGCAGGTCGCGGGGGCGGCGAGCGGCGATGCGAGCGTCTCCGACGACCCCTCGCTCGCGGAGTTCGCCGATCTGGGCATCGGGACCGCGGTGTTCCTGAGCGTCTTGGGCCTCGTCTGCGTGGTGCAGGTGGTGCTCGGCATCCGGATCCTGTTCGGCGGCAACCTCGCCCGCGTGATCGTCATGCTCATCTCGGTGGCGTCGATCAGTGCGAGCTTCGTGGGCTGGTGGGAGTTCGGGCTCGAGATCACGGTCCGCACGACCCTGCTCACGCTGAGCCTCGACATCCTCGTGCTGCTGGCCCTGTCGAGTCGTGATGCGGCGGCGTACGCGCGGACGCATCCGCGACGGCGGCGCGCCGCGCGGCTGCGGGCGGATGCCGCGGCCCCGTCGAGCGGTCCGTCGCGCTGACGGGAACCGTTGCCCAGGCCCCCGACGACCCGCCCTCGGGCCGCGCCCAGCCGCCGGGCAGTAGCCTGAGAGACGCCGCGCCCCGCGGCGGATCGGAAGACGCGCGTGTTCGACAGCCCCATGTCGGTTTCGGCATACGAGGTGCTCCGCGTCGCGGCCGACGTCGACGATGAGACGCTGCGCCGCGCCTACCGCGTGCGCCTTCGCGAGACCCACCCCGACACCGGCGGCGATGCCGCGCTGTTCGTGCAGGTGCAGCGCGCCTGGGAACTGGTGGGCACGCGGGAAGCGCGCAGCGCATACGACCGTGGCCGGGGGACCGCGCCCGGCGAGTGGGGCGACGCCACCGCGGCATCCCCGCCCTCCCGACCCGCCGACACCCGCCCCCGCGCGCGCTCGCACGGGCAGCCCGGCGGGTGGCGGCGCGAGCGGTACCTCGGTCTCATCCGCGAGTGGGTGGGGCGCGGGGTCGACCTGCCCGATCCGTACGACCCCGCGCTGGTGCGTTCGGCGCCGCCCGAGATCCGGCACATCCTGGCCGACGCGCTCGCCGAGGAGGAGACGGCGCGGCTCGTGTCCGAACTCGGCATGGGCTACACGGTGTGGCACGACGTGTTCGCCGATCGCGACGGCATCGACCCGGAGCAGAAGGTCGACCACCTCGTGCTCGGCCCGAGCGGGCTCTACGCCCTGCTCAGCGAGGACTTCGGCGGGCCGGTCGGCGTGCGCCGCGGCGAGATCAGCGGGCCGAACGTGATCGGCTCGCCCGTGACGCAGCTCGTGTCGCGCGCGCGGGTGATCGCCCGGGCTGCGGGCGTTCGCTTCAGCGGCGCGATGGTCGTGCTGCCCGACGACGCGATCCTCGACGCGATCACCGAACTCGGCAAGGTGCGCGGCACGCCCGTTGCGCTGGTGGCCCGCAGTGCGCTGACGACCCTGCTGCGGCGCGGGATCACCGGCGCGCGCGAGGTCGGCGGCACCGAACTGTTCGACATCCGCACGCGGCTGCAGCAGCGCGTGCGGCACGTCTGAGCCGGCGTTCGGGCCCTCCGCACGCCGCGCGGCGCGGGAGACCTGCCTAGGGTGGGGTCATGAGTACCGACGAGACCCCGGATGCCTCGGCATCCGACGAGATGAAGCGCAAGTTCAAAGAAGCGCTCGAGAAGAAGAACGGCCAGCACCGGTCGGGCCAGGCTCACCTGGACGGTCACTCCGCGGTGCAGGGCACGCACGGCGCCGTCACCAAGCGCGAGTTCCGCCGCAAGAGCGGCTGACCCCCCCCGACATTCGCGCGAGTCGCCGAGTCGAGTCGCGTCCGGTCCGGTCGACGCGGCACGTTCCGGCGACCCGCGCGGGTGTCACGCGCGGTGCAGGGGGGCCTCGAAGAACTCCAGCTCGCGCGCCATCGAGCGGTCGTAGGCCTTCGACATCGCGGCGCGCGTGGACGGGGATGCCGACCGCGCGGCGGCATCCGCGATCGTCGCCGCCTCGGCCGACGACGCCGCGAACGCCTCGTCGCCGTAGGCGGTGAGCCAGTCGGCGTAGGCGTGGTCGGGGTCGAAGGTCCCGCGCCAGCGCGCCCCGATGTCGGTGTAGAGCACGAAGCACGGCAGGATCGCCGCGACCAGGACCGCGTACGAGCCGGCGGTCGAGGCCGCGTGCAGGTGGTCGGTGTAGGCGAGGGTGGAGGCCGCGGGATCGAGGCCGTCGGGGTCGACGTGCGACTCGTGCAGTGCCGCCTCCTCGGCCAGGCACGACACCGACGCCGCCGCCCAGAACCGCTGCTCCGCGACCGACGGCGCGAGGGCCGCGGCGCGGGCGAGCACCCGTGCGTACGCGCGCAGGTAGAGCAGGTCCTGCCCGAGGTACCACGTGAAGGTGTCGCGGTCGAGGGTGCCCGATGCCAGCCCCCGCACGAACGCGCAGTCGTCGACCCGGGCGCGGATCGAGGCCGTGGCATCCCATCGCCCGGCGCTCCACGACCGGCCGAGGTCGATGTGCGGGCGCAGCTCGTGCAGGTGATCGACGGGACCGTTGCCCCGGCCCACGCGCAGCGCCTCGGCGTTCTCGAGGGCTCCCGTGAGCCAGCTCTTCGCGCGGGTGAGGGCCTCGGGCCACGACAGGCCGTGGGCCGCGAGCGTGGCCATCGCCGACGACAGCGAGCAGCCCGTGCCGTGGGTGTGCCGGGTCGCGACGCGGTGTCCCGCGACCGGGTGCACGCCCGCGCGGTCGACGACGGCGTCGGGGCTCTGCGCGCCGTCGAGGTGTCCGCCCTTGAGCAGCACGGCGGTGTCGGCTCGCGCGGCGAGGGCCTGCGCCTGGGCCACCGCGGCGTCCCAGTTCGTCGCGACCGGCTCGTCCACCAGCACCGCGAGCTCGGGGAGGTTCGGGGTGACGAGGTCGGCCCGCCGGCAGAGCGAGCGCACGGCAGCCTCGGCGTCGGCGTCGAGCAGCCGGTCGCCGCTGGTGGCCACCATCACCGGGTCGAGCACGACGATCGGCGGGTCGACCTCGGCGAGCCAGGCGTCGACGGTCGCGACGACCTCGGCCGAACCGAGCATGCCGATCTTCACGGCGTCGATCTCGACGTCGTCGCTCACCGCGCGCAGCTGCGCGTCGAGGAACGCCGTCGGCGGAACATGGACCTCGCGGACGCCGAGGGTGTTCTGCGCGACGAGCGCGGTGACCACGGCCATGCCGTAGCCGCCGAACGCGGCGATCGACTTCAGGTCGGCCTGCACGCCCGCCCCGCCGGTGGGGTCGGTGCCGGCGATGCTCAGCACGCGGGGACCCGACGGGGCCGCGGCGCTCACGCCCCGGCTCCCCACGCCGCGCGCAGCGCGGCCACGACGGAGCCCGGGTCACCGGCCGCGCAGATCGCCGAGACGACCGCCACCCCCGCGGCGCCCGCCCGGCGCAGCGGCGCGACGTCGCCGACGTCGATCCCGCCGATCGCGACGCAGGGCAGCGACGTGGATGCCGCGAGTGCGGCGAAGCCGTCGACGCCGAGGGGGCTCGGGTGGTCGGGCTTGGTCGCGGTGGCGCGGATGACGCCGACGCCGAGGTAGTCGACGGTGCCGGGCGGCAGGGCGGCGGCCGCGGCGAGGTGCGCGGGGGTGTTCGCGGTCCACCCGACGAGCGCGCCGGGGCCGAGCAGCGCGCGTGCGGCGTCGACCGGCAGGTCGCTCTGGCCGAGGTGGATGCCGTCGACCCGGGCGCCCCGCTCGCGCGCGGCGAGCACGACGTCGAGGCGATCGTCGACCACGAATGCGCAGCGGCCGGCGACGACGTCGGCGAGGTCGAGGGTGCGGGCGAAGAGCTCGGCGCCGGTCGCGGGCTTGTCGCGGAGTTGCACGACGGTGACGCCCGCGGAAACGGCCTGGTCGACGATGTCGCGCAGCCGCGCGAAGGGGACGCGGTGGTCGGTGACGAGGTGGAGCGAGAGGTCGGCGGTCATCGCGTGGCCTCGGTCTGCTCGCCGCGCACGCGGCCCTTCAGGTCGCCGGGGCGCAGCGCGGCCAGCTCGTCGAGGAACGCCACGGCGAACGAGCCCGGTCCCCGGGCCCCGGATGCCGCCCGCTCCGACGCGACGGCCCACACGGCGCTCGCCGCGCTCGCCGCCTCGAACGGCGGGACCACCGCGGCGAAGGCCGCCATCGCGGCGCCCAACGCGCAGCCGCCGCCGGTGACCTTGGTCAGCAACGCGCTTCCCCCGGGCACGCGGGCCGTGCGCTCGGCATCCACGATTAGGTCGACCTCTCCCGAGACGGCCACCGTTCCGCCGGTGCGTGCGGCGAGCGCCCGGGCGGCATCGAGGGCGTCGTCGGCCGCGTCGGTCGCGTCGACGCCGCGCCCGCCGGCGCCGGCTCCGGCCAGGGCGAGGATCTCCGACGCGTTGCCGCGGATGATCGCCGGGCGCGCCTCGAGGAGCTCGTGGGCCAAGGCCGTGCGGATGGGGAGAGCGCCCACGGCCACGGGATCGAGCACCCAGGGCGTGCCGACGCGGACGGCCTCGCGGGCGGCGTCGCGCTGCTCGGCGGTCGGCGTGCCGAGGTTGACCAGCACGCCGCCGGCGATCCCGGCGAAGGTGGCGGCCTCGCCCGGGATGTCGCACATCGCGGGGGCGGCGCCGAGGGCCAGCAAGGCGTTGGCGGTGAAGTTGGTCACCACCGCGTTGGTGATGCACTGGGTGAGAGGAGCTGCGTCGCGCAGGCGCTCCAGCGCCGTGGCGGGGTGGGCTTCCCACGCGGGTGCGGGGGTGGACGGAGACGACGACGTGCGAACGACCATTCGCGACATCCCTTCGCTAGTACGAGCTAGATCAGGTTCAACGGGTGTGTTCTCAGCCCCTCGCGGGCACCCCGTGTCACTGCCGGCGACGCTAGCACGCCCCGCGCGCGGCGCGGCGTGGGGCGGGCGTGGGGCGAGCGTGGGGCGGGCGTCCACCGGTGCGACACAACGCAGGAGACGCCGACCGCGACCCGGCCGGGGTGCGGCGTGTCACCGCGCGGTCGCCGGATCTCCTGCGTCGTGTCGCGTCGCCGGGTCGCGCCCGGTTCGGTCCCGTCTCAGAACCGCGCCGAGAAACCGCCGTCGGCGTGGAGGAGCTGTCCGCTGAGCCAGCGCCCCTCGTCCGACAGCAGGAATGCGGTGATGCCGGCGATGTCGCGGGGGGTGCCGAGCCGGCCGAGAGGGTGGTGTCCGGCGAGGGCGTCGCGGGTCTCGGCATCCATCCATCCGGTGTCGATCGGGCCGGGGTTGACGACGTTGGCCGAGATCCTCCGGGGACCGAGCTCGCGCGCCGCCGAGATGACGATGCGGTCCAACGCCCCCTTCGATGCGCCGTACGGCAGGTTTCCCGTGGTGTGGTCGCTCGTGAAGGCGAGGATCGCCCCTCCGGTCTCGTCCACCTGTCGGGCGAAGGCCGCGATCATCAGCAGGGTCGCGCGGGCATTGACCGCGACGTGGCGGTCGAAGCTCTCGGCGGTGGTGTCGAGGATGCCGGACTCGACGCCGTGGGCGTGGCTGAGGACGAGGGCCTGGATCGGTCCCCGCTCGTTCGAGACACGTTCGATGAGCTCCGTCGGTGCCACGGGGCTCGCGAGATCGCACGGGTAGTCGCCGGAGTCGAGTTCGCTCGTCACGACGTGCCAGCCGTCGGCCTCGAGGCGGGGGACGATCCCCGCGGCGATGCTGTTCGCGCGGGCGGCTCCGGTGACGAGGGCGAGGGGCATGAGAGCAGGCTAGACGTCGGCGCCCGCGCGGCGCGGGAGGGCGGGTGTTCCGGCGGACGCGCCGGTGTCGACGGACGCGGCCGCGTCGCGCTGCGGCGTCGGCGGCGTGCGGTCGGCGACCGGCCCCGGGCTCACTCCGCGCCCAGTGCGGCCCGCACGAGCGCGACCGCCTCGGACGGGGCGACGCCCAGGCGCCGCACCGTGTCGGCATATGCCCGAGCCGCCTGCGCCGCGCGCGTCGACGCCGCATCGCCGCCGCGCACGAGCGTGCCGGCGCGGCCGCGCGTCTCGACGTAGCCCGCCTCCTCGAGTTCCCGGTAGGCCCGGGCGACGGTGTTGGCGGCGAGGTTCAGCTCGGCGGCCAGGGTGCGCACGGGTGGCAGGCGGGTACCGGCGACGAGCGAGCCGTCGTCGATCGCGGCGATGATCTGCGCCCGCACCTGCTCGAAGGGCGGGGTGGGGGAGGAGGAGTCGAGACGGATGTCCATGGTCGTCACTCGTTCAGGCCGAACAGGTCGAGGGGGTGGGTCAGCCGCCACCAGGGGCTCGGCGGCTCGACCTCGCCCGCGAGCCGCACGTCGACGGTGTCCGCGTCGACGGGACCGGTGGCGGTGAGGGCGCCGACGACCTCGCCGGAGTCGCGCGTCTCGCCGAGGTCGAACCGCGTCGAGGTCTGGGCGGCGGCGCCGTTCCACAGCACCACCGAGGCGTCGGCGGCGGTGACGACGTCGACGTCGGCGGTCCACAGGGTCTCGACCTTGCCGACGACGGTGCCGGCCGTCACCGAGGGGCTCGGCTGCAGCTCCTGCTCGAGCCGCGTGTACAGGTCGCGGGTGACCTGGTTGCGGGTGTCGGGGCCGGGCTGTCCGAGCACCGCCGCGTAAGCCCGCACGGTCGCGTCGCCGACGGTGATGTCCTTGGCCGTGAGCAGGTTCCACGCGTCGAGCGTGCCCGTCTTGACACCCACGATGCCCGGGTCCTCCAGCAGCGCGTTGCCGTTGCGGAACGTCCCCGCCCCCGGCAGCGTGAGCTCGGGGGTGCGCACGATCTCGGCGATGACCGGGTTCGCCAGCGCCCGCTCGGCGAGGGCGATCAGCGCGGCGGGCGTGGCGGTGTTGCCGGCCTCGATCCCGGTGGGGTTCACGATCGTGATGCCCTCGATGCCCCGCTCGGCCAGGTAGGCGTTCGCGGCGGCCGAGAACTCGGCATCCGAGGGGAAGAGATCGGATGCCAGTCGCTGGGCGTAGTTGTTGGCGGAGGCGATGAGCATGCCCTGGAGCATCTGCAGCTCGGTCAGGCTGCCGTCGACGGGGACGTCGAGCGAGGACTCGCCGCGCGCGCGGTACTGCCAGTAGTCGGCGCTGTCGGCCTGCGTGAACGCGTACGACGGGCCCTGCTCCCCGGGCGCGAGCGGCAGGCGATCCAGCACCACCAGGGCCGTGACGACCTTGGTGATGCTCGCGATCGACTCCGGGGAGCTCGTCGACGACGACAGCGTGCCCGGGACTCCGTCGATCGCGATCGCGGCTTCGCCCTCGGCGGGCCACGCCGGGTCGGCCGCGGGCGCGGTGGCCGACTGCACCGCCACCGCGCGCACGGTCGGGGACACGGCGTCGAGGGGCCACAGCAACGTCGTCGCCGCGTAGGCCGCCAGCATGAGCACGAGCAGCACCGGCGGCACCACCGTGCCCGGGCGCAGACGCCGACGGCGAGCTCCCGACAGCAGGTCGGCCTGCCGGGCGGTGCCGGCCGACACGACGAACGTCGGCGCCGGTCGCGGGGCGGAGGTGTCGGCCTCGTCGACCCAGGCGAGAGCGCCTCCGGCGGCGGGAGCGGATGCCGGGGCGGCGGGAGCGGATGCCGGGGCGGCGGAAGCGGATGCCGGGGCGTCGGGCGCCGGGCCGGGCGCGGCGGCGGGGTGCGGTGCGGGCTCGGGCTGCGGTGCGGGCT
>NZ_JBKBNC010000060.1:0-11776 GCF_046295495.1 Microbacterium sp.
CTCGGCATCCTTCGTCCGACTCCACCGGCGCCGGCGTAGTCGGGTGAGACCCCTCGTGTGTCCCGAACCCCCGCACGGGCTCGAGAATCGTCCGGGTGTTCTGGACACTCGGGGCAGAGCGCGACGCCCGTCGGGCCTCAGTCGGTCGGGCGCCGCCGCATCCGCTTCACGTCGGTGCGGCGCTGCTTGGCCTCGAGGCGCCGCTCCTTCGATCCGCGGGTGGGCTTCGTCGCGCGACGCGGCGGCGCCGGCGGCCGCACCGCCTCGGCCACGAGGGCGGCGAGGCGGGCGCGCGCGGCGTCGCGGTTGCGCAGCTGAGCGCGCTCCTCCGACGCCGCGATCGTGATCACCCCGTCGACCAGGCGGTGGGCGAGCCGCTCGAGGACCCGCTCGCGCTGCACCGCGGACAGAACGGCGGATGCCGTGGCATCCCACATCAGCTCGACCCGGGAGTCCGCGGTGTTCACGCCCTGACCGCCCGGGCCCGAGGAGCGCGAGAACCGCCACGACAGCTCGGCCGCCGGGATGGTGAGTCCCGCGGTCACGCGCACGTCCCTGTCGGCCATGCCTCCATCATGCGTGCGCCGGTCACGCCGCGCGATCCGTGGCGCCGGGACACGACGCAGGAGTTCCGGCTCCGGGCCGCCGGCGCCGACCCGCACCGCGGCACCAGCTCGCCGGAACTCCTGCGTTGTGTCGCCCGCTGCCCGGCTTCGCACATCGCGCTGACGGCGGCGCGGCGGAGCTCGGGCTTGCCCGACCCCGTAAGCACTCCACCCGTGAGCACTCCACCCGTGAGCAGGCCGTATGCGTCCGTGAGCGACCCGTAGGCAAACCGTTAGGACGCCCGGATGCCGCGGGCCGGCGGAGTTGTATCGACACACGTGCCGCCCCGCGGCGCCCGCGGTGCTGCCGCGGTTCTGCATCCGAACCTGGAGTCGTCGTGCTCGATGCCGTCTTCCTCGCCGCGACCGCCGCGCTCTTCGCGCTGGTCGCCCTCGTCGCCAAGGGGGTCGAGAAGCTGGGCCCCGAGGCCCGCCCCTCGTCGTCCCGTCCTCAGACGCGAGGGGGCGACCGGCCGTGATCTTCTTCTCGATCCTCGCCGCGGTCCTCGCGGTCGCCGCCCTGGTGTACCTCGTGGTCGCCCTCGTCCGTCCTGAGAAGTTCTGACCCATGGATGCCGGAACCATCTGGTCGATCGTCCTGACCAGCCTCACGCTCATCGTCGCCCTGGGCCTGGCCTACCGCCCCCTCGGCGACTACATCGCCCGCATCTACACCGGCGAGCGCGATCTCGCCGTCGAACGCGGCCTCTACCGACTGATCGGCGTCGATGCCCGCAGCACGCAGACGTGGCAGGCGTACCTGCGCTCGGTGCTGTTGTTCTCGTTCGTGAGCGTCGTGTTCGTCTATGCGATCATGCGGTTGCAGACGGTGCTACCCCTCTCCCTGGGCCTCGACGCCCCCGGCGAGGCGCTGTCGTTCAACACGGCCGTCTCGTTCGTCACCAATACGAACTGGCAGTCGTACTCCGGTGAGGCCACGCTCGGTTACACCGTGCAGTTCGCCGCCCTCACCGTGCAGAACTTCGTCTCGGCCGCCGTCGGCATCGCCGTCGCGGTCGCCCTGGTGCGTGGCTTCGCGTACCGCCGCAGCGGAGTGATCGGCAACTTCTGGGTCGATCTCGTGCGCGGCACGCTCCGCCTGCTGCTGCCGTTCGCGGTCGTCGCGGCCGTCGTGCTGCTCGCGGGCGGCGTCGTGCAGAACCTGACCGGGTTCACGGATGCCACGACCCTCACGGGTGCGGCCCAGTCGATCCCGGGCGGGCCGGTGGCATCCCAGGAGGCGATCAAGCTCCTCGGTACCAACGGTGGCGGCTTCTTCAACGTCAACTCCGCGCACCCGTTCGAGAACCCGGCGCCCTGGACGAACCTGTTCGAGATCTTCCTCATGCTCGTGATCCCCTTCTCGCTCCCCCGCGCCTTCGGCCGCATCGTCGGCGACGACCGACAGGGCTACACGATCCTCGGCGTCATGGCGGCCATCTTCGTCGCCTCCGCCGCTCTGCTCACCTGGGCCGAGACGGTCGGCGCGGGCACCGCGCCCGGCCTGGCCGGCGCCGCGATGGAGGGCAAGGAGGTGCGCTTCGGCATCTTCGGCTCGACGCTGTTCGGTTCCACGAGCACGCTCACCTCGACCGGTGCCGTCAACTCGATGCACGACAGCTACACGGCCCTCGGCGGCATGATGCCGATGATCAACATGATGCTCGGCGAGGTCGCCCCCGGCGGCGTCGGCTCGGGGCTGTACGGCATGCTGATCCTCGCCGTGATCGCCGTCTTCGTCGGCGGTCTGCTGATCGGTCGGACGCCGGAATACCTCGGCAAGAAGATCGGGCCGCGCGAGATCAAGCTCGCGAGCCTCTACATCCTCGTCACGCCGACCCTGGTGCTCGCCGGCACCGCGCTGAGCTTCGGCATCCCCGCCATCCGCTCCGACGTCGAGACCACCTCCATCTGGAACCCCGGTGTGCACGGACTGAGCGAGGTGCTCTACGCCTTCACCTCGGCCGCGAACAACAACGGTTCGGCCTTCGCGGGCCTCACCGCCAACACCCCGTGGTTCAACACGGCCCTGGGTGTGGCGATGCTGCTCGGCCGGTTCCTGCCGATCGTGTTCGTGCTGGCCCTGGCGGGCGCCCTCGCGGCCCAGGATGCCGTGCCCGCGACCGCCGGCACCCTGCCCACGCACCGCCCGCAGTTCGCGGGCCTGCTCGCCGGCGTCGCCGTGATCGTCACGGCCCTCACCTACTTCCCGGTCCTCACCCTGGGACCCCTCGCCGAAGGACTCTCCTGATCATGTCCGCCACCCTGACCCACGAACCGGCGCCGACCGAGGCGCCCACCGCCCCGCGCCGCGCGTTCAGCACCGCGCAGATCGTGGCCGCCCTCCCGGGCGCCGCAAAGAAGCTCAACCCCGCCGCCCAGTGGCGCAACCCCGTCATGTTCCTCGTCTGGGTGGGCGCGGCGCTGACCACGTTCATCGCCATCGCCGAGCCGTTCGTCGGCGGGTCCGACGACACCCTTCCCGCCGGGTTCACCTGGGGGATCGCGATCTGGCTGTGGCTCACGGTGTTCTTCGCGAACATCGCCGAGGCGGTCGCCGAGGGCCGCGGCAAGGCGCAGGCCGCGACCCTGCGCAAGACCCGCACGACCACCTCGGCCCGCCGCGTGGTGTCGTACGACGCCAAGGCCGACCCGGCGGCATCCGGAGCCTCCACCGAAGACGTGCCCTCGGGCGACCTCCGCGTCGGCGACATCGTGCTGGTGGAGACCGGAGAGCTGATCCCCGGTGACGGCGACATCGTCCACGGCATCGCGACCGTCGACGAATCGGCCATCACGGGTGAGTCCGCCCCCGTCGTACGCGAGTCCGGCGGCGACCGCAGCGCCGTCACCGGCGGCACCCGCGTACTCAGCGACCGGATCGTGGTGAAGATCACGTCCAAGCCCGGCGAGACGTTCGTCGACCGCATGATCGCCCTCGTCGAGGGCGCGTCCCGCCAGCGCACGCCCAACGAGATCGCGCTGAACATCCTGCTCGCGAGCCTGTCGATCGTGTTCGTCGTGGTCGTGCTCGTGCTGAACCCGATCGCCTCGTACGCCGCCTCCCCCGTCTCGATCCCCGTGCTCGTGGCGCTGCTCGTCTGCCTCATCCCCACGACCATCGGCGCGCTGCTCAGCGCGATCGGCATCGCGGGCATGGACCGTCTCGTGCAGCGCAACGTCCTGGCGATGTCGGGCCGCGCCGTCGAGGCCGCCGGAGACGTCACCACGCTGCTGCTCGACAAGACCGGCACGATCACCTACGGCAACCGCCGCGCCTCGGCCTTCGTCGCACTGAGAGGCGTCGGCGGTCCGGAGCTGGCCGAGTACGCCTCGCTGTCGTCGCAGGCCGACCCCACGCCCGAGGGCGTGTCGGTCGTCGAGCTGGCGGCGGCGCAGGGCATCGTCGCCGAGATGCCCCGCGGCGCCGAGCCGGTGCCGTTCACGGCGCAGACGCGCATGAGCGGCCTCGACCTGACCGATGGCACGCAGGTGCGCAAGGGCGCCGGCTCGGCCGTGCTCGCCTGGCTCGAGAGCGCGGGAAGCGCGGTCGCCCCGGCCCTGCGCGCTCAGCTCACGAGCGAGACGGATGCCATCGCCCAGTCCGGCGGCACACCGCTGGTCGTCGCGACGCTTTCGGGCACGACCGGTCGCCTGCTCGGCGTCATCCACCTCAAGGACGTCGTCAAAGACGGGCTGCGCGAACGTTTCGGCGAGCTGCGGTCGATGGGCATCCGCACCGTGATGATCACGGGCGACAACCCGCTGACGGCCAAGGCGATCGCCGCCGAGGCCGGGGTCGACGACTTCCTCGCCGAGGCCACCCCCGAGGACAAGCTCGCCCTCATCCAGCGCGAGCAGGAGGGCGGCAACCTCGTCGCGATGACCGGCGACGGCACGAACGACGCCCCCGCGCTGGCGCAGGCCGACGTGGGCGTGGCGATGAACACGGGCACCTCGGCCGCGAAGGAGGCCGGCAACATGGTCGACCTCGATTCCGACCCGACCAAGCTCATCGACATCGTGCGCATCGGCAA
Source organism: Microbacterium sp. (assembly GCF_046295495.1). Lineage (GTDB taxonomy): Bacteria > Actinomycetota > Actinomycetes > Actinomycetales > Microbacteriaceae > Microbacterium. The sequence goes on from NZ_JBKBNC010000060.1 coordinate 4,643, forward strand.
GCAGCTGCTCATCACGCGCGGCGCGCTCACCACGTTCTCGCTCGCGAACGACATCGCGAAGTACTTCGCGATCATCCCGGCGATGTTCATGGGGGTCTTCCCGGGCCTCGCGGCGCTGAACGTGATGGGCCTGCACTCCCCGGCGTCCGCGGTCACGAGCGCGATCATCTTCAACGCGATCGTGATCATCGTGCTCATCCCCCTCGCCCTGCGTGGAGTGAAGTACCGCGCGGCGAGCGCGTCGAGCATCCTCAGCCGCAACCTGCTCGTCTACGGGCTCGGCGGCGTCATCGTCCCCTTCATCGGCATCAAGCTCATCGACCTCGTCGTGAGCCTCCTCCCCGGCTTCTGAAAGGCCCCCTCATGCGCACCACCCTGCGTACCGCCGGCGTCGCCGTCCGCGCGATGCTCGTCTTCACCGTCCTTCTCGGCATCGGCTACATGCTGGTGATCACCGCCGTCGGCCAGGCCGCCTTCCCGTCCCAGGCGAACGGTTCGCTCGAGCGCTCCGCCGACGGGCAGGTGATCGGCTCACGCCTGATCGGCCAGTCCTTCACGGATGCCGACGGCGCAGCGCTGCCGGAGTACTTCCAGCCGCGTCCCTCCGCCGCCGGCGACGGCTACGACTCCGCCGCCTCGAGCGGATCGAACCTCGGCCCCGAGAACGACGACCTCATCGCCTCGATCGAGGAGCGCCAGGCCGCCTCGCGCGAGCTCGACGGCACCGGCGCGATCCCCGCCGACGCCGTGACCGCCTCGGGCTCGGGCCTCGACCCCGACATCTCGGTCGCGAACGCCGAACGCCAGGTCGCGCGGGTCGCCGAGGCCCGCGGCATCCCGGTCTCCGACATCGAGACGCTGGTGCAGCAGCACGTGAAGCCTCGCGATCTCGGATACCTCGGCGACCCGCGGGTGAACGTGCTCGAGCTCAATCGCGCGCTCGACGCGCTCTGAGCGACGAGAATCACTGACATGACCGTCGCCGCGTGCCCCGCCGCCGTGCTCCCCGCGCGGCGGCGGGTTCGTGCGTTCCCGTCGCCGCCCCCCACCCCGTCGAGCGTCCAGGACACGCCGTCCCCGCGGCGGCGCAACGGCGTGTCTCGGACACTCGACGAGATGAGCCCTCGCCGCACGCGCGGGCGCCGGGGAGGCGTCGCGTGAAGCGCGGGCGGCTGCGCGTGCTGCTGGGCATGGCCCCGGGCGTGGGCAAGACGTACGAGATGCTCGAGGAGGGCCGCCGGCTCCGCGACGAGGGACGCGACGTCGTGATCGCGGTCGTCGAGACGCACGGGCGCGCCGCCACCGCCGCCCAGGCCGAGGGTCTCGAGACCGTCGCCCGACGCGCGGTCGCGCACCGCGGGGTCGCGCTGGAGGAGATGGACCTGGATGCCGTGCTCGATCGGCATCCGCAGATCGCCCTCGTCGACGAGCTCGCGCACACCAACGCGCCCGGGTCGCGCACCGACAAGCGCTGGGTCGACGTCGAGGAGCTGCTCGCGGCGGGCATCGACGTCATCACGACGGTCAACGTGCAGCACATCGCCTCCCTCAACGACGTCGTCGAGAAGATCACGGGCGTCGTGCAGCGCGAGACGGTTCCGGATGCCGTGGTGCGCGCGGCCGACCAGATCGAGGTCGTCGACCTCGCCCCGCAGTCGCTGCGTGATCGCCTGGCCGCCGGCTCGGTGTACCCGGCCGAGCGCATCGACGCGGCGCTGTCGAACTACTTCCGCCTCGGCAACCTCACGGCGCTGCGCGAACTCGCCCTGCTGTGGCTCGCCGACGAGGTCGACTCGGCCCTGCAGCGGTACCGCAGCGAGCAGGGCATCGAGGGATCGTGGCAGGCGCGTGAGCGCGTGGTCGTGGCCCTCACCGGCGGCCCCGAGGGGGAGACGCTGCTGCGCCGCGGTGCGCGCATCGCCGCGCGGTCGGCGGGCGGCGAGCTGCTGGCCGTGCACGTGTCGATGCAGGACGGCCTGCGCGCGAGCGCCCCCGGCGCCCTCGCCGAGCAGCGCGCGCTCGTCGAGACGCTCGGCGGCACGTATCACCAGGTGGTCGGCGACGATCCCGCGACCGCCCTGGTCGACTTCGCCCGGTCGGTCAACGCCTCGCAGCTCGTCATCGGCGTGAGCCGCCGCGGTCGCCTCGCCGCCGCCCTCACGGGTCCCGGCATCGGTGCGACCGTCATCCGCCTCTCCGGCGACATCGACGTGCACATCGTCAACCACGCGCGCGCCGGCGGACGTTTCGCCCTCCCCCGCCTCACCGGTCCCGCACTCAGCGCGAAGCGGCGCATCCTGGGGTTCGTCACCGCCCTCGCCGGCGGGCCGCTCATCTCGATGCTGCTGCTGTCCACCGGTTCCGACGACTCCGTCGCCGCCGACGTGCTGGTCTATCAGTTGCTCGTCGTGGTCGTGGCGCTCATCGGGGGGATCTGGCCCGCGGTGTTCGCGGCCGTGCTGTCGGGCGTCACGTTGAACTTCCTCTTCATCGAGCCGCTGTACACCGTGACGATCAGCAATCCGGCCAACGCGATCGCCCTCGTGCTCTACGTCATCATCGCGACCCTGGTGAGCATCGTCGTCGACCAGGCTGCCCGTCGCGCGCGCGCCGCCCGTCGCGCCGTGGCCGAGGCCGAGCTGCTGGCCACCGTGGCCGGCAGCGTCCTGCGCGGCGAGAGCGCCGTGCCGGCTCTGGTGAGCCGTGCCCGCGAGGCGTTCGGGCTCGCGGGCGTGCGGCTCGTGGCATCCGACGGGTCGCCGCTGGCCACCGACGGCGAGCCCGTGCGCGACGGCCGGTCCACGACCGTGCCCGTGGGAAACGACCGCGCGCGCCTCGAGTTGCACGGCAGCGATCTGGATGCCGGCGAGCGGCGCCTGCTCGACGTCGTCGTCGCGCAGCTCGCCGCCGCCCTCGAACGCACCGACCTGGCCGAGACCGCCGCGGAGGCGGGAGCCCTCGCCGAGACCGACCAGGTGCGCAGCGCCCTGCTCTCGGCCGTGAGCCACGACCTGCGGCGCCCCCTCGCCGCCGCCGTCGCGGCCCTCGGTGGACTGCGCGCCGCGGGTGACAGCCTCTCGGCCGACGATCGCCGCGAGCTGCTCGAGACCGCCGACGAGAGCCTCGCGACCCTCTCGGTGCTCGTGACCGACCTGCTCGACGTCAGCCGGGTGCAGGCCGGGGTGCTCGCGGTGTCGCTCAGCGCGGTCGACGCCGCCGGTGTCGTGCTCACCGCCCTCGACGAGCTCGGCCTGGGTCCGGATGCCGTCGAGCTCGCCCTCGATCCCGACCTCCCCGCCCTGCGCGCCGACCCGGTGCTGCTGCAGCGCGTGCTCGTGAACGTGCTGACCAACGCCGAGCGCTACACACCCGAGGGCCGGCGCGTGCGCATCGCGACGAGCCGACTGGGCGGCACGGCCGAGATCCGCGTGATCGACCACGGCCCGGGCATCGCCGCCGAGCGTCGCGAGGACATGTTCTCGCCCTTCCAGCGCCTCGGCGACACCGACAACACCGTCGGCCTCGGCCTCGGCCTCGCCCTCTCCCGCGGCTTCGCCGAGGGCATGGGCGGAACCCTCACCCCCGAGGACACCCCGGGCGGCGGGCTCACGATGGTCATCGCCCTCCCCGTCTCCGACGACGCCCCCGGCGACGATCCGTACACCGGCCTCGCCGAGCCCGCGTCCGCGTCGAACGCCCGCTCCGCGGCATCCACGCCCGCGACCTCCGCGCGCCCCCCGTCCATCCCCGCACCGCGGCCCGCGGCATCCGGACCCCGAGAGGATGCCCCGTGAAGGTCCTGATCGCCGATGACGACCCGCAGCTCGTCCGCGCCCTGCGCATCACCCTCGCCGCCCACGGCTACGACGTGGTCGCCGCGGCCGACGGCGCCGCGGCCATCACGCTCGCCGCGCACGCACACCCCGACATCGTGCTGCTCGACCTCGGGATGCCGCACCTCGACGGCGTGCAGGTGATCGAGGCCCTGCGCGGCTGGACGACGGCGCCGATCATCGTCGTCTCGGGCCGCACGGGCTCGGCCGACAAGGTCGAGGCCCTCGACGCCGGCGCCGACGACTACGTCACCAAGCCGTTCCAGATCGACGAACTGCTCGCGCGGCTGCGGGTGCACGCGCGGCGATCGGTCCCGGCCTCCGGAGACGCGGTCGTGCGCTTCGGCGACGTCGAGGTCGACCTGTCGGCGAAGGCGGTGCTGCGCGACGGCGCGCGCGTGCACATGACGCCGACGGAATGGCGGATGCTGGAGTTCCTGGCCCGCAACCCCGGGTCGCTCGTGACGCGCCAGACGCTGCTGAAGGAGATCTGGGCGAGCGAGCAGGTGGCCGACAGCGGCTACCTGCGGCTGTACATGTCGCAGCTGCGCAAGAAGCTCGAGGCCGACCCGTCGGCGCCCGTGCACCTGCTCACCGAGCAGGGGATGGGGTATCGATTGGTGGTGTGACGGCGCGGCTCGTCCCGCCCATCGGGCCAGCGGCGGCGGGCGGCGGCCCGGCCCACGCGGGGCGGCTCCGGTCCGGCCCCGGGGCGGGCCGGACTCCGGAGAAAATCGCCGGCTCGGGCCCGTCTCCGGACAGATCCGTGGCGCTGGGGCCGCGATCTCAGGAGTCCGGCCCGGCCTCGGCCGCGTCCTCGCGCCCGCAGGCCTCGAACTCCGCCTGAACGCGTGCGCAACGGCAGGCGTACACGATCGAGTGCAGCAGCATCAGCGCACCTCGCCGACGGTGTGGCATCCGGGGCACGGCACGGCGACGCGATCGCCGACGCGCAGGTCTCCCGGCAGCACCACCGTGCCGCACGGTTCGTCGTGCGCGTCGACCACGGCGAACCGCTCGTCGTACGCGCGCGACACCCGACCGATCAGCCGCGCCTCGCGCCAGGTCGCGTCGAGGTCCGTGAAGCACGCGTCGACCTGCAGGGTGTCGGGCCCGGCATGCACCACCGTCGCGACCACCACCGTCGTCGACAGCACCGCGGATGCCACACCGCCCGACGCCGGGATCACCGCGGGGCCCGTGCACACGCAGGGCGTGCCGCAGATGTCGGCGTAGCGGCCGACCGACATCGCCCGCACCGTGACGTCGTCGAGCGTGGGCGCGGACCCGGCCGGCCACGCCGTCGAGTCGAAGGGCGCGGGGATGCTGGAGCGGAGGGTCGGGAGCAGGGCCGTGAGGGTCATGGCATCCGGTCTACGCCGCCGCCGTCCCGGGGTGCGGGGCCCTGACGCTTTCCATGCGGGGAGCCCGGCGACCCTGACGGAACGAGCCCGGCCATCCGCCGCCGCGTAGCCTAGAAGCGTGACCCCTGCCTTCGACGTCGACGCAGTGCGCGCCGACTTCCCGATCCTCGAGACAGAGGTCGACGGCAACCCGCTCGTCTACCTCGACTCCGGCGCGACCAGCCAGAAGCCCCGTGCGGTGCTCGACGCCGAGCGCGACTTCCTCGAGCGGGCGAACTCGGCCGTGCACCGCGGCGCCCACACGCTCGCCGCCGAGGCGACCGAGCTGTTCGAAGACGCGCGCATCAGTGTCGCCGACTTCGTCGGGGCGCGGCCCGAGCAGCTCGTCTGGACGAGCGGGGCCACGGGCGGACTCAACCTCGTCGCCGGATCCCTCGGCTACGCCGGGTGGCTGAGTGAGGGCGACGAGATCGTCGTCACCGAGGCCGAGCACCACGCCAACCTCCTTCCGTGGCAGGAACTCGCCCGGCGCACCGGCGCGCGCCTGCGTCACATCCCCGTGCTCGACGACGGCATGCTCGACATGCACGCCGCCGCCGACCTGATCGGCGAGCGCACGAAGGTCGTCGCGTTCCCGCACGTCTCGAACGTGCTCGGCCTCGTGAACCCCGTGGCCAAGCTCGTCACCCTCGCCCGCGGCGTCGGCGCCCTGACCGTGCTCGACGCGTGCCAGTCGGCCCCGCACCTCGCGCTCGACCTGCCGGCATCCGGGGTCGACCTCGCCGTGTTCTCGGGCCACAAGGTCTACGGACCGTACGGAATCGGTGCCCTGTGGGGCCGCGACGAGGTGCTCGAGGCCCTGCCGCCGTTCACCACCGGCGGCTCGATGATCACCACCGTCACGCTGGATGAGGCCGAGTACCTTCCGCCGCCGCAGCGCTTCGAGGCCGGCACGCAGCCGGTGTCGCAGGCCGTGGCCCTGGCCGCCGCGGTGCGGTGGCTGGGCGAGCACGACCTCGCCGCCGCGCACGCGCACGAGGCTGGGCTCGAGAAGCGCATGCGCGAGGGACTCCGCTCGATCGACGGCATCCGCCTGCTCGGAGACACGGATGCCGCCGAGCGCGTCGCCCTGCAGTCCTTCGTGGTCGAGGGGGTGCACGCGCACGACGTGGGGCAGTTCCTCGACAGCCGGGGCGTCGCCGTGCGCGTGGGCCACCACTGCGCACAGCCGCTGCACCGCCGCTTCGGCGTGACGGCGTCGGTGCGCGCGAGCGCGGCGATCCACACGACCGAGGCCGAGATCGACACGTTCCTCGACGCCGTCTCGGGCGTGCGCGGCTTCTTCGGAGCGGGCGCATGAGCGGGCTCGAGTCGCTGTATCAGGAGCTCATCCTCGACCACGCGAAGAACCGTCGCGGCTTCGGCCTCGCCGAGCCCGGCGCGCACAGCGCCACCGTGCATCAGCGCAATCCGATCTGCGGCGACGAGATCACGCTGCGGGTGGACGTCGAGGGCGACCGCGTGGCATCCGTCACCTGGGAGGGCGCGGGCTGCTCGATCTCGCAGTCCTCGGCATCCATGCTCGTCGCCCTGCTGCGGGAAGACGGTGGAGACGAGGGGATGCCGACGGCCGATGCCCAGGCCCTGATCGAGCGGTTCCGCGAAGCGCTGCGCTCGCGCGGCAAGATCCCCCTCGACGAGGAGACCTTCGCCGACGCCGCCGCCCTGTCGGGGGTGTCGAAGTACACCGCGCGGGTGAAGTGCGCGATGCTCGCGTGGGTCGCGCTCGAGGAGGGGTTGCGCCAGGCCTGACCCGACGCCGCGGGCGCGGCGCACTGCGGCGGCGGGCGCGTTGAGCAGCGGGGCGCGGTCGGCGGGCGCCCGCGACACGGCGTCCGCGGCGTTGTTCGCGCCCGGCCGGGGGGGCGGGGGCGCGG
>NZ_JBKBNC010000061.1:0-11272 GCF_046295495.1 Microbacterium sp.
ACCGCGCCGGCCGCCGGGGCGCTGCCGACGACTCCGCCGCCGGGGAAGGGGACGCCCGCTGCCGGGGCGGCCGGGGCCGCCGGGGCCTCGACGCCGCCGGTGGTCGGCATCCGTCCCGCCTCGATGTCGTCCGCGGCGGCGGTGGCGAGGGTTCGCCACGCGTCGGGCAGCGGCAGGTAGCCCTGCGGCAGCTGGCCGATCGCGGTTCCGGGCTGCTGCCCCTCGGTGGCGGCGTAGCGGATGAACGCGGCGTAGCTGGACCGCAGCTCGGCGTCGGTGACCTTCGGGTTGACCGCCGCGTACACCGGCATGGTGAGCGGGTAGGCCCCGCGGGCCGCGGCGGCGGCGGGCGACGTCGGGTCGAAAGACAGGACCTGCCCCTGACCGCTGTCGGCCGTCATCGCGGTGGCCGCGGCCGCCATGGACTCCGTCGTCACGGTGACGAACTCCCCCGCCGGGTTCTGCAGCGCCGCCGTGACGATCTGGTAGCGCGCAGCGGACGCCGCGTCGGTGACGGCGATGACCGTCTGGCGCCCGGGCAGGCTCCGCTCGGCCTTGCCGTACTTGGGCGGAGTGGAGATCGGGTCCCAGGCGCCGAGGGTGAGCCCGTCGCCGCGCAGGGTGTCGTAGGCGCCGGCGTCGAGGTCGTTGATGTACGGACGCCAGGTGACGAGGTTCACCGGCCCCGCCGACGACGTGGCCGCCTGCTCGACCGGGTCGGCCTTGGGGAAGTCCTCCCGCGGGAGGGTCAGGCCCGTTCCGGAGGCGTTCGTCTCCGCGCCCGTCGCGCTCCAGGGGTTGACCGTCATGCCCCACTCATCGGGGGCGCCCTCAAGGAACTCCCGCGCCGACTGGTCGCTGAGCACGTACTGCCAGATGGCCCACGCGGCATCCGATCGCCCCTGCGGCACGAGCGCGTCGGCGAGCGACGCGGCCGCGAGCGCCTGGTACTTCCACTCCGCGTCGTTCACCGCGAGGAAGTCCGGGTCGCTCACGAGCGTGCGCGGGTTGTAGACGCGTGTCTTCCCGTCGAGGTGGCTCAGATGGTCGCGATCGGCGAAGGTCGGCAGCGAATCCAGGTAGGAGTTCGTCAGGAGCTTCGCCACGAGACGGGGAGTGAGCTTGAGCGAGGTGAAGGGCAGGCCCACGCGTTTCTGTACGTCGGGGGGCACGGTGTCGTCTCCGGGCCGGGGGTTGCGGTCGATCGCGAACGAGATGGCCGCCCCCGTGATCGCCACGGGGGCGTAGCGCAGCGCATCGGTACCCAGGCTCGGGTCGAGGGGGCGCGAGGTGAGGGCCAGCGGCGCGGGGGCGGTACCGTTCGCGGCGCGGGCGGCGTCGGACTCCGCACCGGTGATCGCGGAGTAGACCGAGCCGCCCTGCTGGTTGCACACCGCGGGCTGCCACGACGAGATCGCGCGGCTGATGAGCTCGCTGCCGGCGAGCTGACGCTCGGAAGCGCCGATCGGGCAGCGCACGCCCAGGGGCTTGAAGTCGAGCTTGACCGCGATGCGGTGCTTCCAGGCGTCCCAGAACAGCCCCGACTTGGTGATGAACGACGCCCCGCCGTCCTGCGCCCCGCGGGGGAGGATGACGAGCCAGCAGCTCGAGCCGGTGACCGTGCCGTCCGCGGCGGTGCGGGGCGAACCGCACCCGAGTCCCTGCGACTGCAGCGCCGTCTGCACCTCGAACTTGACCGAGCCGGAGCCGTCGCCGCCCGAACCCGCCCACGACACCATGTTGGTGGTGTACTTCGAGAAGAACTCGTTGGTGTTCATGTCGGCCAGGACGTCTTTGCCCTCGGCATCCTTCGTATACGAGTACTTCCCGTCGACGACGTTCGCGACGACGCGACCGTTGGCCGCACGGAACGGGATCGACGTGTAGGTGGGGGTCGCGAAGCCGTCGCCGGGCACGGTGTACCGCTCGTCTTCCGCGGCGACCGAGGCGTCGCTGTCGCGCGGATCGTCGCGGTGCGACCCGGGGACCCCGCCGAGGCCGTACTGGCACGTCGTGCGGTCGGGCGTGCCCGGGTGCTCGGGGTCGTCACCCCAGCACTGGAACACCTGCAGGAAATCGGCCCCGCCGATCTGCGAGCTCGGGACCGTCGACGGCCTGCCACCGGTCCACGACACCACGATGCCCTGCGACTCCAGAGCCCGCGTCTGCGAGACGGTGACGGCGAGCTCGGGGAACGGGGCGTTCGCGACGTCGGCGTCCTGATCCTTCGCGGTCACGGTCACGGCCGATGAGTCGTCGGCCACGGCCTGCTGCCCGCCCGAGAAGAGCGCGCCGGTGCCGCCGGTCAGTCCGAAGATCGTGACGCCGGCGATGACGCCGACGGCCGTCGAGGCGAGTCCGCGGCGCACGCGCGACGCGATCCCGCCCGGCCGCCGAGGGCCGGCGGCCCGTCTCGCGCGTCGCCCCGGGGAGGGCGGCGTCGCGACGGTGCGCTCACGGGGTTCAGGCACGGGGATTCCTTCGGGAGGGGCAGCTCGAACGAGCGCCGAGACAAGTTCAGGGGCGATGGGTGTCGGTGGGATGAACGCGGCGGTAACGAGGAACCGACGCCGCGGGCTCCACGGAAGAACGCGGAAAATCCCAGATGAAGACGAGTATCGGGATCTACCGGGAGCGGCCGTCGTTGCGCGCGCGACGACCGATGACGGGAGGGATGAGAATGGCCGCGACCACCAGCAGTCCCGCCGCGAGCATGATGAACTGCGGGGTCCCCCAGCCGTTCTCCGCGAGCGAGAACGGTGCCGAGACGGCCGCCGAGGTCCCCCCGGCCGCTGCCGAGACGAGGTTGCCGTTGGCGTCGTACACCGGCTCCGCGGCCGTCCCCGTCGCCGCCACTCCCGCGGCCGCCCCGGTAGTGGGATCGGCGACGGCACCGGCGCCACCCCCGGCAGCGGCGGCGGCTGCCCCGTCGCCCCCCGCGCTCACTCCGCCCGAGCCGGTCGAGGGGGTCTCCTCCTGCGCGCCGCCCGTGCCCTCGACGCACTGCGTCGCGCCCTTCCGGTCGCACTCCGGCGGCGTGGGGGCGGTGAGCGCGAGCTGGTTGTTCGCCGGGGAGTCGCCGGGCTTGAAGGTGGGGTTGTTGCAGTTCGCGAAGTCGACGCCGCCCTCGGTACCCGGGATCTTCTGCAGCACGTCCGACCCCGCCTGCACGAGGTTCATCGGCAGTGGTGAGTACCCGAGCGCTGCGGCCTGCTGCTGGCCCTCGCAGAGCATGTAGGTGGCGAAGCGACTGAGGGTCTTGCCCTTCTCCGGGGTGAACACCTTGTTCGTCTGGGTGGGCACGATCATGTACGAGTAGCTCGACATCGGATACGAGCGCGCGTCGCCGCTGTTGTACACCCCGTCGAGGTTCTGCGTGAGATCGGGGTTGATGGCGGCCGACATCAACGCCACGGCGACCGACTGGTACGTCGGCTCGACGTAGTAACCCGCGCTGTTCAGCATCTTCACCACGGGGAAGCCCGACTTCATCGCGTACGAGTACTCGACGTAGGTGATCGCCCCCTCGCCGTAGTTCTGGCTGACGTACCCGGCGACGCCGAGCGAGCCGTTCTGACCCTTGAACGCGGGGGTCACCTGCGGGAACTGCGAGCGCATACCGAGGGTCCAGATGTCGCCGAACTGCTTCGACATCCACAGGGTGAACTGCGCGCTCGTGCCCGAGCCGTCGGAGCGGTAGACGGGCGTGATCGAGGTGTCGGGCATCGCCAGGGCCGGGTTGTCGGCCTGGATCGCGGGGTCGTTCCACTTCGCGATCTGCCCGGAGAAGATCTTCGCGATGACCTCGCCCGACAGGCGCAGGTTGGTGACGCGCTTACCGCCGATCTTGAGGTTGTACATCAGCGAGGTGCCACCGGCCACGATCGGCATGTAGGCGTATCCGGTCGTGGGCTTCTCGGGGGGCGAGCCGTCCTCGGGCTGACCCTGGAACGGGATCTCGCTGACGGCGAAGTCGACCGTCTGGTTGATGAAGTCGTTACGACCCGCCGACGACCCCGTCCCGGAGTAGTTGACGGTCATGCCGTAGTTGTTCGCGACGTTCTTGCGCCACTGGTCGAGCGCGTTCTGCGACCACGTGGATCCCGAGCCCGAGATGGGGACGTAGCCGTCGGCCTGCGCCGGAGCGGGGACCAGGGCCACGAGCGTCACGGCCGCGAGAACGGCCGCGATGCGGCCCAGGCGGCGACGAAGGTTCACGACGGGTTCTCCTCGGTGGATCGAGTGCGGGGTGCGGGGCGGAGGGCTTCGGCGGAGGCCCCGGCGAAGAGGGATGCCGTTCGGCGCGGCGCGGCCGCTCGGCGCAGGGCGCGCGAGGACGGGGCGCCGTCGGGCGCGGGGCTCATGCGCCGCAGGTCGCGGGCCGAGGCGGCCACGGCCGCGCGACGCTGACGGTCGGACAGCTGACCGGGACCGCGCCCGCCGATGAGGCGGGCGACGATGAACAGCGTCAGCACGAGGATCACGAGGGTGGCGGCCGCGCCGAAGCCGCGGGCGATCATGTTCGGCTCGGGCGACTTGACGAAGTCGAACACCTGCAGCGGCAACGAGATCATCGGCCCCGAGAACGGGTTGAGGTTCATCTGCGCCGTCACGCCGGAGGTGAGCAGCACGGGCGAGGTCTCGCCGATTCCACGGGCCGTGCCCAGGATCACCGCCGTCACCAGACCCGAACGCGAGGTGGGCAGCACGACGTTCCAGACCGTGCGCCACCGGCTGGACCCCAGGGCGTACGAGGCCTCGCGCAGGTTGTTCGGCACCAGGCGCAGCACGACGTCGGATGCGCGGATGATGATCGGCAGCATCATCACGCTGATGGCGATGGATGCCGCGAACCCCGAGCGCTCGTGGGTGATGAGGGTGACGACGGCGGCGTAGACGAACAGCCCCGCCACGATCGAGGGCAGTGCCGTCATGGCATCCGACACCGTTCGCACGAATCTCGCGAACGGCCCGCCGATCTCGTTCAGGAAGACCGCGGTCATCACCCCCAGCGGAATGGTGATGAGCAGGGCGATGCCGATCTGGATGAGCGTGCCCACGATCGCGTGGGCAATGCCGCCCATCGTGAGGGGGTCGAGCGGGCCGGCGGTGGTCATGGTCTCGACGAAGAAGTTGCCGTTCATCAGCGCCGACGAACCGCGCAGGAGCGTGAAGAACAGCACGAACGTCAGCGCGCCGAGCAGGATCACCCCGGCCGAGTAGAACAGCGCGGTCACGATGCGCTCGCGCACCGCGAGCCGGTCGGCCCGCAGCGACGACATCACCGCGTAGATGCCGAGGAACCCGACGAACGACAGCACCACCCACCCGATCACACCGGTCATGGGCGTGAGCCACCCGAACAGCAGCGTCGACACCGCCAGCGCCGCGGCGGCGCTACCGAGCAGGTCGAACCGATCGCCGAACGGCACCGTGCGCAGGTCGCGGCGCTCGCCCACGTGGCCGTCGCGCAGCGGGATCGTCGTGCGGATGGGCTCGCGAGGCACGCCTTCGCCCGCCATCGGCGCCTCGGGGGTGATGATCGCCATCAGTTGCTCTCCGCCCCGGATCGGCTGCGCGCCACAATCGTGGACGCGGTGAAGTTGACGATCAGCGTGATGATGAACAGCACGAGGCCGGCGGCCATGAGCGCCGACAGGCCGAACTGGCTGGCCTCGCCGTAGCGGAGCGCGATCAGCGCCGACACCGAGTTGGTGCCCGTCTTCAGCACCTGCGTGTTGATCGTGAAGATCGGCGAGATGATCATGACCACCGCGATCGTCTCGCCCAGCGCGCGACCCAGCCCCAGCATCGTGCCGCCGATGATGCCGCCGCGGCCGAAGGGCAGGACGACGGCGCGGATCATGCCCCACCGCGTCGAGCCCAGCGCGAGCGCCCCCTCGCGCTCGCCGAGCGGGGCCTGCGAGAACGCCTCGCGCATCACGGAGGTCTGCGTGGGCACCACCATGAGCGCCACCACGATCCCCGCGATGAACGCCGACGACGTGAACGCCCCCGCTTCGGTGAGGCGGGCGCCGGTGGCATCCGTGACCTGGAAGAGCGGGATCCAACCGAAGTAGGTGGAGATCCACTCGGCCACCGGGATGACGTTCGCCTGCAGGAAGAACACCCCCCACAGGCCGAACACCACGCTCGGCACCGCCGCCATGAGATCGACCATCGTGATGAGCGAGGACCGCAGCCGCGGCGGCACGATCTCGCTGATGAGCAGCGCGGTGCCCAGGGCCAGCGGCACCGAGATGGACATCGCGACGATCGCGATCGTGACGGTGCCGAACAGCACCGCGGCGACGCCGAACGCGCCCGTCTCGGGCGACCACTCCTGCGTGGTGAGGAACGCCGGACCCGCGACCACGAGGGCGTCGCCCGCGCGGGCCGTCAGGAACACGCCCACCGCGAGCATGACGGCGACGGTGAGGATGCCGGCGGTGTAGGCGCCGCTGCGGAAGACGCGGTCGGCCACCACGGGAGCGCTCTTCAGCGAGCGGCGCTCCAGCGGCCGCGTCGCGTGCGGAGGCAGGACCTCCGTGGTCGTGTCGCTCATGCGTTCTCCATCGGCGCGGTCGGTCGCACGTGCTCTCCGCGGCCCGGGAGGGCGCGGCGGGGGCTCGGGCGGGACCGACGGCGCGCGGCGCTCGTGTACCCAGAACCGGCACAGGTCCGCCGGTATCCCCGACGGTAGGAGCGGGGTGTGAACGCGGCCGGGATCCACCCGCCACACGCCCTGGCCGCCGGGTGAACGCGGGGCGCGCGAAGGTGAACGACGGACGACGCCCGGCCGGGGTGAAGGCGACGGTCGTTCGGCCGGCGGTCGTCGAGCCGACGCGCGCTCAGTTGGCGTGCGCTCCGCCCGCGCGCGTTCCGCCCGCGGTCGTCGGGACGGCGCGCGTTCAGCCGGCGCGCGGCGTCGGCGACGACGTGGGCGAGGCGGTCGGGGCGGGCGTCGGCGGGGTGGCCGAGGGGCTGGGTGCGGGTGCGGGGGTGGCCGCCACCCGGATGCGCACCTCCGCGCCGAGGGGAACGGAACCGCCCGCCGCGGGCTCGAGCGACACCACGGTGCCGACGGGTCGTTCCGACACGACCGACACGAACGTCGTCGCGAAGCCCGCCGCGCGCAGCTGCGACGCCGCGTCCGCGGCATCCGTTCCCGACACCTCCGGAACGGTGTTCGACCCGGATGCCACCACGAGGCGCACGGCGCTCCCCCGCGGCGCGGTCGATCCCGCGGGAGGAAAGGACTCGATCACCCTGCCCGCCACGAACGGGGCGTCGCGCTCGCTGACGTCGCCCACCCGCAGGCCCGCCGCCTCGAGCACGACGGCCGCGTCGGCGAGCGCGGTGAGTGCCGGGACGGTGGACGCCGGCTCGGGCGTCGCACGGGGGACCACCGCGCCGGGGGCCGACGCGGTGGGCGTCGGCGAGGTGGCGGGCGTCTGCGTCGGGGGCGGATCCGTCGCCTCGGCGACGGGCACGGAGCGCCCCGCCCCGGCCATGAGCGGGACGGCGGTGGCGGCGGCCACGAGCACCGCGATGATGCCGACCACCGTCCCCCACGCCGCACCCCGGCGTTCTCGCCCGGCCTCCGGCGCCGTCGGCGGCGGCGCATCGGCGGCGGATCGCCGCGCGGAGGCCCCCTCGACCGGCGCCGGAACCGCCGCGACGGGACGCAGCACCCGGGTCGACGGCGCGGGGACGAGCGAAGGGGTGGATGCTGCGCCAGCGGCGCGCAGCGCGACGCGCATCGCGGCCGCGTCGACGAAGCGGTCGTCGGGGTCCTTGAGCAGCGCGCGCACGACGACGCGATCCAACGCCGGCGGGAGACCGGGGCGCCGGACGGACGGAACCGGCGGTGGGGCGCTGAGGTGGGCGCGGACTACGGCGAGGCGGTCGGCGCCGGCGAAGGGCGGGTGACCGGTCAGCGCGAAGAACAGCAGACCGCCCACCTGATACAGGTCACCCCGAGCCCCCACCGGCCGCCCGCTGAGCTGCTCGGGCGACGCGAACTGCGCGTTGCCGACCACACCGACCGTGTCGGAGGTCACCGCGCTGCGCAGCACGTCGTCACCGTGGGCCGTGCGCCCGGCGGCGTCGGCGAGTCCGAAGTCCAGCAGCGTCGCGCGCAGCTCGCCGTCGTCGCCGCGCCGCACCAGGACGTTCGAGGGCGACACGTCGCGGTGGATGAGTCCCGAGGCGTGCGCCGCCTCGAGACCCGCCAACACGTCGGCGCCGACGCTGACCGCGTCGCCCGCGGTCAGGGCGCCATGCGCACGCACGTGCTCGGCGAGGGTGACCCCGGCGACCCTCTCCTGCGCGATCCACGCGATCGGGATCCCGTCGTCGTCGAAGACGCCGATGTCGACGATCACCACGACGCACGGATGGGAGATCTGCGCCGCCCGTCGCGCCTCCTCGAGGAACGCCTCGCGCAGCGGCGCGCTCTCCGACAGGTGGGGGTGGAGCAGTTTCACCGCGAGGCTGCGGCCGGTCACGGCGTCGACGGCGGCGAACACCGACGCCGTCCCCCCGGAGCCGAGCAGTTCGCCCAGGCGGAACCGTCCCGCAATCAGGCCCGTCGAGCCGCCCCCGCTGCGGCCGAGGGAGGCGTCGGTGCGCTCCGCCGCGCCGGCGCCGTCGGGGGCGGTGCCGTCGGGGGCGCTGCCGTCGGGGGCGGTGCCGTCGCGCGTGGAGCCGTCGGGTGCGCTGCCGTCGGGGGCGCTGCCGTCGGTCACGACGATCGTTCGAGCACGCGGGAGCGACGGCCCGAGGCCGTGCCGATGCTGACGGCCTGGACGACCTCGGCGGATGCCAGCACGGTCGTCGCCATGCGACCGGCGGCCACCGCCTCGCCCGCCGACTCGTACCACCGCGCCGAGGTGACGACGGGGCGCCCTCCCCCGCGCAACACCCAGGCGTGCTTGGTGGCGACGGGACCGCGGACGGCGGCGAGCTGCAGCTCACCCGTGCGGCGCTGATCGACGAGGGCGGCCTCGACGGCGGCGGCGGGCGACGAGAACACCGCCGCGCACCGGGCGAGCTCGCGGTTGTTGGTGGCCAGCAGCCGCCACACGCCGAACACCCCCAGCGAGGCGAGCTGCGAGTCCGGCGCAGCCTCCTGAACGGCGAGTTGGGTGGCCGCGAGTTCAGGGAGCACGTACGACCGGAATAGCAACCATGCCGCGAGCCGCGGATCGTACGCGGAACGGAAGGTGTCGAAGATGACGCGGCCCCGGCGGGCGCGCGGCACCGAGAGCTGGTCGCTCACGAGAGGCCCCTGTCTGACGGACCTGCGCGCCGGACCTACGGGTCGTCCGGTGCTGTTCCGCAGAGACGAACGTGCTCCCGCGGTGTTGCCGTGGCGAGATCAACGGGTGAACGGGCGGTTCACCAGCCCGCAACGATTTCCTCACCAGGGGCTGGACGTCCACCCCTCCACGGCGGGCCGTCGGACGCGGACCGCTGTCAGAGCGTGCGGCGCCCCTCGAACGCGCGCCCGAGGGTCACTTCGTCGGCGTACTCGAGGTCGCCGCCGACGGGGAGACCGGATGCCAAGCGCGTGACACGGATCTCGAGGGTGTGCAGGAGCCGGCTGAGGTAGGTGGCCGTCGCCTCGCCCTCGAGGTTCGGGTTGGTGGCGAGGATGACCTCCTGCACCGTCCCGTCGGCGAGGCGCTGCATGAGCTGCGTCACGCGGAGGTCGTCGGGCCCGATTCCGGCGATCGGGCTGATCGCCCCGCCGAGCACGTGATAGAGACCCCGGAACTCGCGCGTGCGCTCGATCGCCGCGACGTCTTTGGCGTCTTCGACGACGCAGATCGACGCGGGGTTGCGACGCGGGTCGCGGCAGATCGAGCAGCGATCCTGCTCGGAGACGTTTCCGCAGATCTCGCAGAACTTCACCTTGTCGCGGATCTCGCCGAGCAGCGTCGACAGGCGCGAGACGTCGAACGACGGGGACTGCAGGATGTGGAACGCGATGCGCTGGGCGGACTTCGGACCGATGCCGGGAAGGCGTCCGAACTCGTCGATCAGGTCTTGGACGATGCCGTCGTACATCAGCTGAACCTCGTCGGGGGCTCGTAGGGCTCATCGCGCACGAAGGTGGCCCCGAGCATCTGGCGCACCACCGCTTCGCCGTAGCGCTGCACGCCTCCGCGGAGGGGGGCCATGCGCGGCAGGACGACGGGCGGCAGCGGGGCCTCGACCTCGTCGGCGGGCGGGATGACGTCGTCGTCGTCGACCTCGTCGGGAGCGGGAACCGAGGCCGCCACCTCGCGCGACGGCAGCACCACACCCGCGCGGGGGGACGACGCACCGGGCTCGACGGCGGCCTCGTCGGGCTCGTCGTCGACGGCGAGCGCCGACGGGGCCGCGGGAGGCGCGAGCGTCGTGGTGGGGGCCCCGCCATCGGAGGACGGGATGGGCGCGACGGCCCACTCGGTCACGGAGGAGGCGTACGGTGCCGACGCGGAGGCCGGCCGCGCCCCCGCTGCCTGAGGAGCCGCCGCCCGGACGGCGCCGGGGCCGTCGGACGACGGTCCGGCGGGTCGCGGCGACGAGCCGCCGGGACCACCCGGGTTGCCGTCGCCTTCGAGACGGGCGAGATATTTGACCCGGATGCCGAGCACCGTCTGGATCGCCTGGCGCAGGTCTTCGCTCGGTCCGCCCTCGGGCGTGCGCGTCTTGAAGGCCGTGAGGTCGGCCGTCGTGCGGAAGGCCAGCGTCAACACGTCGGCGTCGAAGGCGGCGACCGTCGACGTCGAGACGACGAGCCACGACGAGCGGCTCGCGACCTCGAGCTGACCGAGCACCTCGGGCCAGGCGTCGCGCACGTGAGCGAGCTCGATCGGACCGACCGGGGTCGTCGGCGGGGTCGGGGCGACCGGTTCGAGCGGAGCCGAGTCGTCGACGGACGGGGGCGTCGGCGGGGCCGTCGGCGTCGGCGTGCTCGCGCGAGAGTCGGCAGCCTCCGTGGGCGGGGTGCCGGGCGCTGCCGGAGGGGTCTCCTCCGCCGGAACCGGCGCCGCGTCGGTGGCCGCGGCCTCGTCGGCGGTCGCGGGACCGGCGGATGCGGATGCCGTGGTCGGTGACTCCCCCGAGTCACGCTCAGGCGCCTCCCCCGTGCCACCTGAGCCGGCGGGGGCTGCGGCGGCGGGCGACGCAGCGGGCGCTGCATCATCGGGCACCGCGGCGGCGGAGGCTGCGGCATCCGAATCCGAGGACGCGGTCGAACGGGCATCGGGCGCCTGCGCGC
>NZ_JBKBNC010000062.1:0-10194 GCF_046295495.1 Microbacterium sp.
CGCGCCGCCCTGCGCGGTGACCTCGACGGCGCGACCGGCGGCGGCCGCCGGGGCCGACGGCTCGTCGTCGACCGCGCCCACGGTGAACGACACCAGGGGTGCGCCCACCGCCACGACGTCTCCCGCGGCCGCGTGCAGTGACTGCACCCGACCCGCGTAGGGCGACGGGATCTCGACCACGGCCTTGGCCGTCTCGACCTCGGCGATGGTCTGGTTCAGCTCCACCTCGTCGCCCTCCGCCACGAGCCACTGCACGATCTCGGCTTCGGGGAGCCCCTCCCCCAGGTCGGGGAGGCGGAACTCGGCGATCACCGGATGCTCCCCTCGGTCGCCCCGGCGGCCGGCGTCGAGCTGCCCGTGCCGTGCGCGGGCACGCGGTCCAGAACCCGGTCCACCCCGTGCAGGATCCGGTCCAGGTCGGGCACGTGATGCTTCTCGAGCTTCGAGGGCGGATACGGGATGTCGTGGCCCGTCACGCGCTGCGGGGGCGCCTCGAGGTACTCGAAGCACTGCTCGGTGATGCTCGCGACGAGCTCGGCCCCCACCCCCGCCTCGCGCGCCGCCTCGTGCGTGACGACCACGCGGCCGGTCTTGCGCACGGATGCCGCGACGGTGTTCATGTCGATCGGCGACAGCGAACGCAGGTCGATGACCTCCAGCGAGATCCCCTCGTCCGATGCGGCGAGCGCGGCGTCCAGGGCCGTGCGCACCTGGGCGCCGTACGTGACGACGGTGGCGTCGGTGCCCTCGCGGGCGACCCGGGCGAGGTGCATCGGCGGGGCGTCGGCGAGATCGGCATCCAAATCGACCTCGCCTCTCGAGTGGTACAGGCGCTTGGGCTCGAAGAAGATCACGGGATCGTCGGATGCCACGGCCTGGCGCAGCATCACGTAGGCGTCCTGCGGGTTGCTCGCGGCGACGACGCGGAGTCCGGCGGTGTGCACGAAGTACGCCTCGGGCGACTCGGAGTGGTGCTCGGCCGCGCCCACTCCCCCGGCCCACGGGATGCGGATGACCAACGGCATGCGGATCCGACCGTTGCTGCGGTAGTGCAGCTTCGCCACCTGGCACACGATCTGGTCGAACGCCGGGTAGACGAAGCCGTCGAACTGGATCTCGACGACGGGCCGGTAGCCGCGCAGGGCGAGCCCCACCGCGGTGCCGACGATGCCCGCCTCGGCGAGCGGGGTGTCGACCACGCGCTGGGCGCCGAAGCGCTGCTGCAGGCCGTCGGTCACGCGGAAGACGCCGCCGAGCTTGCCGATGTCCTCGCCCATGAGCAGCACGCGCTCGTCGGTCTCGAGCGCTTTCGACAGGCCCGCGTTGATCGCGGCGCCGAGGGTGAGCGCGGTCATCGCGCCTCCTCCTGCGCGAACCCGGCGAGGTACTCCGCGTACTCCGCCCTCTGGCGGGCGAGACCCGCGTGCGGCTCCGCGTACACGTGATCGAACATCGTCTCGGGTGCGCGGGTCGTCGCGCCGATGCACGCGGCGCGCACCTCGGCGGCGAGCGCGTCGGCGGCCCGGGCGACGTCGTCCAGACCGGAGTCGTCGAGCACGCCCTCGGCGCGCAGGTACGCCTCGAGGCGCGCGATCGGATCGCGCTTCGTCCAGGCCTCGACCTCGGCGGAGTCTCGATACCGGGTGGGGTCGTCGCTGGTGGTGTGCGGTCCGAGGCGGTAGGTCACGGCCTCGATGAAGGAGGGCCCCTCGCCGCGACGGGCGCGCTCCAGCGCCCAGCGCATCGCGGCGACGCAGGCCAGGGCGTCGTTGCCGTCGATGCGCAGACTCGGGATGCCGAACCCGGGCGCCCGGCCCGCGATCGGGTGCGTCGCCTGCACGGTGACGGGCTCGCTGATCGCCCACTGGTTGTTGGAGCACACGAACACGACCGGCGCGCGGAACGAGGCCGCGAAGACCATCGCCTCGTTGACGTCGCCCTGGCTCGTCGCGCCGTCGCCGTAATACGCGACGGCGACGTCGGTGGAGCCGTCGCGTTGCGCGCCCATCGCCCAGCCGGTCGCGTGCAGCGACTGCGCGCCGATGATGATCTGCGGCGGAGCGGCATTCAACCGCGCGTGGTCGTAGGCCGAGTGCTCCTCGCCGCGCCAGGCGAGCACGTAGTCGGCGGGCTGCGCGCCTCGACCGAGCAGCACGCCGTGCTCGCGGTAGCTGGGGAAGACGAAGTCGCCCGGTGCGAGGGCGTGGGCGGTACCCACCTGCACGGCCTCCTGACCGCGGCACGGGGCCCACAGCGCGAGCTGCCCCTGGCGCTGGAGTGCGACGCCCTCGGCATCCAGTCGTCGGGTGAGAGCCATGTCACGGTGCAGGGCGCGGAGTTCGTGGGGCGAAAGGTCGGCGATCCACGGATCGAGCGTCGCGTCGGGCACGCGGGAACCGTCCGGCTCGAGCAGCCGGGCGACGTCGTCCACGTCTCCCGGGGTGCCGGCTGTTGCGCGGTCGGCGGCTCCGTGGTCCGGTGTGGTCTGGGTGTACGTCATCGTCATCCCTCCAGTGCGGCCCGAAGCTCCTCGTGAGAGCCGGGGCGATCCGGGTGCCGGCAACACCGCCGACGGGGCCGACCGTACGCGCGGAATGCACCCCGCTCAAGACCTCGTCGTCACATTGAGCACACTGCCCATTGCGCGGCGGGGGGTCACTGCTAATGTTTCGCAGCATGAGCAAGCTCGACGCGGTCGACCTCGACCTCCTCCGCGCCCTGTCGGCCGATCCGCGCGCCACCGTCGTCGCGCTCGCCGAGAGGCTCGGCCTCTCGCGCAACACCGTTCAGGCCCGCATGAGCCGGCTCGAACGCGGCGGCGTGTTCCTGTCGTTCGAGCGCACGCTCTCGGCCGAGGCCCTCGGGTTCCCGATCGAGGCGTTCCTCCAGGTGACGGTGCGCCAGGCCGAGCTCCCCGCGATCCGCGCGGAGCTGGCGAAGGTGCCCGAGGTGCTGCAGGCGCACGGCCTCAGCGGCCAGGTCGACCTGCTCGTGCGCGTGGCCTGCCGCGACACCCAGCACCTGTTCGACACCGACGCGCGCATCCTCTCCATCGAGGGCGTCGAGCGCACCGAGACCTCGCTCGTGATGGGCGAGGTGATCGGCTACCGGGTGGGGCCGCTCATGCAGCTCGCGCGCGAGGCGGTCTAGCCGCGCGGGACCACTCCCTACGGCGCCGGCACCACCGGGATGCTCGCCGTCTCGGCCGCCGGTTCGGCGGGGCTCCCGGCATCCAGGCGCACCAGCACCACCCCCGCGAGGATGAGCGCTCCGCCGACGAATTGGATCGGCGCGGGCGTCTCGCCCAGCAGCAGCCACGCGAAACCGAGGGCGAAGAGCACCTCGCTCAGCCCCACGAACGACGCCAGGCGCGAGCCGATGAGCGGCACCGCGATCACGCCCAGCGCGTATCCGAGCGTGGTGGCCACCCCGCCCACCCACAGCAGGGGCAGGATGCCGGGCACCTCGAGCCCCGCGAGGGTCACGGTGATCGACGGCGCGGCGAACGGCAGCACGCCGGTGAGCACGAGTACCCCCATGAGCAGGGTGCCGGTGAGCAGTCCCCCGGCGGCGAGGGCGAGGGGTGGGAGGTCGTCGCCGGCGCGGCCGGCGATGACGAAATACGCGGCCGCGCACACGGCGGCGCACAGCGCGAAGATCGTGCCGAGCAGGTCGAAGCGCGCGCCGCTGATGTCGACGACGAGAACCAGCCCCGCCATCGCCACCACCGAGCCGATCAGCACCGCTTTCGAGGGCGCGCGGCGGGTGCGCGCCCAGACGGCGATCACGAGGAGCACCGGCGCGATGTACTGGATGAGCAGGGCCACGGCCACCGGCATCCGCTGCATCGCCGCGAAGTAGAACAGCTGGCATCCGGCGACCGCGGTGAGGCCGAACGCCACGATCAGCAGGCCGTGGCGTCGCAGGAACCCGCGCTGCCGGCGGATCGCGAGGATCAGCGCCGGCGACAGCAGGAGCGCGGCCACCCCCATGCGCACGAGGAGCACCGCGCCGAGCGACCAGCCGCCGTCGAGCAGGGGCTTCACGAACGGCCCGCTGGACGAGAACGCCAGCGCCGAGGCGACGGCGATGAGAAGACCGGTGACGGCGCCCGAGCCATGACGGGTGGGGCGCGGAAGGGTGACGGACGACGTGGTCATACGAGCCTGCTGTCAGGAGTGAAGTACGTTTACACTCGTGACAGTACGACCTGAAGATGTCAGGAGTCAACATGGTCTTCATCCGTGACACCGAGCTCGTACTGCGCGCCGCCGTCGAGCTGGTCAACACGCTGCCCCACACCGAGATGAGCGGGGTGGACACCCTCACCTCGATGACCGATCTCGACGGCTTCGCCGAGCGGCACACCTACACCGGTTCGCGCTCGCGCGACGATCGCGAGCTCACCGCCGTGCGCGGCATCCGCCGTCGTATCCAGGAGCTGTGGAACGTCGACCGCGACGGCGCGGTCCCCCTCGTCAACGCGATGCTGCGCGACGGGCGCGCGCTCCCCCAGCTCGTGCGCCACGACGGTTTCGATTGGCACATCCACGCCTCCGAGGCCTCGGATCACCTCGCCCAGCGCATGCTCGTGGAGACCGCGATGGCTTTCGTCGACGTCATCCGCGCCGACGAGTACGCCCGCATCCGCGTCTGCGACGCCGACGACTGCGACGGCGTCTACGTCGACTTCTCCAAGAACGGTTCGAAGCGCTACTGCGACTCGGGCAACTGCGGCAACCGCATGAACGTCAACGCGTACCGCAGAAGGCGTTCCGAGGCCGGGTGAGGCACCGCCCCGGCCCTCCCACCCGCGAGGCCGGAAACTCCCGTCTCTCGGCTGCCGCGGCCTGCGGCGTTCCGAGAGGCGGGCGCCGCGATCCGCGTTACTGCAGGAACCCTCGAATCGCGGAGGCCGCAGCCTGCGGCGTCTCGTAGTGGATGAGGTGCCCGACGTCGGGGATCTCGACCAGGTCGGCATCCGGGAACAGCGTCGCCAGGTGCCGCTCGGCCTCGATCGGGGTGATGTCGTCTTTCTCGGCCGCGATCAGCAGGGTCGGCTGCGCGATGCGCGGGGCGAACTCGCGGACGTCGTGCGACACGCTCGTCACGAACGCCTCGTGCAGCACGTCGCGGTCGGCGAAGCGCGAGAAGTACTCGTCGTGCTGCTCGTGCACGAAGCGCCGGAGCTCGGGATCGCGGGTCTTCGCCATGGCGTTGCTCATCACGCGCACGATGACCCCGTTGCGCAGCAGCCCCTCGCCGATCGCTCGCGGGAGCTTCGCCCCGGCGAGGTAGTAGAACACCGCGAGGCGCGTGAGCACGCCACGCGGCCCCTCGAGGGCGGGCGCGCCGATGGGATTCACGAGGATGAGCTTCGGCGTCGCGAGCCCTCCGGCCACGGCGGCCGACGCCACGATCGATCCGAACGAATGGCCCAGCACGACGGCCCCCGGCGCGACCTCCTCGACGAAGGAGCGCAGCCACCGCGCGTAGGTGTCGAGGTCGTGCGGGCGTCCGGCCAGCGGTGCGGTCTCGCCGAACCCCGGCAGGTCGGGAGAGATGACCCGGATGCCGCGCAGATGCGCCACCACCGGGTCGAGACCGTGATGCTCGCCGCGGAAGCCGTGCACCGCGATGACGGTGGTCTCGGCGTCGTCGTCGCCGTAGACCCAGTACGCGGTCGTGCCACCGAGCACGTCCGCCTCGCGGCGCACGACGGGGATCTCGGCGAGCAGGTCGGCGTAGGGG
Organism: Microbacterium sp.; assembly: GCF_046295495.1. Classification (GTDB taxonomy): domain Bacteria; phylum Actinomycetota; class Actinomycetes; order Actinomycetales; family Microbacteriaceae; genus Microbacterium. Next base: position 5,752 of record NZ_JBKBNC010000062.1, read on the forward strand.
TTCGGCATGGGTTCGAGTCTAGGAGGGGGTCCCGACATCGGCGGTGGCGGCGGGAGGATGGGCGGCGGCGGGAGGATGGGCCGCGCGCGATCCCTCCTCCCCTCCCCGTTCTCCCCCGCTGACGACGACTCTGCGCGCCTCGGACGCCATGTCGGAGCCCCGTCCTACCGTGGGCGCATGACCACGTGGCAGGCCGAGCCGCTCCCCCTCTTCCAGACGCCCGAGTGGGCGCGCCTCGTCGGCGTGTTCGACCTCGAGACGACCGGCGTCGACGTCGAGAGCGACCGCATCGTCAGCGCGCACGTGGGCGTGCTCGACGTCGACGGCCGGGTCATCGACGCCCGGGACTAGCTCGCCGACCCCGGTGTCGAGATCCCCGCGGGAGCGGCGGCGATCCACGGCATCACCACCGAGCGCGCCCGCGCCGAGGGCGCTCCCGCGCCGCGCGTGGTCGCCGAGGTGGTCGAGGCGCTGACGGCGTTGTTCGCCGCCGGCATCCCGGTCGTGGCCTACAACGCCCCCTTCGACTTCTCGATGCTCAAGAACGAGGCGGTGCGCCACGGCATTGCGCCCATCCACGCGCCCGCGCCCGTGATCGACCCCCTCGTGGTCGACAAGACGTTCGACCGGTACCGCCGCGGCAAGCGCACGCTGTCGGTGGTCGCCGAGCACTACGCGGTTCCCCTCGACTCCGCCCACGAAGCCTGTGCCGACGCCGTCGCCGCGGGCCGCCTCGCCCTGGCCCTGGCCGAGAGGTTCGGCCCGTGGCTGCCGCCGACCCTCGACGAACTCCACACCCGCCAGATCGCGTGGGCCCGCGCGCAGGCCGCGAGCTTGACGGAGTACTTCGTGAAGATCGGGCGCCTGGATGCCGCGGAAGCGCCGATCGACGGAGCGTGGCCGATCCGCTGAAGAACGGGCCGAGAGCGCCGCACCGAGCGACAGTCACCGACAGCCCTCGCGACCCGCACGGCTCGAGCCCGCGCCTTGCGTCCCCGCACCAGCCGGAGACACCCACACCTCTCGCGCCCCCGCCCGGCCGGGATTCCGGAGGCTCATCACGGGCGCCCGAGGCGATGTCGGAGGTCCGCACTACCTTCGTGCCATGACCCGCCGTCCCCGTCTCGCCACCCGGCCCGCACCGGCGTTCCGGGCGAGCGACGGCGTGCCGTGGCCCACCGACGACGAACTCGATCTGGATGCCGAATGGGCGGCGCTGCGCGAGAGCGCCGACATCGAGTGGTGGGCCGACGATGAGGATCCGGCCGGCGGCGGCGGCCCGTCCGACGGCCCGGGCAGCGAGGCGGCGGCCGATCTCGATGCCCGGCTGGGACACCTCGAGCTCGTCGTCGCCGAGCGGCACCGCGCGACGGCGGAGGAATACCGGCTGATCGCCGCCATCCTCGCCGACGCGGCCGCCGACCCCACCCCGTGGGTCGGTCCCGATCCCACGCTCGACGGGGCCTGGCGCGATCGACGCGGTCGCACGGCAGCGGCAGTACGCCGAGACCGCCTCGACATGGCCCAGCGGGCGGCCGTCGCCGAGATCGCCCTGCGCCTGCACCTGTCGGAGCAGACGGTCCGAGCCCGCGCGACACGTGCCGAAACCCTGAAGGAGCGATGCCCCCGGCTGTGGCGGGCGTTCGCTGACGGGCGCACCTCGGAGCGACACGCTATCGAGACCGCCCGGCTGGCCGACTCCCTCCCCGAGGCATCGGTCGATACGACACCCCCATCCGACGGCGACGCGGTGAAGGCTCCCGTCGATGCGGACGCCGACGCTACCGTCGATGCGGACGCCGACGCTACCGTCGGTGCGGACGCCGCCGCTGACGCGACCGCTGCCGTCTGGCGCGCGTTCGACTCCGCCGTCACGGACCGCGCCGCCCGTCTTGTCCCCGCGAAGTTCGCCGTCGCCGCCCGGGCGATCCGCGAGAAGGTGCATGCCGAATCCATCGACGAGCGACACCGCCGAGCGGCGTCCGATCGAGGAGTCTGGATGACGCCCGAACTCGACGGAATGGCTTCACTGACCGCCCTGCTCCCGGCGGCGGACGCCCGCCGGATGATGTCACAGCTCGACCGGGCGGCACGTCACCTGCGGGCCGCGGCGGATGAGGAGCGCACGCTCGCGCAGCTGCGCGCCGACGTTCTCGCCGACCTCATCGTGCGGCCCGCGGGTGACGCCGCCCCGCCTCCCTCCGAATGCGAGCCCCTCGATGCTCGACGAGTGTCGACGACGAAGCACGCGGACTCGCCCGCCCTGCCGCACGCGCGATCAGGAGGCGCCTCTCCCGAGGGCGACTCGCGCGGCCCCTCACCGGCACCCCCACCACCCGATGGCGACGCCCCCGTTGTCCGCACCGCGCCGTCATCGCCGCCCTCCGACGCATCCCCGGCCGGGATGCTGGAATCGGCCGCAGAACCGCCAGGCCCCCGCGAGAACGTCCTCGCACCTCGACATCCGACGCCCTCACCCGTGCAGGCGACCGTCATCCTGACGGTGCCCGTGCTCACCCTGCTCGGGGCGGGTCACGAGCCGGCCACGCTGGAGGGATACGGCCCCATCGACCTCGGCACCGCACGTCGTCTGGCGGGCGGGGCGGCATCCTGGATACGTCTGCTCACAGACCCCGTCACCGCGGTGCCGCTCGCGCTCGATCGGAAGACCTACCGTGTCCCGGTCGCGCTCCGACGCTGGCTGGGCGTCACCTCGCCCACGTGCGTCTTCCCCGGGTGCGCCCGCGCCGCGACCGATTGCGACGTCGACCACCGCCAGGCGTGGGTCGACGGCGGCAAGACCGACGCCGAAAACCTCGATCCCGAATGCCGTCACCATCACCGGATCCGCCACGACACGCGCTGGTCACCGTCAGCAACGGCGACGGGTGACACGTCGTGGACATCGCCCCTCGGGGCGAGGTACGACGCCGATCCGCCCCCGTTCTGAGCGACGCGGGGACTTCCTGGTCACCCCGCCCCGCGCAGCATCACCTCCCGCCCGGTGGTGTCGCTCGTCGACACTCCTCTCGCCCGGCCGTGTCGCTCGTCTACGGACGCGGCGTGCACCTTTCGCGGATCGCTCGGACAGCACACTCATTCCGCCTGCAGCACCCGCACCCACGCGACCTCGTTCTGCAACTGGCCCGTCCGACGGAACATCCGCACCTGATGCGTCTCGGCGAGCACCTCGGCGAGCTGCTCGCGGTCGGCCGGGGTGAACCCGAGACCCTGCCAGAACCCTCCCGAGCGACGGCTGAAGAGCCAGGCCGTGCGCGCGCCGGTCCGGGCCGCCCGGTTCAGGGCGAATTCGGCCAGCGCTCGCCCTCGTCCGGCGTGCCGTCGCTGAGGTGAGACGGCGACACTGCGGATCAAAGCGTGACAGCCGTCGCCGCTCACTTCCCACCCGGTACTGCCCACGACGGCGCCGTCGCCATCCCGCTCCACCCACGCGTGCACCGACGCATCACTCAACCCGGTCACCGTCAGATCGACCGAGCGGAGGAACTTCTCGAGTTCCGCGAGCTCGATAGGTGTCCGACATCGCTGAAGCTCCATGTGCTTCAGCTAACCAGCCATCCGCCCGCGAACACGCTCGCGGTGGCTGACAGGATGATCCGGTGACCTTCCGCATCGCCACCACCCAGGCCGAGGCGCGCCCCGGCGACGTCACGCACAACGTGCACCGCACGGCAGAGCTGACCGCGCACGCGGCCGCCGCGGGAGCGTCACTGGTGGTGTTCCCCGAGGCATTCCTCACCGGGTACGACACCGAGGTCTTCGCGGGCCCCCTACCCCGCCTCGACGACTCCGCCTGGCTCGCGCCGATCCAGCGGGTCGTCGATGAAGCCCGCACCATCACGTCGGCGACCTGTCACAGACGCGCTGAGCTCGCCACCCGGCGCACCCACCCGCCGGCATCCTGCCCCGCCACCTCAGCCTTAGGAGCGGCAGCCCCGTCCGCGCCTGCCCCGACAATGCGAAAGCCCCCCGTCCGAAAGGACGAGGGGCTTTTGCTGCGGGAACCGCTGCGGATCAACGACCGCCGAAGTTCTTGAAGCGCTGGTTGAACTTCTCGACGCGGCCGGCCGAGTCCATGATGCGCTGCTTGCCCGTGTAGAACGGGTGCGAGGCCGACGAGATCTCCACGTCGATGACGGGGTACTCCACGCCGTCGAGCTCGATCGTCTTGTCGCTGGAGACGGTCGAACGGGTGAGGAAGGTGTCGCCCGAACCGAGGTCGCGGAACACGACGGCCTTGTACGTGGGGTGGATGTCAGTCTGCATGGGAGGTCCTTTGAGAAGTGGTGCCCTGGATTCTGCCAGGACGTCAAAGTCTGCGGCGCCGGAGGCACCAACGGGAAAGTTTACCACGCTTGCCGCGAGCCGCGAGCCGCGAGCCGCGAGCCGCGAGCCGCGAGCCGCGAGCCGCGAGCCGCGAGC
>NZ_JBKBNC010000063.1:0-9536 GCF_046295495.1 Microbacterium sp.
GGCCCCGGCCCCCCCCGGCGCGGGGGGGGGGGCCCTTCCTTCGTCCACGGGGCGCACCGTGGACCGGACGCCTGCGGCCCCGGTGGGCCCCGCGGGGCACCGCGCAGGAGGATACACGTTCGACACGCGGTCGGGCGGGTGTCTCAGCGCCGCGGACGCCGGAACTCCTGCGTCGTGGCGGCGGGACGGCGGGGCCGGGGAGGGGACGCGGCGGCGTCGGGTGCGCCAGACTCGTGCAACGTGTGCGCGGGTCGACGGCGGTGGCCGGAGGCGACCGCGGAGCGTCGTGCTCGGGTCAGGCGCGCGAGAGGCGGCGCAGACCCTCGTCCAGCGATACGGCCGGTGCCCAGCCCAGGTCGCGGCGGATGGCGGTCTGGTCGAACCAGTGCGCGGTCGAGAGCTGCTCGGCGAGGAAGCGCGTCATGGGCGGTTCGTCCTGCCCGGGGCGCACCGCCCACACCCGCTCGATGAGCGAGCCGGCGGCCTTGGCGAGACCCGCGGGCACGCTCACGCGCGGGGGCGTCACACCCGAGGCGAGGCAGATGCCCGCGAGGAGGTCGCCCACCGGTCGCGGCTCGCCGTTGGTCAACACGTAGGCGCGGCCGCTGACGGCCTCGACGCGGTCGAGGGCGGCGGCGATCCCGGATGCCGCGTTGTCGACGTAGGTGGAGTCGATGAGCGCCGTGCCGCCATCGAGCAGCGGCAGCGTCCCCCGGCGTGCGCGGGCGACGACGCGCGCGATGAGCTGCGTATCGCCCGGCCCCCACACCAGGTGCGGGCGGATCGCGACAAGTGCCGTGCCGTCGCCGGCGCGGGACAGCGCGAGCAGCTCGGCCTCGGCCTTGGTGCGGGCGTACTCGCCGCGCGCGGCATCCGGATTCGCGGGCTCCGCTCCCACGCCCGCGAGCGCGTGGCCGGCGTGGGCGACCGAGGGCGACGAGACGTGCACGATGCGCGTGACGCCGGCGGCTGCCGCGGCGTCGAGGAGCGTGCGGGTGCCCTCGACGTTGACCGCGCGGAACTGCGCCGGATCGCCCGCGAGCGACACCTTGGCGGCGAGGTGCACGATGCCGTCGACGCCCTCGACGGCGGAGGCCACGGCATCCGCGTCGGTCACCGAGCCCAGACGGTCGTCGGCGTCGCGCACGCCCGAGGGGCGGCGCTGGAGGGTGCGTACCTCGTGCCCGGCGTCCTGCAGGGCGCGCACGACGGCGCGACCGAGGAAGCCGGAGGCTCCGGTGGCGAGGACTCTCACGGGGCGCCGGGTTTCTCGCCGGCGAGCACGCGCTCGGCCCAGGCGGCGACGCGCGTGCGATCGATCTTGGAGTTGTGGCGGATGTCGGTCGGCAGCGTCGGCACGACGAGCACCGCCGCGAGGCGCTGAGCCGTGGCCGTGCGCACCGCGTCGGTGAGGGCGGGGGATGCCAGGCGCGGGCGCCGCGCGCCGGACTCGACGACCGCGACCACGACCTGGCGGCCCACCGGACCCACGCCCACCGCGGCCGCGCGCGAGACGGCCTCGACGGTCTCGACGTCCTGCTCGATGCCCACCGGCGTGACGGGGCCCTCGGCGGTGGTGATGACGTGGGGGAGGCGCCCCTCGACCCAGAGGAGCCCGTCGTCGTCGAGGTGGCCGACGTCGCCGGTGCGGTGCCAGCGCGCGCCGAGTCCTCGGCGCGCCTCGCGATCGGTGAGGTGCAGGCGGAAATACCCGCGCTTGAGGTGGGGCGCCGAGATGACGATCTCGCCGGTCACCCCGGCATCCGTCGTCGGCTCACCGGTGGCGCGGCCGTCGTCGTCGATCGCCGAGATGCGCACCTGTCCGCTGCCCAGCGGCCGGCCCACGCACACCCCACGATCGCCCGCCGCCCGCTCGATCTCGGGCAGGGTCACGTCGGCGACGAGCAGGCACTCGGTCATGCCGTAGGGCGTGTGGGCCACTGCCTCGGGCATGAGTCGCTGCGCGCGGCGGAGCAGCTCGATCCCCACCGGGGCGCCGGTCGAGAGGAAGGTCTCGACGCGCGAGAGCGCCGCGCGATCCGCGTCGGTCAGCGCTCCGGCGGTGGCCACGACATTGGCGACGGCGGCGGGGGAGAGGAACACCATCCGCGCGTCGGAGGCCCGCACGGCGGCGGCGACGGCCGCGGCGGTGAGGGTGCGCGGCGCCGACACGTCCATATCGGGCGTCGCCGAGCGCGTGCCGAGCGCGGGGCCGAGGAGCGCGAAGGGCGCGAACCCCGTCACGAGCCCGGTGTCGGCGGTCACGCCGAAGTGCGCGGCGAGGGTGTCCCGCAGGGCCGTCAGCTGCGCGTGCGTGTAGACGACGCCCTTCGCCGGTCCGGTCGATCCGGAGGTGAACAGCACCGCGGCCTCGGCGTCGGCGGCCGGAGCCGCGGGCAGAGCGCGCCCCCGCCCGGCGCGAGCGAGGTCGGAGAGGCTCGCGTCCACACCCAGCGCGCGCCGCGCGGTGCCGGGCAGTGCCACGGTGGAGATGCGCCGACCGGGCCAGCCGAGGGCCCGCGCGGCCGCGAGACCGGCGATCTCGCCGATCACGACGTCGGGCACGGCTCCGCGCACGGCCCGCGACAGCCCCCGGATGCCGAGACCCCGATCGGCCACCACGACCACGGCGCCGATGCGCAGACAGGCGTACAGGGCGGCGGTCAGCGTGGGACCGGGCGGTACCAGGAGCGAGACGCGGTCGCCCGCGCGGACGCCGAAGGCGTCGAGGCCCGCGGCGATCTCGTCGACGCGCGCGGCGAGCTGTCGCCAGCTCACGCGCAGCGGTTCGCCGTCGCGCGAGGTGGTCATGTCGATGACGGCGGTATCGGCGTCGTCGCGGCGGGCGTCGAGGGCGTCCCAGAGACGCCCGACGGGAGCGGATGCCGTCGCGGCGGCGGCTTCTCCGGCCGCACCGTCGCGGGTGTCGGCGGATTCCTGCACCGGTCCCGCGGCCTCGGCCGCCTCACGGGCGTGCGCCTCGGCCCGGCGCTCGGCCGCGGCGGCGCGGCGCGTGCCGGCCGCGGGTGCCGCGGCATCCACGACGTTCTCGTCGAGCCAGTCGAGCACGACGCCGGCGTAGGGGCGTTCCTCGGCGATCAGGTGGCCGGCGCCTTCGAAGCGGTGCACGTCGGCGTGCGGCAGCCGATCGACCAGGTCGTCGAGATGCCCCTCGCCGAAGACCGGGTCTTTCGGCCCGCGCAGCAGGAGCGCGGGTACGCGGAGCTCGCGCAGCCCCGCCGACATGCGGTTCAGCGCGGGGGTGCTCTCGTGATCGGGGGTCGCCGGGATGTCGGCGACGAAGCCGCCGATGCCGCGCCGCCGGCCGACGGTGGCGTAGGGCGCGCGGAAGGCGGATCGCACGGCCGGGTCGAGGTCGGCGAGGGCCAGGGTCGTGTCGAGGAACGCCGTCGTTCCGGTGGTGCCGGCGGCGAGCATGCCCCGGGCCGTCGCGACGCGCAGCGCGAACGGCAGCTTCGCGCCGTCGGGGTGGTGCACGGCGGTGTTGAGCGCGATCACGGCCGCGAGGCGATCGCGGTTCTCGACGGCCCACCCGAGCGAGACGGGACCGCCCCAGTCGTGGCCGATCGTCACGATCGGACCCCGGATGCCGAGTTCCTCGACGAGCGCGCCGAGGTCCGCGATGCGCTGGGCGAGCGTGCGCCGCAGGGGGGAGCGCTCCGAGAACCCCATCTCGAGCTGGTCGACGGCGACGACACGCCACGCGGCGGCACCCGCCTCGGCGCGGGCGAGCGAGGCGGCCACGAGTGCGCGCCACAGGTACGACCACGTGGGGTTGCCGTGCACCGCGACGATCGTGCCGACCGGCTCGACGCCGCGCTCGTGGAGCGCGTCGGCGGTGTCGAGCACGTGCCAGAGGCGGGTCGCCCCGGCGTCGGCGAGCACGCCGTCGACGCTCACCAGGCGGGAGAGCGAGGGATCGAGCCCGGGTAGCCCCGCCGGGGGCAGGGTGGCCTGCGGGCCGGTCACGCGCGGATGGCTCACCAGGCCAGCTCCAGCATGCCGGTGTTCAGCCCGGAGCCCACTCCCATCAGCAGGACGCGATCGCCCCGGCGCAGCGTCTTCTGCTCGTCAGCGAGGGTGATCGGAATGGATGCCGGACCGACGTTGCCCAGGTGTGGATAGGTGACCGGCACCCGGTCGCGGTCGAGCTTGGCCGCGCGCACGATCGCGGAGGTGTGCACCGACGAGACCTGGTGCGTGATGTAGCGGTCCATGCCCGTCCACGAGAACTCGTCCTTCGCCTCTTTCCACGCCGAGACGACGAGGTCGAGGCCACCCTTGAGCAGGGCCTTGGCATCGGTGAACATGCCGTCGACGCTGCCCACGCACAGGTCGTAGAACTGGGTCGCGGCGCGCGTGACACCGCCGACGATGCGGTGGCCCTCGGGGTGGTCGCTCGCCCGGCCGAGCACGGCCGCGGCCGCGCCGGATCCGAGCGTGAGCGAGGCGAACTCCTGCATGAAGGCGTCGCGATCGAGGTCTTCGCGCACGAGGCGGTTGATGGTGTTGACCTGGATCTCGTCGGCATCCTCGCCGTTGACGATGAGCGCGTACTTCACCTGGCCCGACTGGATCATGCCGGCGGCCAGGCTCATGCCGTTGATGAACCCGAGGCAGGCGTTGGCGACGTCGAAGTTGATCGCCGAGCTCGGCAGGCCCAGCCCGTGGTGGAGCCGCACGGCGACCGAGGGCTCGAGGTGCTTGCGGGTGACCGAGGTGTTGATGATCAGACCCACCTCGCTCGGGTCGACGCCGGCCTCGGCGAGGGCCTGCTTGCCGGCGGCGATCGTGGCCTCGTCGGACGACTCGCCCTCCGCCCAGTTGCGGCGCTCGTTCACTCCCGCGACGCGGCGGAGGAGTCCGGGCTTGAGCTTGAGTCGGTGCAGCGCCGGGGCCAGACGCTCCTCGATGTCATCCGACGTCGTCACGCGGCTGGGCAGGACGCTCGCCACCGAAACGAGGGCCACATCGTCGAAGTGGGTGGTGGCGTTACCTGGCAAGAGAGCTCCCGCATCCTGTGCGTAGACGGCGAGGCCGCGCGCGGAGGGACACGCTGACGACCGGAAGGGTACCCCCCAGGATAGGCCGCGGAGTATGTCGCGGGCTGCATGCGGGCTGGGCGTGCTAGAGACGCCCGGCCGCTTTGAGTGCCAGATAGCGGTCGGCGACGAGCGGTGGCAGGTCGTCGGCCGAGGCCGACACCGCGTCGCCGCCGGCGCGCACGACCGCGTCGCGCACGCGCTCGGCGTCGTGCCGCGCGCGCTCGATCGCCGCCGCCGCGTAGACGTCGGTGGCGTCGCGGTGCGTCGGTACGTCGCCCGGGCCGTCGGTCGCGGTGGCAACGAGCAGACGCGAGCGCGCCGCCACCGCCGGCAGCGACGCGAGGAACGCGCGTGCGGCCTCGGGGTCGTCGGCGGCGGTCAGCAGCACCACGAGGGCCGGGCGCACCGAGAGTCCGCGCACCTGGGCGAGGGCGGCGTCCCAGTCGGTGTCGATCAGCTGCGGGTCGACCGGGGCCATGGCATCCACCAGGGCGGGCAGCAGTTGCGCGCCGTCGACGCGGGTCACGCGCGCCCGGGTCACGCGATCGAAAAGGAGGAGGTGCACGTGGTCGCCGGCGCGTGCGGCGAGCACCGACAGCAGCAGAGCCGCCTCCATCGCGGCGTCCAGACGCACGCCGTCGCCCACGCGGGCGGCGGCGGTGCGCCCGGTGTCGATCACGATCACGACGTGCCGATCGCGCTCGGGACGCCAGGTGCGCAGCATGGTCGTGCCCGCGCGGGCGGTGGCGCGCCAGTCGATCGAGCGCACGTCGTCGCCGCGCACATACTCGCGGAGGCTGTCGAACTCCGTGCCCTGACCCCGGACCTGGAGCGTGGTGTTGCCGTCGAGTTCGCGCAGCCGCGCCAGGCGGGAGGGCAGGTGACGCCGCGAGGTGAACGGCGGCAGGACCCGGATGCGACCGGGGGCGTCGATCGCCGCCTGGCGGCCGGCGAGTCCGAGAGGACCGGCCGCGCGGACGACGACGAAAGCGCTGCGCAACTCGCCGCGGCGGCGGGGGAGCAACGGCAGTGGCGCCGACCGACGCTCGCCCGGCGGGACCGTGAAGCGGTGCCGCTCGGTCGGTGCGCCGGCGGTCGGCTGCCAGGCGTCGCGGACGCGGGCCCGCAGCAGGCGCGAGCCGAGGTTGCGCACCCGCAGCTCACCGGCGACGGGTTCGTCGCGCAGCGCGCGCTCGGGCAGGACGCGCGTGATCTCCACGCGGCGCGGATCGGCCGCGAGCGCCACGTCGACAGCGGCGAGGGCTGCGCACAGCAGCACCCACCCGCCGGCGGCGACCCAGGCCGGCACGCCCGCGGTGCTGAGCAGCACGAGGGGGATGACGCCGAGGGCGACGAGCAGGGCGAGGCGGCCGGTGACGATCATCAGATGGGAACGCGGGTCTGCTGCAGGACGGAGGTGAGGATGGCATCCACCGAGACGCCCTCGATCTCCGCTTCGGGGCGCAGGCGGATGCGGTGGCGCCACACCGGCACGAGCATCGTCTGCACGTGGTCGGGGGTGATGGCGGGGTAGCCGCCGAGCCACGCCCAGGCCTTGGCCGCGGCCAGCAGCCCGGTCGTGGCGCGCGGGCTCACGCCCAGCAGCACCGAGGGGCTGTGTCGCGTCGCGCGCGCCAGATCGACGACGTAGCCCAGCACGTCGTCGTCGACGGCGACGGATGCCGCGGCGCGCTGCGCGGCCAGGATCTCGGGGCCCGTGACGGCGGCGCTCACCCCGGCGTCGTCGAGGCGGCGGGGGTCGAAGCCCGCGGCGTGGCGACGGAGCACGTCGACCTCGGCGTCGCGGCCGGGCAGGTCGACCACGAGCTTGAGCAGGAAGCGGTCGAGCTGCGCCTCGGGCAGCGTGTAGGTGCCCTCGTGCTCGATCGGGTTCTGCGTCGCCGCGACGAGGAACGGGTCGGGCAGGGGCCGGCTGACGCCGTCGGACGACACCTGGCGCTCCTCCATGGCCTCGAGCAGGGCCGCCTGGGTCTTCGGGGGCGTGCGGTTGATCTCGTCGGCCAGCAGCACGTGGGTGAAGACGGGACCGGCGCGGAACTCGAATCCGCCCGCGCGGGCGTCGTACACGAGCGAGCCGGTCACGTCGCCGGGCATCAGGTCGGGGGTGAACTGAACGCGGGTGGTGTCCAGGCCCAGGGCTCGGCTGAAGGAGCGCACGAGCAGCGTCTTGGCGACGCCCGGGACACCCTCGAGCAGCACGTGACCGCGCGACAGGAGGGCGATGAGCAGGCCCGTGATCGTGCCGTCCTGGCCGACCACGGCCTTGCCCACCTCTTGGCGGACGCGGTGCATCGCGTCGCGGAGGGCGGCGTGCTCGTCGGGTGCGGGGGACGCCTCCGCGCGGGCGGCGTTCGCGCGGGCGGCGTCCGCGCGGGAGGCGGGCGCGGGAGCAGCGTTGTGGGTGGTCGCGTCGTGACCGGTCGTATCGCGATCGGCGGAGGGCGCGACCGGCGGCGGGGTGGGGTTCTCGGGGGAATCGGTCATCGGGTGGTCCCTTCGGTTCGGACGGCAGCGCGCACGCTCTCCTCGAGGTCGCGGAGTCGGTCGGCGGCCGCGACGAGCTCGCGGTCGGTGCGGGGGGTGTCGTCGACGAGGATGGCGAGCACGCGGGCGCGTTCGGCGCCCAGACGCTCGGCGGCGGCATCGGCGATGTCGGCGGGGGGCGTGCGCGGGGACAGACCCAGCGAGCGCACCAGGCGCGCCCGGCTCGCCCGGCGCAGCTCATCCAGAGCGTGCGAGGCGTCGCGCGCGGCGGCGTACAGCCGCGCACGCCCCTCGGTGGTCTCGTTCGCGCGCACGGTGACGGGGAGGCGTTCTTCCACCAGCGGCCCGAAGCGCCGCCCGCGCCACACTGCGGCCACCAGGGCCGAGACCAGCAGCAGCAGGATGGCGGGCGTCACCCACGGTGGGGTCAGCTCGCCGAGCGTGGGTGCCCGGGTCGCCGCGTCGGCGTCGCCGGCCGCGGGGACGTACCAGACCAGCGTGTCGGTCTGCCCGAGCACCGCGAGCGCGAGCGCGGCGTCGCCGTCGCGCGGCAGGGTGGAGTTGGTCAGGGTCGAGAGCCCGTCGAGGGCGGTGATCGAGTGGTCGGGCGTCGTGGCCGAGAGCAGGCCGAACTCCCCGTCGACGGGGAAGCACCCCTGCACGTCGTCGCCGGCGACCAGGAGGTCGCCCACCCGTGCGGTGCGCGCGTTCGCAGCGGCCGGGATCGCGCATTCCGCGGCGACCGCGACGTCGTCGGCGTAGCTCCCGCGCGAGGAGCCGTTCAGGAGCACGTCGAGCGAGCGGGAGCGGGGTTCGACGAGCACGACGTGGCGAGCGCGCTGAGTGAGCGCGCGCAGGGTGGCGTCGGACAGCATCGGCGCGTCGCGCATGACGAGCGTCGCCTCGGCGTCCGACAGGGCCCGCTCCGCCGCGTCGCGGTCGCGCGCGACGATCACGCGCACGCCCTGGCCCTCGAGCACGCGCACGACCGCGCGGGTGCCGTCGGGGCCCGCCGACTCGGGATCGAGCACGGCGCGTTGCGCGTAGCCGCCGTAGACGAGGGTGCCGCCCACGAGCGCCACGAGGAGGAGGATCGCGACCAGCGCGATCCACCCGAGTCCTGCCCGCCCCCTCGATCGGGGTCGGGCCGTGGCCGCGGCGCTCACGCCGGTACCGCCGGAGCCGGCCGCGTGCGCACCGCGGCGTCGTCGAGATCGGCGATGAGGCGGTAGCGCTCGGGGGTTCCGGGCCGGCGCAGATAACGCACGTCGTCGAAGGTGGTGGCGGCGCTGTCGAGCGCCGGCGCCAGAGCGGGCAGGGCCGCGGCGGTCGCCCGGGCGAAGGCCTGGACGGTCGCCCCCGGCGGCGTGTCGACGAGACCGCGTTCCGTCAATCCGCGCGCGAAGGCGCGGAAACGCAGCACGATCGCGTCGTCCCACGCGCCACGCGCGGCCGCGTCCGCGGCATCGGCACGCAGGTCGTCGGCGGACCGGCCGTCGTCGCCGTCGAACAGGGCGCGCGCGGCCGGCGTGGCGCGAGCCGACACCCGGGGACGCCCCCAGATGAGGATGGCGACGACGATCAGTGCGACCACGAGCAGGGCCACGACGATCTGGGCGGCGGGGCCCCACCCATCGGTGTCGGGCACGCGCAGGAGGCTCTCCAGGAACCGCGCGACGGTCTGAGAGATGCGGTCGACGAGGGTCGGCTCCGCCGCCTGGTAGGACGGGTCGGCGAGCTCCTGCTCCGCCCATTCCCGTGCCTGGTCGGGGTCCGGGAGTAACGGGACGACGGCCGCGGCGAAGGTGCCGAGCCTCACGCGTCGCCGTTCGATCCCGGCGCGACCCACGCGGGGGGAGTCGTGGGCGGCGGGGGAGGGGTGTCGGCATCCCTCGCGCCCGTCTGCTGCGACGTGCCGGTCGCGACGGTCGGGGGAGCCTGCGGGGCGGCGGCGGCCCGCGGGGC
>NZ_JBKBNC010000064.1:0-9231 GCF_046295495.1 Microbacterium sp.
GCCTGTCCAGCGGCGTGGCGGGCTGGCGGCGCGCCGGCTGCGGCGCGGCGGCGGACGCGAGGTCCGGTGGGGGTCCGCGACGCGGTCGCGGACGTCGGGGGCGCACCGCACGCGCGGGATCGGGCCGCGACGCGAGAAGCTCAGCGTGCGTCTCCGTCGTCGGTGACGGCGCGCGGGCCCGACGGCCTCGCGCCGCTCTAGCCCCCGAGGCCCTTCCACTCCGTCGTGCCGTCGGCCTCGACCTGCCGCTTCCACACGGGGAGGTCGGTCTTGATCGTCTCGATCACGGTGCGGCACACCTCGAACGCCGCCGCACGGTGTCCGGATGCCACGGCGATGACGACCGCGGCCTCTCCCACGCCCAGCCTTCCGACGCGGTGGCTCACGGCGACGATCGCGTCGGTGCCCGCGGCCGCGTCTTCGGCGATGCGGTGCAGCGCCTGTTCGGCATCCGGGTGGGCGCTGTACTCGAGCGCGACGACGGCGTCGGAGGCATCGGGATCGGTGTCGCGGACGCGACCGACGAACGTGGTCACCGCTCCGGAGGAGGAATCCTCGACGGCGTCGAGGTGCGCGTCGAGGTCGAGGGGTCGCTCCGACAGACGGGCGATGCGGACGGCGCTCGACGCCGGCGCTCTCTCTTCCGGCGCACTCTGTCCGGGCGCGCTCTGTTCGGGCGCGCTCTGTTCGGGCGCGCTCTGTCCGGGCGCGCTCTGTCCGGGCGCGCTCTGTTCGGGCGCGCTCGATGCCGGCGCAGGCGTGGGTGTGCTCGATGCGGGAGTGCTCATGAGTGGTCTCCTCCGGAGAGCTGGTCGAGGACGTGCGGGGCGATCTCCGCGATCACGGCGATTCCGGATGCCACGGCCCTCGTCGACCCGGGCAGGTTGACCACGAGCACACCCGGGTCGACGATGCCCGCGAGTCCGCGCGAGATCACCGACAACGGCGTATCGGCGAGGCCGCGACGGCGCAGCTCCTCCGCGATGCCGGGGAGCTCGCGATCCAACACGCGGGCCGTTCCCTCGGGGGTGCGGTCGCGGGGGGCGATTCCGGTGCCTCCGGTCGTGACGATCAGACCGGGCCCCGCCGTCACGAGCTCGCGCAGGGCGGCTTCGACGCTGTCGGCGCCGTCGGGCACGACGAGCGCGTCGGCGCAGTCGAATCCGGCCTCCCTCAGCAGCGAAACGGCGAGAGGGCCGCCCCGATCCTCACGGAGACCGGCGGCGGAACGGTCGGAGACGGTGATCACCCGGGCGACGTGCGGCACAGGCTCAGCCTAGGTGGGCACGGCGGACCCACGCCCCATCGAGATGACCCGAGAACGTCGAGATCATCCGGGTTTTGTCGCAGACGCCGGTCATCTCGGCAGACGAGTGTGATCTCGCCACGACGCCCGCCACGACCCTCGCCGCGACGCCCGCCACCGCGACCTGCTCCGCCGGACCGGTCACTTTGCGGTCGTCTCGACCTCGGCGATCTCGGGCGTGATGCGCCCCGCCTTCGCCTTCGGCTCGAGGTCTTCGCGCTGCACGTGCTCGGCGGCGGCGGTGATGCGGCGCGCCATGCCGCTGAAGATCAGCCCGTGAAACGGCAGCACCGCGAGCCAGTACAACCGGCCGGCGAGACCGGTCGGGAAGAACAGGGCGCGTTGGTCGAAACGTGCACCTTCGCCCTCCGGCGTTGCGCGCAGCTCGAGCCACGCACCCCCGGGCACCTTCATCTCGGCCCGCAGCCGCAGCAGATGACCGGGTTCGATGGCCTCCACGCGCCAGAAGTCCAGAGCGTCGCCGACGGTGACGACCGAACGACTGCGCCGGCCCCGCGCGAGACCCACCCCGCCGATCAGGCGGTCCATCCACCCGCGGATCGCCCACAGCAGGGGCGAGGAGTACCAGCCGTTCTCACCGCCGATGCCCTCGATCACCGACCACAGCTGCGCGGCGCTCGCCTTTGTGGTCATGGTGCGCACGTCGGTGTAGACCAGACGCCCCGCCCACTCGGGGTCGCTCGGCAGTGGATCGCTCGGAACGCCCGAGACCTCGGCATCCTGCCAGCTCGTCTCGATCGCGTCGTCGTTCACCCGGCCGAGGGCGCGCCGCACCGCTTCGCGATAGGGCATCAGGCCACCCTCGGGGCGCGGCAGCAGGTCGTCGATCGCGCGGTCTTTCACGACGCAGTCGTTCTGCAGCGACTCCACGAGGGGACGCGCGATGGCCTTCGGGATCGGGGTGACGAGGTTGACCCAGTGCGAGGCCAGGCGCGGGGTCAACACCGGCAGAGACGCGATCGCGCGCTGGGGAAGACCCGCCTCCAGGGCGTACCCGTTCATCATCTGCCCGTAGCGCAACACGTCGGGGCCGCCGATGTCGACGGCCCGGTTGACGTTCGGCGCCACCCGCGCCGCCCCGAGCAGGTAGTGCAGCACGTCGCGCACGGCGATGGGCTGGATGCGATTGCGCACCCACTTCGGAGCCGGCATGTACGGGAGGACGTCGGTGAGGTGGCGCACCATCTCGAACGAGGCCGAACCCGAACCGATGACGACGCCGGCCTGCAGCACGAGCGTCGGCACTCCGCTGTGCAGCAGGATCTCCCCCACCTCGACGCGGGAGCGGAGGTGGGCCGACAGCGTCGCGTCGTCGGGATGGAGTCCGCCCAGGTAGACGATGCGCGAGACGGATGCCGCGGATGCGGCGTCGGCGACGGTCTTCGCCGCGACGCGGTCGGTGGCCTCGAAATCGCGGGCGCTGCCCATGGAATGGATGAGGTAGTAGACGACGTCGACGCCCTCGACGGCCTCGCGCACGGCCGCGCGATCCGTGGCGTCGCCGCCCACCGTCTCGACCTCTTCGCCCCACGGGAACGCCCCGACGCGGCGCGGATCACGCGCGAGCACCCGCACCCGATAGCCGGCGGAGAGCAGGCGCGGCACGAGACGACCGCCGAGGTAGCCCGTCGCCCCCAGCACGAGGGCGCGCGGCGCCGATCCGTCGGGTCGAGGCTGCGCGACGAGGGCGGACTCGCGGCCGGTGGGGGCGGAGAGGTCGGTCATGCCCGACACGGTACGCCCGACCTGCGACATCGCCGGGGGCTTGACGGATAACACACCCGCGCCCGCGCTGCCCCGACTGGAAACCGGACCCGCATCGGAGTAACGGTAGAAAGATGAACGAGACACCCCCCTCGGCATCCGGAACCCCCCGACTCGCCGTCGACGACGTGATCGTCGTCGACACCAAGCGCGTGCGTACGGCCATCGGCGGCACCGTCGTCGGCAACTTCATGGAGTGGTTCGACTTCGGCATCTACGGCTACCTGGCCGTCACCCTGACCGCCGTCTTCGCCTCCGACGTCCCCGCCCCGTGGGGGCTGCTCGTGACCCTGCTGGGCTTCGCGATCTCCTTCCTCGTGCGCCCCTTCGGCGGATTCGTCCTCGGCCCGCTCGGCGACCGCATCGGCCGGCAGAAGGTGCTGTTCCTGACGATGGCCATGATGGCGGCCGCGACGGCCCTCATCGGCATCCTGCCCACGTCGGCGCAGATCGGGCTGTGGGCGATCATCCCGCTCTACCTGCTCAAGATGGTGCAGGGCTTCTCCACCGGCGGCGAGTACGCCGGTGCGACGACCTACGTGTCGGAGTTCTCACCCGACCGCCGCCGCGGCTTCTGGTCGTCGTGGCTCGACGTGGGCTCGTACGTCGGCTTCGCCGCGGGCGCCTCCGCGGTCGCGATCACCACCGCGGTCACCACCTCGATCTCGGGCGAGAACGCCATGATCGAGTACGGCTGGCGCATCCCGTTCCTGCTCGCGATCCCGCTCGGCATCGTGGCGATCTACTTCCGGCTCCGCATCCCCGAGACCCCCGCCTTCGAACAGGCCGGCACCGTCGAGGCCGACGCGAACGACCCCCTGGCCCGCCAGGGCCTCGTCGGCATCGTGCGCCATCACTGGCGCGCCCTGCTCATCGGCATCGCGCTGGTGGCTGCCACCAACACCGCCGGGTACGCGCTGACGAGCTACATGCCGACTTACCTCGAGAAAGAGGTGGGCGTCTCCAATCTCTCGGCGGCGGTCGCGACCGTGCCCGTGCTGTTGGTGATGTCGGCCGCGCTCCCCCTCATCGGCCGCCTGAGCGACCGCATCGGCCGCAAACCCGTGTACGCCATCGCCGCGGGCTCCGCGCTGGTCCTGCTGGTGCCGGCGTTCCTCATCATGCAGATCGGCGAGCTGTGGGCGGTCATGATCGCCCTGTGCATGGCGGCGGTGCCGGTGGCGTTCTACGTCGCGATCTCTGCATCCGCCCTGCCCGCCCTCTTCCCGACGGCGTCGCGGTTCGGGGCGATGGCGGTGGCCTACAACGTCGCCGTGTCGCTGTTCGGCGGTACGACGCCGCTGTTCAGCCAGGCGCTCATCGACCTGACCGGCAACACGCTCATGCCGGCGTTCTACATCATGTTCTTCGCCGCGCTGGGGCTCGTCGCCCTGCTGTCGATGCGCGAGACCGCGAAGCGCCCGCTGCTCGGGTCGGTGCCGACGGTCGAGACGCCCGCCGAGGCACAGGCGCTGGTCGACCGGCAGGACCACGACCCGCTCATCGACACCTCGACCATGCCGCTGGCGGTCCGCCGGTCCTGACCGCGGCGGGAGGGGGAGGGGATGCCGGGCACCCCGGCATCCGCTCCCCCTCCGCCCGCGCGGTCCGGGTGACCCGCGCACACCCTCCGCGATACGCATGACCTCCGCCCGAAACCCCCGCATGCGACGGAGGGTGCGCACATCACCGCCCCACACCCACCGCCCGCCCCCCGGGCGGCGGGTCAGCGTCGGCGGCCGTTGCCGAACAGACCGCGGATGACACCCGACACGATGCTCTTCGTCGCCCCGCGCCCGAGCAGGTCGTCGAGCCCGGCGGTCGGCGTGCTCGCGCGGCTCCTCGGGGCGGCCGTCGACTTCAGGATCCGCTCGTACTCGCGCTGCGCCTTCTTCTGCGCGGCGGCGTGGGCCTTGTCGATCGCCGCCTTCTGTTTCGCGTACTCGGCCTCGTCGGCTGCGGCCTTCTTCGCGCGTTCCTCGGCCGCGCGGGCGTCCGTCGCCGCCTGCATACGCGCGCCGAGGATCTCGCGGGCGGACTCGCGGTCGATCGGCGTGCCGTAGGCAGGGAAGAGGGGGGATGCCGACACGGCCGACGCCATGACCTCGGCGGCGATCGGCGACATCGAGGCGTGCGGCGCGAAGATCCGCGTCCAGGCGACCGGGGTCGGCGCCCCGCGCTCGCTCATGACGGTGACGATGGCCTCACCGGTGCCGAGTTCCTGCAGCACGCGCTCGAGGTCGTAGCCGGATTCGGGGTAGGTGCGCACCGACGCGCGCAGGGCGGTGGCGTCGTCGGGGGTGAACGCGCGCAGGGCGTGCTGCACGCGCGAGCCCAGCTGGGCCAGCACGTCGCCGGGCACGTCCTTCGGCGTCTGGGTGACGAAGAACACGCCCACGCCCTTCGAGCGGATGAGCCGCACGGTCTGCGTGATCGCCTCGAGGAAGGCCTTCGACGCGTCGCGGAACAGCAGGTGCGCCTCGTCGAAGAAGAACACGAGCTTGGGCTTGTCGAGGTCGCCCACTTCGGGCAGCACCTCGTACAGCTCAGCGAGCAGGTACATCAGGAACGTCGAGTACAGCTCGGGTCGCGCCGCGACGTTCGGCACTTCGAGCAGGCTCACGATGCCGGCGCCCGTGGCATCCGTGCGCAGGAAGACCGACACGTCGAGCTCCGGCTCGCCGAAGAAGGTCTCGGCCCCCGCCGCCGAGAACGCCACGAGCTCGCGCAGGATGACGCCGGCGGTCGCCGCTGAGAGGCCGCCGATCCCCTTCAGCTCGGCCTTGCCCTCGTCGCCCACCAGGAACGTCAGCACCGCGCGCAGATCGGAGAGATCGACCAGGGCGAGACCCTTCTGATCCGCGTAGTGGAAGACGAGTCCGAGGCTCGACTCCTGCGTCGCGTTCAGCCCTAGCACGCGGCTGAGCAGCAGCGGACCGAAACCCGACACGGTCGCGCGCACGGGGATGCCCGAGCCGACGTCGTCGCCGAGGGCGTAGAACTCCGTCGGGAAGGCGCGCGGCGACCACTGCTGACCGAGGGCGGCGGTGCGGGCGGCAAGCTTCTCGCTCGGGGTGCCGGCGGCGGCGAGACCCGAGAGGTCGCCCTTGATGTCGGCGGCGAACACCGGCACCCCGTTCTCCGACAGCTGCTCCGCGAGCAGTTGCAGCGTGCGGGTCTTGCCGGTGCCGGTCGCCCCGGCCACGAGTCCGTGCCGGTTCGTCATCGCGAGCGGGATCCGCACGGGTACGGATGCCACCGGCCCGCCATTCACCAGCACGCCCAGCTCGAGCATCGCCCCCTCCCCCGCGTAACCCGCGGCGATCGCGGCCACCCTCGTCACCCCCCTGGGGGCGGCGCTCGTCGCCGCCGGGGCGGAGGGCTCGACCTTCGGTCCTCCCGCCGCCGCTCCCGCCGGGTCGACGTCGATCGATTGCGACCTCTTCCCCTGCGTGGCACTGACCTACGACGACGGCCCCAGCGACCTCACCCCCGGGATCCTGGACGACCTCGCCTCCCGGCGCGCCGCCGCGACGTTCTTCACGATGGGCGAGAAGTCCGCGAGATACGGAGATCTCCTGCGACGAATGGTCGCCGAGGGCCATCTCGTCGAGAACCACAGCTGGAACCACCCGCACCTCCCCGACATCCCCCTCGACGAGGCTCTCCGGCAGATCCGAGACACCACCGGCGCGATCGAGGAGCGGACGGGCGAGCGGGTGACGATGTTCCGCCCGCCCTACGGGGAGTACACCCCGGAGATCGTCTCGGGCAGCGGCCTGCCCGCCATCCTCTGGGATGTCGACACGTTCGACTGGCAGGGGATCGACGACGATGTGCTGATCTCCCGCGCCGTCGAGCAGGCGCGCCCGGGATCGATCGTGCTGCAGCACGACATCCAGGCGAACACCGCGCGGACCGCGGAGGAGGTGTACGACGGGCTGCTCGACCGCGGCTTCAGCCTCGTCACCGTCGCGCAGCTCTTCGGCGGACGCGTCCCCACATCGGGCGCCTGGCGCAGCGGTCGCTGACGTTCGCGTGTCCCGTCGCGGGACGCACCGCACGCGCGGGTAGGGTCGTTCGCGCATGCATCGCCTTCTTGTCGCCCTGCTCGCCGCCCTCGACGCCGTCATCGCGGCCGTGGGCGGTGTCGCCGTCGTACTCGCGCCGCTGACACTGCTCTGGGTCGTCGGTTTCGGCGCCGACGCCGACTGGGCCACGCTGTGGCCCGCGAGCGGCGCGATCTGGCAACTCGGTCACCTCGTTCCGCTCCAGGTGACGTTGCCCGCCGAGTACGTGAACATCGCCGGCATCGACCCGACGGCGGCCTCCTTCACGCTGTCGCTGGCTCCCCTCGCGCTCGCCGCCTTCACCGCGCTGTTCGCCGCACGCTCGGGGCGCCGCGCCGCTCAGGCGGGTGCGCCCGTCACCGGCGCGCTGAGCGGGATCGTGATCTTCACCGCCATCACCGCCGTCATCGCGCTCACCACCGCCAACGGTCTCGCGACGGTCGAGCTCTGGCAGGCCATCGTGTTCCCTGCCCTGGTCTTCGGGGCTCCCTCGGTCGTCGCCGCGATCGTCGAGGCATGGCGTCTCGAAGAGCGCGGTGCGATCGCCCGGCTGCGATCGCGTATCGAGCACGGGCTGTGGGGGAGGCTGCCGGCCCTCCTCGTTCGCGGAACCGCCATGGCGATGACCGGACTCGTGGGCCTGGCTGCGGTGGTCGCCGGTGTCGCCGTCCTGCTGCGCGGCGGTGAGATCGTCGCGCTGTTCGAGGCCGCGCACGTCGACGTCGCCGGTGTGATCGTGCTCGCCCTGGCCCAGCTCGCCTACCTGCCGACGTTGATCGTGTGGGCGCTGTCGTTCGTGGCGGGCCCGGGGTTCGCGCTCGGCGCGGGCACCGCGGTCTCGCCCGCCGGTACCCAGCTCGGAGTGCTGCCCGGCATCCCGGTGCTCGGGGTCGTCCCCGAGTCGTCGACGACCTGGCTGCTGCTCCTCGCCCTCCTCCCGGTCGGCGTCGGGGTACTGACCGGGTGGATGCTGCGCTCACGCCTCGCCGCGATGCCTGATGCGGCGCGCGACCACGACGGCGGGCTCGTCTTCCGACTCGTCCTGTCGGTGTCGCTCGCGGTGGTGACCGGTGCTCTCACGGCGCTCTTGGCTGTCTTCGCGTCGGGGTCGATCGGTCCGGGCAGGCTCTCGCAGCTCGGGCCCGACCCGGGGGCGCTCGCCTTGGTCGTCGGGATCGAGGTGCTGGTCGGGTCGGCCATCCTGCTGCTCCTGCCGCGTCGGGCCGGCGACGACGGGAGTGTCGAGATCGACGCATCCGGCCCGATACTTCGCCCCGTCGCGACCGACTCCGGACTCGATGCGTGGCAGCGTCTCGCCGCGGAGCGCCCGTTCGCTCAGCCCGAGCGTCCCATACCGACGACGGACTCCTGGCAGGCGCCGCCGCCGGAGCCCCGCACGCCGCCGCCGACCGTCGATGCGCCGCCCCCGCCGCCCGCCGAGCCGGGCGACACCGACGCGACCGAGCCCATTCCGGGCATCGAGCGCGGCGGGGCGTCCGAAGACGACGAGAACGACGAGCGGCGATCGCGCCCGTCGATAGACTGACCGGGTGTTCACCGTCGCTGTCCTCATCTCGGGCACCGGATCGAACCTTCGGGCTCTCCTCGAGGCCGCCGCATCCTCGGATTTCCCCGCGCGGGTGATCGTCGTCGGAGCCGACCGCGAGGCCGACGGGTTCGCCCATGCCGAGGCTTTCGGCGTGCCGACCTTCCTCGTCGCGTACGAGCAGTTCGACTCGCGCGACGAGTGGGGCGCAGAGGTGCTCGACCAGCTCGCGGTCTGGAGTCCCGATCTCGTCGTGCTCAGCGGGCTGATGCGGGTGCTGCCGCCGGGGGTCGTCGACGCATGGTCGCCGCGGCTCATCAACACCCACCCCGCCTACCTGCCGGAATACCCCGGCGCGCACGGCGTGCGCGACGCCCTCGCCGCCGGGGCGACCCGGACCGGCGCGACCGTGCACATCGTCGACAGCGGGATCGACACGGGGCCGATCCTCGCGCAGGAACGCGTCGCCGTGCTGCCGGGCGACGACGAACACCGCCTTCATGACCGCATCAAACCTGTCGAGC
>NZ_JBKBNC010000065.1:0-9143 GCF_046295495.1 Microbacterium sp.
GCACGTTCGGGCGGACTGCTCGGCCGCACCCCCGCTGCCGGATCCGGCCTCGGCGCGCGCGGAGTCGGTGGACTCAGCGGTGCCGCCGGTGGAACCTCCGGGTCGCCGACGGCACGCGGCGCCGGAGCGCGCGCCGGTGGGGTGAGTGCCGCGGGCACCCGCCCCGGCGGGATGGGCGGCACGGGCGCGGCATCCGGTGCCGGGTCGACGAGCCCCCGCGGTACGCGCGGCTCCGCGAGCGGTGGTGGCGTGACCGGCGGCACCGGCCGCGGCTCGGCGAGCGGTGGTGTGACCGGCGGCACCGGCCGCGGCTCCGCGAGCGGTGGTGTGACCGGCGGCACCGGCCGCGGCGCAGGAACGGGGTCCACGGCGGCCGGTGCGGGTCGCACGGCCGGTGCGGGCACCCGCGGCGTGGGCGGCATGGGCGGCCCCGGCTCGCGGTCCGACCGGAAAGACGAGGCGGCACGGGGCCTGTCCGGCCCCATCGCCCCGCGCATGGAAGACGACGAAGAGATCGGCCCCCGGTCCGAGAACGCCCAGGCCGGCGGGCGCGACGAGTGACGCACGAGACGCACGTCTCCGACAGGAAAGAAGAAGATGTCTGATCGCATCTCCGCCGAAGAGGGAGCGCTGGTTCGCGGCGCCGAAGTGGTGATGGGGGCGCACGCCGACATCGGCGACAGCACGCGCCGTGTGCTCGCCGAGCTCGACGAGCTCGCCGGCAACTGGTCGGGCGACGCCGCCACCTCTTACGGGGTCCTCGTCAACGAGTGGACCGCGGGGGCGAACCGTCTCAACGACGTGCTCGTCACCCTCAGCAGCGCCCTGCGCGCGACCGCGAACGACCAGGAGGCCGTCGAGGAGCAGCACCGCACCACGATCCAGGGCCTCGGCTCGATGTTGGGAGGCGAGTGAGATGAGCGACCTTCGCGTCACCCCCGAAGCTCTGCACGCCGCCGCGGCGCGGCTGCGCTCCGAGAGCGCTCGTATCGACGCTGCGCTGGGCGGCCTGGATGCCGAGGTCTCGCGCCTGCGCGGGAGCTGGGAGGGCACGGCCCAGGCTGCGTACAACAACGCGCAGCAGCAGTGGAGCAACACCCTCGAGCAGATGCGCGACGCGCTGTCGCGCATCTCGAACGCCACCGACGCGATCGCCGACGACTACGTCAGCGCCGACCGCGCCTCGGCGGCGCGCTTCCAGTGATCCACCGCCGCGGGCCGCGGCGATAGGATTTCGAGGTCTGACCGCAGGGGGCTTCGGTCCGGAAAGAGGGGGCCGCGGATGGCTGACGTCATGAATGCGACACGGGCGCTGCTGCGACTGTCGGTGCAGAGCGAGGGGCGGCGACTCGACATCGCCATCCCCGCCCAGGTGCCGGTGATCGAGTTCCTCCCGGGCTTCGCCCGCTCGCTCGGCGTCCTCGACCCGTCGATGACCTCCGCCGGATACGCCCTGCACCGCGCGGACGGCACCGCGCTCGATCCCTCGCTCGGGGCCTCGGCTCAGGGCGTCGTCGACGGCGAAGTCCTGACGCTCGTACGCGGCGGCCTGGTGGCACAGCCGCGCGTCTACGACGACATCGTCGAAGCCGTCATCGACGCCACCGCGCAGCAGAACCGCCCCTGGACCACGCGCGACAACGCGCGAACGGCACTCGCCGTGAGCCTCGCGCTCCTCGGGGTCTGCGCGATCCTGCTCCTCGCGGCCGGTCGCGCCCTGCCTTTCGGTGCCCTGGTGGGCGGCGGTGGCGCGGTCGTGCTGCTCGTGGTGTCCGCTGTCGTGGCGCGCCTCGGCCAGCGCGAGGCGGGTCAGGGCCTCGCGATGGCCGCGGCGGTCTTCGCCGCCGTCTCCGGCTACCTGGCCGTGCCGATGTCGTTCGACATGTGGGGCTGGCCCCTGGCCGCCGCGGGCGGCGGCGCATTCGTCATCGCCGGCGTGGCCCTGGCGTTGACGCGCGATCGCGCCGAGCTGCAGCTCGCGCCGCTCGTCGCGGGAGGGGCGATCGGCGTCACGGGTACGCTCGCGGCGTTCTTCCCGCCGGCGATCGTGTGGACGTTGATGGTGGGCGTCGTGGCGACGCTCGGCGGCGCCCTCCCCTGGCTGGCCCTCGGCACCACGCGTCTGCGCGTGGTCTCGCCGCAGAGCGACGCCGAGATGTTCGCGGAGCCCTCGCCGATCGATGCCGATGACGTGGCCGCGCGCGTCGCGCAGGGCAAGCGCATCCTCATCGCCCTGCGCCTCGCCCTCGCCGCGGCCGTCCTCGTGGCCACGCCCCTGGTCGCTGCGCAGAACGCCACGGGGGCGCTCGTGTGCGCGCTCGCCTTCGCGGGGATGATGTTCCCCTCCCGTCAGACCTTCGCGCGTTCCGGCGTGCTCACCGTCATGGCCACCGGCATCCTGGGTCTGGTCGTCGCCGGCGTCGTGGCCTCGATCACCCAGCCGGGTCTGCGCGTCGGCATCCTCGTCGTGCTGCTGATCGCGACGGTCAGCGTGGTGACCGTGACGCTGCTCGCCCCCAAGACCCGCCTGCGTCTGATCCGCGTCGCCGACACCGCGGAGCTCCTCGTGCTGGCGTCGCTGCTGCCGCTCTCGGTCATCTCGTCCGGGCTGGCCTGACCCGATGGCCACCAAGGGCGACCTCATCGAGGCGCAGAACTTCTCGCGTCGGCGCCTGCTCACCGCTTTCGTCAGTGGCGCACCCGGCGGCAAGGAGCTGCAGCCCACCTCTCCCCTGCGCGCGGTCATCGCCGCCATCGCCCTGACGGTCATCGTCGTGCTCGTCGGGGTGTTCTACGGCCTCATCCGGCCGGGCCTTCCCACCGGGTGGGAGAACGGCAAACTCGTGCTCGTCTCCGACACCGGGGCGCGCTTCGTCACCGTCGAGGGCACGCTGCACCCGGTCATCAACACCGCGAGCGCGCGCCTGCTCCTGCCGGCCAACGAGTACGGCGTCATCTCGACCGACCAGGCGACCCTCGCCGGCACCCCGGTCGGCGACACCCTCGGCATCACGGGAGCGCCCGACGAACTGCCCCCGACCTCGGGCCTGCTCAACACCGGGTGGAGCGCGTGCGTCTCCGACGACGCCGCGCTCGACGTGCGCATCTCCTCCGCCGGCGCCCCCAGCCCGGCGACCGACCGCGCGGTCGTCGTCTCGGTCGACGGCATCCTGCACGTGGTCCAGGGCGAGCGCAGCTTCGCCGTGTCGAGCGAGGACCCCGATGCGGTGCTCCGCGCGGCGGGGATCTCCGCCCTCGACCCGATCACGGTCCCCGCCACCTGGCTCGACCTCTTCACCTCCGGCACCGCTCTCACCCCGATCACCCTGAAGAGCTACGGTGAAGCCGTCGCGGGCACCTCGTTGCGCGTGGGGCAGGTCGTGCGCCAGGCGGGAGCCGCAGAAGACGAGCGCTTCCTCGTGCAGACCGGCGGCGTGCTCGAGGCACTGTCGCCGCTCGCCTGGCAGCTCTATCAGCTCGGCAGCGGCAGCGCGCTGAAGGGCGAGGTGACCGAGGTGACCGCCGGTGAGATCCGCAGCCTCCCGACCGCGACCAAGGGGGTCGGCGACGAGTGGCCCACGACGGGTTTCGAGACCGTTGCCACCGGGCAGCGCCCGTGTGCGGTGCTCGTCGGCGGCGAGGGCCAGGCGGTCACCCAGCTGGCCACTCAGCCCACCTCGACGACCGTGACGCCCGGCGTGCGGGTCGACCCCAGCCACGGTGCCCTCGTGCGCGCCGGTGGCCGCGGTGACCAGAGCGCGAGCGTGCTCACCCTCGTGGATGCCACGGGCACGGCCTACCCGCTCCCGGGCGCGACCGACGAGACCATCGCCCGTCTCGGCTACTCTCCCGCCGACGTGGGCTCGATCGCCGACGGGTGGACCGCGCTGCTGACCACCGGGCCGTCGCTGAGCGAGAGCGCGGCGCAGCGCACGCCGGAGGCGAAGTGACGCGTCCGAGGCGGGCGACCCGCGTCGGCGCCCTCACCGTCGCGCTCGGTCTCGGTCTCACTGCGGTCCCCGGGATCACGGATGCCGGAGCCTCGGCGTCCGTGATCCCCGCCGCGACCGGTCTCGCCGCCCCGGCGATCCTCTCCGCGACGCAGGACGACTGCGTGGCCTCGACCCGCATCGCCGAGACGCCGCCCGCCCTCGACGCGCTGCAGAGCGCCGCGGCGTGGGAGCTGACGCGGGGGGCGGGGGTCACGGTGGCCGTCGTCGACTCCGGTGTCGCCGCGAACCCCCACCTCGATGCGTCGGTGGTACCGGGCGTGAACCTGGTGCCCGACGGCACCGACGGCGGCGGCCGCACCGACCTCTACGGTCACGGAACCGTCATCGCCGGTCAGATCGCCGCCCAGATCATCCCGAAGTCGGGCGTGCAGGGACTCGCCCCCGAGGCGAAGATCCTTCCCGTGCGGGTGTACGCCGGCAAGACGGACCGGCAGATCCAAGACGGGTTCGGACCGAGCACCGCGCGGATGGCCGAGGGCATCCGCGTCGCGGCCGACCGTGGCGCCCAGATCATCAATGTGTCGATGAGCACCCCCGCCGAGGACGCCGGCCTCGCCGCGGCCGTCACGTACGCGAAAGAGCGCGGCAGCCTCGTCATCGCCAGCGCCGGCAATCGCGACACCTCCGACGCGGTCGGAGACGACGACAAGGACGGCATCCGCTACCCCGCCGGGTTCCCGGGGGTGGTCGGGGTCGCCGCGACGGGCACCTCGGGCACCGTCACCAACGCGAGCATCCACGGGTCGCACGTGCGTCTGTCCGCACCGGGGCAGACGATCGCGTCGGCGTGGCCGGCGGGCGGGGACTGCGCGGTGGCTGACGGCGACCCCGCCACGAGCTACGCCGCCGCGTACGTCTCCGCGGCCGCCGCCCTCGTCGCCGCCGCCCACCCCGACGAGACCCCGGCGCAGTGGGCCTACCGCCTCGAAGCCACGGCCGTGCGCGCACAGCCCGACACGAGGTCGAACATCTCGGGCTGGGGCGTCGTGCAGCCGTACGACGCGATCGTGCTCGTCCCCGGCTCGGGTCTGCGCGGTCCGGCCAGCCCCTTCCCGGGGGCGACCGCGACGCCGAAACCGACCGGCACCCCCGAGGCGGTGAGCGTCGTCGTCGGACCGGGACCGGATGCCGCGGCGATCACGACGGCGACGGGCATCGGCCTCGGCGCGCTCGTGCTGTTGGGGGCGATCGGCGCTCTGTCGGTCTTCGTCAGCCGCCGCCGCGACGACACCGCGCCGCGCCGCCCGTCGCCCACCGGGCGCGGTCTCTACCGCGACGACGCGACCCCGTAAACGCCGGGAAAGCGCGACAGCGCGACGGCGCAGCGCGGAGACGCGGCCACGCCGCGACAGCGCGACGCCGCGTCAGCGTGACGCCGTGACGCCGTGACGCCGTGACGCCGTGACGCCGTGACGCCGTGACGCCGTGATACCCCGGACGACGTGACGCTCCAGACGGCCGCCGCGGGATCCGCCCCTCCCTCCCGACTCGCCCACCGCTCGACGCGGCCGCCGCCGGTGCGGACCCTCGACCGGCTCAGACCGCCGTCGGGCGCAGCTGCAGGGCAGCGTCTCCGAGACGGAACCGGGTCGGAACGACGGCGGTGCCTCCCGCCGGAACGCGCTCGGTGCTCCCGTCGTCGTGCACGAGGGTCACCCCGTTGGTCGAGTCGAGGTCGGTGACGCTCCAGCCGGTCACGGTCCAGTCCAGGCGCGCGTGCTCCTTCGACATCGTGCGCGTTCCGTCGACCACCGCGATGTACTGCGTCGCCTCGTCGGCGTTCGACGGCTTCCGCCCGAGCACGACCGTGCGGCTCGTCAGCGCCGTCGACGTCCCGTCCGGCAACTCCAGGGCCCATTCCCCGCGTCGGCGCGAGCGCGGACGGGCGGTCTGCGTCGACTCGTCGAGCGCCGCGGCGGGGGCGCCGGCGGTGCCTCCCTCGGAGCGCTCGGCGGTGGCATCCGTCGTCTCGGCCACTCGTTCGAAGGCCCCGGCGTCCGCCGACGCCGCCGGAGTCGCGGGGGTGCCCGCCTCGGCGGCACGGGCGACGGGAGCGGCATCCATCGGTGCGGACGCAGCGGCACTCGGCGTCGGCGACACCGCCACTGCCGACGGCATCGCCGTCGCCGGCATCGCCGTCGCCGCGCCGGGCGCGGCCCCCTCCCGGCTCGCCTCCGACTCCCCGTCCTCGTCGCCGACCTGGGCCACCTCGCGCGGGCCCGGCAGCACCGGGATGGCGACCGGCTCGCTCGCCTCGGGGGCCGCGCGTCGCCCCCCGGCGGCCGCGGCCGGCGGGGCGGGCTCGACGGGAGTGCCGGGAACGGCCGAGATCGGCGCGGCGGCGGGCGTAGCGTCGGGCGCGGTGTCGACGGCGACCGGCTCCGGTGCGGAACGCTCCACCGCGGCCCCCGCACTCCCCGGCGTGCGCGCGAGAACGGCTGCCCAGACCGGCGGCAGCACCACGGCGAGCGCGGTCGTCCCGGCGCCGCGACCCTGGCCCGCGCCGAGGCGGTGGGCGGCCGTGCCCTTCAGCACGAGGCCGTACACGTTCACGACGGGCACCAGCAACAGCACCGCGCGAACCGGGTCGATGCGCCCGAGACGGAACACCTCGGCGTCGTTCAGCAACGGCACCCACGCGCGCCACGGCTCACTGCCGTGCGCGACGAAGACGCGTGACAGCCCGAGGGCGTACCAGACGTGCAGCGCGAGGGCCGCCACCACCGCCCCCGCGGTCACGGCGATCAGGCTGAGAGCATCCATGCGTCCTCCGTCGACGGTCTGCTTCGACGCTACCCTGCGACGCCCGTCGCGGTCGGCCGTTGCCCCTCGGCGCAGCGCCGGCGGCACCCGCTCCCGCTCACCCCACCGGCCGCGTGAGGGCGACCGGCGGAGCGTCCCGTGCCGCATCGAGGTCGACCCGGCGCGCGGCGCAGTCGGCGCAGCGCACGTACCGCACCCGCCCGCCGCTCGTGACGTGCACCGACTCGGTGACCCAGGCGTGTTCGTGGACGGATGCCGAGACGGCGGCGGATCGGGTGCGGAAGGCGGTCATGGATCCAGGGTGATGTAATGCCGTTATGCATCTCAACCCTTACGGCGAGTACGCCGTCCTGCTGGCGGCGTCGCTCGCCGACGACTGGCCGGCGGACCGGGCGGGCATCGAGTCCCGCACCCGGGAGAAAGGCATGACGATGACGTTCCCCGCGGCATCCGATGACCACGCCCGTACCCGCGCCGTGATCGACGAGTGGCTCCGCGTGGTCGACGAGCCCGACCCCGCCGCGCGAGCGGCCCTGCTGAACGCCCAGATGGCCGCCGTGACCGCGTATCCGCGCCTGACCGACCACGACGGCGAGGGATGGCACCTGCACTACCGCGACGACGACGACACGCTCCCCCGGGTGCTCGCGGCGGTCATCTCTGTCGGCACGTCGTTGCATCTGGTCACGCGAGGCATGAACCGCCTCGGCCGCTGCGCCGCGGAGCCGTGCACGAACGTCGTCGTCGACGTCACCCGCAACGGCCGCCAGCGTTACTGCTCCGTGCGGTGCGCCAACCGCGCCGCGGTCCGCCGCCACCGCGCCCGGGACTGACCTCGCCGATCGCGCTCGACCGCCACCGCCGTGCTGAGCGCCGCCGACTACCAGACCACGTCGCCGTGACCGCCGGGATGGCGGAACACCCGGCGTCCCGCTTACGTTGCTGTCAACACCGACGACAGGAGACGGCATGACCGACGAACTCACCGTGACCCGCAATGACGAGGCGCACCGCTACGAGATCCGCGTGGGCGAGGAGCTCGGGGGCTTCCTGGAGTTCGAGCCCGCCGGCGAGGGGCGCACCGACCTTCCGCACACGGAGATCGACCCCGCCTTCAAGGGTCGAGGGCTGGGGTCGGCCCTGGCCGGCGAGGCACTGTCCGACCTCGCGCGCCGCGGCGACACCGTCATCCCGTCCTGCCCGTTCGTCGCGCACTACCTGGGCGAGCACGAGGTACCCGGTCTGTCGGTCGAGTGGCCCGAAGACGACGCCGTGGGCCCCGGCGACCCGTCGTGACCCGCCTCGACGTCGCGCCGCCGTCGTCCGAGGGCCCGGTCGCGTGCGACGGCCCGCGCGCCCTCGTGATCGAGGCGCGTGAGGTGCCGCTGGGCGGCGTCCGCGGCATGGAGGTGCACCGCACGCTCCCCCACCGCTCCCTGCCGATGGTGGGGGCGTGGTGCTTCCTCGACCGCTTC
The DNA here is from genome assembly GCF_046295495.1 of Microbacterium sp. GTDB lineage: Bacteria > Actinomycetota > Actinomycetes > Actinomycetales > Microbacteriaceae > Microbacterium. The sequence continues at coordinate 8,252 of NZ_JBKBNC010000065.1, forward strand.
GGCCCGCAGGACACCCTCATGCGCGTGGAGCCGCACCCGCATATCGGCCTGCAGACGGTGACCTGGCCGATCGTCGGCGAAGTGCGCCACCGGGATGCCGTGGGCAGCGACGTCGTGGTGCGCCCCGGCGTGTTGAACCTCATGACCAGCGGCGCGGGGATCTCCCACTCCGAGTACTCGGTCGGCGACCGACCGATCCCCCTCGACGCGCTCCAGCTGTGGGTGGCCCTGCCCGAGACCCGCCGTCATGGCGCTGCGGCCTTCGAGCGGCACGAGGACCTGCCCGTGTTCGACCTCGGCGACGGCGCGGACGCGGTGGTCGTGATGGGAGAACTGGCGGGAGTGGTCTCGCCGGCGACCGTGCACACGCCGATCGTCGGTGCCGAGATCCGCCTCCCGGCCGGCACCACGGTGCGCGTCCCGCTGCGCCCCGACTGGGAGTACGCCGTCTACGGCATGACCGGCACGGCCGAGGCGATGACCGGGACGGATGCCGTCGACGCCGACGCCGCGCACCGCCCGGCGCCCGCGACGGGAGCCGCATCGACGGCATCCGTCGATGACACGAGACTGATCTACCTGGGCACGGGCCGAGACCACCTCGAGGTGCGAAGCGACGCGGGGGCGCGCATGTTCCTTCTCGGCGGTCAGCCGTTCGAGGCCGACATCGTCATGTGGTGGAACTTCGTGGGCCGCTCCCACGACGAGATCGTCGAGGCCCGCGAGGACTGGGAGGCGCACGCGGCGCGATTCGGCGACGTCGTCGACCACGGCCCCGAGCGCATCCCCGCGCCGCCGATGCCCGGCGTGCGACTGACCCCACGTCGACGGAGAAACTGACTCCTCCGCCCGGTGGAACGCGGATCGCGGTGCCGGGTGGGCGCCCGGCACC
>NZ_JBKBNC010000066.1:0-8849 GCF_046295495.1 Microbacterium sp.
GGCTGCTGCGCGGGCTCCGCGGCGCGGTCGCTGCTGCACGGTGCCGGGGGCGCGAGTGCCGCGACGCGTCCTCCCCAGGCTGCCCGGCACGCGGGCGTTCGTCCACAGGCGTGCGCCCGCCGCGCACGTTCCCTAGGCTCGGGGGATGACTGACGCACACCGCAGCTCCACGCCGATCGACACGATCGCCGACGCGTGGGTGGACACCCTGGCCGAGCGTGAGCCGACGCTGGCGACGTACATCGGCCGGTTCGAGCACAACGGGCGTTTCGGCGACTACAGTCCCGAGGGCGCCGAGGCCCTGCTCGCCGACGCACGCTCCACCAAGGTGGCCCTCGAGGCCGCGGAGCCCGTCGACGCGATCGACACCGTCACGAAGATGGACCTCGTGCGCGAGCTCGCCCTCATGATCGAGGTGCACGAGGCGAAGATCCCTCTGCGCGATCTGAATGTCATCGCGTCTCCCGCGCAAGATATCCGCTCCACCTTCGACCTGATGCCCACGGCGACCGTGGACGACTGGACGACCATCTCCGAGCGGATGAAGGCCCTGCCCACGGCGATCGACGGCTACGTCTCGTCGCTGCGTCGGGGAATCGCCGAGGGGGTCGTGCCCGCGCGCCGTCAGGTCAGCGAGGTCGTCACGCAGATCGCTCGCTACACCTCCGACACCGGCTTCTTCGCCGAGTTCGTCGGCGAGGCCGCTCCCGAGGAGGGGCAGCTCCCGGCATCCCTCGCCCGCGATCTCGCGCAGAACTCCAACGCGGCCCGCGTCGCCTACGACGCTCTCGCGTCGTTCCTCGCGAGTGAACTGGCTCCGGCCGCCGGCGACGTCGATGCGGTGGGCCGGGAGATGTACGCCCTGCACTCGCGCCGGTTCCTGGGCGCCGAGGTCGACCTCGACGAGACGTACGAGTGGGGTGTCGAGGAGCTCGCCCGCATGGTCGCCGAGCAGGAGGCCATCGCCCACGAGATCCTCCCCGGCTCCACCGTCGAGGAGGCCGTCGCCTTCCTCGAGAAAGACGAGTCGCGCAAGCTCCGCGGCACCGAGGCCCTGCAGGAGTGGATGCAGCGCACGAGCGACAAGGCCGTCGAGGAGCTCGGACGCACGCATTTCGACATCGCCGAACCGATCCGTCGCCTCGAGTGCATGATCGCCCCGACCAACGAGGGCGGGATCTACTACACCGGTCCGACCGACGACTTCTCGCGGCCGGGTCGCATGTGGTGGTCGGTGCCCGAAGGCGTCGACACGTTCGACACCTGGCGCGAACTCACCACCGTCTACCACGAGGGCGTTCCGGGCCATCACCTGCAGATCGCGCAGGCGGTCCACAACCGCGCCGAGCTGAACTCCTGGCGTCGCCTCCTGGCGGGCACCAGCGGGCACGCCGAAGGCTGGGCCCTGTACGCCGAGCGACTGATGGAACAGCTCGGCTACCTCGACGACCCCGCCGATCGCCTCGGCATGCTCGACGGTCAGCGCATGCGCGCGGCGCGCGTGGTGCTCGACATCGGCGTGCACCTGCAGAAGCCCCGCCTCGACGGCACCGGCACGTGGGACCACGACTACGCCCTCGCCTTCATGCTGAAGAACGTCAACATGAGCGAGGAGTTCGTGCGCTTCGAGGTCAACCGCTACCTCGGATGGCCCGGGCAGGCTCCGTCGTACAAGGTGGGCCAGCGCATCTGGGAGCAGGTGCGCGACGAGGAGCAGGAGCGTCGTGGCGCCGAGTTCTCGATGAAGCAGTTCCACACGCGTGCCCTCGACATCGGCGGCGTCGGTCTCGACACGTTGCGCGCGGCTCTGGCATCCGTGTGAGTTCTTCCCGGTGGGCGTCGCCGCCGCGGCGCCCGCCGGGAAGACGGCGGGACCACCTGCGACGGGGCGGCGCGCGGCCGCCCGTTCCTCGATGCGGGGAATACCCGCAGCTCCCGTAAAGTTCATTCATCCGAATGCAAGGAGACCCCATGGACGTTCGCCCCCTCGAGCTCGGCCTCGACACCTTCGGAGACATCTCGCGCGACCCCGACGGCTCGCTCCTCTCCGATGCGCAGACCCTCCGCAACGTCGTCGACCAGGCGGTCCTGGCCGACGAGGTCGGCCTCTCGTTCTTCGGGGTGGGGGAGCACCACCGGAAGGACTTCGCCGTCACCAGCCCCGAGATCGTGCTCGCCGCGGCGGCCGCCCGCACGACGAACATCCACCTCGGCACCGCCGTGACCGTGCTCTCCAGCGACGATCCGGTGCGCGTGTACGAGCGTTTCGCCACTCTCGACGCCGTCTCGAACGGACGCGCCGAGGTCATCCTCGGACGGGGATCGTTCATCGAATCGTTCCCCCTCTTCGGCTACGACCTGGCCGACTACGAGCAGCTCTTCGAAGAGAAGCTCGAGCTCTTCTCGCACCTGCTCACCGAGAAGCCCGTCACCTGGTCGGGGCGAACGCGCGCCGCCCTCCAGGATGCGGATGTCTACCCGAAGACCGAGAAGGGTCTGACCGCGTGGGTGGGGGTCGGCGGCTCTCCCGAGTCGGTCGTGCGCACCGCCCGCTACGGCTACGGCCTCGTGCTCGCCATCATCGGCGGGTCCGCGGCCCGCTTCCGCCCGTACGCCGACCTGTACCGCCGCTCGCTGCAGGAGCTCGGCAAGCCCCAGATGCCGATCTCGGTGCACTCGCCCGGGCACGTCGCCGCAACCGACGAACAGGCCTGGGACGAAGCGTTCGAGGGTGTCGCCGAGCTCAACAACACCATCGGTCGCGAACGCGGCTGGCCCGAGTACAACCGCCTGCGCTTCCAGCACGACGTGGGCCCCGAGGGGTCGATGTACGTCGGCTCGCCCGAGACGGTCGCACGCAAGATCGCCGCGACCGTGCGGGCACTCGGCAACTCGCGCTTCCAGATGAAGATCGCGAGCGGCTCCATCTCGCACGATCGTCTCCTGTCGAGCATCGAGCTCTACGGCACGAAGGTGCGACCCCTCGTCCACGAATTGCTCGCGGAGTCATCCGCGACGGCCGACGCCGCCGGCATCCGGTGACCACGACCACCGACACCGTGCGGGTGTCCGAGCGACTCGACGCCCTGCCGTTCACCCGTCGGCACGGACGGATCCTCGCCGGATCCGGGCTCGGCTGGGCCCTGGATGCCATGGACGTCGGGCTCATCTCGTTCGTCATCGCCGCGCTGAGCGTGCAGTGGCAGCTCGCGCCCACCCAAGCGTCGTGGATCGCCTCGGCGGGGTTCGCGGGCATGGCGATCGGCGCGAGCCTGGGTGGCCTGCTGGCCGATCGGTTCGGCCGCCGGCACGTGTTCGCCTTGACGCTCTTGGTCTACGGCGTCGCGACGGGCGCGAGCGCCCTCGTGGGCGGTCTCGCGGCTCTCCTCGTGCTGCGCTTCATCGTGGGTCTCGGGCTCGGCGCGGAGCTCCCGGTCGCATCGACCTACGTCAGCGAGTTCGCGCCGGCCCGCATCCGCGGACGCGTCATCGTCTTCCTCGAGGCGTTCTGGGCCGTCGGGTGGACCGCCGCCGCCGTCATCGGGTACCTCGTGGTGCCGTCCTCGGCCGACGGGTGGCGCTGGGCCTTCGCGCTCGGCGCGATCCCCGCGGTCTACGCGCTCATCGTTCGGTGGGGGCTGCCGGAGTCTCCGCGCTGGCTCGCCGCACGCGGGCGCAACACCGAGGCCGTCGCGATCGTCCGCTCCTTCGAGGCGGCCGCGGGGCGTGTGTCATTGGAGCCGTCGGAAGAGGGGGAGCCGGCATCCGTCCCCTCGCCCCGTCCGCGCATCCGCGCGCTCTGGGCGCCCGCGCTGCGCGCTCGCACGGCGAGCCTGTGGGTGCTGTGGTTCTGCGTGAACTTCTCGTACTACGGGGCGTTCATCTGGATCCCCACGATCCTCGTGGCTCAGGGATACGATCTCGTGCGTTCGTTCGGGTTCACGCTCATCATCACGCTCGCGCAGCTGCCCGGCTATGCCGTGGCGGCCTGGCTGATCGAGTCGTGGGGTCGGCGCGCGACGCTCGCGACGTTCCTCGCCGGCTCGGCCGTGTCGGCGGTACTGTTCGGCACGGCGTCGGGCGAGGTCGCGGTGATCGCGGCGGGGATGGCCCTGTCGTTCTTCAATCTCGGAGCCTGGGGCGCGCTGTACGCGGCGACTCCCGAGGCGTATCCGACCGCGCTCCGGGCCACCGGCGCCGGCTGGGCGGCGGGGGTGGGCCGCATCGCGTCGATCCTCGCGCCGCTGGCCGTGCCGCCGTTGCTCGGGCTCGGGGGAGCGCCCCTGCTGTTCATCGTGTTCGCGGCGTTCTTCGCGGTGGCCGTGGTGGCGGCGCTGTTCCTGCGCGAACAGCGCGGGCGCGCGCTGGCCTGACCCGCGCGACCCCGCTCACCCCGTCCCGGTCGCGACCCCACGCTCCGCCCCGCGCCGTCGCGAACACGCGTCCGTGGCCCCGCCGCACACCGAGGGCGAGTGTCCGAGAAACGCCGCGTCATACCTCGGCGCAACGGCGTGTCGCGGACGCTCGACCCGCGGAGCCGGCGTGAGGCGGCAGGGGAGCGGGGCGGCGCGCGTAGGCTCGACCCATGGCATCCGTGCGCTACGTCGCGATCGGCGACTCGTTCACCGAAGGGGTCGGTGACGAACTGCCCGACGGAACCGTGCGAGGGTGGGCCGACCTCGCAGCCCAAGGGTGGGCGGATGCCGCGGGGGAGCCGATCCAGTACGCGAACCTCGCCATCCGCGGCAAGCTCATCCAACCGATCGTCGATCTTCAGCTCGAACCGGCGCTGGCGCTGAGGCCCACGCATCTGTCGTTCAACGGCGGCGGCAACGACATGCTGCGCCCGCGCGCCGACATCGAGCGGATCGTCGGGGCGTTCGAGCACGTGCTGCGACGCTGCGACGAGGAGGGCGTACAGCTGATCGTGCTGTCGGGTGCGAACCCGTCGGCGGGACTGCCCCTCGGGCGCGTGGTGCAGAACCGCGGCGACCGGCTCTCGCGCGCCGTCGAAGAGCGCCTCGCCGCGCGACCCGACGTGATCACCGCCTACAACTGGTTCGACCGCGAGCTGGCGGGCGGGGAGTTCTGGTCCGTCGACCGCCTGCACATGAACGCCCGCGGTCATCACCGGGTCGCCGCGCGCGTGGTCGAGTCGGTCGGGCTCAGCGCGCCGGGGGAGTGGTGGCGACTCCGCGAGATCCCCGAATCCGAGCGACTCAAGGGATCGGCCTACTACCGCGAGCACGTCGCCCCGTGGGTGCGCCGACGCCTGTCGGGCACGTCGTCGGGCGACGGCCGCGAGCCGAAGTTCGGCGGCGCGTGGGTGGAGCTCACACCCACCCGCTGACCGCTTGGCGGCGCAACGACGGCTTTCGGCGGACTGACCGGATGGCGGGGGAGCGGAGTTGGCAGAGGGTGTCGATCCGCGACATGACGATCTCCGTGGCCGAAGACCAGCCGATCGCGGTGATGCGGAGCCCGCGAGCGGCCGACCGCCATCCGCGGTTCCCCGCGGGGAGGATGCGACGCACCCTGCGCGTCTTCGAAGACGCTGGCGGTTCATCCCGCCCTTTTTCGCCTCGATCCACCTTTTGGAAGATCTGGACACCGAGGAGCTCCCGCCCGTGAGCGATGCCGTCGACGGCATCCTCGAGGTCTGAGACCGCATCCACAGCCGACGCAGACGGTTGTGCGCGACGATGGGCGCATGACTCTCGCTCTCGTCACCGGCACCTCCAGCGGCATCGGCCTGCACACCGCGATCGGACTCGCCCGCTCGGGCGCGTCGGTGATCGCCACGGTGCGCGATCTCGCCCGCGCCGACGCGCTCCGCCGTGCGGCCGCCGCCGCCGGGGTGGAACTCGACATCCGAGCCCTCGAGGTGACCGACGCGGCGGCATCCGAGGCACTCATCACCCAGGCCGGCGAGATCGACATCCTCGTCAACAACGCGGGCCGCGGCGCCGTGGGCACCCTCGAGCAGATGTCGGATGCCGACCTGCAGGCGCAGCTCGACACGAACTATCTCTCGGTCGCGCGCCTCACGCGTCTGGTGTTGCCGGGGATGCGAGAGCGCGGTCATGGCCGCATCGTCACGGTCACAAGCGTCGGGGGAGCGGTCGGACAGCCTTTCGCCGACGCCTACTGCGGGGCGAAGTTCGCGGTGGAGGGACTGATGCAATCGCTCGCCCCGGTCGTCGCGCCGTTCGGCATCGACGTGTCGATCGTCGAGCCCGCGGCCGTGGCGTCGTCGTTCACGGACTCCGTGCACCGCGCCGCGCCGGGACCGTACGCCGCCCTGCAGCAGGCCTACCTCGATCGCACCGCGACATCGTTCGCGAACGCCCAGCCCGCCGAAGAGGCGGCCGAGACCGTCGTGGAGGCGGCGACCACCGACGCCCCGCGTTTCCGCTGGCAGACCTCGGAGGCCGCCGTGCGCTTCGCTTCGCTCTCGCTGAGCGATCTGACGGGGTCGCGCGTGATCGACGTGACGTCGGGTTGGATCCGCTGACGCGGGTCGGAGACCGGGGGAGAGGGCGACGCACAGGACGAGCCACGCGACCACCCGGTCGACGGCGTGAATCAGTACAGCAAGTCATGTACTGTCGTTCGCATGCCCACGGCGACCCGACCTCACACCGCGGCCCTCTCGCGCCTCAGTCACGCGTTGGCCGACCCGACGAGGGCGGGCGTCCTCCTCGCGCTCCGCGAGGGGCCCGCCTATCCCGCCGACCTCGCCGAGGCGCTGGGCGTGTCGCGGCAGGTCATGTCGAACCAGCTGACGTGCCTTCGCGGCTGCGGACTGGTCGTCGCGGACATCCAGGGCCGCCGATCGTCGTATCGACTCGCGGCCCCCGCTCTCACCCGCGCCCTCGACACCCTCCTCGACACGACCCTGACCCTCGAACCCGAGTGCTGCTCGGGGGAGCAGTGCCGTTGCTCATGACCGCCGAGAGCGGCACACGCGATCGCCGGGGTGTCCTGCAGCGGCGCATCCGCTGGATCGTCGCCGCGACCATCGGATACAACCTGATCGAGGCCGTCGTCGCCATCACCGCCGGGGCGGCGGCATCGTCGGGCGCGCTGATCGCCTTCGGTCTCGACTCGACGGTCGAGGTGCTCTCGGCGGCCGCCGTCGCGTGGCAGTTCACGCGTGACGATCCGCATCGGTGGGAGCGGGGGACCCTCCGCGTCATCGCCGTGGCGTTCTTCGCGCTCGCCGGCTCCGTGATCGCTTCGTCTGCCGCGACCCTGCTCCTGCGGATCGAGCCCTCGCACAGCACGCTCGGACTCGTCATCACCGCGCTGAGCGTGGCGATCATGCCGCTCCTGTCGTACGCCGAGCGACGCGCCGGTCGCGAGCTGGGCTCGGCGACAGCGGTCGCGGACGCGAACCAAACGCTGATCTGCACCTACCTGTCGGCCGCCGTCCTGGCCGGTCTGGCGGCGAACACGGCGCTCGGTTGGTGGTGGGCCGACGCGGTGGCCGGTCTCGTCATCGCCGTCTTCGCCCTTCGCGAAGGCGGTGAAGCGTGGCGGGGTGACGCCTGCGCCACATCGGTGGGGATGCTGCTCGACCAGGAAGACGATGACCGAGATGCTCGTGAGGCTGGTCAACCGTGAGCCCGGTCCGCCGCGGCGCTCGGGGAGAGTCCGCGATCCGTCAGGCAGACCGTTCTCCGTAAACTGACATAATGTGCATTATCGGCGCTAACGGGATCTGGATGCGTACCACGTCACGGACAGCCCCATACGCCGCGCCCCACACGCCGCGCCTCACGCTCAGCGACGCTGCAGATTGCCCTCGGCCCACTCGCCGAGCTGGCCCAGGATCGGAACCAGTCGGCATCCGGCATCCGTCAACGCGTAGGCGACCGCGACGGGCGGCCCGGCGTCGACGCGGCGATCGACCAGCCCGGTGTCGGCTAGTTCGGTGAGGCGGTCGGAAAGGACGGCGTCGCTGATCCCGGACACGGCTCGACGCAGGCCGGAGAACGACAACTCCCCGTGACCGAGCACGTCGAGGATCATGCCGTTCCATCTTTTGCCGAGCACGGAGAATGCGCGCGAGACGGCGGCGTCGCACTGTCGAGCGTCGTGATCCTCGGCCATGCTCTTATCCTACGTGTGCTAGCGTGCGCAGAGCTACTTGTCTTTTATTAGTCACTCTGATCGGAGAAGCTCATGACTCTGTTCCGCCTCGATGCCAGCATCTTCCCCGCCACCTCCGCCAGTCGCCAACTCGGCGATCTGGTCGAGGCCGAATGGTCGGCCGCGCACCCGTCGTCGACGGTCGTGCGCCGTGACGTCGCCGCCGACCCCATTCCGGCAACCGCCTGGCGCGACTCGGTGACCTCGGGATTCACCCCCGCCGACCAGCACACGGACGGTCAGCGGGAGGCCGTCGCCCTTCGAACGCTGCTCGCCGACGAACTCATCGACGCCGAGGCGCTGCTGTTCACCGTGCCGCTGTACAACTACGGCGTCTCACAGCACGTGAAGACGTGGTTCGACCTCGCCTACACCGACCCGCGCATCGACCCGCAGGGCACCGCGCTGCGCGGCAAGCCGGCCACACTCGTCACCGTCCTCGGCGGCAACTACGAGCCCGGGAGCCCCAAGGAGGGGTGGGACCACTCGACCGGCTGGCTGCGTCGTGTGTTCGAGGATGTGTGGGGCCTCGACCTCACCGTCGTCCACCGTCCCTTCACGCTCGTCGGGGTCAACCCCGCGCTCGACGCGTTCACCGACGCGGCCGCGGCGCTGAAGGCCGACGCCGAGGAGGCCGCCGTCACCGCTGGGCGCACGCTGGCCGCATCTCGCACGGCCTGACGTCCGGTCTCCCA
>NZ_JBKBNC010000067.1:0-8808 GCF_046295495.1 Microbacterium sp.
AGCGGCGGCGGGAGGCTCCGGCCGGCGGCCTCGCCCGCGTGGGTTCGAGGACGCCGACGGGAGCGCCCCGCCGCCGCGACCGGTCAGATCGCGGTGACGACCTCGCCGCGGAGGACCGGAACGACGGATGCCGCGTCTCGCGCCGCCGCGGCCAGGACGGCGTCGCGACCGCCGTCGGCGGCGAGCGCGCGGCCGGTGCCGCTGGCGGTCAGCAGATGCCGCACGGCACCGGCGAGCGCCCGGTAGCCCTCGCCCGCGACGGCGGCGTCGGGGGAGGCGTGGTCGATGCCGAGGTCGCCCAGGGCGGCGATGACGGCTCCGGCGCCCAGCGAGTCCTCGACGGAGAAGCGCAGGTCGGCCCCCTCGCCCTGTCCGACGGCGAGCACCGAGATACCCGTGCGCTCGCCGCGCGAGCGCTGCACCTCGAGCACGTGCGCGGCGACCGCCGCGGCGTTTCTCAGACCCCCGACCACCACGTGGGCACCGGTGGCGCCCGCGGCGCGGACCAGCGCGGCCGCCGCATCGTCGTCCCCGGCGATCTCCCAGCCCGCCGCGTTCTCCGCCGCGCTCAGGGCGTGCGCGGTGAGGCCGAGCGTCTGGACGACCACGATGACCGGGGCGGGAGCGAGTCGCCGCAGGCCCGGCATCCCCCAGTCCAGGCGGACCTGGTAGTCGGACTGCGACAGGGCGGGGTCGATCGGCATCCCTCGAGCCTAGAACGCGCGGACCGCCCCCTTCGCCCGCGGCCGTTCCCGTCAACCCACCCCACGGGCACGGCCTCTTCGGGCACGATCGTCTACATGCGGATCCTGCTGAAATTCGTCATCGACTGCGACTCGGACGCCGCGTGGCGTGCCCTGCACTCCCCGCGCGCCGTGGCGGAGCTGTACGGCCCCCTGCTCACCGTCGACGGGCTCGGCACGATGCCGACCTCGTTCGAGTCGGGCGACGACGTGCCCGTGCAGATGAGCGTGGCGGGGCTCGTCCCGGTCGGGCGACAGCTCATCTCGGTCGCCGATCGCGAGACGCGGGACGCGAGCGGCCGCGTGCGCGTGTTCCGCGACTGGGGCGTGCCGCTGACCGGTCCCCTGGCGACGCTCGACGTGTGGGACCACCAGATGGCGGTGTCGGCCGCTCCCGGGGATCCGGCCAAGACGCTCTGGCGCGAGCGCCTGACCATCGGCGGGGCCGCGGCTCCGGCGCTGTGGCCGGGTCTGTGGGCCACGTGGCAGTGGCGGGCAGCGCGCATTCGCGCCCTCGCCCCCACCTGGGCGCACGATCCCGAGGCATCCCCCGAGCCCGAGGACACCTCCGCGGCATGAGCGGGGTGCTCGTGCGCGCGGCGACGCCCGACGACAGCCGGAGCATCGCGCAGGTGCACGCGCAGAGTTGGGGCGAGGCCCACGCGGGTCGCGTGCCCGAGGCCCTCTCCGAACGCATCGACGTCGACCTCGCGGCGTGGCGCTGGTCGGCGCGATTGCGCGGTGCGACGCCACCGGGCGGCGAGCCGCTCGGGGCGGCGTGGGTCGCCGTGGTCGACGAGCGCATCGTGGGTTTCTCGTCGGCGGGCCCCGCGCGTGATGCGGATCTGGCCCCGACGGGTGCGGAGCTCTACGCGCTCTACGTGCTCGCCGCGCACTACGGTGCCGGCGCCGGGGCGGCACTTCTCGAGGCCGCCGTGGGGACGGGACCGGCGAGCCTGTGGGTGCTGGAGGACAATCCCCGCGCCCTCGCCTTCTACGCCAAGCACGGCTTCGCGCCCGACGGCGCGGTGCGCGACGACGACCGCTGGGGCGGGCCGCTGCGCGAGATGCGTCTCACGCGCTGAGACCGGCGGAGACGTCGGCGGACCCGCCCGAAGGCCTCCCCCAAGCCCGGGCCCCCGGCCCCTGCCCCGGGCCCGGCGTCGCGCGGCCGAGTCGCGGGGTGGCATCGCGCGGCGGCTCGGCTTCGTGCGGCCGAGCGCCGCGACGCCGCGTGGTGACACCGTGCGGTCGAGGTGCGACCGCGCCGGCCCGCGCAGACCGCGTCGGTCAGACCAGACGGCGTCGGTCAGACCAGACCGTGGCGGTAGGCGAAGACCACCAGCTGCACGCGGTCGCGCAGGGCGAGCTTGGTGAGGATGCGACTGATGTGCGTCTTCACGGTCGCCTCGGAGAGGAATTCGCGCCCGGCGATCTCGGCGTTGCTCAGACCGGCGGCCGCCAGGGCGAAGATCTCCTGCTCGCGGTCGGTGAGGGCCCGGTAGGCCGCGGGCACCGGCTCGGCGCCCGCCCCCTCCGCGATGTGCGCGAACAGGTCGCGGGTGGCCGCGGCGGCGATGACCGCGGATCCGGCATGGACGGTGCGCACCGCGGAGAGGAGGAACTCCGGCTCCGCGTCCTTCAGCAGGAAGCCGCTCGCGCCGCCCTGGATGGCACGCGCGGCCGCCTCGTCGAGATCGAAGGTGGTCAGCACCACCACACGCGGCGCCTCGGGCTCACGCAGGATCTCCGTCGTCGCGGTCAACCCGTCCATCACCGGCATCCGCACGTCCATCAGCACGAGGTCGGGTCGGGTCGCCCGCACCACCTCGATCCCCTCGCGTCCGTCGGCGGCCTCGCCCACCACCTCGAGGTCGGGCTGCGAGTCGATGACCATCCGGATGCCGGCGCGGAAGAGGGCTTGATCGTCGACGAGGACGATGCGGACGGGGGCGGTCATGACGAGGAGCCTTTCGCGGGCGGGCAGGACGGGGCGGCGGCGAGGATGCGGTCGACGGCGCTGACGTCGGGAGGACTCCCGCGCGGGGGCACGGGCTCGGCATCCGCGGCATACCGCAGCGCCGCGGGAGTCACGTTCGCCCTCCGATCGGCAGTGTCGCCCTCACGACGAACTCGCCGTACTCCGGCCCCGCGGCCAAGCGTCCACCGACCAGGTGGGCGCGCTCGCGCATTCCGATGATGCCGTGGCCGCCGGTGGGCGTCGTCGCCGCGGGGGATGCCGTGGCCCGGGCGTTGCGAATGGAGAGCTCGACTCGATCGGGGAACCATCCCAGCTGCACGCGCACGCGTCGATCGACGCCGTGGCGGAGGGCGTTGGTGAGTGCCTCCTGCATGATGCGGTAGACGGCTAGCTGGATGGCCGCGGGCGGCTCGCCGGGTGCCACCGGGTCGACGCGCACCTCGAGCACGACCCCCGCAGCCCGCATCCGCTCGAAGAGCACCTCGAGATCGCCCAGGGTGGGCTGGGGCCCCTCCCCCTGGCTGTGGCGCAACTGCGTCAAGAGCAGGCGCACGTCGGTGAGGGCCGAGCGAGCGGTCGATGAGATCGTCGCGAGAGCATCGGAGGCGGCCGCGGGATCGGCTGCGGCGGCGTACCGGGCGCCGTCGGCCTGGGCGATGACCACCGCGAGCGAATGCGCGACGACGTCGTGCATGTCACGCGCGATGCGCACCCGCTGCTGCTCCGCGATGGTCTCGGCCTCGGCGGCGCGCTGAGCGCGGCTGTTCGCGGCGGCGCGCATCGCGGTGCGCACGAGCGCGCCCGACACCCAGGCGAGCATGAGCGCGAAACCGGACGCCAGCAGCAACGCCCCCACCGCGAACCAGTCGTTGATGGTGAGCGGTGCCGACAGGCCGCGGCCCACGAGGTAGAACGGCACGATGACCGCTCCCGCGATGCCCGACGCGAAGCCCGCCCAGAACACGCGCTTGCTGCCGTAGGCCGCCGTGGCGTAGAGCACGGCGAAGATCGCGAGGTCGGTGGGCGAGGGCTGACGTCCGAAGCCCATCTGCAGCAGCGCACCCACCCAGGCGACCGCAAGCGCGCTGCCCGGCTGAAGGCGACGCAGGGCGAGGGCGGCCGTGAAACTCAGCACCACGAGGATCGCGCCGACGGTCTGGCCCGCGACCCCCCAGAAAGCCCCCGGATCCGCCCCCGGGAGCTCGACGAAGAGAGCGAGCAGACCGAACACCCCGGCGACGCCGAGATCGGTGATCAGCTGATAACGCTTCAGCGGACGGAGGGGGAACATCGCGCCCACGTTACGCGGAGCCCGCGGGGGCCGGCATCCGCCTGTGGATGTATCCCGGGGCATCGAGATCGTTCGCGGTGCGGATCACCCCCGGCCGCTTCCGCGTCGGCGGCGGGGGCGGTGCGCGCTCAGCCCGGGAAGTCGGCGGGCTCGATGGGCCTCGCCTCGAAGAAGGTCTGCAGGACGACCGTCGTGCGGGTGTTGACCTGGGCCGCGGCGCGGATGTCGCGGATGAGCGCCTCGAGGGCCCGCGGCGTGGGCACCCGCACGAAGAGCATGTAGGCGGCCTCCCCCGCGATGGAATGGCACGCCTCGATGGCGCTGAGGTGCGCGAGAAGTTCGGGGGCGTTGTCGGGCTGAGCGGGGTCGAGCGGAGTGATCTCCACGAACGCGGCGAGAGGACGACCCAGGGCCTCCGCGTCGAGGATGGGGCGATAGCCCTGCACGATGCCGCGGGCTTCGAGCCGACGCAGGCGGGACTGGACGGCCGACACCGACAATCCCACGCGCTCCGACAGGTGCGAAAGCGTCGCGCGCGCGTCGATCGAGATCTCGCGGACGATCGCCGCGTCGACGGCATCGTCGAGCCGCGGGGAACGTACGGAGGCCTCGCTCATGGCCTCGACAGTAGCAGGGGGCGCCGTTGGCACCCTGGCGGTGTCCGTAAGTTTTCCGTTAGCATGACGCTTGAGCAGGAATATTTCCTATCCCCGAGCGGAGGATGCCATGACCATCGCAACGCCCACCCGTGCCGACCAGGAGTCGCTCGACGGTCGCACCGTCGACGCGGTCGAGCACACGCCGGCTTGGCTCCGACTCAAGAGCGCGGCGACCGCGCTGCAGGCGCTGCAGGCGAAGGACGGCTCCGTCGAGGACACCGCGGCCGCGGCCCCGCTCGTCGACGACATCGTCGAGGCCATCGAGAGCCTCGCTCCTCTCTTCCCGCACGACGCGGCCTACCTCGCCGCCTCGGTGGTCGACTTCCGACGCTGGAGCGCGGAGGGCCTCGGCGTACCCGACTTCCTCGACTCGCTCCAGGCGTTCCACCCGCAGCAGCACCGGGTCGACGGCATCCGTCATCTCGTGGTGTTCCCGATGTACACGCAGAACGGTTCGAGCGACCGCCACGTCGAGGCCGTGCTCGTCGAGACGATCTGGCCCGAGTTCATCGCCCGCCTCGAGACCGAGTACACCAACCGGCTGTTCGTCTCCCTGCGCCTGATCGACTTCACCTCCGGCTACGACACCAACTCGGCCGTGCTGTTCCCCGAGACGGTCGCGATGCGTGAGATCCCCACCTTCACCTGGGGTGCGATCTTCCAAGACCGCGAGGCGGCCCGCTACCGCCGCGTCACGCGCGCCGCCGCCGAGATCACCAAGCTCGAGCTGCCCGACGCGGCCGCACGTCTCCTCGACGACCAGGACCTTGCCGAGCGCACGTTCGTCATGTGGGACCTCATCCACGACCGCACGCACATGCGCGGCGACCTGCCGTTCGACCCGTTCATGATCAAACAGCGGATGCCGTTCTTCCTCTACTCGCTCGAGGAGCTGCGCTGCGACCTCACGGCGTTCCGCGAGTGCGTCTCGCTGCAGGCCCGCCTGTCGGGGCGCGACGATCTCGACGCCGCCGAACGGGCGATGCTCGAGCACGCCGAGCTCGTGCAGTACGCCGTCATCTTCGACCGCATCTTCCGCTTCGCGATCACCGGCTCCCGGGTGCGCAACTACGACGGCCTCGGCGGGCAGCTGCTGTTCGCGTGGCTGCACCAGCACCGCGTGCTGCACTGGACGGACACGTCGCTCGCGTTCGACTGGGACGAGGTCCCCGCCGCGGTCGTCGCGCTGGCCGACGCCATCGACGAGCTCTACTGGCGCTCGATCGACCGCCCGAAGGTCGCGCACTGGCTCGCGGCCTACGACCTCGTCAGCGCCGTCGTGACCCCTCATCCCGCGTCGGTCTGGGCGCGCGGCCTGTCCGACGAGGTGCTCGCGGGTCTGCCGAAGGGCTACACCGACGCGGTGCTGGACGACGAGTTCCCGCTGTCGATGTTCTTCGAAGCGCTCGAGAAGAAGATGCGTCCCGTGATCGCCTCGACCGAGGGAATCCGCGGCACGGACTGAGCATGTCCCGGACACCCCGGGCCGGACTGCGGTGAGGAGATCAGACGACGATGCGAGACCGTGACGAGGGTGCGGCGAAGGCGGGCCGCCTCCGGGGCGCCGACGAGACTCGTGCCGCGCAGAACGACTCCCGCGCCGCCGGCGGGACGTCGGCAGCGGCCGAGATGAACGACCGGCTCGTCCTGCTCGCCGGTGGCACGAGCGCAGCCGGCCGTGCCTGCGCCCGCGCCCTCATATCCGCCGGCGCCCGCGTGCTCATCGTGGGGTCGAACGAGGAGCGCCTGGCGTCCGCCGCCGCCGACGCTCCGGGAGCGACCACCGAGCAGTGCGACCTCACCGACCCGGACGCCGTCGCCGACCTGCGCGACCGGGTGCACGCCGCGCACGGCCGCGTCGACGGCATCCTTCACCTCGTCGGCGGGTGGCGCGGTGGCGGCGGTCTCGCGGGACAGACCGACGACGACTTCGCCTTCCTGCTGCGCTCGCTCACCGCTCTGCGCCGGGTCAGCAGGGCGTTCGACGCCGACGTGCGAGCCTCGGATGCCGGCCGACTGGCCATCGTCTCGTCCACATCGGTGACTCGTCCGCTCGCGGGCGGCGCCAATTACGCCGCGGTGAAGGCGGCGAGCGAAGCATGGGTACGCGCCGTCGCCCACGGGTACGCCAAGGACGCGCGCGATGCCGGGCGCTCCCCGTCGGCGGCCGCCGTGACCTTCCGGGTGAAGAGCCTCGAAGGAGTGGAGGGCGCCCTCGCCGACGCCGTCGTCGCCCTCTGGGCCGACCCCGCCGAAGAGTGGAACGACGTGGTGGTCGAGATCGACGCCGTCTCCTAGTCGCGCCGCCCGTTCGGACCGCTCGTCTCGCGGCCGCTCACCGGCGGGGCGTCGAAGGAGGCCGCAGCCGCCGCGGCGGAGGCCGACCCCGCGGGGACGCCGTCGGCCGAGACCCCCCGCGCGTCGAGCGCCGCACCCGCCTCGTCCGCGGCGGGCGCCGTGCGCTGAGCGGGAGGCGATGTGCCGTCGGAGGGCACGGGGGCTGCCGCCCCCGCATCCCCGTTCGTTGCGGCGGGGCCGTCGCTTTCGGTCGCCCCGGCGACATTGTCTCCGGTCGCCCCGGCGACGTCGCCTCCGGTCGCCCCGGCGACGTCGGCGTTGACCGAGGCCGTGCGGTACTGCATCGAAAGGATGCGGTAGGAGCGGGTGAAGAACGCCAGGATCCCCGCGACGACCATGACCAGACCGGCGCCCAGGAACACGAGCGCGATGCCCCGCGACTGCCCTTCGCCGAGCAGCCAGCCCCACGTCGACCGTCCGCTCTCGCCCTCCATGTACGGGATGATCAGGAACTGCGCGATGGGGGCGATCAGGAACGACGTCACCGGGGCGGCGGCCGACTCGAACGCGGCGGCGAAGCCGAAGACGCGGCCCTGCGTGGTGAACGGCACCACCTTCTGGATGACCGTCTGCTCGGCCGCCTCGACAGGCGGGATGAGGGCCATGTAGACCCAGATGCCGGCGGCGTAGAGCCACCACCAGTCGCGCAGCGTGAAGACGGCGCCGAGCACGCCCATCGCGATGACGATCCACAGCATCGTGCGGATCGGGTTGCGACCCAGGCCGAATTTCGCCACGAGACCGCCGCCGATGATGAAGCCGGTCGCGGTGACGCCCAGGATGACGCCCCAGATCTGCACGTCGAAGAGTTCGAGGCCGTAAGGGTCCATCAGCGCCATGTACACGCCGCCGATGAGGTTGTTGAACGTCGAGAACACGATGAGCGCGAACAGCCCGCGCGCGGCGCGGACGGCGCGGACCGCGCCGCGCAGATCGACCATCGGGCCCGGTTCGTCGGCGGCCGCCGGGCGTTCCTCGGGGATGCGGATCGTCAGCAGGTGCACGAGGGCGACGAGCGTGAGACCGAGGGCGATCGCGAGGGTCCACCCCATGCCCAGGAAGCCGACCGAGAGCCCGCTGAACACGCTCGCCACGACGAACGCCAGCCCCTGCACCGTTCCGACCAGGCCGTTCGCGTTGGCGTGGCGCTCGACGGGGACGAGCAGGGTGACCGTGGTCGACAGCGCGATGTTCCTCATGTTCTCGACCACCGCCCCCGCGAGGATGATGCCCGCGAAGAGCCAGAACCACGGCGCACCCAGGTCGAGCAGCACCGCTTCCGGGAACGCGATCCACAGCGCCCCGGCCAGAAGGAAGGCGGTGAGGGTGATCAGCCCGGAGAAGACCATGACCCGGTGCTTGCGGTGTCGGTCGACGAGAGAGCCGAACACCATCGCGAATACCGCGAGGAGCAGCATGTAGGCGCCGCCGACGATGCCGGTGGCGAGCACGGAGCGTGTCTCGAGGTAGACCCAGAAGGTGAGCGCGAACCAGAGGAAGCTCGTCGTGACGTTGGCCGCGGCGGTGTTGACGAGCACCGCCAGGAACGTACGGTGCCCGTCCACCGGCACGTCGGTGGGGGTGACGGCGGACGCCGATCGATCGGACATAGCGCCACGGTAGACCCGGGTTCCGACATCGGGAAGACCCCGCGTGAACAGCGCGCGCCGCGGGTGGCGATGGCGCGGGGCGGCGGGTGGCACACGGCAGGGCGGTTGACGCACGGCAGGGCGGGTGGCCCGGCGGGCAGCCGCGCACGGCGAGCAGCGCGGCAGC
>NZ_JBKBNC010000068.1:0-8579 GCF_046295495.1 Microbacterium sp.
CCGCAGCCGGCCCCGGTGGATCGCCCGCGGTCGCAGCGCAGCCGGCCCCGGTGGGTCGCCCGCCGCCGCGCCGCAGCGGGCCGGCTGGGTCGTCTGCGGCCGGGGTCGGCGGACGACCGTCGACCGGTTCAGCCGCCCGCGAAGGGCGGCAGCACGTCGACGTGGGTGATGCCCGCCAGCGAAACGTCGTCGTCGTGACGGGCACCGTCGACGAGCAGGGCGCAGCGATCCAGGATGCCGCGGAGGGCGGGGTGGTCGTCGACGACCGCCGCGCGGAGGGCGGCGAGGGTCGTCTCGGTCCGCTCCTCGGCGTCGGTGCCGGCCGCCTCGGCCGCGGCCGCGAAGTACCGCACGCGCACGCTCACACGGACGCTCCCTCGCTGCGCGCACCGGCATCGGGCTCGCCCGGTCGCACCCAGTCGCCGGACTTGCCTCCGGTCTTCGACACGATGCGCACGTTCTCGATGAAGGTGCCCTTGTCCATGCCCTTCACCATGTCGACGATCGCGAGCGCGGCCACCGACACGCTCGTCAGTGCCTCCATCTCGACGCCCGTGCGGTCGGCGGTGCCGACGGTGGCCTCGATGTCGACGCCGTCGTCGGTGATCCGCAGGTCCACCGACGCGCGGTGCACGCCGATGACGTGCGCGAGCGGGAGGAGGGCGGGCGTGGACTTCGCGGCCTGGATGCCGGAGATCCGGGCCACGGCGAGCACGTCGCCCTTCGGAGCGGTGCCGTCGCGCAGGGCCGCGACGACCTCGGGCGCGCAGCGCACGAAGCCGCGCGCCGTCGCGGTGCGGACCGTGGGCTGCTTGAGGGTGACGTCGACCATGCGGGCGTGACCCGCGGCGTCCAGGTGGGTGAAGGTCATGGGATCAGCATGACATCGAGCGGGTCGCCCACCGACACGGTGGACACCTCGGCGGGAACGATCGCGAAGGCCTCGGCGCGCGCGAGCGAGGCGGCCAGATGCGAGCCCGATCCGCCCGCGGTGGCGGGACGCACGGTGCCGGCGACCAGGTCGACGGCGGCGGGAAGGTACTGACGGCGACCGGGCGGGGTCGTCCAGCTCTCGGACGCCGTGAGCCGGGCGAGGCGACGGTCGATCGCGCTGCGACCCTGCAGCGCGAGAAGTGCGGGACGCACGAACACCTCGAACGACACCGCGACGCTCACCGGGTTGCCCGGGAGACCGAACACGAGACGTCCGTCGGCGAGCGCGCCGAAGGCCTGGGGTTTGCCGGGCTGCATCGCGACCCGATCGAACGAGATGCGATCGCTCAGGGCGAGACGCACGGGCTCGTACGCCCCCGCGCTCACGCCGCCGGTGAAGACGACGACGTCCGCGCGATCGGCGCGGGCGAGCACGGCATGGATGCCGGCCGGGTCGTCGCCGACGCGATCGACGAGCACGACCTCTGCGTCGACGTCGGCGACCAGGGTCGTCAGCAGTGTCGCGTTCGAGTCGGGCGTCTGACCGCGCCCGGGGTCGACGCCCGGGGCGACGAGCTCGCTGCCCGTGGACACCACGGCGACCCGCGGCGGGCGGGTGACCCGCACCGTGTCGACGCCCGCCGCGGCGGCGGCCGCGAGCGCGAAGGGGCCGAGGCGCTCGCCGGGGGACAGGACGATGTCGCCGGAGCGGGTGTCGCCACCGCGGCGGCGGATGAAGGCCCCGGAGGCCGCGGGGGAGCGGAGCACCTGGACGGAGCCGAGGGAGTCGGCCAGGCCCCCGGCCGTGTCTTCGAAGGGCACGATGGCGTCGGCGTCGGCGGGGACGGCCGCCCCGGTCATGATGCGCGCGGCCTCTCCCGAACCGAGGGCGGGGTCGTCGGCGGTGCCGGCCGGCAGGTCGGCGATCACGCGCAGGGTCGCCGGGTGGTCGGCATCCGCCCCCTCGACGTCGGCGAAGCGCACCGCGAAGCCGTCCATGGAGGAGTTGTCGAAGCCGGGGAGGTCGTGAGCCGCGCGCACGGGCTCGACGAGCGTGCGGCCGACCGCCTCGGCGAGCGACAGCGTCTCGGCGGGCAGCCGTGTGACGGCGGCGAGCACGCGCGCGCGCTGCTCGTCGACGCTGAGGAGTTCGCTCACGCGGGGGTCCTTCCGATCAGCGGGATGACGTCCTGGCGGGCGCGCAGGGCGTCGATCACGACGAGGCGCCCGAGCAGAGGCTCACCGGCACCCGTGACCAGCTTGATCGCCTCGGTCGCCAGCAGCCCTCCGACCTGCACGCACAGCGAGCCGAGCACGCCCACCTGCGCGCACGTCGGAGGCTCCCCCGCGGAACCCGGCGGGAACAGGTCGCCCAGCACGATCGGCGCGTACCCCGCGGGCGGGGTCGACCAGAACACGGTCACCTGCGCCGCCCACTCCTGCACGGCCCCCCAGACGAGGGGGATGCCGAGGGCCTCGGCGGCCGCGGCCACCGCCTCGCGGGTGTCGAAGGTGTCGCTGCCGTCGATCACGAGGTCGGCGTCGGCGAGGAGGTCGCGGGCATTGTCGGGTGTGAGGCGCTGCGCGACCTCGCGCACCGCCGTGAGGGGCGAGAGGTCGCGCACGGCACGGGCGGCCGACGAGGTCTTGGCGGTGCCGATGTCGTCGACGCGGTGGAGGAGCTGGCGCTGCAGGTTGGTGCGTTCCACGACGTCGTCGTCGATGACGACGAGCTCGCCGACACCCGCCGCGGCGAGAGCGAGCAGCACGGGGGAGCCGAGTCCCCCGGCCCCGATCACGGCGATGCGGGCCGCGGCCAGGCGGCGCTGGCCCTCCTCCCCGATCCCGGCGAGGACGGCGTGACGAGCGGTGCGGATGAGTTCTTCGGGGGCGAGGGACGCCACCGGCTCCACGAGCGGCCTCATCCGCCGATCGCGCTCATCGTGCGCTCCGGCTGGACGAAGTCGGCGCGCGCCAGACCGACGCGGTCGGAACCGTGGGCGCGGGGCTTGGCCCACATGGCATCCCGCCAGATCTGCGCGAGGCCCTCGTCGTCGGCGCCGTCGCGCAGGGCCGTGAGCAGATCGGTCTCTTCGTGCGAGAACAGGCACGAGCGGATACGGCCGTCGGCGGTGACGCGCGTGCGCGAGCAGGCGTTGCAGAACGGCTCGGTGACGGAGGAGATGATGCCGACGTGACCGGCGACGGCGGTCTCACCGGGACGACGGACCTCCCAGCGCTCGGCGGGGGCGGCCCCGCGGCCGCGCGGATCGGGGGCGAGAGAGAAGGCGGTCTCGATCTCGGCGCGGATGTCGGCCGCGGCGATGACGTTCGTGGCGGTCCACGAGCGGTCGCCGTCGAGCGGCATGTCTTCGATGAAGCGCATCTCGAATCCGTTCGACACGGCCCAATCCACCAGCGGGACGATCTCGGTGTCGTTGATGCCGCGCAGCAGCACCGCGTTGATCTTGATGGGGCCCAGGCCCGCCGCGCGCGCGGCCTGGAGGCCGGCGAGCACCTTGTCGAGGTGGGGGCGGCGCGTGAGCTCGGCGAAGGTCTCGGCGTGGAGGGTGTCGAGCGACACGTTGAGACGGCTCAGACCCGCGTCTTTCAGGGCCTGCGCGCGGCGGTCGAGGCCCACGGCGTTCGTGGTGAGCGCGATCGGCAGGTCGGGGTTGTCGGCGCGGATGCCGGCGATGATGAACTCGAGATCCTTGCGCACGAGCGGTTCCCCGCCGGTGATGCGAAGCTCCTCGGCGCCGAGCGACTGCACGGCCACGCGGACGATGCGGCGGATCTCGTCGGTCGACATCAGCTGCGACTGCGGGAGCCACGGCATCCCGTCGGCAGGCATGCAGTACGTGCAGCGCAGGTTGCACTTGTCGATCACCGAGACGCGCAGGTCGCGGGCGATGCGGCCGAAGCGGTCGAGGAGACCGCCCTCCTGCGGGGCCCCGGTGACGCGGACGGCGCCGGGCTCGCGCTGCGGCTCGCTGCGGCGCGGGGCGGCGTGCGCCGTGTCGGCTTCGCGGCGGACGCCGGTCTCGCGGACCGCGCCGGGGCCGGCCGGGCCCGAGGCGGTGACGGTGGCGCCGAGCGGCACGGTCACCGGGCGTGACGTGGCGTTCGCGTGCTCGGCATCCATGGGTCGAGCCTAGGCGAGCGCGGGCGGGGTGGGGCGGGCGCAGCCCGTGCCCGCGACCGACGGCGTCTCACCCCGGCGCCGGTCGCCATCGACGGGCGGGATACCGCCCCGGCGGCGGGCGGGCGCGGTGCGGACCGACCGGCGCGCGGGGCGCCGCGCCGGGTAGCGTCGAGGGATGCCGAACTCTTTCCGCATCGCCCACGCGGCACGTCTGCTCGGGGTCAGCGACGACACCGTGCGGCGCTGGATCGACCAGGGGACGTTGCCGACGACCGGGGCTTCGCCGGTGGAGGTCCCCGGTGCCGCGCTCGCCGAGCGGGCGGTGGCCCTCGCCGACGAGCCCGACGATCCGACCGGCGCCGCATCGAGCGCGCGAAACCGGTTCGTCGGCATCGTCACGCGCGTGCGCATCGACGGGGTGATGGCGCAGGTCGATCTGCAGTGCGGCCCGCATCGCGTGGTGTCGCTCATGTCGGCCGAGGCGGCGGAGGAGCTCGCGCTGGAGCCCGGGTCGCTCGCGGTGGCTTCGGTGAAGGCGACCGTGGTGACGGTGGAAAAGCCGCGGGACTGACCCCTCGGAGTGCCTCCGCAGAGATCGTCGGGGGCTCAGGTGCGGCTGAAACCGCCCGGCGTATCCGCGGATGCGGAAGAATGGATGCCGCGACCTCCCGGTTCGCGGAGAGGAACCTCATGCGCCGCTTCCTTCGACTGGCCACGGTGCTCGGCGCCGTGGTCGCCCTCGGCTCCGGCTGCGCCGCCGTGCCCCCGTCAACGACGCCGGGGGATGCGGCATCCGGCGACGCGCTCTCGGGGACGGTCGAGGTGTTCGCCGCCGCGTCGCTGCAGCGCTCGTTCGATGAGATCGCCTCGGCGTTCGAGGCCGAGCACCCGGGTGTCACGGTGAGCGCCGCGTACGACGGCTCGAGCACGCTGGCCACGCAGATCGGCGAGGGCGCGCCGGCCGACGTGTTCGCCTCGGCCGACGAGAAGAACATGGCGAAGGTCGTCGACCGGGCGCCGCGCCCGCGGCTCTTCGCGGCCAACACGCTGGTCATCGCCGTGCCCGCCGGAAACCCCGCCGGAGTCACCGCGCTCGCCGACCTGGCCCGCGCGACCACGGTGCTGTGCGCTCCCGAGGTGCCGTGCGGGGCGGCGTCACAGACCCTGCTCTCGAACGCCGGCGTCGCGGTGACGCCCGTGAGCGCCGAGCAGAACGTCACCGCGGTGCTCACCAAGGTCGCGGCGGGCGAGGCCGATGCGGGGCTGGTGTACGCGACCGACGTCGCCGGGCGCACCGATGTCGAGGCGATCGTGCCCGACGGGGCCGACGCGGTGGTCAACCGCTACCCCCTCGCGGCTCTCACCGACGCTCCGAACCCGCGCGCTGCGACCGCGTTCGTCGACTTCGTGCTCTCCGACGCCGGTCAGGCGATCCTCGCCGACGCCGGGTTCCGCGCGCCGTGACCGGCGGCGGTTTCGTCCCCCGCTGGCTCGCCGTGCCGGCGGTGGTGGGGCTGTTGTTCCTCCTCGTCCCGCTCACCGCCCTCGTCGCGCGCGTGCAGTGGGGCACGCTGTGGAGCGACGTCACCTCTCCCGCGGCGCTCTCCGCGCTCGGGCTCTCGCTCGGGACCGGGGCGCTGGCCACCGCGGTGTGCGCGGCGGTCGGCATCCCCCTCGCCCTCCTCATCGCACGTAGTCCCGCGCGGATCGCGGCGATCCTTCGCGCTCTCGTGACGGTGCCGCTCGTGCTGCCGCCCATGGTCGGCGGCGTGGCCCTGCTCTACCTCTTCGGACGCACGGGGTGGTTCGCGGCCCTCGGCCTGCCCTTCACCACGCCGGCGGTGGTGCTGGCGCAGGTGTTCGTGGCGTTGCCGTTCCTCGTGCTCGCCGTCGAGGGCGCCCTGCGCAGCACCGGTGTCGAGTTCGAGCGCGCCGCCGCGTCGCTCGGGGCGAGCCGCGCGACGATCCTGCGGCGCGTCACGCTGCCGCTCGCGGCTCCCGGCGTCGTCGCGGGCGTGGTGCTGTGCTTCGCGCGTGCGATCGGCGAGTTCGGTGCCACGGCGCTGTTCGCGGGCAACCGTCCGGGTGTCACGCAGACCATGCCCCTGGCGATCTACACCGCGTTCAACGGCGCGGGGGTCTCGCAGGGCACCGCCGTCGCGCTGTCGCTGCTGCTGCTCGTGACGGCGGTCGCCGTGCTGCTGCTCGTGCGCGGGTGGAGACCGGGGGTGGGGCGATGAGCGCGGCTCCCGCGATCGGTGGGCGCATCTCGGATGCCGCGCACCTGCGGGCCCGGGTCGTCGTTCGCCGTCGCGACTTCGACGTCGATCTCGCGCTCGAGGTAAGCCCCGGGGAGATCGTCGCCGTGATGGGCCGCAGCGGAGCGGGCAAGTCGACGCTCCTCGGGACGCTCGCGGGTCTCACCCCGCTCGACGGGGGAGAGATCTCCGTCGACGGGCGCCTGCTCGACCGCGCTCCCCGCCTCCGCACGGCACCGATGCAGCGCGGCATCGTGCTTCTCGGTCAGGACGCCCGTCTCTTCCCGCACCTGAGCGCGCGCGAGAACGTCGCCTTCGGTCCGCGCGCCGCCGGGGTCCCGGCATCCGTCGCCCGTTCGACCGCCGACGAGTGGTTGACACGGGTCGGACTCCCCGGCGCGGGCGACCGGCGCCCCGCGCAGCTCTCGGGCGGTGAGCAGCAACGGGTCGCCGTCGCCCGCGCGCTCGCCGCGGAACCGCGCGTCGTGCTGCTCGACGAGCCCCTCGTCGCCCTCGACGCGGTGACCGCGTCGGAGATCCGCGCGATGCTGCGCGACCGGCTCTCCGGGGTGACCACGGTCGCCGTCACCCACGACGCCGTCGACGCGGCCGCCCTCGCCGATCGGCTCGTGATCGTCGAGCGGGGGCGCGTCACGCAGGAGGGACCGGTGCGCGAGGTGCTGTCGGCACCGGCGACCGAGATCGCCGCCCGCATCGCCGGGCTCGAGCGCCTCGTCGGGCACGCCCGGGGCGGCGGGTGGGTGCGCTCCGGCGCACGGCTGGAGACGACGGATGCCGCCTCCCTCGCCCTCGCCGCCGTCGAGGGCGCCCCGCTGGCCGCGGTCTTCCGCGCGGCCCACGTGCGCCTCGGGGAGGGGGCGGCGGCCACCGTCTCGCACCTCGAGCCCACCCCCGCCGGTGTGCGGGTGGTCACCGACGCGGGCGCCGCGGAGGTCTCACCCGCCGTGGCCGCCGAGCTGCGACCGGGAGACGTCGTGCGCTGGACCGTGGCCCCCGCGCACGTGCGTTTCGTGCCGGCATCCTGAACAGCCCGAGCTCCGCCGTCGTCGGCTCTCCGGCTCGGCTGACGCCCCCGCACGTGCGGCGACGACGCGCGCACCGCTCAGACGACGACCCGCCCGCCCCTCAGTTGCACCCGGCGGTCCACGAGCCCCGCCGGCACCTCGACGTGGGACACGAGCACCACGGCGCGGTCGCGATCGACCGCCCCCAGCAGGTCGGCGAGCAGGGCATCGGATGCCGCCGGGTCGACACCGGCGGTCGGCTCGTCGAGCACGAGCACGGGGAAGCCGCGCAGCACGGCCCGTGCGAGCGCGAGACGCTGCGCCTGACCGCCCGAGACGAGGGCGCCGCGGTCACCCACGCGGGTGTCGAGCCCGCCGCGCTCGCGCGCCCACGCGTCGAGGCCGACGCGGGCGAGGACGCACCACAGGTCGTCGTCGGTGGCGTCCTCGCGGGCGAACAGCAGGTTCTGGCGCACCGACTCGTCGAAGAGGAACGGCGACTGCTCGACCAGGCCGATGGTGCGTCGCAGATCGTCTCCCGACAGCTCGCGCGCCTCGGTGCCCCCGATGGTGAACGAGCCCTCGTAGTCGAGGAAGCGCACGAGCACGTGCGCGAGGGTGGTCTTGCCGGCGCCGCTGGGACCGGTGACGAGAACGCGCTCGCCGGGGCCGACCCGCAGCGAGACGTCGTCGAGACGCCCGGCATCGCCGTCGGCGTCGGCGCGCGCGGGCCAGTGGGCGCGCACACCGCGCAGCACGAGTCCGGCCCCGAGCTCCGGGGCGACGCCGGTGGGGGCGGGCTCGTCGCGGGGGAGCCCATCGGGGACCTCCGCGGGGACCGCCTCGGCGATGCGCTCCGCGGCGCCGCGCACCTGGCGCCAGGACGCCAGGGCCAGCGGCACGGGGCCGAACACCTCGAACACCGCCATCGGCAGCAGCACCACGACCGCGAGCCCCGGCCCCGACAGCGTGCCACCCGTGACGCCGGGCATCGCCACGACCAGCGCCGCGAGCGAGGCCACCCCGGCCACCGCCGACACGGCACCCGAGGTGAGGCCCTGCGCCCCGCCACGGCGCACGACGGCGCGGCGCAACGCGGCGTCGGCCCGGCGGACGCGCTCGCGCGCGGCATCCAGCGCGCCGTACGCCGTGAGCACGTCGAGGGTGGTCAGCAGATCGTGCACCGCGTCGGCGACGGCGGCTCGGAGCGGGGCGATC
>NZ_JBKBNC010000069.1:0-8550 GCF_046295495.1 Microbacterium sp.
GCGCCGAGGCCATGATGGACGAAACCCGCCGTTCCCCCGACGCCGACGCCGCGCCCGACGGCGACGCCCCCGTCGGCCGGGCCCGGTGCGGGACCCGCGACCCCCGCGGGGACGCTGCCCGCCACCGGAACGGATGCCACGGCCCTGGGCTTCGCGACGGCGATCGGCGCCGGCGCGGTCGTGGCCGGCATCCTGGCCGCCCGCTCCCGGCGGCGCCGCACCTGACGCGCTCTTGCGCTGACGGGTCGACCGACCGGCGGCGACGTTCCCTGCTCCGCGATCCCGCCGCGCGTTCCCTGCTCCGCGACCCCGCCGCGGCCGCGCCGCTCAGCGCCTCAGTCGATCCAGAGCACGATCCCGTGCAGCCCCGTGAGCACCGCCGCGACACCCGCCCGCACGGCGCGATCGGCGCGTTCGGCGGTGAAGGTCGCGGGATCGTAGGCCGCGGCCGTGCCGAGCCCCTCGCCGCGGTAGGCCGCACCGGTCCAGTCGACGGCGGTGACGTTCTCGGTCGGCTCGGCCAGCTCCGCCCCCACGATCAGGAACGGCACGTCGAGGTGGTTGGCCGTCACGGTCGCGAGCGGGTCGACGAGCGCATCCCCGGCGCTGATGATGAGGTCGGGGT
Source organism: Microbacterium sp. (assembly GCF_046295495.1). Classification (GTDB taxonomy): domain Bacteria; phylum Actinomycetota; class Actinomycetes; order Actinomycetales; family Microbacteriaceae; genus Microbacterium. The sequence goes on from NZ_JBKBNC010000069.1 coordinate 626, forward strand.
GCATGTCCATCGCGCGCACAGCCCCGTCGATCATGTCGTCGTCGGCGTGCACGACGCGCAGATCGGCACGGGTCTGCGCCGCCCAGTCCTCGACCGCGCGCACGAGCGTGGTGGCCGGGTCGTCGTCTCCCACGGTGAGCAGCACCACCCGGTAGCCGGCGGGGGCGGTGACGCCGTCCCACGAGCCGGGTGCGGGCGCGTGCGTGGACTCGGGAGCCGGCGGCGACGCGGGAGCGAACCCCGCGGCGGGTGCCCCCACCGCAGCGGGGGCGGGGCGGGGCGCGTCCCACCCGGGACCGCTCGCGCATCCCGCGAGCGTCACCGCCGCCAGCACCACAGTCGTCGTCGCGGTCAAGATCCTGCGCATCACCCCCTCACCCTGGACGACGCGGGTGGCGCGCGGGCGAACGACGGGGACACGTTCCGTTTCCGTTCGCCCCATCGCGGGGAACCGTTCACGGCGAGCGCGCACGCTTCGGGGCGGAAAGGTGAACATGTCCGATCGTCTCCGCCGCCCTCTCGGGCGCGTCCTGCTCCTTCTCGCCGGGATCGCCGCGCTGCTGTCGCTCGCGCTCCCCGCCTCGGCCCACGGCCTCCTGTCGGTGGTCTACGCCGACCTCTCCAGCGGCGGCCCCGGGGTCGTGCGCGCACAGCTGCAGCTCGAGTACGACCTGCTCGTGGTCTCGGTCGCCGACGCCGAACGCGACGACCCGCTCTTCCAGACGGGCACCGCCGCGTTCGAGGCGGGCGACGCCGACCAGCAGGCCGCCGCCCTCGTCGACCACCACGATTCCGTGGCCGCCTACGTCGGCGACCGCTTCCGCGTCTCGGCGGCGGGGGAGCCCTGCACCCCCACGGTCGCCGACGACGTGAGCATGACGTGGCAGGACGGAGTGCCCTACGCGGTGCTCGAGGCCGACTACGCCTGCCCGCCGTCCGAGAACGGCCACGAGGTGGCCTCGTCGCTCTTCCCCGACGACGAGGGCTTCGTGACCGACACCAAGACGATCCTCACCTACGCGCTCGACCTGCACGAGGGCAGCACGGTCCTGGATGCCGAGCACCCCACGTTCACGACGGCGCAGACCACGCTCGAGCGCTTCTGGGAGTTCTTCCGCCTCGGCGCCGAGCATCTGCTCACCGGCATCGATCACATCCTGTTCCTGCTCGCCCTGATCGTCGGATCCCGGCGACTGCGCGAGGTCGTGATCGCGGCGACCACGTTCACGATCGCCCATTCGGTGACGTTCATCCTCGCGGCGACGGGGGTCGTCGCCGCTCCCCCCGAGCTGGTGGAGCCGACCATCGCCCTCTCGATCGCGGTGGTCGGGGCCTGGTACCTCTGGCGCCTCTGGCGCGGCGGCCAGGTCGACCAGGATCTCTCGCACGCCCACGGCTTCCTGCGCCTGGACCGCGCCGGCTGGCTGCGGGTCGGGGTGGTCTTCGTGTTCGGGCTCGTACACGGTCTCGGCTTCGCGTCGGCCCTGGGCATCGACGAGCCGTGGTCGTGGACGCTGCTGTGGTCGTTGCTCGTGTTCAACATCGGCATCGAGGCCGTGCAGATCGGCCTCATCATCGTGGTCTTCCCCCTGCTCGTCCTGCTGCGTCGGCGCGCGCCCCGGGTGGGCATGTGGGTGAGCGCCCTGCTGGCGGTCGTCGTGACGATCGCCGGTCTCGTCTGGTTCGTGCAGCGCGTGCTCGGCATCGAGTGACGGGTGTTGCCGCACCCGATACGTGTGCTGGGTCAAGCATTCACGCGCCGGACACCCGTCGAGCGGAACGTAGGTCGCGCTCGCGACCGCGAGCGTGCATGAGAGCTCCCCACAAGAGAAACGGACAACCATGTTCCTCACCGCATCGACGTCGCACGGGACGCGCACGCGTCGCCGTGTCTCGTGGATCGCAACCGCCGCCGTCGGCGCGTCGCTCGTCCTTTCGGGCGTCGCGAGCGTCCCGGCAGCGATGGCCGACACCACGGCCACCCTCTCCGGCGTCATCCTCGGAGTCGGCGCTGACGAGACCCAGCGCATCGTCACCTGGTACTCCTCGGCCGACACCACCCAGTCGGTGCAGGTCGCCCCGACCTCGGCGCTGGTGAACGGCCAGTTCCCGGCGTCGGCGACGACCTTCTCGGCATCCGGGACCGCCAACATCGCCACCAGCGGCGGGTTCAACCGCCACGCCACGATCACGGGGCTGGCCGAGAACACCGCGTACTCGTACCGGGTCGGCTCCGACGGCAACTGGTCGTCGACCTACGCCTTCGCGACCCAGTCGTTCGAGGGCGACTACGACTTCCTGTTCTTCGGCGACCCCCAGGTCGGTTCCTCCGGCGACCTCGCCAAGGACCAGGCCGGGTGGCAGGACACCATGAACGTGGCCGTCGGCGCGAACCCCCGGGCGGAGCTGCTCGTCTCGGGCGGCGACCAGGTCGAGACGGCCAACACCGAGGCGCAGTGGAACGCCTTCCTCGCGCCCGACCAGCTGCGCCAGTACCCCTGGGTCGCCACGATCGGCAACCACGACGTGGGCGGCAAGGCCTACGAGCAGCACCTGTACACCCCCAACACCGACCGGTCCGACGCGTACTACCGCAAGGGCTCGGCGGGCACGGCGACCGAGTCGGGCGGCGACTACTGGTTCATCTACAAGGACGTGCTGTACATCGACCTGAACAGCAACAGCTACGCCACCTCGCAGGGCGGCGGCGGTGACGACGCGCACGTGGCGTACGTCACCGACGTCATCAACAAGCACGGCTCGCAGGCCAAGTACAAGGTGCTGGTCTACCACCACGCCATCTACTCGGCCGCGGCCCACGCCAAGGACTCCGACAACAAGGTGCGCCGCGTCGACTTCCCGACGACGTTCTCCCAGCTCGGCGTCAACCTCGTGCTCCAGGGTCACGACCACGTCTACACCCGCAGCTACGAGATCAAGAACGGCGCCAAGGCGAACCCCGACGAGAAGCCCGGTCAGGACGAGGTCTTCGAGGGCCCCGGCGGCGTGGTCTACGTCACCGCCAACTCGGCATCCGGATCGAAGTACTACGACATCACCGCGCCGGACAACAGCGGCACCAGCGGTGCGGGAAACGGGGCCGACCCGCTGAACCCCAGCAGCTACTGGTACAACTCGGTGCAGAACCAGGAGCACGTGCGCACGTACGTGAAGGTCCAGGTCAAGAAGGACCAGCTCGTCGTGCAGAACATCCGCTCCGGAACCTGCGCGGCCCCCAACGCCGCGGTCGAGCTCAACCGCGTCGTGTGGTGCGGTCCCGAGAACGGCACCAAGCCGGCCGAGGCCGTCGGGTCGATCCAGGACGAGGTCACCATCCACCCCAACCACGGTGACGGCCAGGACATCCAGGTCGACGTCCCCAGCGGTGCTCCGGGTGAGTTCGGCTGGACGATCAACGGTCACAACGGTCTCGTCGACCTCGGCACCGCCGAGGAGAAGAACATGCAGTACTTCGAGGCGACCGGTCAGATCAACCCGATCTCGGTGACCGACACCCGTCGCAGCAAGGCCGCATGGTCGGTCTCGGCGTCGGTCGGCGACTTCGACGACGGCGACAAGACCTTCAGCGGCAAGTACCTCGGTTGGGCACCCAAGGTGGTCACCCCCGGTGCCGGTGCCGCCGCGGGCGCCGCCGTCTCGTCGGGCTACGACGGCGGAGACGGTCTCGCCGTGTCGCGCGTGCTGGGTCAGGCCCCGATGGGTCACGACCGCAGCGCCGGCGTCATCGGTGCCGACCTCGACCTGAAGATCCCCAACTCGATCGACAAGGGAAGCTACCGCGCGACCCTGACCCTCACCGCGCTGGCCGGCTGACCAGCGAAACGCGCCGGCGGGGAGCGACCCTCCCCGCCGGCGCCTTCCCCGAAGGATCACCATGACCCGCCTGTCCCTCCCCCCGCGCATCACCCCCCTGGTGCTCGCGGTGGCGCTCGTCGCCCCCGTCGTCCTGGCGCCCACCCTGACGTCCTCCGCCGCCTTCGCCGCGACCGACGACGTCACCTGGACCGTGCGCACCGCCTCGAACGCCCTGGGCGCCGACCGCACAAACTACAGCTACGCGCTGAACCCCGGAGCCCACCTCGACGACGGCATCGTGGTGGCCAACCGAGGGACCGAGCCCGTCGAACTCGACGTCTACGCCTCCGACGGATACACGACCTCGACCGGTGCCCTCGACCTGCGGGTCGCGGGTGAGGAGTCGGTCGGCGTCGGCGCGTGGATCACGGTGCCGCAGCGGCACGTGTCGGTCCCGGCCGGCGAGACCGTGGAGGTCCCCTTCTCGGTGGACGTCCCCGCCGACGCGACTCCCGGGGACTACGCCGGCGGCGTGGTGACCTCGCTCACGGTCGCCGACGCCACCGCGAACGTCAACGTCGACCGCCGTCTCGGCATCCGCGCCGGCCTCCGCGTGGGCGGAGACCTCGCCCCCGCGCTCGCGATCGACGATCTGCGCGTCGACTGGGACGGCGGTGTCGTCCCGTTCCTCGTCGGGGATGCCACCGTCCACTACCGCCTGCACAACACCGGCAACGTCGCGCTCGCCGCCGACGAAGCCGACGCCGTCACGGGTCCCTTCGGCGCCGGTCGCGTCGAGGCCGCTCCCGCCGACGCCGCCCCCGTGCTGCTGCCGGGCGAGTCCTGGCAGCGCGACGTGCGCGTGCCGGCCGTCGCGGCCATGGGGATGCTGTTCGCCTCGGCCGCGGTCACCCCCGTGGTCACCGACGCCGCCGGCACGACCTCGGCCCTCGAGCCCGTCGCGGCCTCGGCCGTCGGGTGGGCCGTGCCCTGGCCGCTGCTGCTGGTGATCGCCCTCCTCGTCGCGGCGGTGGTGTTCGGCCCCCGCGTCCTGCGGGCGCGCCGCCGACGCCGCCAGCAGGCGGAGGACGCGCGCGTCGAGGCCGCCGTGCAGCGCACGCTCGCGGAGCAGCAGCGGGAGGACGCTCTCGTCGACTGATTCGACGTCGAGCGTCCCCGAGGTCCGCTCAGGTGCCGAGGAATAGACTGGATGGCATCGACACCGTCTCTCGGGGACCCTCCGTGACCACTTCTCCTGCTGAACGCACGTTCGACGCGCGCCATCTGCAGCTCGCGCGCGCCCTTTTCGCGGCGCTCGCGGCGATCATGATCACGTTCTCGCCCGACCACTCCGCCGCCCTCGGGCTCAGCGTGTTCAGCGGCTTCGCCCTGGCGACGGGTCTCGTCTTCGCCCTGTCGGCCTGGCTCGTGTTCCCGCGCGGGGAGCGCCGGATCGCGGTCCTGCTCGCCGTGGTCGCCGTGGTCGGGGGGCTCATCGCCAGCGTCCCGGGTCTGCGTTCGACCGGGGCGTTCTTCGCCATCGTCATCGGCTGGGCGCTCGCCTCGGGGCTCATCGAGCTCCTGGGAGCGCTGCGCGATCGCCGGGCGGGGCGCAGCGCGGGCGTGCGAGACGGCGTGCTCATCGGCATCCTGACCCTGGTGCTGGGTGCCGGGCTGTTCCTCCCCAATCAGCAGTACGCGCTCGACTACAGCATCACCGGAGCGGGTTCGTTCACCCTCACCGGGATCACCATCGCCGTGGGACTCTTCGGCGGATACGCGGCGGTCGTCGCCGTGTTCCTCGCGATCGCGGGCTTCTCGCCGCGTCGCCCCGAGCCCGTTCCGGCCGTACCCTCCGAGGAGGCCGCGTCATGACCGACAAGCCCACCCGCCGCGACCTGATGAAGCCGGTCCAGCTTCTCGGTCTCGCCTTCATCGCCGCGCTGTTCGCCGGTTTCGTCACGCTCATGTCGATGGGCTTCTTCCAGACGCGTCCCGCCGACCAGATCCAGCGCGCCCTCATCGTCGCGCTCGTCGCGGCCGGGGCGACCTTCATCATCGTCCTCGTGAGCGTCGCGCTCATGCTGCTCGCGGTCGACCCCTCGAAGGTCACCGCGACGGTCGAGCGACCGCTGCTGCTGCCGAAGGACGCTCCGGATGCCGCCGTCCCCGGCGCCCCCGCGACGCGCGAGGCCCCGCGGGCCGCGGGCGACGTGCCGGGCACCGCCCCGCAGACCGAGGGTCCGGCCACGCCGCGTTCCGACGACGACGGCGCCGGCCCGCGCTCCTGACGCGCTCCGCCCCGGCGCGGCTCCCTGCGGGGGCCGGGCCTTCCTCCGTGAGGTGCGCTCGGCCGGATGTTCCGCTCGGACCACGTCCGAAGGAGTGAACCCGGTTGACGCGATCAGATCCGACGCGGGTCGATCATCGTCATGCCGGCGGGCGAGGCGGAGTCCATCGTGGCCAGCAGCCCCGCCGCCTCGCCGAGCCCGACGATCCGCTCGATCAACTCCTGCGGTCGCAGCGCCCCGCTGTCGATGAGCGAGAGCATCTCCGGGTAGTCCACGGCGGCCATGCCGTGACTGCCGAGCATGTCGAGCTCCCACGCGATCACGCGCGCCATGGGCATCGCCGTCATCCCGTCGGCCGTGGGCAGCAGGCCGATCTGCACGTGGCGGCCGCGGCGGCGCAGGCTCAGCACGGCGTCGCGCGCGGTCTGCGCGCTGCCGACCGCGTCGACCGAGACATGACCGCCGCCGCCGGTGATCTCGTGCACGGCCGCGGCGATGTCGGGGCCGTCGGCGACGAGCGTGTGCTCCGCGCCGAGGCGGCGTGCCGCGTCGAGGGCGGCGGGGGTGCGGTCGACGGCGATCACGCGCGCGCCGAGCGCCGCCCCGATCATCACGGCGCTCAATCCCACGCCCCCGGCGCCCACGACCGTCACCCACTCGCCCGCCTGCACGCGCGCGCGGCCGGTGAGGGCGCGGTAGGCGGTGGCGAAGCGGCATCCGAGGGCCGCCGCCGCCTCGAACGAGACGCCGTCGGGGATCCGCACGACGTTGGTGTCGGCCGCGCGCAGCACGACCCGCTCGGCGAACGAGCCCCACTGCGTGAAGCCGGGTTGCTGCTGGTCGGGGCACACCTGCGCGTCGCCCGCCAGGCACCACTCGCACGCCCCGCACCCCATGACGAACGGCACCGTGACGCGATCGCCGACGCTCCAGCGCCGCACTCCCTCGCCGACCTCGACGATCACGCCCGCCAGCTCGTGCCCGGGTACGTGGGGGAGGGCGATGTCGTCATGCCCCACCCACGCGTGCCAGTCGCTCTTGCACAGCCCCGTCGCGTGCACCTCGACGACCACGCCGCCGGCCGGCGCGGACGGCGCGGGAACGTCGCGCACCTCGAGGGGCTGAGCCAGGGCGTCCATGATCATCGCGCGCATGGCATCCATTCTCCCGCGGCGCCGCTCCCGTGCATCGCCGGGGCCGTCGTGTGACGGGGCGTCGCGGGCGGGCGGTGTGCCGGACTCCGGAGAATCCGTAACCGGCGAGCCCGAGATCCGCGATAGATCGGGGCCCGTTGCGTCAGCGCCGTCTCTTACTCCGGAGTTCGGCACGGCCGAGCGGGGAGCAGCGGGCGGACGGGCCAGCCGGGGGAGACGTCGGACGGCGCATCGCGCGGGGCGGAGAGTCGGCGGCGGGCGGTGCCGGACTCCGGAGAATCGCGCGTCCGCGGCCTTCCTCACGCCTCGGAGGGAGATACGTGCCTATATCTTCCGGAGTTCGGCACGGTCGAGCGGGGAGCGGCGGGCTGACGGGCCAGCCGGGGGAGACGTTGGACGGCGCGTCGCGCGGGGCGGAGAGTCGGCCGCGGGCGGTGCCGGGCTCCGGAGAATCGCGCGTCCGCGGCCTTCCTCACGCCTCGGGGGGAGATACGTGCCGGTATCTTCCGGAGTTCGGCACGGCTGAGCGGGGAGCGGCGGGCGGACGGGTCAGCCGGGGGAGACGTTGGACGGCGCGTCGCGCGGGGCGGAGAGTCGGCCGCGGGCGGTGCCGGACTCCGGAGAATCGCGCGTCCGCGGCCTTCCTCACGCCTCGGGGGGAGAT
>NZ_JBKBNC010000070.1:0-8155 GCF_046295495.1 Microbacterium sp.
GGGCGGGACGCCCGCGCTCAGTGGCGGTGGCGGGCGGCGGAGGCGCGCAGCGACTGGATGGCGCGGTCGGGGTCGTCGGCGCCGAACACGGCGGAGCCGGCGACGAAGGTGTCGGCCCCCGCCTCGGCGGCCTGGGCGATCGTGGATTCGCCGATGCCGCCGTCGACCTGCAGCCACACGCTCGATCCCCGGCGCTTGGCCTCGTCGGCGAGGGCGCGGAGCTTGGGCATCGTCTCGGGCATGAACGACTGCCCCCCGAAGCCGGGCTCGACGGTCATGACGAGGATCTGGTCGAACTCGTTCAAGGAGTCGAAGAGGTTGTCGACGGGGGTGCCGGGCTTGACGGCGACACCGGCGCGCGCGCCGATCGCGCGCAACTGCCGCGCGAGCGCCACGGGCGAGGCTGCGGCCTCGAGGTGGAAGGTGACGGATGCCGCGCCCAGCTCGGCGTAGGCCGGGGCCCACCGGTCGGGATCGTCGATCATCAGGTGCACGTCCAGCGGCACGGGACTGGTGTCCTGGATGCGCCCGACCATCTGCGGGCCGAACGTCAGGTTGGGCACGAAGTGGTTGTCCATCACGTCGACGTGCACGAAGTCGGCACCCGCGATGCGCGCGAGCTCCGCCTCCATGTTCACGAAGTCGGCGGCGAGGATGCTCGGGTTGATGCGCGGGGCGTCGGTAGGCACCCGACCATTATGGGCGCGTCGGTCGTCGCGGGAGTCCCGCGGGGCGCCGGTGCGGCGATCGGGGAAGCGTGTCATCACGCATAAACGCGATCCACTCGCAGAAACGCGAGGAGCGAGCGTTTCTGCGCGCGGATCGCGTTTATGCGTGGGTGCGGGGCCCGGGACACCGGGGGGACCGTGGCGTCGACGGGTGTGGGGCGGGGCGGGACGCCACGCGGGCGACGCGCGGGGCGGGGTGGGTCAGCGCTTGCGCAGCAGGGCGATCGACATCGCGTCGGTGCCGTGGCGGTGGGGCCACAGCTGCGCGCGCAGCGAGCCGTCGGCCTGCTCGGGCAGGTCGATGTCGGACACCGCGATGCCGCGGACGACGGCGCGGGCGTCGAGCTCCTCGACGGCATCGCCGAGGGCGCGCTTGACCTCCGCGAGCACGCCCGAGGTCTCGGCCAGGTGCGGCGAGCACGTGACGTACGCCACGACGCCGCCGGGCCGGAGCGCCTCGAACGCCGCCAGCACGAGCTCGCGCTGCAGGGCGGTGAGGTCGGGGACGTCGGCCGGGGTCTTGCGCCAGCGCGCCTCGGGCCGGCGGCGCAGCGCCCCGATCCCCGTGCACGGGGCGTCGACGAGGATGCGGTCGTACTCCCCCGCGGCGCCGGCCGCTCGCTCGCGCCCGTCCTCCTCGCTCACCGGCACCTCGAGCGGCACGGATGCCACGGCCTGGCGCACGAGTCCCGCACGCGCGGGCGCGATCTCATTGGCATCCAGGTGCGCACCGTGAGCGAGGGCCTCGGCCGCCAGCAGCGCGGTCTTGCCCCCGGGGCCGGCGCAGAGATCGAGCCACCGCTCGCCTTCCTGCACGGGCAGCGCGCGGCTGAGTGCGAGGGCGGCGAGCTGCGACCCCTCGTCCTGCACGCGGATGCGGCCCCGGGAGGCACGGATGAGACCCTCGGGGTCTCCCCCGCGCGTGGTGAACGCGGTGGGCGCGAAGCGCGCGGTCGTGGCGTCGTCGGGGACCTCGGCGAGACCGGGCAGCGCGATCATCGCCACGCGGGGCGCGACGTTGTCGGCCTCGAGCAGGGCATCGAGCTCGTCGGCCCGCCCCTCGGCCGTGAGCGCCCGGCGCAGGGCCCGCACGATCCACACCGGATGCGAGGTGGTGAGGCCGATGCGCTCGTCGTCGCTGCGGGCGGCCGCGGCGATGCGATCCATCCACTGACCGGGGGTGTCGCGTGAGACGCGGCGCAGCACGGCGTTCGCGAACCCCGCGGCCCCGCGCCCGCCGCCGGTGCGTCGTGCCAGTTCGACCGACTCGTTCACCGCGGCGTGCGAGGCCACGCGCGTCGACAGGAGTTGGTGCACGCCCAAGCGCAGGGCGTCCAGGACGGACGCGTCGATACGGTCGACGGAGCGGTCGGCGGCGGCGGCGATGATCGCGTCGTACGTGCCCCGGCGCCGGAGGGTGCCGTAGGTCAGCTCGGTCGCGAGCCCCGCGTCTTTGGCATCCAGTCCGGCCCGCCCGATCGCGTGCGGCAGCAGGAGGTTCGCATACGCCTCGTCGCCCGAGACGGCGCGAAGGACCTCGTACGCGACGGCGCGCGCTCCCTGCACGCTCATGCGCCCAGCACCGGCCCGCTCGTGCGGAGGCCACGGAACCAGTCGCCCGCGTTCATCGCACCCTTGCCGGCCGGCTGCACCGTCTCGAGGCGCAACGGCGTCGATCCTGTTCCCACGAGCACGTCTTTCCCGGATGCCACGACCCGTCCCGGTGGGATCGGCGGGGTCGGCGCGGCGTCGGCGATCGCGGCGCGCAGCACCTTGAAGCGCGCTCCCTCGAGGGTGGTGTGGGCGCCGGGCTCGGGCGTGACGCCGGCGATGCGGTGCAGGAGGGTCTCGGCATCCCGCGTGAGGTCGAGGGCGCCGTCGTCGAGCGTGAGCTTGGGGGCGAGGGTGGGCTCGCCCCGTTGCGGGGCGGCGACGGCCGTGCCCGCGGCGATCCCGTCGACCACGCGCGCGAGCAGCGGAGCGCCGAGGACGGCGAGGTCGTCGAGCACCTCGGCGGAGGTGGCGCCGGCGGGGATGTCGTAGCGTTCCTCGGCGAACACGTCTCCGGCGTCGAGGGCGGCGACGAGCTGGAACACGCTCGCCCCGGTGACCGCGTCGCCCGCGATGAGCGCGCGCTGCACGGGGGCGGCTCCGCGCCAGCGCGGCAGCAGCGAGAAGTGCAGGTTGATCCAGCCGTGGGCGGGGGTCGAGAGGAGCGGTTCGCGCACGAGTCCGCCGTACGCGACGATCACGCCGAGCGCGGGCTCGAGGGCGGCGATCTGCGCGGTCGCCTCGGCATCGAGACGGTCGGCCTTGAGCACCGCGATGCCGAGCTCTTCAGCGGCCTGCGCCACCGGCGACGGTGTGAGCACGCGCTTGCGACCGAGCGGGGCGTCGCTGCGCGTGACGACGGCGGCGATCTCGTGCGGACCGGCCGCGAGGGCGCGGAGCGAGGGGACGGCGACGGCGGGGGTGCCGGCGAAGACGAGGCGCATGGTTCTCCTCTGACTCTCGGGAGCGGATGGACGTGTGGGCGGACCGCTCAGAGGTCGGGCTCGGGGATGTCGAGGCGGACTCTGAGCGTACTGCGCGGCTTCGGGCCGCGATCTTTGCGCGACCTGCGAGCCCGCAGGGCATCGGCGATGACTCCGGCCCGCAGCGCTTCGGCCACGGCGCGCCCGTGCGCGTAGTCGAAGCGCACCAGCGCGCGGGACGTGGAGGTGTCGGGGTCGGTCGAGGTGTCGACCGGGCCGAGGATCGCGAGGGCGTCGAGATCGGGGACCGCCTCGCGCAGGGAGCCGAGCAGGGTGTCGACGCTCCGGGCGTGTCCGTCGACGCTCGCGACGCGCACGGCGGGCGGCATCCGGAGGGGGGCGCGGTCGGCGAGCTCGGCACGGGCGTACGCGGGCTGCGTCCAGGTGGCCAGCGCCCGGGCCACGGGGCCGGCGACGCCGACCAGATGCACGGGTGCGCCCGGGGCGGCGAGGGCCGCGGCGTTCGACCACCAGCGCAGGCAGCTCTCGCCGATGCGCAGCGCCTCGCTCTGCAGCATGCGATCGCCGTCGAGCAGGATGACGGCGCGGTAGCCGCCGCGCGCGAGCGGTTCTGCGCCGCGCGTGGCGATCACCAGGGCCGGTGCTGCATCCACCTCCGCCACGGGGTGCGCACCGTCGGCGACGATCACGCGCGTGTGGGGGAAGGCTCGCCCGAGCTCGTCGGCCGTGCGCTCGCTGCCGGACGACGCCATGCGCAGCTTCGCGGAGCCGCAGTGGCCGCAGGTCCACGCGTGGGCGCTGCGCCCGCACCACGCGCACACCGGTACGGCGCCGGGGCGGGCGGCGCGGAGCGGCCCCGCGCAGTGCGGGCAGCGGGCGGGACGACGGCAGTCGGCGCACACGAGCGAGGGCGCGTAGCCCGGGCGCGCGACCTGCACGAGCACGGGACCGCTCTGCAGGGCCTCCCGGGCCGCGGCGAACGCCGACGACGGCACGCGCGACTGGCGCTGCTCGCCCTCGCGCGTGGCGCTGAGCACCACGCGGGGGCTGGGGCGACGTGCCTGCACGATCTCGCGGACGTACCCCACGTCGACCAGCCGCTGCACGTCTGTCGTGCGGGTGTGGCCGGCGAACAACAGCGCGGAGTGCTCGAGCTCCTGCCGCACGAGGGCGGCGTCGCGAGCGTGCACCCCCGGCGCGAGGGGCTCGGCGAGCAGCGAGTCCCCGTCGTCCCAGATCGCCACGAGCCCCGTGTCGTGCGCCGGGGCGTACACGCCCGAACGGCGACCGACGACGATGCACGGGACCGGGGCGAGGGTGCGCAGATACTGCGCGTAGCGTGCGGGCCCCGACTGATCGGAGTCGTCGCGCACCACGGCCTCGGCGGGGACGAGCTCGGCCAGGGCGGCGAGCAGCTGCCCCTGATCGCGGTAATCGGGCACCACGAGCACGGCGCTCCTCCCCCGCGCCAGCGTGCGGGTGGCGGCGGCGGCGAGGAGATCCGCCCAGGCACCGCGCGGGAGTTCCGGATGCGGGTGGGGCGGGGCGTCGAGTGCGAGGCGCTCCCCCGCGTCGAGGGCGGCGGCCAGGCCCGGGTACGGACTCAGCACGGCTTCGGCGCGCTCGCGGGCGGCGGGGACCACGTCGGGAACGGTCGGTGCGGGCGCGGCGGCCCACGCCTTCTCGGCGCGCACCATGCGTTTGGGGACGGCGAGGCGCAGCACGTCGCTGACCGATCCCGCGGCGCGATCGGCGACGCGCCGCGCGAGCGTGTAGAGCCTCGGGGGCAGCACGGGCATCGACGAGACCACGGCCTCCACGGCCGACAGCGGCCGCTCCGTGCCGTCGTCGGCCACGACGTCGACGACGAAGGCGTCCATCATGCGTCCGGCCGAGCGCAGCGGGACCTTGACGCGCACGCCCGGGGCGACGTCGGCGACGAGCGGGTGGGGCACGGCGTAGTCGAACAGGCGGTCCAGCTGCGGCACCGGGGACTCGAGCTGCACGCGGGCGACGCGACGTTCGCTCATCGCCGTCCTCCCCGGGGCGGCGGCATCCCCCGCTCCGCGCGAGAGCGCACGGCGACGCGGACGCCCGCGCGCGTCGCCGCCGCGACGGAGCGTGCGCCCCGTCTCGCGACGCCCGACCTCACCGTCAGAGTCCGGCGGCGGCGCGCAGTTCGTCGACGCGGTCGGTGCGCTCCCAGGTGAAGTCCGCCAGCTCGCGGCCGAAGTGGCCGTAGGTCGCGGTCTGGGCGTAGATCGGGCGCAGCAGGTCGAGCTGCTCGACGATCGCCGCCGGGCGCAGGTCGAACACGTCGCGGATCGCGCGCACGATCGCGTCGTCCGAGACGTGCGCCGTGCCGAACGACTCGACGTACAGCCCCACCGGGTTGGCCTTGCCGATCGCGTAGGCGACCTGCACCTCGAGGCGGTCGGCGAGACCGGCGGCCACGGCGTTCTTGGCCACCCAGCGCATGGCGTAGGCGGCCGAGCGGTCGACCTTCGACGGGTCTTTGCCGCTGAAGGCTCCTCCGCCGTGTCGCGAGGCCCCACCGTAGGTGTCGATGATGATCTTGCGGCCGGTCAGACCCGCGTCGCCCTTGGGACCGCCGATGACGAAGGGTCCGGCCGGGTTGATGTAGTACTTCACCTCGGGCAGTGCCAGGCCGGTCTCGGCGAGCACCGGGTCGATGACCTCGGCCTGGACACGCGCGCGGAGCTCTTCCTGCGAGATGTCGGGGTGGTGCTGCGTCGAGAGCACGACCGAGTCGACGGTGCGCGGCGTGAAGCCGTCGTAGCCGAGGGTGACCTGCGTCTTGCCGTCGGGCCGCAGGAACGGCAGCGAGCCGTCTTTGCGAACGGATGCCAGTCGCTCGGCGATGCGGTGGGCCGTCCACGCGGCCATGGGCATGAGCTGCGGCGTCTCGTTGGTGGCGAAGCCGAACATGATGCCCTGGTCGCCGGCGCCCTGCAGATCGCGCGGGTCGACGGAGCCCCGTTCGCGTTGCTCGAAGGCCTTGTTGACACCCGCGGCGATGTCGGAGGACTGCGCGCCGATCGAGATGCTCACGCCGCACGAGTCGCCGTCGAAGCCGGTGTCGCTCGAGGTGTAGCCGATGCGGGTGACCACGTCGCGGACGATCGCGGGGATCTCGACGTAGGCGCTGGTCGACACCTCGCCCGCCACGTGCACGAGGCCGGTGGTCACGAGCGTCTCCACGGCGACGCGCCCCGTGGGGTCGTCGGTGAGGATCGCGTCGAGGATGCTGTCGGAGATCTGGTCGCAGATCTTGTCGGGGTGTCCTTCGGTCACGGACTCGGACGTGAACAGGCGCAGGTCGGTCAAGACGACTCCGGGGTGTTGGCGGGCGGGGACGGGCATAAGTATGCCCCGGGTGGCGCGTGGGCCGCCCGGGGCATCGTCACATCTGTGAACGGATCACGTGTGAGCTGAGCCTGTGGATTACTCCGCAGCGCGCAGGCGCAGCTTGTCTTCGTGGATCTCGTGCAGAGCGATCGTGAGGGGCTTGTCCTCGACGGTGGAGTCGACCAGCGGACCCACGTTGTCGAAGAGGTTCCCCTCGTGCAGGTCGGAGTAGTAGTCGTTGATCTGACGCGCCCGCTTGGATGCGTAGATGACGAGCTGGTACTTCGAGTCGACCTTGTCGAGCAGAGCGTCGATGGGCGGGTCGATGATGCCCTTGTCACGTCCGGCCATGGGGAACCTCCTGGTTCGGCGGATGGGGTGGATGCGGCGCCGGGAGCGCCGAAGCATCCTCTTATTCTAGCCGACGCCGGCTCGAGCTGTGCCGAGGAGCGCCGGGTGGGAGCTTTGGGGGCGCCGCCCATGCAACGGGGCGGTCATCGGCCGCCCCGTTGCACGCAACGCGCCCCGCACGGGCGTCGACGGTCAGTGCTGCGCCGACGCGAGGGCGACGACCTGGGCGGCCGCATGGGCCACCTCGTCGTTCACCACCCGGTAGTCGAACTCGTTCTGCGCCGCCAGCTCCACGCGGGCCGTGCGCAGACGTCGCGCGCGCTCCTCAGCATCCTCGGTGCCGCGTCCGACCAGACGCTGGACGAGTTCGTCCCAGCTCGGCGGGAGCAGGAACACGAGGGTCGCCGAGGGATCGGCGGCGCGCACCTGGCGCGCCCCCTGCAGGTCGATCTCGAGGAGGGCGGTGCCGCCGTCGGCGAGCACACGCTCGATGGGCGCGCGCGGGGTGCCGTAGCGGTTCTTGTTGTGCACGACCGCCCACTCCAGCAGCTCCCCCGCCGCGACGAGGCGGTCGAACTCGGCGTCGTCGACGAAGAAGTAGTGCTCGCCCTCGACCTCGCCCGGGCGGGGGGCGCGGGTCGTCGCCGACACCGAGAGGTGGATCTCGGGATAGTGCTCCTTGATGTGCGCCGCGACCGTGCCCTTGCCGACGGCCGTGGGACCGGCGAGCACGATCAGGCGGCTGCGCCCCTCGCGCGGACCCGGTTCGGGCCAGCGCGTGTCGAGGAACTCCCGCAGGGCGTCGCGCTGACGCGTCCCGAGACCACCCAGGCGCTTCACGGGCGAGATGCCCAGCGAGACGAGGATGCGATCGCGCTTGCTTTCGCCGATCGCGGGGATCGCGGTGAGGAACTCGGTGACGCGCATCGCACCGGCCGCGGACAGCGGCTCGGCGAGACCGCGCCGCAGGAGCTCCTGCGGCGAGATGACCCGCGTCGAGACGTCGCGCTTCAGCGCGGCGCGCTCGCGACGCGCTTGGACGGCACGGCGCGACGCGGCGGCACGGTCGACCTCGGGCGGACGACGGGTTTCAGCCATGCAGGGACTCCCGGTAGAGCGCGGCGCGCTCGTCGATACGGGCGGCGAGGCGGGGGGGCCCGACCGCGCGGCTGCGCCGGCTCTCGGTGGCGACGACGGCCGACGCCACCGAAC
>NZ_JBKBNC010000071.1:0-7639 GCF_046295495.1 Microbacterium sp.
TGACCCGCACGGCAGGGGGATGGGCGGGGTGCTCGCGCACCCGGCCCTTCTCATCGCTCCGGCCGATCGCCCCCGATCAGCGCTGACTGAACGCCGCGTCGAACGCCGCCCCGGAGGGCTCGTACGACGACATCCTCCGCACGAACCCGAGCGCCTCGGGCGCCCCGACCAGGCGGTCCATGCCGGCGTCCTCCCACTCCACCGACAGCGGTCCGCGGTAGTCGATCGCGTTCAGCATGCGGAACGCGTCCTCCCAGGGCACGTCGCCGTGACCGGTGGAGATGAAGTCCCAGCCGCGACGCGGATCGGCCCACGGCAGGTGCGACGACAGGCGGCCGTTGCGCCCGTTGGTCAGGCGCTTCTTCGTGTCCTTGCAGTGCACGTGGTAGATCCGGTCCTGGAAGTCCCACAGGAACGCGACCGGGTCGATGTCCTGCCACACCATGTGCGAGGGGTCCCAGTTGAGTCCGAACGCCTCGCGGTGGCCGATGGCCTCGAGGGCGCGCTTCGTCGTCCAGTAGTCGTAGGCGATCTCCGAGGGGTGCACCTCGTGGGCGAAGCGCACACCGACCTCGTCGAACACGTCGAGGATGGGGTTCCACCTCTCGGCGAAGTCGCGGTAGCCGGCATCCACCATCTCCTCGGTGGCGGGCGGGAACATCGCGACGTACTTCCAGATGCTCGACCCGGTGAAGCCCGTCACGGTCTTCACCCCCAGACGGGATGCCAGGCGCGCGGTGTTCTTCAGCTCCTCGGCGGCGCGCTGACGCACGCCCTCCGGGTCGCCGTCGCCCCACACGCGGTCGGAGACGATGTCGCGGTGGCGCTGATCGATGGGGTCGTCGCAGACCACCTGGCCCTTCAGGTGGTTGGAGATCGTCCACACCTTCAGTCCGTTGCGCTCGAGCACGTCGAGCTTGGACTGCACGTACGCCTCGTCGTCCCAGCGCCAGGGGTCGAGGTGGTCGCCCCAGCAGGCGATCTCGAGGCCGTCGTAGCCCCACTCGCCGGCGAGGCGCGCCACTTCCTCGAAGGGGAGATCGGCCCACTGGCCGGTGAACAGCGTGATGGGTCGCGTCATCGCGTCGTCCTTTCGTCGATTCAGGATGCCGCGAAAGCGCGGCCCGCGGGGGAGGAGGCGGTGAGATCGCCGTCGACACCGGTCCAGGCCCCGTCCGCGTCGGAACTGCGGGCGACCGCGTCCAGAACCTCCTGCACGTGCAGGCCGTCGGCGAACGAGGGGCGGGGGTCCGTGCCGGCGGCCAGGGCCTCGACGAAGTCCTTGGCCTGGTGCGAGAAGCCGTGCTCGTAGCCGAGCATGTGGCCGGTCGGCCACCAGGCGCCCACGTACGGGTGGTCGGGTTCGGTCACCAGGATGCGACGGAAGCCCTGCTCGGTGGCGGGAAGGGTGGCGTCGTAGAACTGCAGCTCGTTGGGGCTCTCGAGGTCGAAGGTCAACGCGCCGAGGGAGCCGGAGATCTCGACGCGGAGCGCGTTCTTGCGGCCCAGGCGGAAGCGCGAGGCCTCGAACGAGGCGAGCGCACCGTTGTCGAGGCGACCGGTGAACAGGGCGAGGTCGTCGACGGTCACCGCACCGCGTTCGGTGCCCGCCGATCCCGACAGGCCCGAAGCGGATGCCAGCACGGGGCGTTCGGCGACGAGGGTCTCCAGCAGCCCGGCCACGCGCGTCACACGGAGTCCGGTCATGAACTCGGCGATGTCGACGGCGTGGGCACCGATGTCGCCCAGGGCGCCCGAACCGGCGCGGTCCTTCTGCAGGCGCCAGGTGAGGGGGGCTTCCGCGTCGCTCAGCCAGTCCTGCAGGTATTCGGCGCGCACCTGGCGGATCTCGCCCAGGCGGCCGGCGGCGATCAGGTCGCGGGCGAAGGTGGTGGCCGGGAGACGCCGGTAGGTGAAGCCCACCATCGAGCGGATGCCGCGTTCGGCGGCGGACGCCGCGGCGTCGGCCATGCGGCGCGCCTCGTCGACCGTGTTGGCGAGGGGCTTCTCGCACAGGACGTGCTTGCCGGCGGCGAGGGCGGCGAGGGCGATCTCGGCGTGCGAGTCGCCGGGGGTGACGATGTCGACGACGTCGATGTCGTCGCGTTCGAGCACCTCGCGCCAATCGGTCGAATCCTCGGCCCACCCCCAGGTCTCGGCCGCGGCCCGCGTGCGGGCGGCGTCGCGTCCGACGAGGACGCTCATCTCGGGGGCGAGGGGGAGATCGAAGAAGCGGGGAGCGACGCGCCATCCCTGGGAGTGCGCGGCGCCCATGAATCCCGCGCCGATCATGGCGATGCGGAGGTGCTGGGTCACGATGAAGGTCTTTCTGTGGGGAAGGGGGGAACGGGGCGCCCGCGGTGACCGCGGACGCCCCGGACCGATCAGGACTCGAAGGCGAGGTCGATGAAGGACGCCACGTTGTCCTTCGTCACGACCGGTGCGTCGAGCACGATGCGGTTGGGCACGCTGGGGGTGATCAGATCGCCGGCGGTCTTGCCCTGAGCGATCAGTCGGGCCAGCGCGATGCCGTCGGCGGCCTGCGTCGAGGGGTAGATCACCGTCGCCTGCAGCGGGGTGTCGCCGGCCTCGATGGCCTCCATCGCGTTGCGGCTGCCGGCGCCGCCGACCATGAAGAACTCGTCGCGACCCGAGGCCGTGACGGCGGCGAGCACGCCGATGCCCTGGTCGTCGTCGTGGTTCCAGATGGCGTCGATCTTCGGGTTGGCCGACAGCAGCTGCGAGGTGGCCGACTCGCCGCCCTGGACGGTGAAGTCCGCGGCGACGCGCGGGCCGACCTCGAGGCCGCAGTCCGACAGGGCGTCGGCGAAGCCCGCCGAGCGGTCCTGCGTCAGCGGCAGCGAGTCGATGCCGGCGATCTCGGCGACGACCGCGTCGCTGTTGCCCTCGAGCTGCTCGCAGATGTACGTGCCGGCGCTGACGCCCATGCCGTAGTTGTCGCCGAGCACGGTCGAACGGGCGGCGAACGGGCTCGAGAACTCGCGGTCGACGTTGATGACGGGGATGCCCGCGTTCATCGCCTTGATCGCGACCTCGGTGAGGGCGGCGCCGTCGCTGGGCAGCAGCACGATGGCATCCACGTCGTTGTTGATGAAGGTCTCGACGGCCGCGATCTGCGCGTTGACGTCGTTCGTGCCCTCGGCGACCTGCAGGTCGACGTCGGGGAAGCTCTCGGCGGCGGCGAGCGCGCCGGAGTTGATCGCACCGAGCCAGCCGTGGTCGGCCGCGGGGCCGGAGAAGCCGATGGTGACGGTGTCGCCGGTGGACGCGTTCTCCTCGGCGCTGGTGCCCTGATCGACGATGTTCTCGGCATCGTTGCTCGATCCGGTGCAGCCCGCCAGCAGACCGACCGACGCGAGGACCGCGACTCCGGTGAGAACCAGACGGGAGCGCGTCTTCATCTGTGAGCGCATGTACTTCCTCCTTGAATGTGATGCAGCTGGGGTCATCGCAGCCCCGGGTCATCCCGAAGGAAGGGTCTACGTTGACGCGGCTCACGCTAGCAGAAGTGACGGTTTGGTAGGCAACTTTTGTTATCAAACCGCTAGAAGTGCGCGAAGCGGCTCGGGTCGGCGGGTCCTCTGCGTCGACGCCGCCCCGCCTTTCGATCCCGATGGCGATTGCGATCGCATTCGAACGGGTCGCGCGCCAGCGAGGCGGCGTGTTATGTTCGCCTCGTGATCAAAGTTGACCATGCATCGTCATTACTCGATGTCCGCGGAGTGACGAAGTCCTTCGCCGGCGTCCACGCCCTGCGCGGCGTCGATCTCGAGGTGCGTGCCGGTGAGGTGCACTGCGTGCTCGGCCAGAACGGCGCCGGCAAGTCCACCCTCATCAAGACGCTCGCCGGCGTGCACCGCCCCGACGGGGGTGAACTCAGGTGGCAGGGCGAGACCGTCGACGTCGCCGACCCGCAGGCGGCGATCGATCTGGGGATCGCCACGATGTACCAGGAGCTGGACGTCGTCGACGGTCTGACGATCGCCGAGAACATCTTCCTCGGACACGAGCTCGCCCGCGGCGGCTTCACCAAGCGATCCGCGGCCGCGCGTCAGACCACGGAGCTGCTGCGCCGCCTCGGTCACGCGGGCCTGTCGCCCCACACCGAGGTCGGTTCGCTGAGTGCGGCGAACAAGCAGATCGTCAGCATGGCGCGCGCCCTCTCGCACGACATCAAGCTCATCATCATGGACGAGCCCTCCGCCGTGCTCGACAGCGAGGAGGTCAAGAACCTCTTCGCCGTCGTGCGCGAGCTCACCGCGGCGGGGATCGCGGTGGTCTACATCACGCACCGCCTCGAAGAGATCCGCGAGATCGGCGATCGCATCACGGTGCTCAAGGACGGGCGCACCACCGCGGTCGGCCTGCCCGCTTCCGACACCCCCACCTCCGAGCTCATCCGGCTGATGACCGGTCGCGAGATCAGCAACGTCTTCCCCGAGCGCGTGCCCGTCGCCGCCGACGCCCCCGTCGTCCTCGACGTGCGGGACCTCTCGCTCTCGGGCGTCTTCTCCGACGTGTCCTTCTCGGTGCGCGCGGGTGAAGTGGTGGGTCTCGCGGGGCTCGTGGGCTCGGGCCGCTCCGAGATCCTCGAGACCGTCTACGGCGCTCGCCGTTCCAGCGGCGGCGCCGTGAGCGTGCGGGGCCGCACGCTCCCTCGCGGATCGGTCTTCGCCGCCGTGCGGGCCGGCGTGGGGCTGTCCCCCGAGGAGCGCAAGAGCCAGGGGCTGGTGCTCGACGAGCCCATCTACGTCAACGCCACCCTCGCCTCGATGTCGCGCTTCGCCAAGGGCGGCTTCCTCGACGATCGAGCCGCGCGCCGTGTCGCCGAAGAGCAGATCGAGGCCCTCGAACTGCGGCCGGCCGACCCCGACCGCGCGGCGCGCACCCTCTCCGGCGGCAACCAGCAGAAGATCCTCCTGGCCCGCTGGCTGATCCACGGTACGGACGTGCTGCTGCTGGACGAACCCACCCGCGGCGTCGACGTCGGCGCCCGCGCCGAGATCTACGCGCTCATCCGCGACCTCGCCGCCGCCGGCAACGCGGTCGTCGTGGTCTCCAGCGAGATCGAAGAAGTGCTGGGCCTCGCCGACGTCGTGCTCGTCGTGGCCGACGGACGCATCCTCCGCACGCTCCCCTCCCACCAGATCGACGAGCACGGTGTGCTCGACCTCGTCATGAAAGGATCCGCCGCGTGAGCGAGCCGACCACCCCGACCCGTGCGCGCACGGCTCCCCTCGAGGCCGGCCAGACGCCGGTCTCCCCGTCCTCGTCGTCGCCCGTACGGGCGTTCTTCTCCGGCTCGGCCGGCCGAAACGTCGGCCTGGTCGTCGCCCTGGTGGTGATGCTCATCGTCGGAGCCATCACCGCCCCCGGCACCTTCCTCACCGTCGACAACATCTTCGTCATCCTCCGGCAGGCGTCGATCACGGGTGTCGTGGCCATCGCCATGACGCTCGTCATCATCGCCGGCGGCATCGACCTCTCGGTCGGATCCGTCGTCGGACTGGCATCCGTGGTCGGAACCCTCGCCGTCGTGCAGGACCTCGCCGGAGAGATGCACTGGATCGTGTTCGTCCTGTTCGCCCTGGCGGTCGGGGCGGCCGCGGGTCTCATCAACGGCATCGTGATCGCGTACGGCAACGTCGTCGCCTTCATGGCGACCCTCGCGATGCTCGTCGGTGCGCGCGGTCTCGCCGAGATCCTCGCCGAGCGTCGCACGCTCGTGGTCGAGGACCGCAGCTTCATCACCTTCATGAACGCCGACATCCTCGGCGTGAACATGCTGATCTGGATCTTCGCGATCGTCGCCGTGCTCGGCTGGGTGCTGCTCAACCGCACCACCTTCGGACGCCGCACGGTGGCCATCGGCGGAAACCGGGAGGCGGCGCGCCTGGCGGGCATCAACGTCAAGCGCCACGTCATGTGGCTTTACGTCCTGGCCGGGCTCGCCTCGGGCATCGCCGGCGTCATGTTCCTCGGCCGCACCACGGCCGGCAGCTCCACCAACGGCCAGCTGCTCGAGCTCGACGTCATCGCGGCGGTCGTGGTGGGAGGAACGCTCCTCGTCGGAGGCCGAGGCACCATCACCGGCACGGTGTTCGGCGTCCTCATCTTTGCGACGTTGACCAACGTGTTCATCCAGAACAATCTCTCGTCTTCCGTCCAGGCGGTGGCAAAAGGTGTCATCATCGTGGTCGCGGTGCTGTTGCAGCAGCGCTTCTCCCGCCCCCCGGGACGGGGCTGACGACCTTGTGCCGACGGCGGCTGCGTGTTCCGCGTAGCCGCCGTCGGTATGTGGATCGAACGCACGTGAACTAATGGTGTACTGAGGGCGTGAAGAGGATGACGACAGATTCCGTGCAGTCGGTCAGCGGCGTGAGCCAGTTGTTCCAGCTGCTGCGAGACGGCGTACCGCGTACGCGCGCGGAGCTGGCCAAGTCGACGGGCCTGGCCCGATCGACGGTCGCCGTCCGCGTCGACGAGCTCATGCGCATGGGTCTCATCACCCCCGTCGCTGACGCGGTGTCCACCGGTGGGCGACCGCCGTCGCAGTTCGCGATCAACCCGGCGGCCAAGGTCGTCGTCGCCGTGGATCTGGGCGCCTCCCACGCGACCGTGGCGATCGCCGACCTCACCGGCAAGGTCCTGAGCGAGAAGACCGGCGACATCGACATCGCCCGCGGCCCCGAACCGGTGCTCACGTGGCTGGTCGAGACCGCCGGAGCCCTCCTGGCGGAGTCGGGTCGATCCTCCTCCGACGTCGCCGCCATGGGCATCGGCGTCCCCGGCCCCGTCGAGCACTCCACCGGGCAGCCGGTGAACCCGCCGATCATGCCGGGCTGGGACCGCTTCGACATCCCCGGCTGGATCTACGAGCACATGCCCGTCCCGGTGCTGGTCGACAACGACGTCAACATCATGGCGCTCGGTGAGCGCAGCGTCGCCTGGCCCGCGGTCGACCACTTCATGTTCGTGAAGGTCGCCACCGGAATCGGCACCGGCATCATCTCCGACGGCCGCCTGCAGCGCGGTGCGCAGGGCATCGCCGGTGACATCGGCCACGTGCAGGTCGCTCGCGGCGCCGACATCCCTTGCCAGTGCGGCAACCGCGGCTGCCTGGAGGCCCTGGCATCCGGTCCGGCGATCGCCCGTGCCCTGCGCGCGCAGGGGATCGACGCCCACACGGGCTCCGACGTCGTCGACCTGGTCAAGCGCGGCAACATCGATGCGATCCAGGCCGTGCGTCAGGCCGGCCGCGACATCGGCGAGGTGCTCACCACCTGCGTGAGCCTGATGAACCCGTCGGTCATCGCCATCGGCGGGTCGATGGCCCGCGTGGGCGAGCACCTGATCGCCGGCGTGCGCGAGGTGGTCTACACCCGCTCGACCCCGCTGGCGACCGAGTATCTCTCGATCGTCCAGTCGGTGGCGGCGGAGAACGCCGCCGTGATCGGCGCCAGCATGCTCGCCGTCGAGCACGCCCTCGCGCCCGAGTCGCTGAACGCCGCCTTCCTGCGCGCCTGACCCGGTCTCGCCGCCGGCCCGGCGCCGCGCCCGGTCGCGCTGCCGGCCCGGCGCTGCGCCCGGGCCGTGCGTCGCCCCCGAGCCGTCGGTC
>NZ_JBKBNC010000072.1:0-6488 GCF_046295495.1 Microbacterium sp.
GCCTCCACCGCCGCGCGCGCCGACGCGCTGACGGCGCAGAGTGCCGCGGCCGACGCCGAGCTGTCCACGGCTCGCTCCCGCGCCGGCGTGAACGCCGCGCGCCTGTACCGCACCGTCGGCGGCGGCCCCCTCGTCGCGCAGCTGCTCACCGATGCCGATCCCGACTCTCTGCTGCAGCGCCTGGGCCTGCTCGACCGCCTCACCTCGGTCACCGCGCGCACGGCTGGAGAGGCCCGCAGCGCCGCCGACATCGCCACCTCGCTGCGCACGCAGGCCGAGGCGGCGCGGGCCGAGGCCGAGCGCCTCGCCGTCGAGGCGCAGACCACCGCCGCCGAGGCGCAGACCCAGGCGGATGCCGAGTCCTCCAGCGTCGCGGCGACGCAGGCGCAGCTCGACACCCTGTACGCGCAACTCGCGGAACTGCGACGGACCACCGCCGCCCAGGAGCGCGCCGAGCGCGAGCGGGAGAAGGCCGCTCGCGATGCGAGTGCGCCCGGTGGCGCCGCCGGCGGCGGTTCGGGCTCGGGCGGCTCCGGCTCTGGCGGTTCCGGCTCTGGCGGCTCCGGCTCTGGCGGCTCCGGCTCGACCGGCTCGGGGTCGGGCGGCGGCTCGAACGCGGGCGGGTCGACCGGCGGCGGCTCAGGCTCCGGCGGCGGGTCGGGCTCCGGCGGCGGCACGGGCTCGGGCGGAGGGTCGGCGGGCCCCGGCGGCGGCTCGTCGAGTGGCGGCTCCGGCGGGAGCTCCTCCTCGGGCGGATCGACGGGGGGCGGCTCCTCGACCGGCGGCTCCGCCGGCGGCGGCTCCGGCACCGGCGGATCGAGCGGGGGAAGCGGCGGCACCACGGCCCCCGCCGGTCCCGTGATGAGCCCGAGCGCGGCACGCGACCACGCACGCGGCGCGATCCGCGGCTACGGGTGGGGGGACGACCAGTTCTCGTGCCTGGTGTCGTTGTGGAACCGCGAGTCGGGCTGGCGAGCCGATGCCCTGAACCCCTGGAGCGGCGCGTACGGCATCCCCCAGGCGCTCCCCGGCGAGAAGATGGCATCCGCGGGTCTGGACTGGCGCACCAACGCGGCGACGCAGATCTCGTGGGGCCTGTCGTACATCAGCGCCCGCTACGGCAGTCCCTGCGGAGCCTGGGCGCACTCGGAGCGAACCGGCTGGTACTGAGCCGCGCACCCGTCGCGGTCGCGACCCGGGGCACGCGGATCACACCGCGTCGGCGCGTTCCCGGTCGCCGCCGGTGGGCAGTTCGACGTAGCCGTCGTGCTTGGCGGCGATGCCGTCGCCGGCGGTGCGCCCGCGCACGCGACGCCAGACCCAGGGCAGGGCATCACGCGTGAGCCACCCGCCGCGGGGCTGCTCGTCGTCGGCGTGCAGCGCCTCGTCGAGACCGAGGAGCGCGCGGGCGTCGGGCACCCCCAGCGCCTCCGCCGCGCGATAGGCGACGAGGCGGTGCCCCGACGAGCGCAGGTGCACGAGGTCGTCGGCCCACAGGGGCAGCTCGCCGATCTCGGACACCGCCTCGAGATCGAGCAGGATCGCCCCCTGCTGCGCGGCGATGCGTCGCAGGTGCACGTTGTACGCGGCGAAACGGCGGGCGAAGATCCGCGCGGCGGGCCGGCGCGGCAGGAAGGTCGTGACCAGCAGCACGTCGGCCCCCGTGCGCCGCACGGCGCGCACCGCCGACTCCACCTCGGCGACCAGCGCCGGGATGGCGGGGGCAGGGCCCACGAGGTCGTTCGCGCCGATGAGGATCGACACGAGATCGGGCTCGAGCGCCAGCGCCGCGGGGATCTGCTCGTCGATCAGATGGCGCACGCGTCGACTGCGCACCGCGAGGTTGGCGTAGCGGAACGGCCCCTCCTCGCTCGTGTGCGCGAGCAGCTCGGCGAGGCGGTCGGCCCAGCCGCGGAAACGTCCCGCGGGCATGCGCGAGGCGTCGCAGAGCCCCTCGGTGAGCGAGTCGCCGAGCGCCACGTACCGCGTCCAGCGTCCCCGTGTGCGCGAGGCCGTCGGCGCGGACGGTCGCGGTCCCCCGCGCCGCAGCATGCTGTCGTCGATGCGACGCAGGGCCGCGGCATCCGCGTAGTGGCCGACGAGATCGTGCGTGAGGGCGGCCCAGGTGCGCCCCTGCACCGCCTCGCGGGCCGCGCGGGCGAACGCCCGGCGTTTGGCGTCATCGCCCACGAGGTCGGCCACGCGCGCCCGGAGGTCGTCGAGGTCGCCCGGCCGGTAGAGCCACCCGTCGACGCTCGAGCGCACGAGGTCGAGCGGACCGCCCACACCCGTGGCCACGACGGGGACGCCGCTGGCCAGCGCCTCCTGGATCGTCTGCCCGAACGTCTCGCTTTCGCCGGGGTGCACGAACACGTCGAAGCCGGCCATGACCGACGCCAGCGCCGCGCCCGAGAGGTGGCCGGTGAAGACGGCATCCGGGATCGCCCTCTCCAGCGCAGGGCGGGACGGCCCGTCGCCCACGATCACCAGCCGGGTTCCGGGCAGGTCGGCGAGAGCGCGCAGGTCGTCGACCTGCTTCTCGGGGGCGAGGCGGCCGACGTATCCGATGATGCGTTCCCCGCTCGGGGCGACCTGGGCACGCCAGGCGTCGTCGCGGTGCTCGGGGGCGAAACGCACGGCATCCACTCCCCGTCCCCATCGACGGATGCGGTCGACGCCGAGGCCCTCGAGCTGGGCCGTCGACGCGGACGACGGCGCGAGGGTGAGGGTCGCGCGGCGGTGCAGGCGCGCGACGTGTCCGGCGACCAGGGCCGTGGCGTGAGGGAGGCCGTACTTGTGGGCGTAGGCGACGACGTCGGTCTGGTACACCGCGACCGAGGGGATCCGCAGCGCGTCGGCGGCGGCGAGTCCCTGCCACCCGAGTACGAAGGGGGATGCCAGATGCACGACGTCGGGATCGAAGTCGCGCAGCAGGGCGCTCAGGCGGGCGGCGCGGGCGAAGACCACGCGCACCTCCGGGTACGACGGCAGCGGCACCGAGCGCAGCAGCTCGGTGCGGGCGCCGTGCAGATCGGCGGTGACGTCGCCGGACTTGGGGGCGATGACGAGCGTCTCGTGCCCCGCCTCGGCGAGGTGGCGCAGGACATGGAGAACGGAACCGGTGACCCCGTTCATGTGCGGGAGGAAGGATTCGGCGAGCAGCGCGACTCTCACGACTCCAGAGTGCGGCGCATCTCCGGCTGGCGGGGGCGCATCGGACCCGACGTTCGCGATGTTCACCGGATGATCCGCTCACCGTCACCGGCGCGTGGGCGGGGCGTCTCGATCGGCGACGGAGAGTGACGGGATGGACGGTGTCGACGGGTGGCTCGCAGCGATCGCGGCGAGCCCGTGGGCGCTGTGGGGCATGGCGGCTCTGGTGTTCGCCGACGCGTTCCTCGTGGTCGTCCCGGGCGAGGCGGCCGTGACGGCGTTCGGGGCCCTCGCCGTCGCGCACGGCACCCCGCCCCTGGTGGGGGTCGTCGCGGTCGCGGGCGCCGCCGCCTTCGCCGGCGACGCGTGCTGCTACCTCGTGGGCCGCGCGGTCGGCGTGGAGCGGTGGGCGTGGATGCGGGGACCACGCGTGGCCGCCGCCCTCGCCTGGGCGCGCGCCCGCCTCGAGCGCAACGCGGCCGTGGTGCTCTTCACGGCGCGGTTCGTGCCGTTCGCCCGCCTCGCGGTCAACCTCGCGGCGGGCGCCGCGCGGGTGCATCCGGGGCGCTACCTCGGCGTCGCGGCGCTGGCGGCGCTGGCCTGGGCTGCGTATCAGGCGGTGATCGGAGCGGTCGTCGCCGCGTTCGTGCCCGGCGGCCCCGTGGTGGCGGTGGTGGTGTCGATCATCGTGGCCGTGGGGATCGGCGTGGGCATCGACCTCGTGCTCGCCCGGCGGGCGAAACGGCGGGCGGCGGCGGGCTGACGCGGATGCCGCCGGGTGCGGGAGTCAGGGGCGCGGGCGTGTGCGGCCCCCCTCGGCACCTCACTCCAGCGCGAGCGTCCGCTCCGCGGCATCCACCAGCGCCCGCCCGTAGGAGGGGCCGTGGCCCGCGGCGTGCACGGCCAGCGGATGCAGCTGATGCACGGGCACGCGATCGCGCCACCCGGCGCGCAGGGGCCGCGCGCGGTCGTAGGCGGCGAGGATGCGGTCGAGGAACGGGCAGCCGAAGAGCGCGAGCATCGCCAGGTCGGTCTCGCGATGCCCGCCGTGCGCCGCCGGGTCGATGAGCACGACGCCCTCCGGGGCCCACAGCACGTTGCCCGCCCACAGGTCGCCGTGCAACCGCGCCGGTGACTCGTCGTCGTCGAACGCGCCCTCGGCGATCAGCGCGCAGGCGCGGCGCACGATCTCGGCCCCGGATGCCGGCAGATTGCCCGCCGCGACGGCGACCGGCAGGAAGGGTTCGACGCGCTGGGACGCGTAGAAGGCGCCCCAGGTCGCGGTGGGCCGTGCGGGCTGCGAGCGGCTGCCGATGAAGATGTCGCCCGTCCACCCGGGAGGGGCCTGCCCGAAGGCCTCGGCCCCTGCGGCGTGAGTCGCGGCGAGCGCGACGCCGAAAGCGTCGGCGGACTCCGCGGTCGGTCGCACCTCGGCGACGCGCTCCAGCACGATGCGGCCCTCGGCCACCTCGAGCACGCCCGCGATGCGGGCTCCCCCGGCGTCGGCGAGCCACCGCAGGCCCGCGGCCTCGGCGGCGAAGAATCCGGCGGGCGCGTCGGCCCGGGTCTTCACGTACTGTTCCATCGATCAAGTGTGTCGCGATGTCGGAGGTCCGGGGCAGCATGGAGGCATGAGCGACGGCTACGACCCGGACTTCCTCGGCATCCCCCTCCCCCTCCCCGCACCCGCCGCGGCGACGACGCGGCTCGACTACGCGCGGTTCACCGTGCTGCTGCAAGAAGACCGCCGATTCGCCGCGGTGACCGCCGTGGTGATCGACGGCGCGAGCGTGCGCGACCTCCCCCGCTCCGGTGAGTGGCGCCTCGACCCGCGGGTGCCCGCCGAGGCGCAGGCCGGCCCCGAGGTCTACAGCCGCAACGACCTCGACCGCGGCCATCTCGTGCGCCGTCGCGATCCCGGCTGGGGGTCGACCGACGAGGCCCGGGATGCGACGGAGGCCACGTTCTTCTACACGAACGCCGCCCCGCAGGCCGCCGGATTCAACCAGTCGAAGGAGCTGTGGCTGGGGCTCGAAGACCACGTACTGGCCTATGCCGAGACCACCGACCAGCGTCTCGCGGTGTTCACGGCGCCGGTACTCGACGAGGCCGACCCGCCCTACCGCGGCGTACGGGTGCCCCTGCGCTTCTGGAAGATCGCGGCGTGGCGTGAGGGAGACGCGTTGGCGGCCGCCGGTTTCAGTCTCGATCAGACCCATCTGGTCGACACACGCCAGGGGCTGGTGCTGCCGCCGCTCGGAGCGTTCCGCACGTTCCAGGTGCCGATCGCCGAGATCGCGACCGAGGCGGGTGTCGACGTCGGTCCCCTCGCCGCCGCCGACGCCTTCGTGCGGCGCGGGGTTCGTCCGGTCACCGCGCGCGAGCTCCGCTCACCGGACGACATCGTGCTGTGACGCGCGCGCGGCGACGTCGCCGTGGGGTGGCGGGGGTCGCGGGGGCGACGCGGACGGTCGACCGGTGTCAGCGCACGCGCACCGCGTGGAGGACGGTGTCGACCGCCGCGGCGGGGTGGCCCTCACGCAGTTCGGCATCCGCACTCGTGCGCGTGACGCGTTCGCACCGCTCGACGCGGAACCGGTCGTCGAGCGCGCCGAGCAAGAGTTCGGGCGTGTAGAGGATCGCGGGATCGGAGGGTCCGTGACCTCCCGCGGCGATGTTCTCGACGTCGTGACCGACGACGAGGAGCGTGCCCCCGGGTGCCACCCATTGCGCGATGCGCGCGACGGCCGTCGCACTGTCGGGCAGGTGCAGGTAGCACGAGACGACCAGATCGACGGGCGAGTCCGGCTCCCAGTCGTGCACGTCGCCCTGGATCCAGCCGACCGCGTCGCCGCCGGGTCGAGCGGCGGCGAGCGCGAGGCCCGCACTGGAGAAGTCGAGGCCGGTGCACGTCCAGCCGCGCGCGGCGAGCCACAGCGCGGTGCGTCCGTCACCGGTGGCGACGTCGATCGCCGTTCCCGGGCGCAGAGGCGCGACGATCTCGCGCACGACGGCGGGCGGTTGGGTGGCCCACACTCCCCCGGCCGAGGCGCGATATCGCTCGTCCCACTGCGCGGCATCCATTCCGACTCCTTCTGCTCGCCCCCACCCTAGGCGCCGAACCCCGCTCGGGCCCGCGGGCGCGGGCGCGGGCGCGGGCATATCCTCCGCGATGCGCACAACCTCAGCCCAAATCCCCCCGGCGCTAACGGAGGTTGCGCACATCACCGACCGAACGACCCCGCACCCGCCGACCCCGCGCACCCGCGACGCACACACCACCGCGCACGCACCCTCCCGCGCCACGTGCCCGCCGGCGCCGGCGCGCGCGCGAG
>NZ_JBKBNC010000073.1:0-6419 GCF_046295495.1 Microbacterium sp.
TGGCGGGGAGCACCGGGGGGGGGGGGGCCGGGGCTTTGTGGGGGGGGGTCCCGCCGCCCGGGGGGGGGGGGGCGCGGCGCTGGACGGGGGGGCCGCCGCGACGCGACCGGGGCACGGCGTGGGGGGCGGGTGCCGCGGCTTCCGTGGCGCCGTGCGCGTCGGCGGTCAGGCCGTCGAGCTCGAGCTCCGCGAGGATGCGCGCCTCGTCGGGGTTGAGCACGTCGGTCAGGTACGGGTCGGCCGGGGCCGGCTCCCCGCGCAGCACGTCGGTGTGTTCGAGGTCGGCGTCACGGGCGGGATGCTCGGCATCCATCGAGGTGCGGTCCACCTGACCCGCGTCCGACGGGCGGGCGTCCGCGGGGCGAGGGTCGGAGGAACGGGGGTCGGAATCGGAGGCGGAGGTCATGTCGGGTGCGCTCACAGAAGGTTCGGGAGGAGTCGGACGAGCTGGTCGGAGACGAAGACGCTCGCCAGCAGGAGGACGGGGGCGAAGACGATCCAGGTCTTCTGCCACCCCACGCGGCGGTACGCCCACACGGCGACGAACTCGGCCACGACGAGGAACTGCAGCGCGAACACCAGCGCCCACACCGTGGTCATGTCGGTGGCCAGGGGCTGCGCCTGGGGCGGGAGGGTCATCGAGGTGGTCTGCCGCGCGCCGGCGGGCTTGACCTGACCGGTGGCGCGGGCGTCGACGTACGCGACACCCGCCGGCAGGTAGGGAGCGCCGCGGGCGGTCAGGAGGATCAGCCGGCTCTCGCCGCGCACGGGCGCCGGGGGCGTGGGGTCGCCCGCGTAGCGCACGCCCAGGACCTCGAACGCCTGCTCGCCCTGACCGGTGCGCACGCTGAACGTCTCCCCCGGCTGCAGCGACTGCAGCCGCCCGAACGGGCCGCCGAACGCGGCCGCCCGGCCCATCACGACGCTGACCCCGGCCTGCCCTGGCAGCACGGTGTCGCGGCGGTGCCCCGGACCGTCCATCAGCACGCCCGAGGTCGTGCCCTCGGCGATGACCTCGTCGACCCCCAGCTGGGGGATGGAGAGGATGCCGACCGGCGCGCCGTCGGCGAGGAGGTGGTCGTCGAAGTCGCCCTCGCTGACCGGCGCGGTCCCCGCCGACAGCTGCGCCCGATAGGTGTCGCGCAGCTGCTGCTGAGCGGCGAAGTGCGAGACGTGGCTGACGACGAGGAGGTTCACGAGGAACGCCAGCACGAGGACCGACACCGACACGAGGAGTCCGCGGAGGAACACCTGCCCCGGCGCGAGCGGGGCGTAGACGGGACGCGGACGCGGAGCCCGCCGCGGCGGGCGGGGCGGGATCGAGCCGACGGGCGTTCCCGCGGGTGTCGCGGGTCTCCGGTCCGGGCCGCCGAAGCGGCCGCCGAGGCGATCGAGCAGGGTCACGCGGCCACCGCCGTCACCGGCGCGCGGCGCGCCACGACCCGCACGACCTGCACGGCGGCCACGGCGAGACCGCCCAGCACGAGCAGGAGCACGACGACCCAGGGGAACATCACCGTCAGCGCATCGCGCGTCACGGGCGTCAGGGCGACGCCGTCGACGCTCTCGGGCGGAGTCAGCGTCACGTGGGTGGAGAGCAGCGTCCACTGACCGCCGTGCTGCAGGTGCGCCGAGACGACGCGGGTCTCCCCGGGCTGCAGGGCCGACACCGCCACGTCGTCGACGGCATCCAGGCGCTGCGGGAAGACCCCGGCATCCATCCAGAAGTCGGCGCTGAGGTCCATGGGCGTCGACGCGGCGTTGCGCACGGTGAACCAGACGTCGACCACTCCCCCGGCGGGATCGAGGGCGGGGGTCGTCGCGGCGTTCAGACCGCCGACGTAGAGCATGCCGGCCACGCTCACCTCGGTCGCGGGGGCGGTTCCGCCCCCACCCGTCGACGAGCCGCCGGACCCCGAGACCGGGATCGGAGCCGGACGGACACCCCCGGCGGGAACGGACCCGCCCGGAGACGTGGGTGCGCCGGTGCCCGCGCCGCCCGTCGAGGGGGACGGGGTGGGCGCCGGGGTCGCGTCGTCGGTGATCGTGACCGACAGCGTGCCGGAGTCGTCGGCCGCGACAGCGGGGGCGCCGGCGCTCACCCCGCCGGCGAGGATCACCAGGACGACGGCGAAGAGGAGGGGCGTGCGCGACGATCGCCGACCGCGGCTCACGAGCCGTCCGCCCGGGCTCCCACGAGAGCCGCCGCGTCGTCGGCCGCGTTGCGCGCGACGAAGTCCATCCACTCCTGGGCACGCGTCTCATCGCGACGGCGGCGCCACCGCACGATCACGACCAGGGCCCCGGCCAGCAACGCCAGGATCAGCACGGTCCAGGGCATCGCGAAGGTGACGGCGTCGCGGGTGATCGGGGCGACGACCAGCTGCATCGACGCGTCGGGCGACTCCACGAACGGGTTCAGCACCGTGTGCGGGTTCAGGTAGAGCCACTGGCCCACCCCGCCCACCGCGTAGTCGTAGGTCGCGGTGTTGCCGGGCAGCACCATCGGGATGCCGCCGCCCTGCTCGCCCGTCACGGGGACGCCGAACCACGTGCCCACGCCCGAGGTGAGGTTGGCGGCGAGAGCGACGTTGCCCGGGTTGGTGACGGTGTAGTGCAGGCGCACCTGCCCGGTGAACGGGTTCCACCAGTCCCCCTCGTACGACGCCTCGTAGCTCGTGAGCGAGAGCTGGGGCTGGAGATCGCCCGAGACGCGGGCGAAGATCGAGGTCGCGACGCGGCGGTCGACGTTGACCTGAGCGCCGCTCTCGATGACGGATGCCACGACCCCGCCGACGTGATCACCCGGGGTGGCGTCGGCCGGCACGGCGACGGTGAAGGTCAACAGGCGCACCTCCTGCGGCTCGAGGGAGAACTGCACACGCGCGCCGCCGTCGTCGAAACGGACCCACGAGCCCACCGAGGTGGGCACGGCGTCCGTGGGAAGGAGGGCGAGCTCCCCCTCGGCATCGTTGAACGCGTCGGTGGCGTAGACGGTGAAGTCCTGCCGTGCGCTGCCGGTGTTTCCCACGAGCACGCGATCGGTGACCGTCTGGCCGGGGTCGGCGGCGAACGTGAAGCGCGAGCGACCGTCGGGCCGTCCGCCGTCATCGGCGGGACGCGTGGCGACGCCGACCGTGGCGGCGGGGTCGCCCTCGGCGGCGAGGGCGGGGGCGGAGACGGCGGCGGGGGCGACGATGCCGGCCGGGGCGGAGACGGCCGGGGCCGCGGAGGCGGCCGGGGCGGGCAGGAGCAGGGCGGCGAGCGCGGCGGTGGCGATCGAGGCGGCACCCAGAGCCGGGAAGCGGCGCCGCGGGGTCGAGGAGAGCACGGTCTATCTCCGCAGACGGGGGCGACATCGACGTGTCGCCCGGGTGAACGAGGGCTGAGGGGGTGACTGCGCGGGGGGATCGGTCGATCCCCCCGCGCAGTCGAACGCGGGTCAGCTCACTTGGAGGTGAGCGTCACCGTCAGGGTCGACGTGTAGTCGCCCGTCTGCGCGTCCTTCGGGGCGGTGAAGGTGAGGTCGGCGTCGAAGAGCGCGCCCGTGGTGAGCGTCGTCACCGCGGTGCTCGAGGCGATCTTCGAACCGGTGCCCACCGTCACGCCCGTGATGGGGGTGTACCCGGCGTACGCCTTGGGAGCGATGGCGAGCGCGGAGGCGGGGATCTCGTCACCGGCGGAGTTCTTGAACGCGCTCCACGCGGCGGAGAGGTCCCATCCCTTGAGCTTGCTGCGGTCGTCGACCACGGTCACCTTGCCCAGGGGCTTGGTCACGCTCTTGTCGCGCGCGACGCTGCCGAAGTCGACCTTCGCAGCCTCGGCGTTCAGCGACCACAGGTCGCTGGCGGTCACGGCGGCGGTGAGATCGACGGTGTCGGTGGTGGTGTCGCCCGCCGCGGAGATCTTGGTGAACGTGTCCCACGCGAGGACCGTGAACTCGGCGTCGCCGGGCTGGGTCAGCGCGATGGTGTGCTCGCCGCCGGGGAGCGCCGAGATGTCGACCGTCACGTTGCCGTCGGCATCCGCGGTGACCTGACCGAGGTCGGTGCGCTCCGACCAGGCCCACGCCTGCAGGGTCTTGCCCTTGTGGGCGGTGCCGGCCGGGACCACGATCTGGGTCGCGCCCTTGGCCGGGTCGGCGACGTCGACCTTGTTGGCCGCGGTGGCGCCGGGCTGGTCGGGGCCGACCTTGCCGGAGCCCACCGTGCCGGTGAACGCCTTCTCGGAGCTGCCCGCGCTGTTGGTGGCGACAGCGGTGAAGCTGTAGGCACCGGCGGTGGTGGGCGTGCCCGAGACGACGCCCGTGGAAGCGTCGAGGCTCAGACCGGCGGGCAGGGCGCCGTCGCTCTTGATCGTCCACGTGATCGGCGCGGTGCCGTCGGCGGCGAGCGTCTGCGAGAACGCGGTGCCGACCGTGGTCGCGGTCAGGGCCGTGGTCGTGATGCTGGGAGCCGTGGCCGAGGGGCCCGAGCTCTGCGGGTCGAACGTCCAGTCGCCACCGGGCGTGACGTGGATGCCGACGTACTTCACCCCGGCGTCGGCGATGTTGAGGCCGTTGTTGCGGGTCCACGCGAAGCCGAGGCTGAAGTCGCCGCCGTTCGCCTTGACCTGGGCCCAGTTGCCGAACAGGAAGCCCGAGAGCGTCAGGTTCGGGGACATGATGTCGAACGTGCCGGGCGTGAGGGCACCGTCGCTGGACGCCGTCCAGTCGGCCATGCTGGCTTCCTTGCCCTGCGGGGCGATGAAGTAGGCCACGCCGGTGGCGTCGGGCGTGCCGGGGAAGACCACGGTGATGTCGTCGATGGTCGGTCCGGGCGTCGCAAGGACCTGCGAGTCCCAGTGCAGGACGGTGTCGTCGGCGAGCAGGTGCCCGTCGCCGCCGTCGAGGAGGTAGAACTGCGGCGCCGGCGTGGCGGCGTTCGCCGCGGTGGCCGAGAAGCCACCCGCGAGAAGCGAGACCGCCGTCGCCGCGGCGACGATCGTCCCGATCTTCTTGATGTTCATGAGATGGAGTCCTTTTCCGTTCTCGAGGGTCACAGCGTCGCGAACGCGCGCTGGATGGTGGTGGTGGAGGGCGCGAGGAAGCCGAACTTCTTCTTCACACCGCCGACGGAGACGGGCAGCGCACCGAAACTGGTGAGGCTGTTGGCGACCGACGGGTTGACGAGGTTCGCCAGACCCGCGTCGTACTTGGCGTTGCCGGGGACGATGCGCGCGTACTCGACGACCAGGTAGGTGTCGCGGCCGAAGGTGGCGTCCTTGTAGAAGTCGGTGTTGGGGACGAGGTTGGGCGCGGTGCCCGTGAAGGCGGGCTCGCCACCCACGGGCGAACCGAAGTTCACACCCGCGGCCGTGGTGGTGTTGACGCCGGTGGCGCCGTTGGCCTGGGCGATCCAGTTGGCGGCGCTGAACGGGATGAGGTCGTTCGTCCCCAGCACGGAGGCGTCGTTCTCGGGCGTGGTGCCGTTGGCGTCGGTGACGCACGAGCCGAGTGCCGGGTTGCCGATGGCGCCGAGGAAGAAGCTGCGCGTGCCCGAGCCGTTCTGGGGAAGGCGCGGCTTGACGGTGACGCCGCCGATCGAGGTGGTGTTGCACTCGTAGATGGACTTCAGCTGAGCGGCGCTCAGCGTGCTCCACGACGAGTCGCCACCCTTGTACGCGAAGCCGACGGCGTCGCGGCCGAAGGGCACGTAGGCCAGCTGACCGTTGGCGTTGGCGTTGTTGCCGGGGCCGCTGGAGGACCGGGCGATGTCGACCTGACCGGTGATCGGGCGGGCCGGAACCCCGGCGTTGCCGCTGTACGCCGCGCCCGTGATCGAGGCGCGCAGCGCCGTGACGCCCGCACTCGACCCGGCGGGGCGACCGAAGAACGGCCCACCCTGCTTGGTCTGGATGGCGTTCGCCCCGAAGGCGTCGAAGTTGCCGAGCGTCTTGTTGTTCGAGGTCACACGCACGAGCGAGCCGGTGAGGGTCGTCCCGTTCGTGATCGCGTTGACGGAGTCCTGCAGGGTGTCGGAACCGACCAGCGCGTAGCTGTTCGAGACCGGTTCGGCCGAGGCCATGGATGCGACGCCGAATCCGGCGATCGCGATACCGCAGGCCGCGCCCATGGCGACCAGCTTCTTGAGCTTCAACTCAATGCCTTTCGATGTGTCGTGCAGAGATGTGGTTCGGGTGTTCAGTTGCGAGAGGACGGGTCGAGGGGTCGGCGACGGGGCGCGGCGTCAGAGCCGGCGGCGCAGGCGGCCGAGGAGCGGGACGGCGAAGGCGGAGGCGAGTCCGCCCGCGACGCTGGCGGGGAGGGCGGCGGGGAGCGCGCCGAGGTCGGGGTCGTCGGGGGTCGTTCCGCCCGCCCGGGAGGGGGCGGTGGAGCCGGATGCCACCGGATCGGCCGCGGCGGGGGCTGCCGCGGCGCC
>NZ_JBKBNC010000074.1:0-5574 GCF_046295495.1 Microbacterium sp.
GCTCGCCGCCGCGCGGCATGCCGGGCGCTGCGCCCGGCGCTCCGGCGCCGCGGCGCGCGAACCGCTCGGCTCAGCTGCGCTGCAGCCGGTAGCGCAGGGCCGCGAGCTCGGCGCGCAGGGCGGCCGGCAGGTGCGAGCCGAAGGTGTCGTAGAACTCCTCGGTGAGGTCGGCCTCGGCCAACCACGAATCCCGGTCGATCGCGAAGAGCTCGTCGAGGTCGGCCGCGGGGAGGTCCAGGCCCGACAGGTCGAGGTCGTCGGCCTTCGGCAGGCGTCCGATCGGGCTGTCCACGGCATCCACCTGACCGTCGACGCGACGGATGATCCAGTCGATCACGCGCGCGTTGTCGCCGAAGCCGGGCCAGAGGAAGCGGCCGTCGTCGCCCTTGCGGAACCAGTTGACCTGGAAGATGCGGGGCGCGCGGTCGAAACGGAGCTTCTGACCGACCTTCAGCCAGTGGCCGAAGTAGTCGCCCATGTTGTAGCCGCAGAAGGGCAGCATCGCGAAGGGGTCGCGGCGAAGCTCGCCGACCGTCCCCTCCTGCGCCGCGGTCTTCTCGCTCGACACGGTCGAGCCGAGGAAGACGCCGTGCGACCAGTCGGTGGCCTCGACCACGAGCGGCACGTTGGTGGCGCGGCGACCGCCGAACAGGATGACGTCGAGCGGCACGCCCTCGGGCGCCTCCCAGTCCTCGGCGATCTGCGGGCACTGCGCGGCGCCCACCGTGAAGCGGGAGTTGGGGTGCGCGGCGGGGCGGCCCGACGCCGGCGTCCAGGGCTTGCCCTCCCAGTCGGTGAGGTGAGGAGGCGCCTCGTCGGTCAGCCCCTCCCACCACACGTCGCCGTCGGGGCGCAGCGCGACGTTGGTGAAGATCGTGTTCCCCCAGA
Organism: Microbacterium sp.; assembly: GCF_046295495.1. GTDB lineage: Bacteria > Actinomycetota > Actinomycetes > Actinomycetales > Microbacteriaceae > Microbacterium. Next base: position 889 of record NZ_JBKBNC010000074.1, read on the forward strand.
GCGTCTCGATCGCGGTGACGTTGGTCGACTCCCCCGTACCGGGTGCGACGCCGAAGAAGCCGGCTTCGGGGTTGATGGCCCACAGGCGTCCGTCGTCACCGGGGCGGATCCACGTGATGTCGTCGCCGAGGGTCTCCACGCGCCAACCGGGGATCGTCGGGCGCAGCATCGCGAGGTTGGTCTTGCCGCACGCCGAGGGGAAGGCGGCCGCCACGTGGTACGCCTTGCCCTTCGGATCGATCACGCGGATGAGCAGCATGTGCTCGGCCAGCCAGCCCTCGTCACGGCCGATGACCGAGGCGATGCGCAGCGCGAAGCACTTCTTGGCCAGGATCGCGTTGCCGCCGTAGCCCGAGCCGAACGACCAGACCTCCAGGGTGTCGGGGAAGTGCACGATGTACTTCTCGTCGTTGCACGGCCACGCCACGTCCTCCTGACCCGGCTCGAGCGGCGCGCCCACCGAATGCACGGTCTTGACCCAGGGGGCGCCCGCGGCGATGAGCTCGGTGACCGCCGTGCCGACGCGGGTCATGACGCCGATGGATGCCACGGCGTAGGCGCTGTCGGTGATCTGCACGCCGATGTGGCTGAGGGGGCCGCCGACCGCTCCCATGGAGAACGGCACGACGTACATCGTGCGCCCGCGCATCGACCCGGCGAAGACGCCGTCCAACGTCGCGCGGATCTCGTCCGGAGCGATCCAGTTGTTGGTGGGGCCGGCATCCTCCTCGCGCTCCGAGGCGATGAAGGTGCGCGACTCCAGGCGGGCGACGTCGCCGGGGTGCGAACGGGCCAGGTACGACCCCGGGCGCCACGCGGGGTTGAGCTTGATGAGCGTGCCCTCATCGACCATCTCGCGCAGCAGCGCGTCGTTCTCGGCGGCCGAACCGTCGACCCAGTGGATGCGGTCGGGCTGGGTGAGGGCGGCGACCTGGTCGACCCAGGCGGTGAGGGCGGCGAGACCCGGGCCGTCGACGGCGGGGCGGGCGCCGTAGCCGGGGCGGACAGCGGGGGCGGCGGGCGCTGCGGTGCGCGAGGCGGAGCTGGAGATGTCGGCGAGTGCCATTGTCGTTCTCCTCGATTGAGAGCGAATTCGGTGGTCTTCCCCCATGGTGGCCGCTGTCACGCGGTTCTTATCGTCGGTTTTTGCTGTAAGAATCTCTTTTCTTTCGATATGGTCAAGGAATGGCCTCGTCGTTCGAGCTGACCACCCTGGGTCACCGCATCCGCCACCACCGTCTCGCGCGGGGCTTCACGCTCGACGAGCTGGGGGCGCTCGTCGGCGTCGCCGGGAGCCAGCTGAGCCTCATCGAGAACGGCAAGCGCGAGCCCAAGCTCTCCCTCCTGCAGGAGATCGCCCGCGCGACCGAGACCGAGGTCACCGAGCTCCTCTCGCGCGAGCCCCCGAACCGGCGGGCGGCTCTGGAGATCGAGCTCGAGCGGGCGCAGACCAGTCCGTTCTTCCGTCAGCTCGGCATCCCCCCGGTCAAGGTGACCAAGGGCACCAGCGACGACACGATCGAGGCCGTGCTCGGCCTGCATCGCGAGCTGCAGCGCCGAGAGCGCGAGACGATCGCGAGCCCGGAGGAGGCCCGTCGCGCCAACACCGAACTGCGCCTGCGCATGCGCGAGACGGCGAACCACCTGCCCGACATCGAGCGCCTCGCCGAGAAGCAGCTCAGGGCGGCCGGGCACTCGACGGGCGCACTGACCCACCGCACGGTGAGCATCATGGCCGAGCAGCTCGGCTTCGAGCTCATCTACGTCAGCGACCTGCCGCATTCCGCCCGCTCGGTCACCGACCTCGAGAACGGGCGCATCTACCTGCCCCCCGCGTCGATCCCGGGCGGCCACGGCCTGCGCTCGATGGCGCTGCAGGCGATGGCGCACCGCCTGCTCGGTCACCGCCCGCCGACCGACTACGCCGACTTCCTGCAGCAGCGGCTCGAGATCAACTACTACGCCGCGTGCTGCCTCATGCCCGAGACGGGCGCCGTCGCCTTCCTCGCCCAGGCGAAGAAGGACCGCAACCTGGCCGTCGAGGACTTCCGCGACGCCTTCGGAGTGACGCACGAGGCCGCCGCGATGCGCATGACCAACCTCATGACGACGCACCTCGGCATCCGTCTGCACTTCCTGCGGGTGGACGGCGACGGCGCGATCTCGCGCGTGTACGAGAACGACGGGCTGCCCCTGCCGACCGACGTCACCGGTTCGGTCGAGGGCCAGGTGGTCTGCCGCAAGTTCTCGGCGCGCTCCGCGTTCGCCGAGCACAACCGCACCACGGAGCACTACCAGTACACCGACACCCCCGCCGGCACCTTCTGGTGCTCGACGCAGACGGGCACCACGAGCGACGGGGACTTCTCCATCACCGTCGGCGTGCCCTTCGACGACGCCCGGTGGTTCCGCGGGCGCGAGACGCCCAAGCGCGGCGTCTCGCACTGCCCCGACGAGTCGTGCTGCCGCCGCCCCGACACCGAGGCCGCACAGCGCTGGCAGGGCAAGGCGTGGCCGAGTGCACGCGTGCACCGGCACATGTTCTCGCCGCTGCCCCGCGGCATGTTCCCCGGCGTCGACGACGCGGAGGTCTTCGCGTTCCTGGACCGGCACGCGGGCGACTGACGCGGGGCCTCCGGGGAGTCCCACATCCGTCCCCTCTGTCGACACAACGCAGGAATTCTGCTCGACGAGGGCACCCACGGGCCAGATGGGCCACCGGAGGACAGGATCTCCTGCGTTGTGTCGCGGACGGCGCGCCGCGTGCTCGGCGCGGCTCCGGCCGCGCCGAGCAACTCCGGGCCGCGGCATCCGTCAACGTCAGCCGACACAACGCAGGATTTTCGACCGCCGAGGGCTTGCAGGACGCCGGATGGGCCGCCCGAGGACAGCATCTCCTGTGTTGTGTCGCGGGATGGCGGGGAGAACGACGGATGCCACGACCCCCGGGCCCTCGCGGGGCGTCGGGGGTCGTGGCATCCGCTGTCTCAGGCGTAGGGGTTCGCCGTGAGCGTGTACTTCGTCTGCAGGTACTCGTGGATGCCCTCGTCGCCGCCCTCGCGGCCGAGGCCCGACTGCTTCCAGCCGCCGAAGGGGGCCGCGGCGTTGGAGACGACGCCGACGTTGAGGCCCATCATCCCGGTCTCGAGGCGGTCGATCATGCGTTGTCCGCGCGCGAGCGACTCGGTGAAGACGTACGAGACGAGGCCGTACTCGGTGTCGTTGGCGAGGCGGACCGCGTCGTCCTCGTCGTCGAAGGGGACGATGGCGAGCACGGGTCCGAAGATCTCCTCGCGCAGGATGTCGCTGCCCGGCTGCACGTCCGACACGACGGTCGGCTCGAAGAACGTGCCGGGGCCGTCGACGGGAGATCCGCCGGTGGTGACCGTGGCGCCGCGCTCGACGGCATCCCCCACGAGCGTCTTGGCCTTGTCGACGGCGCGGTCGTCGATGAGGGGTCCGATCTGCACGCCCTCCTCGGTGCCGCGGCCGATCCTCATGCCCTGCACGCGCTCGGTGACGCGGCGGGTGAACTCCTCGACGACCGAGCGCTGCACGATGAAGCGGTTGGCCGCGGTGCACGCCTGGCCGATGTTGCGGAACTTCGCGAGCATCGCTCCCTCGACGGCCTTGTCCATGTCGGCGTCGTCGAAGACCACGAAGGGGGCGTTGCCGCCGAGCTCCATCGAGGTGCGTAGGACCCCGGGAGCAGCCTGCTGCAGCAGCTTCACCCCGACGGGGGTGGAACCGGTGAACGACAGCTTGCGCAGGCGCGGGTCGGAGATGATGCGCTCCGACACGGGGCCGGTGCTCGTCGTCGTGACGACGTTGACCACGCCCGCCGGCAGGCCGGCATCCTGCAGGATCTGGGCGAAGAACAGAGTGGTCAGGGGGGTGAGGGTCGCGGGCTTGATGACGACCGTGCACCCGGCGGCGAGCGCGGGGGCGATCTTGCGGGTGGCCATCGCGAGCGGGAAGTTCCACGGGGTGATGAGGTAGCAGGGGCCGACCGGGTGCTGCGTGACGACCATGCGGCCGGTTCCCTCGGGATTCGCGCCGTAGCGGCCCTGGGTGTGGGCGGTGACCTCGCTGAACCAGCGCAGGAACTCCCCGCCGTATCCGACCTCGCCGCGCGCCTCGGCGAGCGGTTTGCCCATCTCGAGGGTCATCAGCAGCGCGACGTCTTCCTTGCGCTCCTGCAGCAGGTCGAAGGCGCGGCGGAGGATCTCGGCGCGCTCGCGGGCGGGGGTCGCCGCCCATGACGGGAACGCCTCGGCGGCGGCATCCATCGCGGCGACGCCGTCGGCGACGGAGGCGTCGGCGATCTCACGGATGACGTCGCCCGTGGCGGGGTCGTTCACGGCGACGGTCTTGCCGCCCTCGGCCGCGCGCCACTCCCCGTTGATCAGCAGACCGGTGGGTACGGATGCCAGCAGCTCGCTCTCGCGCGGATCGGTCATGTGTCCTCCTGGATCGGTGCGGGGTTCCCCGCCCATTCTTCTCAGCACCGGAAGCGGTGCCGATATACGTCGTGTACAAACGGTGTTCCGCGGTGGCCGCCGCGGCGGGGGCCTGCGCGATTGCGTGCCGTCGCCGCCTCGCCGCCCTCAGGCATAAACGCGGCGCGCGCGGGCGCCGATCCGGCGACGGCGCCCCCGTGCGCGGGCGCGGGCGCGGGCGGGGGCG
>NZ_JBKBNC010000075.1:0-5488 GCF_046295495.1 Microbacterium sp.
ACAACCTCAGCAATGTGCGCAACCTCAGCCCGGATGCCACCAACCCGACTGACCCAGCGCACATCACCGACCTAGCTTCACCGCCGCCGTGGCCGCGCCCACGCACAACCTCAGCGATGCGCACAAGTTCAGCGATGTGCACAACCTCAGCCCGGAGCCCGACCAGCCCGACTGGCCCAGCGCACATCGCTGACCCAGCGCCATCGCCACCGGCGCCGAGACCGCCGCCGTGCACAACCTCCGCGATGCGCACAACCTCAGCCCGGATGCCGCCAATCCCACTGACCCAGCGCACATCACTGACCCAACGCCACCAGTCGCCAACCCAACGCCGCCGGCGCCGCGGCCGTGCCCGCGCACAACCTCAGCGATGTGCACAACCTCAGCCCGGATGCCACCAACCCCACTGACCCAGCGCACATCGCTGACCCAACGCCAACGCCGCCACCGCCGCCGAACCCACCGCCGCCGAACCCACCGCAGCGCACAACCTCAGCGCTGCGACGCGGCGGCCGCGCGTCTCAACCCACGCGCGTGAGCGACACGGCGTACATCGCGGGGGCGCCCTCGAGACCGAGATCGATCCGCACGCCCTGCCGGGTGGTCGTGACGTCGAACGCGATCGTGCTGTTGCGGCAGGTCACGGGCTCAAGCGCCGAGTCACCCTCGAGATCGCCCTCGCCCTCTCCCTCGACCTCGCCGGCGGCCACGGTGATCGTGCCCTCTCCCCGGCACGCGATCTGCCCCTGGAAGGTGCCGGGCTCGACCGAGGCGAAGGTGTTCTTCTGATTCGACGACGTGTTCTGGCTCAGCCAGCCCGAGAGGGCCCCGGCCCCCGTCCCCGCCGAGGGTGCGGGCACCGCGGTCTCCGCCCACTCGCGGATGTCGTCGACCGGTATCGGCAGCAACGCCGCGTCGGCCTCGGCGTCGGCCCCCTCCGCCGTCGACCCGGGCGTTTCCGACGACGCGTCGGGTGCGGGGACCGCGGTGGTCGCGGGTGTCTGCGAGGGTTCGGCATCCGCCGATCCGCCGGTGCAGCCGGCCAGGGCGATGGTCGTCAGCAGCACGGCTGCCATGGTCGCTCTCCTGTGAAGACGCATCACCTCATGCTGTCACAGGGCCCCCGGATGCCGCGATGGGGCCGACCGCGAGGCCTCGAGACGGGGCGTCGCATCCGCAGAAAGCCGGCCCGGAGACCCCCTCCCTCACCCCCGGTCGACGAAACCCTGGTCGAGGATCCGCGCGACGACGCGCTCGGCGGCGCGTCCGTCGTCGCGGGGCGCGAACAGCCGCTGCCAGCGGGTGTAGCGCTCGGTGAAGATCGAGGGATCCACCTCGGCGAGCGCGCGCTCCAGGTCGCCCTGCGAGCGCACGACCGGACCGGGCGCCAGCTCGAGCAGGTCGAAGTAGAACCCGCGCATCTCCCCGCGGTAACGCTCGAGGTCGGGCACGAGGAAGTACATCGGCTTGCCGGTGATGGCGAAGTCGAACATGACCGAGGAGTAGTCGGTGATCAGCGCATCGGCGGCGGCGAGCAGCCGAGCGGTGTCGGGGTAGCCGGTCACGTCGATGACGCGCGGGCCGTCGACGTCGGATCCCGGATGCAGCGTGCGCGTGTGCCCGCGCACGAGCACCACCGCGTCGGCGGAGAGGGCGAGGGCGGCGGGGTCGACGAAGTCGACGATCTTCTCGCGGTCGTCCCTCCAGGTGGGTGCGTAGAGCAGCACTCGCTCGCCGGGCCGGATGCCGAGGCGTCGCCGCGTCTCGAGCCCGTCGTCGCGCTGCAGGGCGTCGTCGCGGGGGTAGCCCTCGACCCACACGGGCCGACCGAGGAAGGCGTACGCCTTGCGCAGCACCCGCGCGGCGTAGGGACTCTGGGCGAGCAGCACGTTCCAGCGGCGACTCTCGCGCGCCACGGCGAGCGCGCGACGCGGGTCGAAGCCGGGGCGGTGCAGGGCTAGGCGCTTGAGGGGTGTTCCGTGCCACGTCTGCAGCACGGTCTGCCCGCGACGGCGCACGAATCGGCGGCGCAGCCAGTCGTTGACGACGAGCAGGCGCGACACCCCGCGGGCCCGCCACCACTCGGGGCTGCCCTCCACCACGGCGACGGCTCCCTCGGGCACCTCGACCGACAGGTCGACGACGCTCCAGTACCGCGTGACGCCCGGGGCGACGCGGGCGAGCTCACGGTCGATCGCGAGCGGGTTGCAGCCGGCGGTGCGCCCGTAGAAGCTCTCGAAGAACACGGCGTTCTCGAGCGGCTCGGCCCGCCCGGTGGCGTAGCGGCGTTCGATCGCGGCTCGTCCCTCCCCCGCCAGGTACACCGGATCGACGGGGGCGGTGATGCCCACGACCCCGTCGGCGAGCGACGCGCGCAGGCTGGTCAGGGCGGTGTCGGGCAGGTGCAGCGCCGAGGGGTCGGCATCCGTCGCCTCTCCCCCGTCGACCTGCAGTCGGTAGCGTCCCGTGGGCAGTGGCAGCTCGGGTCCTCCCCACCGCGCGGCGTGGAGGGGCACGACGGCGCGCCAGGTGCGTCCGCGTCCGTGCAGGCGGGCGCGGGAGCGGGCGCGCGCGCCCACCAGCTCGACGGATGCCGGGCGGGGGCCCTCTCCGCTGAGCTCGAGCACGGGGATCCCGGCGTCGTCGAACAGGCGCGCGTCGGTCATCGGGGGGTGTCCCTTCCGTCGGGGGCCGCGCCGGCGAACGGCGCGCCATCGCGCCCAGCCCCGGCGGGCCGCGAACCGTCCGCGCCGGCGAGCAGCGCATCGTCCCGCCCAGCCCCGCGCACCCGCGCGTCGAGCAGCGACCGGATCACCCGGTACACCCGCTCGGCGTTGCGTCCGTCGCGGTGGGCGTGCACGGCGGTGCTGCGGTGCTCCGACGCGGCGCGGGCCGGGGCGGGGTCGTCGATCACGGCCGTGAGCTGCGCGAGAGTGTCGTCCCAGGTGCGGGCGGGGTGGTCGCCGGCGACGTCGGCGTAGCGGCCGTAGAGGCCGCGTCGGGCGGTGTAGGCCTCCAGGTCGGGGGCGAAGAACACCACCGGCAGCGGCACGAGGGCCGCGTCGAAGGCGAGCGAGGAGTAGTCGGTGATCAGCGCGTCGAAGCCGGGCAGCAGCGGGGTGACGTCGGCCACCCGATCGCTGCCCAGCGACACGATGCGGTCGGTGGTCCAGGGCGTGCGGTAGTCGCCGGCGCCCAGCGGGTGCGAGCGCACGACCAGCGTCGCATCGGTGCGCTCCAGCATGTCGCGGATGCGCTCCCATTCCCCCGCCGTCGGAACCGCGGGGTCGGGCTCCCCGTCGCGCCAGGTGGGGGCGTACAACGCGACGGAACGAGCGTCGAGCGGCATCCCGAGCGCGGCGGTCAGGGCGGCGCGGGCGGTCTCGCGGCGGTCGGCGGCGGACCCGGCCGACAGCACGTCGACGCGCGGCTCACCGGTCACCGGCACGCGCTCGTCGCTGAGCCCGAAGGCGCTCTCGAGGCGCCCGCGCACGAGGTGCGACGCGGCGGGCAGCACGGCGATGCGACGCGCGGCGCGGCGGTAGAGCACGGCGAGCACCGGCTGCAGCAGGCCGGGCAGCACGGGGCTGCGGGTGGTCTCGGCCGAGTCGAGGCCGATGCGCTTGAGCGGGATGCCGTGCCACAACTGCACCAGCAGAGCCCCGGTCGTGGCGTAGCGCTGGGCGTCGCCGAAGCCGTGGGTCACCACGATCACGCGGGCGCGCGCCGTGCGCCAGAACCCCGCCGCGGAGTCGCGCCGCACCCAGGGGATGCCGAGTCGCTCGGCATCCTGAGCCTGGTCGGCGTCGGCGACGAGCCACGTCGTACACTCGCCCCGGGCGGCGGCGACGCGCTGTAGGGCCAGGGCGCCGTCGGCGACGCCGACCGCGCAGCCGAACACCCACTCCTCGCGCGAGCGCGGGATCAGGGCAATGGCCAGCCGCCCCGCGAGATACAGCGGGATGCGGCGGAGTTTCCGGGCGTTTCCCGCACCGAACGAGAAAGACGCCACCCCGCGAGCCTATCGCGGGGTGGCGTCTCGGCCCAGATCCCGGCGCCGGCGGGGCCGGTGCGCGGGGATCCGGACGGGATCAGCCCTGCGGCATCGCGCCCAGGGTGACCTCGGCGGTCTTCTCCTGGCCGCCGCGCAGGTAGGTGACCTCGGCCTTCGCACCCGCGGCGAGCGCGCGCACCTGGGCGGTGAGGTCGATCGAGTTCGTCACGGGGATGCCGTTGAACCCGGTGATGACGTCGCCCTTCTGCAGACCGGCGGCCTGGGCCGCTCCCCCGCTGACGGCCTCGGCCACGTAGGCGCCGGTGGTGGTCGCTCCCTGCTGGGAGGCGGCATCCTGCACCGAGGCGCCGAGCAGACCGTGTGTGGCGGAGCCGTTGTCGATGATCTCCGACGAGATGCGCTTGGCGATGTCGGAGGGGATCGAGAAGCCCACGCCGATGTTGCCCGACTGGCCGCCCGACGACGAACCGCCCGCGCTGGCGATGGCGACGTTGATGCCGATGAGCTTGCCCTCGTCGTCGACGAGCGCGCCGCCGGAGTTACCGGGGTTGATGGCCGCGTCGGTCTGGATGACGGCGATCTTGATGGTCTCGGTCGCGGTCTGCGACTGCTGGCCCTGGCCGAAGTCGAAGCGGAACGGGCTCTCCTGACCCGGTTCGCTCTGTTCGGAGTCCGATCCGTCGGAGGGGGCGGCCGACGACGCGACCTGGATCGAGCGGTTCAGGGCGCTGACGATGCCGGTGGTCACGGTGTTCGGCAGATCGAGGGGCGCGCCGACGGCCACGGTGGCGTCGCCGACGTTGAGCTTCGAGGAGTCGCCGAACTCGATCGGGGTGAGGCCCGAGGCGTTCTCGAGCTTGATGACGGCGAGGTCGTAGGTGGGGTCGGTGCCGACGAGGGTCGCGGCGTAGACCTTGCCATCGGAGGTGGTGACCGAGATCCGGGCGTTGCCCGTCTGCCCGTCGAGGGTCACGACATGCGTGTTGGTGAGCACGTAGCCGTCGTCGCTCAGCACGACGCCCGAGCCGGTGCCGCCGGCCGAGGTGCCGGTCGCGCTGATCGTGACGACGCTCGGCACGACCTTGCTCGCGACGGCCGCGGTGGCGTTGACGTCCTGCGGGTCGTTGACCGTGATCGCGGTCGGGCCCGAGGCGGTCGAGGTGTCCGACCCGCCCCACAGGCTCAGGCCCGCGTAGGTGCCGCCGAGGCCCGCGCCTCCGCCGACGAGGGCGGCCGCGACGAGCAGGGCCGCGATGCGCGGCGCCGAACGCTTCGCGCGGGGCGTGGAGGATGCCGAGTCGGGCAGGGTGAGCGTGGGGTGCGCGTCGGTGGCGGCGGGGCCGAAGGCCTGGCCGGTGGGGGCCGCGGCACCGGAGGGGGCCGCGGCGTAGCCGTGGGCCGCGGGGTGTCCGGGCGCGGCGGGGTGTCCGGGCGCGGCGGGCGCACCGGAAGGCGCGTGGCCGGCGGGCTGCG
>NZ_JBKBNC010000076.1:0-5358 GCF_046295495.1 Microbacterium sp.
GCGGCCGTGACTCGCGCCGCCCTGGGCGTGGGTCGTGCGCGCAAGGTCAGCGATTCGCGCAATGTCAGCTCGGAGGGGCGGACGCCGGCGGAGGTTGTGCGCATCGCGGAGGTTGTGCGCGTGGTGGGGCGCGGCCCGCGCCCGTGGCCGCTGCCCGCCCCCGTGCCGCGGCCGGTGGCTCGCGCCGCCCTGGGCGTGGGTCGTGCGCGCAAGGTCAGCGATTCTCGCAACCTCAGCCCGGAGGGGCGGATGCCGGCGGAGGCTGTGCGCGTCGCGGAGGTTGTGCGCGTCGCCGAGGTCATGCCGCGCGCGACGTACCGGGGAGCAACCCGCGCGGGAGACGCCGCGCGAGTGGGGGCGCACCGGGAAGACCGGGGTTTCCGCACCGGGTCCAGGAACGCGAGTAGGCTGGGGGTCTCCCCATCGAAGATCCTGAGGTCGCTTCATGCCTTCTGTGCCGTCTCGCCGGGCGCTGCCCGGTCGCGTGTTGTCCCGCCGCCTGCTGTCGACTGTCGCCGTCGCCGCGGTCGCCGCTCTCTCCCTGTCGGCGTGCGCCGGCTCCGATCCCGCGGCGGATGGGGATGGCGAGATCGTCTGGGCGATCGAGGGCGCCAACCTCTCCGCGGGCCACATGGACCCCCAGACGAGCCAGCTCGACGTGTCGGCCATGGTGCAGCGCGCGGTGCTCGACTCGCTCGTGTATCAGGAGGCCGACGGGACGTTCTCGCCGTGGCTCGCCGAGTCGTGGGACGTCGAGGAGGGCGGCGCGAGCTACCTCTTCCGCCTGCGCGACGACGTGACCTTCCACGATGGCACGCCGTTCGACGCGGCGGCCGTGAAGGCGAACTTCGACCGCATCGCCGACCCCGAGACCGCGTCGGCGCAGGCGGCATCCATGCTCGGCGGCGACCTCTACGCCGGGACCGACGTGGTCGACGAGCACACCGTGCGCGTGCGCTTCAGCCAGCCGTACGCGCCGTTCCTGCAGGCGGCGAGCACCGCCCTGCTCGGCTTCTACTCGCCCGCGGTGCTCGAGACCCGGGCCGACCAGCTCAAGGCCGGCGGCCCCGGCGTCACGGTGGGCACCGGGCCCTTCGAGCTCACCGAGTACACGCCCGACCAGGACATCGTCTACACCCGCAACGACGACTACGCCTGGGGCCCCGACGGCGGCGGCGTTGCGTCGTTCAAGACCCTGCGGGTCGACATCCTCCCCGAGGCGTCCGTGCGCGTCGGCGCCCTCTCCAGTGGCCAGGCCGACGTCGTGACCAACCTGCCGCCCAACCTCGTGAGCCAGGTGCCCGCCGACGACACCGTCGAGTCGATCGCCTATCCGGGCCTGCCGTACTCGCTGTTCCTCAACGAGAAGTACGGCGTCTTCGCCGATCAGAAGGTGCGCCAGGCGTTCACGCGCGCGATCGACGTCGACACCGCCGTGCAGGAGATCTTCTTCGGTCAGTACCCGCGTGCCTGGAGCATCCTCGGCGCCACCACCCCCGGTTACGACGCGAGCCTCGAGAACGCCTGGCCGTTCGACCAGGCGGCCGCGAATGCGCTCCTCGACGAGGCCGGCTGGACCGGACGGGATGCCGATGGCATCCGCACCAAGGACGGTCAGCGCCTCACGGCTCGGTGGATCGCCTGGACCCCGGTCCCCGACGACCGAGCCGCCCTCGCGAACGCGGTGCAGAGCGACCTCAAGGCCGTCGGCTTCGACCTGCAGCGCGAGGTGCTCGAGCCCGGCGCCTACAACGAGCAGTACGGTCCCAAGACCTACGACGTGACCGACTGGGGCTTCTCGGGTGTCGACCCCGATCTGCTGCGCAGCCACCTGGCCACCGACGGCTTCCAGAACGCCTCGCAGGTCAGCGATCCCGCGATCGACGCGTTGCTCGAACAGGGCGCCTCCACCACCGACACGGACGCCCGCAACGACGTCTATGCGCAGGTGCAGCAGTGGAACGCCGAGCACGCCGCCATCGTGCCGCTGTACAGCCCCGCCCTCATCAGCGCCGTGCGCCCCGACGTCACAGGCCTGACGTTCGACCTCTACGGCCGTCCGCTGTTCGCCACCGCCTCGGTCGGCTGAGCCCTCCGCCGACGACGGAACCCGGATGCCACGCTCTCGCCCGCGCGCGATCCTGACGCGCCTCGGCGGGATCGTGGCATCCGTGGTTCTGGTGCTGTGGGGCGCGGCGACGCTCGCGTTCGTGGCGTTCCGGATCATCCCCGGCGACCCCGTCGAGGTGCTGCTCGGGCCGCAGGCGCAGGTGGGCGAGGAGGTCAAGGCGGGCATCCGCCGCGAGCTGGGGTTGGATCGGCCGGTGCTCGAACAGTACGGGGCCTTCCTCGGGCGGCTCGTGCGCGGCGACCTGGGCGAGTCGTATCAGCTGCGACTGCCGGTCACCGAGGTGATCGGGCGTCAACTCGCACCCACGCTGCAGCTGTCGGCCCTCGCACTCGTGATCGCGCTCGTCCTGGCGCTGGCCTCCGCCCTGCTCGTGCGCGGACGCGCGGGCCGGGCCGTGGCATCCGGGATCGAGCTGGTCGTGCTGTCGTCGCCCGTCTTCTGGACGGGCCTGGTGCTGCTGAGTGTGTTCTCGTTCCAGCTCGGGTGGTTCCCGGTGTCGGGCGCGCGGGATGCCGCGGCCATCGTGTTGCCGGCCGTGACGCTGGCCCTCCCGGTCGCCGCCCTGCTCTCCCAGGTGCTGCGCGACGGCGTGCAGGCCGCAGAGCGCGAACCGTTCCTGCTCACCGTGCGGGCGCGGGGCGCGGGGCCGCTGCGCGAGAGCGTGCACCATACGCTCCGCCACGCGAGCGTGGGCGGGATCACCCTCGCCGCCTACCTCGTGGGGTCGTTGCTGGGCGGAGCGGTGCTGGTCGAGACGGTGTTCGCGCGGCCCGGCATCGGGCGCGTGACCCTCACGGCGATCACCGATCGCGACCTCCCGGTCATCACGGGGGTCATCCTGCTCAGCGCCCTCGTCTTCGTCGTCGTCAACACCGTGGTCGATCTCGTCGTGCCGCTCCTCGACCCGCGCTTGCGATCGGCGGGCCCCGCGGTCACCGCACGTGCGGCGGTGCCCTCGTGAGCGTGGCGGCCCCCGCGCGGCGCGTGACGCGCCCCGGTCGGATCACGGCGCTTTCGATCGCCGGGGCGGTGCTCGGGGTGATCGCACTCGCGGCTCTCGCCCCAGGTCTGCTGTCCACGCACGATCCGCTGCTCACCGACGTGCGGGCCGCGCTGCAACCGCCCAGCGCGGCGCACTGGTTCGGCACCGACCAGAGCGGTCGCGACGTCTACTCGCGCGTCGTGCACGGCGCCGGGCGATCGGTCGGCATCGGGCTGCTCGCCACGGGCCTGGCCCTCGCCGTGGGCGTCGTCGCCGGGTCGTTGACGGCCGTGGCACCTCGTCTCGTCGACGCCGCCGCCATGCGCGTGGTCGACGTGCTGCTGGCGTTCCCCGAGTTCCTCGTCGCCCTGCTCGTCGTCGCCCTGCTCGGCCCCGGGCCGGTGAACGTGGCCGTCGCCGTCACCATCGCGGCCGTGCCGGTCTACGTGCGCCTGGCCCGGGCGCAGACGCGCTCCCTGGCGGCGGCCGAGCACGTGGAGGCGGCCCGTATCGTCGGCGTCCCGGCGTTCGTCGTGCACGTGCGGCACGTGCTGCCCGGCGTGCTCGGGGCGGTGAGCGTGCTCGCCACGATCGGCATCGGCACGAGCATCCTCGCCGCGGCCGGGCTCAGCTTCCTGGGCCTCGGTCCCACCGAGCCCACGCCGGAATGGGGGCTCCTGCTCTCGGCCGGGCGCAATCTGCTGCTGCAGGCCCCGTGGGTCGCGGTGTTCCCGGGGCTGGCGATCACGGCGACCGTGGTGAGCGTGAGCGTCGTCGGCCGCACCCTGCGGGCCCGGGCCGAGGAGCGGGACGCGTGAGCGGCGTGCGCGTGCGCGGCCTGCGCATCGACGGACCCGCGGGAGCGCTGGTCACGGGCCTCGACCTCGATGTCGCTCCGGGGGAGTGCGTCGCGATCGTCGGTGAATCGGGGGCGGGGAAGTCGCTGACCGGCCGGGCGTTGCTGGGCCTCGTCCCGTCGGGGATGTCGGTGTCGGCCGACGCCCTCGAGATCGACGGCGCCGACGTGCGCGCCCTCTCGCCCCGCCGCTGGCGCGCGCTGCGCGGTCGGCGCGTGGCGCTCGTGTCGCAGGACGCCCTGGTCTCGCTCGACCCGCTGCGGACCATCGGAGCCGAGGTCGCCGAGCCGGTGCGCATCCACGAACCCGCGGAGCGCGGGGAGGCCCTGCGCGCGCGCGTGTTCGACACCCTGCGACGCGTGTCGCTGCCCGAGCCCGAGGTGCGCGCCTGTCAATATCCGCACGAGCTCTCCGGAGGCCTGCGGCAGCGGGCGCTCATCGCCTCGGCCCTCGCCGCCCACCCCGCCGTCCTCGTCGCCGACGAGCCGACGACCGCCCTGGATGCCACCGTGCAGGCGCGCGTGCTCGACCTCCTCCGCCGCATCGCGGATGACGGGGTCGCCGTGGTCTTCATCAGCCACGACCTCGGCGCCGTCGCGCGCGTGGCCGACCGCGTGGTCGTGATGCACGCCGGCCGCGCGGTCGAGGCCGGTCCGACCGCCGACATCCTGGCATCCCCCCGCGACCCGCACACGCGCGAGCTGGTGGAGGCGATCGCGCACGAACCGCTGCGGCGCGCTCCCCGCGCGGATGCACCACTGGTGTCGGGCGCCGGGCTGGTCAAGCGGTTCGGTGAGCGCACCGCGGTCGACGACGTCTCGTTCGCCCTGCGGCGCGGCCGCACGCTCGCCGTGGTGGGGGAGTCGGGCTCGGGTAAGACCACCCTCGCCCGTCTGATCGTCGGGGTGTCCGCTCCGGATGCCGGGACCCTCACCTTCGACGGGGCGCCGTGGACGCCCCGGGCGGCGCGGGGTGCCGCGCGCCGTCGCGTGCAGCTCGTTCAGCAGAACCCGTGGGGCGCGCTCGACCCGCGCTGGAGCGTCGGGCGCACCCTGACCGAGGCGGTCGCCGCCGGCGGAGTGGCGCGCGGCGCCAGGCGGGCCGCGGTGGAGGCGTTGCTGGCCGAGGTGGGCCTCTCCGCCGGGTTCGCCCGGCGCCGGCCGGCGCAGCTCTCGGGCGGTCAACGCCAGCGCGTCGCGATCGCGCGGGCCCTGGCCGTCTCGCCCGACCTCCTCGTGCTGGACGAGCCGGTCTCGGCGCTCGACGCGACCGTCCGCGCGCGCATCCTCGACCGCCTCCGGGTGCTGCAGCGCGAGCGCGACCTCGCGATGGTCTTCATCACGCACGACCTCGACGTCGTCGCCGGCATCGCCGACGACGTGATCGTG
>NZ_JBKBNC010000077.1:0-5118 GCF_046295495.1 Microbacterium sp.
GGGCCCCGCACCTCGCGCCGGCCCGCGGCCGTCAGGCCCCGAGCAGCCCCGCGCCGATCGACGCGCCGGCGGCGGGCGCGGGGGGAACGGCCCACAGCCCCGATCCGACGTGCCGCAGGTACTCCCCCATGGCATCCGTCGCCAGCGACCGCTGCAGCGTGACGAAGCGGTCGGGACTCTTCTGGAACGACAGGAAGAACAACCCCGCGTTCAGGCGACCGAGGTCGGTCGTGCCGTCGACGAAGTTGTAGCCGCGTCGCAGGATGCGGATGCCGCCGTTCATGTCGGGGTGCGCGAGCCGCACGTGGCTTCGCGGATCGATGGCCGTCGAGCCCGCGGCCCCGAGCGCCGAGAAGTCGGGCGCGGCGAACTCGTCACCGCCCGACAGCGGGGCGCCGTTCGCCTTGTCGCGGCCCACGACCCTGTCCTGTTCGGCCAGGCGCGTGCGATCCCAGGTCTCGATGAGCATGGCGATACGCCGTGCGACCAGATACGACCCGCCGGCGAGCCACGCCGGACCCTCGGATGCCGAGACCCACACGTTCTCGTCGAGCGCAGCGGTGTCGTCGGCGAGGATGTTGGCCGTTCCGTCCTTGTAGCCGAAGAGGTTGCGCGGCGTCGCCTGCGCGGCCGTGGTCTTGGACGTCCGGCCGAAACCGAGCTGCGACCAGCGGATGGTCGCGCGACCGAACGCGATGCGACTGAGGTTGCGGATCGCGTGCACGGCGACCTGCGGGTCATCGGCGCAGGCTTGGATGCACAGGTCGCCGTCGGAGCGCAGCGGGTCGAGGTCGTCGCCCAGGAAGGCCGGGAGCCGCTCGAGCCCCGCGGGGCGCTGCCCCGGGAGCCCGAAGCGCTCGTCGAACAGCGACGGACCGAAGCCGAACGTGATGGTGAGGTTGCTCGCCGGTAGGCCCAGAGCCTCGCCGGTGTCGTCGGGCGGGGCCTCCGGTGAACCGCCCACCGCGCCCGAGGCGCTGACGTCGAGGCCCTGCATCATGCGCGTGGCCGCGTACGTCCAGTCCGAGAGCAGCTCGGCGAGGTCGTCGCGGGTCGTGCGCGCCATCATGTCGTAGGCCGCGAAGTGCAGGTGGTCCTGCACGGGAGTGATGATCCCGGGTTGATGGATGCCGCTGGCCGGAGCCACGGCGTCCGTCGCGGCGTGCGCCTGATCACGGCCGAGGGCCATGCCCCCGATCACGCCGCCCCCGGCGCCGAGCGCGGCTCCGACCGCGCCGGCGCCGAGCGCCAGGCCCATGAGACCGCGGCGGGACAGGCCACGCTCGGAGGATGGTTCGGGGGCCGGCTCGGAAGCCGTATCCGGGGCGGCCCGGGGGTCCGGCTCGCGCGCCGGCGCCCCCGTGGCATCCGGGAACCGCTCGTCGTCCACGCTCACTCCAGGATCGTCACGGTGAGCTGCGACAGCGGCTCGGCGAGAGCGTTGATGAGGTCGGTGAGCTGACGCTTGTCGGCCTCGGTGAGCTGCGAGTACGCGACGAAGTCGGCGTCCGCGGAACCGTGGGCGGCGAGCGCCGCCTCGAGGTCGGCGTAACCGGCGTCGATGCGGGTGACCAGGGACGCACCCTTGTCGCCCTTCGACTCGGCGAAGTCGCGCACGAGCGAGAACGCCATCTTCGACCCCTCGACGTTCGCCGCGAAGTCGTACAGGTCGGTTCCCGACCACCAGTCCTCTTCACCGCTGATCTTGCCCGTGGCCACCTCGTCGAGCAGGGCGATCGCGCCGTTCGACAGACCCGCGACGCCCTGCGTGTCGAGCGCCTGCGTGAAGGCGTCGGAGTGCACGTAGTCGTAGAGCTCCTGGGTGTCGGCGATGAGCTTGTCGCCGTAGGTCGCCCGCTCGGCGGGGGTCGAGGGGGCCCAGTCCTTCCACGCCGGCGTCTCGCCGTCGGCGTTCAGCGCGTCCTGCGCGGGAACCCAGAGGTCTTTCTCGATGCGGTGGAAGCCGGTCCAGTCCAGCCCCTCGGCCACGGCGTCGACCTCGCGGTAGTCGATGCGCGGGTCGAGGTCTCCGAGCGCCTCGGCGATGGGCTCGATGCGCTCGTAGAAGGCGCGCACGCGCGGGAACTGCTCGCGCGCGGCGGCGTCGTCGCCTGCCTCGTACGCGGCGGCGAAGGTCTGCACGGCCGGGAGCAGCTGGCCCACCTGGTCTTTCACGAACGCCGCGTACAGGTCGACCGCCTGCTGCTTCTGCTCGGCATCCGGCCCCTCGACGGCCACCGCGTCACCGGTCACCGAGAAGGCCGCCCGGCCCACGCCGTCGCCGATCATCCCGGGCTTGCAGAGCGTGTAGTAATCGCCGGGCTGCGCCACGACGGTGAGGTTGCGCGAGGCGCCGGGGGCGATGTTCTCGACCTCGCCGACGATGCGCAGACCATCGGATGCCAGCAGGTAGAACTCCGTGACCTGGTCGCTCTGGTTGCTCACGTCGAAGGCGACGGTTCCGCTGGGCGCGGTCGCCGCCGAGACGGCGCACCCGTCTGCGGTCGAGGTGACGGAGAGGGCTCCGGAGGCTGCGGCGTCGGTCTTGGCGACGCAGCCCGAGAGGACGAGGGCGGCGGCGCCGGCCACGGCCGTCGCGGCGAGGAGGCGATTCGGGGTCATGATGCTCCGTTCGGATGGGTGGGACGGATGCCGCGGCTTCGGGCGCGCGCGACGACCGGGGTTCATGGGGCGGTGGGGGCTCCGGCCGTGCGCGGGGCCGCCGGGGCGGGCACGGGCGGGTCCGCAGCGGGCCGCGTGCCCGGCGTACCGGTAGGCGCGCCGGACGCGGGCCGCGGGCGGCGGTTGGCACGCACACCGCGGACGAACAGCGGCACGACGACCGCGACGTAGACGACCCACGCGATGACCTGCAACCAGCTCATCCGCGGCATGAAGCCCACGGTGGCCTGCAGCAACGCGGCGAGCGCGCTGCCGGGGGCGATCACCCCCGAGACGTCGAAGGCCCAGCCGAACGGGAAGCCCGCCCAGCCGGTCGCGACCAGACCCGTCGCGGGGTCCAGGGACGCGCCGGCACCGAACGGCCCGGGCAGGGCCCCGGCCTCCTGCAGGTCGTGGAAGGCGTAGGCGAGCACGCCGGCGGCGACGACCACGAGGAATCCGCCCGTCCAGATGAAGAACCGGCCGAGGTCGAGACGCAGCATCCCGCGCGCGATGAACCAGCCGAGCACGACCGCGGCGATCAGGCCCAGCAGCGCGCCGAGCAGGGCGAGCGGCGCGTCGCCGAACGATTGCACCATCGACCACAGCAGCAGCGTCGTCTCGACACCCTCGCGGGCGACCGACACGAAGCCGATCGCGACGAGCGCCCAGACTCCGCCGCGCAGGGCTCGGTCGACCCCGCCCTCGAGCCCGGCCTTGAGCGTGCGGCCGGCTCTCTGCATCCAGAAGATCATCCAGGTGACCATCGCCACGGCCAGCAGCGACAGTCCACCGCCGAGCAACTCCTGCGCCTCGAACGTGAGCATGTACGCGCCGAAGGTGAACACGGCGCCGACCGCGAGGGCCAGGGCGACCGCGAGGCCCACACCCGCCCACAGCTTCGGCAGCGCGTCGCGGCGATCGAGGCGGGTGAGGTAGGCGACGAGGATGCCGACCACGAGGGCGGCTTCGAGGCCTTCGCGGAGGCCGATGATGAAGGTGGCGAGCACGGGCGTGACCGACTTTCGGGATTCTCGGGATGCCGCGACGCTGCGGATCAGGTAAGGACAGCCTCACCTGACCATGACAGATTACGCACAACCGCCGTTTCACGCATCCCCGAGGCCGCGGCCCGCGTGTCGCGATGGTCCGCACTCCGGAGAAATCGAGGGCGCCGCTCGCGGCTCGCGCGCGAATCCGCGGTGCGCACCCGCAAGGATCCGAGGAACTCCGGAGCTTCGCCCGCCGCAGCCGTCACCAGCACCGCCCGGCGGTAACCGTCGGCAACATTCGCACCCCGCGGCGGCGAGCGATCTAGCCTCGACGCATGTCCGACCTGAATCTCCCCGTGCTCGACCTGTCGCTCCTCGACCAGGGCCCGGATGCCGCAGCCCGCTTCCGCGACGAACTGCGCGCCGCCACCCACGACGTCGGGTTCTTCTACCTCACGGGCACCGGCGTGAGCGCCGAGCTCGAGGCCCGACTCCTGCAGGCGGCGAAGGACTTCTTCGCCCTCCCCGAGGCCGAGAAGCTGTCGATCGAGAACGTCACCAGCCCGCATTTCCGCGGCTACACCCGCGTGGGCGGCGAGCTCACCCAGGGCCGCGTCGACTGGCGCGAGCAGATCGACATCGGCCCCGAGCGCGACGCGATCACGGATGCCGACGGCCCCGGCTACAACCGGCTCGTCGGCCCCAACCTGTGGCCGGCCGCACAGCCCGAGCTCAAGGACGTCGTGACCGAGTGGCACGATCACCTGACGGGCGTGGCCCGCAAGCTGCTGCGCGCCTGGGCGCTCTCGCTCGGCGCCGAGGAGCAGTACTTCGACCGCCACTTCGGCGACCCGCAGACGCTCATCAAGATCGTGCGGTACCCCGGCAAGGACGACGTCACGCCCCAACAGGGCGTGGGCGCCCACAAGGACTCCGGCGTGCTCACACTCCTCTGGGTCGAGCCCGGAAAGGGCGGCCTCCAGGTCGAGCGAGACGGCGAGTGGGTCGACGCTCCCCCGGTGCCCGGCGCGTTCGTCGTCAACATCGGCGAGCTGCTCGAGTATGCGACCCAGGGATACCTGACGGCGACCAACCACCGCGTGATCTCGCCGCGCTTCCCCGACGAGCGCATCTCGGTGCCGTTCTTCTTCAACCCCGCCCTCGACGCGCGGCTGCCGATCATCGACCTGCCGGCGGAACTGGCCGCCGAGGCGCGGGGCGTGGAAGACGACCCCGCCAACCCCATCCACGCGACCTACGGCGAGAACGCGCTCAAGTCACGCCTGCGGGCCCACCCCGACGTGGCCGAGCGCTGGCATCCCGATCTGCTCGCCGCCCGCGCGGCATCCTGATCCCGCCGGCCGCGAGCCGGCCCGCACCCCGCGCCCCGCGGCGCCCTACGTTTCACGCATAAACGCGATTCACGCGCATAAACGCGAGCCCCACGTGTTTATGCGCGCGGATC
>NZ_JBKBNC010000078.1:0-4618 GCF_046295495.1 Microbacterium sp.
CCGGTCGTCGCGGTCCGCGCGGCCAGGCCCGGCTGCGGGCGACCGCGCGGATGGTCGTCTTCGTCCCACCCGTCGAGCTGGTGCATCCGCAGGAGGGGGCGCATGCGCTTGCCGAGCCAGGTGCGGTACGCCTTCGGTGCCGAGACCGAGACGCCCGGATAGAGGCCGCGGTACGACGAGACCAAGTGCGGGTACTCGCGCTCCAACCAGGGCAGGAACCACTGCTTGGCACCCGGACGCAGGTGCAGGGCGCCGTAGACGACGCGCGCCGCACCCGCGGCCCGGATGCGCGCGAGGGCGTCGTCGAGGGCCTCGATCGAGTCGGTGAGGTGCGGCAGGATCGGCATGAGGAACACGGTCACGCGGAAGCCGGCGGCGGTCGCCGCGCGCACCGTGTCGAGGCGGGCTTCGGCGCTCGGGGTGCCGGGCTCGATGGCCCGCTGCAGGGCATCGTCGAACACGGCGATGGACATCGCGATCGACACCCGCACCTGCTGGGCGGCCTCGGTGAGCAGCGGCAGATCCCGTCGCAGCAGCGTGCCCTTGGTGAGGATCGAGAAGGGCGTGCCGTTCTCGGCGAGGGCGCCGACGATGTCGGGCATCAGCCGGTATCGCCCCTCTGCGCGCTGGTACGGGTCGGTGTTCGTTCCGAGCATCACCGGTTCGCGCACCCAGGATCCGCGCCGGAGCTCGGTGCGCAGCACCTCGGCGACGTTGACCTTCACGACGATCTGCGAATCGAAGTCGAGGCCGTAGTCGAGGTCGAGGTATTCGTGCGTCTTTCGCGCGAAGCAGTAGACGCACTGATGGTTGCAGCCCCGATACGGATTCACCGTCCAGTCGAACGGCATCGCCGACGCACCGGGCACACGGTTGAGGGCGCTCTTGCACAGCACCTCGTGGAACGTCATCCCCGCGAACTCGGGTGTCGTGACGGAGCGCACGAGCCCGTCCATCCGTTCCATGCCGGGGAGGGCGGCCGTGTCGTCGACGCCCAACTGCTGCCCTTGCCATCTCATGACACCAGTCGAACACATGTTCGATGAAACGACAAGGCGGATCGTCTCCCGCCCGTCTCCATCGGCGAACGGCGAGACGGTACTGTGGCCACCACGTGCGCTCCTCGTGCGCGACGTCGAGCGACAGGGGTGCGCATGGACGCGGTCCGACACGTGCGCGGTCACGCGCTGCTGCATCGATCGGGGCGCCGGATAGAGCCTCTCCATCCGGCCTTCCTCGAACGGCATCCCACCGCCTCGGGATGGCTCTGGCTCGCGCTGATGGCGCTCCTGCTCACGGCGTGCGACCTGCTCGGCGGACCCGAGCCCCTGCGCGTGTCGATCTCGCTGAGTGCGGCGCTGCCCTCGCTCGGGGCGACCCTGTTGGTGCTCTCGCAGACGCCGCGGACGCACCTCGAGAACGAGGAGTCGATCCTCGGGCACTTCTTCGCGCGGTTCTTCGCCCTGCTCGGTGCCCTCGTGCTGTGGATCGGATCGGTGGTGCTGGGGGCGGCCGTCGCCGTGCAGTTGACCGTCGACGCGGGGACCGACTCCGACAGGGCCTGGTCGGAGGCGATCGACATCTTCGCGGCGGTGGTCCCCCTGATCGTGGCCACGCTCTGGGCCGTGCTGGTGTTCCGCTGCGTCGGCTACATCGCCCGCCTGCGCGGGTGGGCGGCGGTGCCCGCGCGGCACCGCATCCCGGAGCAGTTCCTCGACGAGCTGCCGCGCACGCGGCGCATCGTGGTCGGCCTCGCCCACCCGGTGCTGCTGCTGGTGGCGGGAACGCTCAGCATCCTGCTGGTGTTCGTCGCCGCCGTCGACGTGGGTCCGCTCAGCGGCGGCTGAGCGCGGTCGACGCTCCGGACCCGTCGTGGGTGCCGGGGTCGACCCGAACCGTCGCGCGGGAGAGAATGGGTCGAGTGACACGCCCCGATCCCGAGCTCTCGCCCCGCCGCGCCGCGCGCGCGGAGGCCGAGCGACTCGCGACGGCGGCGCTCGCGCAGATCCCCCACCCCGCTCCCACGCGCCGGCGACGGCGCGAAGCCTCGTCCGCCGCGTCGACCGTCCGGTCGAGGATCGCCGCGGCGGTCTCCCTCTCCGGCCTCTCGCCCACCCTCCGTCGACGCCGCCTCGGCGTGGTCGCGCTCGCCGCCGTGGTGATCGCGGCGGGTGCGGTCGCGATCGGAGCGGCCTCCTCCGCGGCGCACCACGACGCCGCGGCCTCCGGCTCCGCCGGTGACGACGCCTCCGCCCAGGTCGTCTCGGGCCCGCCTGCGGTCCCCGACGCGGGTCTGCCCGTTCCGCAGACGGCTGCCCTCGCCGCCACCGCGACCCCCTGTGACGACCCCGCTTTCACCGCCGCGCTGGGCGGCGACGACGACGCCGCGGTGATCGCCGCGGCCGGGGGCGGGAGCGCCTTCCGGGAGGCCGTGGCATCCGGGATCGCGCCATGCGTGTCGCTGTCGAACCCGAACCGCGAGTGGCTCGTGGTCAACAAACAGCGTCCGCTCGACCCCCTCGATCACCGCCCCGGCGATCTCGTGATGCCCGACGGCGTGCGCGCGCTCGAGCAGTCGGCCCTGCGCGCCGGTGCGGCGCAGGCCCTGTCGGCGATGGTCCGTGCCGCCGCCGACGCGGGCGCGGGCGAGATCGGATTCCTCAGCGCCTTCCGCTCCTACTCGACGCAACAGTCCACCTACGCCGGTCGCGTGGCGGTGGGCGGCGTGGCCGAAGCCGACCGCGAGAGCGCGCGGGCGGGCTACAGCGAGCACCAGACGGGCATGGCCGTCGACATCGTGCCGTGCACCCGCTCGTGCGGCACGCTCGACGACGTCGCCGCTTCGCCGCAGGGCGCCTGGGTGCGCGAGCACGCCTGGGAGTTCGGATTCATCACGCGCTATGCCGAAGGGCGCGAAGAGGTCAGCGGCTACGAGCCCGAGGCCTGGCATCTGCGCTACATCGGGCCGGAGCTCGCCCGCGCCTACCACGACGGCGGCTTCACCACGCTCGAGGAGTTCTTCGGGCTCCCCGCGGCACCCTCCTACTGATCGCCGAACGCGCTCCCCGCGCCGGCGGCCGACGGTGTGTCGGAATCACCCGGATGCCGCCTCGCTCCCTCACGGGGTGATTCGGCTGGTGAAAGGTCGGGGGGAATCGCGCTGAGGCGACGGGCCGGGCGAGGACGGGCCGGAGACTGGCTGCGTCTCCGGCACAGCGCTCGGAGTGTCGCGATCCTCCGAGTGATGTCGCTGCGACCCGTCCCCGAGGAATGAGGAAAACGATGTCCGATCGTGGTCTGAGCCGTCGAACCTTCGCCGGCCTCGCCGCCCTCTCTCTGCCCGTCGTCTCGATGGTGGCCAGCGTTCCGGCGCTCGCGGCGTCTCGACCGGTGAAGTCGCTCAGCTTCACGCCGGCCGCGGTCACCGTGGATTCGTGCTCCAAAGTCTCCGATCTCACCCTCGTCGTGACCCGGGATGGGGCTGCCGCGGTGGACGAACGGGTGACACTGACCCTGCCGGCCGGATTCAGCTGGGCCGACGGCACCACGGCCGACAAGTCCGTCCTCGCCGGCCCGGGCGGTGCGGTGAGCGTGAGCGTGGTGCAGGTGGCGCTGCGCAACGGGGACTATCCCCTGCGCGCGATGCTGGACACCGGGGAGACGACGTCGGCGACCATCACGGTGACCACGACGGAGACCACCGCCGAGGCGTGGTTCTGGGATTCCGGGTGGACCCCCGTGGGAGCCGCCGCCCCCACACGCCTCCAGGTGAAGGGCGCGGTGCGCGCGATCGGGTACGGCTCCTTCATGACGGCCGACAGCACGGTCCTGTACTTCACGACGGAGGTGGCGCGCTCGGTGAGCTCGGCGGTCGCGGAACACACCGACCTCGGCGGAGGCCGCGACACGATCACCTTCGTCGCCGGAGGGGCGGCGAAGACCTATTTCAACAACGGCACCGTGACCGCCTTCCCGGCGGTACCTCCGACCGCGATCGCGGTCGGCACCCGCACCTGGCTCACGCCCGACGGCGATCTCTACCTGGGCGAGACCGTCCTCGCGCGGGGGGTGACCTCCGCCCGCGGGAACGTCTACACGGGGGGCGCCGGCGCCGGGAGCGGGGAGTGGGTCAACGTGACCTACATCCAGGACAACGTCGGGAAGGTCTACGACCAGCGCACGAGTCGCACTTCCACGGGTCCGAGCCTGCGGCGCAGCGCCACCGTCGTGGGCGCCTTGACCTTCCTCGACAGCAACGGCGACCTGTACAACCTCACCGACCCCATCGCATCCGGGGTGGAGAGCGCGTTCGGCGCCTACAACCCCGGGGCCGATTCGCGTTCGGTGTCGTACCGGAAGGCCGGGGCCGCGTACGCGTGGCGGTCGGGGACGACGGGCTCCACCGCCCTGGGTGCAGTTCCGGACGGCTCCACGCTCATCGGGTCCAACGCGTGGATCTCGCCGAGCGGCCAGCTCTTCTGGAAAGACCACGTCGTGGCCACGTCGGTCGTGAACGGGACGGCCTTCTACCTGTCCGCGCGAGACCGGGACATCATCAACTTCGTCACGAGCACTGCTTCCTGTTGAGCTCGGATCGCGGGTGCCGGGGCCCACCCCG
>NZ_JBKBNC010000079.1:0-4245 GCF_046295495.1 Microbacterium sp.
GGCCGGGGAGGGCGCTCACCGCGCCCCCTCGGCCGGGCGGCCGACCGCGCGTCGGCGGCTCGAGAACTGGCGCATCCGCGGCGAACTCGCGATCCTCCTGGGCCCCGCCCTGGTCGTGTTCGTGTCGTTCGTCATCCTGCCCGTCGCCCTCGCCGCCTACTACGGCTTCTACAAGTGGTCGGGCTTCGGCACCCCCACCGACTTCGTCGGCATCCGCAACTACGTCACGATCCTCACCGACCCCGCCTTCCACGAGGCGCTCGGCCACAACGCCTTCATCGTCGTCGGCTCGCTCGTGCTGCAGGGACCGCTGGCCCTGGGTCTCGCGCTGCTGCTGAACCGCAAGATGCGGGCGCAGTCGCTCATCCGCGTGCTGATCTTCGTGCCCTACGTCATCTCCGAGGTCGTCGTGGGTCTCGGCTGGGGCCTGATGCTGCAGTCGGGCGGCGCCCTGAACGGCGCGCTCGAGAAGATCGGCCTGGGCGCGCTGCGCGCCGACTGGATCTCCGACCCCGCTCTGGCGATCTGGACGCTGCTGATCATCATCACGTGGAAGTACATCGGCTTCGCCGTCATCCTCTTCCTCGCCGGCCTCCAGGGGATCCCCGAGGAGCTGAGCGAGGCCGCGGCGATCGACGGCGCCTCGTACTGGCAGATCCAGCGCAGCATCGTGCTGCCGCTCATGGGTCCGACCATCCGCATCTGGGCGTTCCTGTCGATCATCGGCTCCCTGCAGCTGTTCGACCTCGTCTGGATCATCTGGGGCCAGTACGTCGCCTCCACCGCGGGCACCTCCACGATGGCCACCTACATGGTCGCCAACGGTCGCAACGCGGGCAGCTTCGGCTACGGCAGCGCCGTGGCCGTGGTGATGTTCCTCATCTCTCTCGCCGTCGCGCTCGTGTACCAGCGCTTCGTGCTGCGTCGCGACACCGCCGGCGCCCTCACGGGAGGCACCACATGACCGCCACCGCCACGCTCGTCGCCCCGAAGGCGCCGCGCTCCGTGCGCCGCTCCCCCGCCGGCACCAAGCGCTCGAGCTCCCTGCTCGTGGCCTTCGTCGCCCTGCTGCTGATCGGCATGATGCTGGCCCCGGTGGTCTACATCATCCTGGGCGGGTTCCGCTCCAACGCCGAGATCACGGTCGACCCGGCCGGCTTCCCCACCCGCTGGAACTGGGAGAACTACGCCGACGTGCTCACGAGCGGCGTGTTCTGGGGGCAGGTCGGCAACTCGGCGGTCGCCGCCATCGCCACCACGCTGTTCGTCGTGATCCTCGGGCTGATGGCCGCCTACGCCCTGTCGCGCTACCGCTTCCGCGGACGC
This sequence comes from Microbacterium sp., assembly GCF_046295495.1. GTDB lineage: Bacteria > Actinomycetota > Actinomycetes > Actinomycetales > Microbacteriaceae > Microbacterium. The sequence goes on from NZ_JBKBNC010000079.1 coordinate 1,327, forward strand.
GGCGCGGTGTTCGCCCTGTTCACCGCGGGCCTGATGTTCCCGATGACGGTGGCGATCACGCCGCTGTACATCCTCGTGCGCAACCTCGGCCTGATGAACTCCCTCGCCGGCGTCATCGTTCCCCAGATCGCGTTCGCCCTGCCGCTGACGATCATCATCCTGTCGCCGTTCCTCTCGGCCATCCCGAAGGAGCTGCAGGAGGCCGCGTCGATCGACGGCCTCGGACGCCTCGGCTTCTTCTGGCGCATGGTCGTGCCCCTGGCGGTGCCGGCGGTCGTGACGGTCGGCATCCTGGCCTTCGTCAACAGCTGGAACTCCTACATGCTGCCGCTGTTCATCCTCAACAACGAGGCCGTCTACACGCTGCCGCTGGGCACCCAGGCCTTCGCCTCGCAGTACTCCGTCGACACCGCGCGCGTGCTCGCTTTCACCTCGCTGTCGATGATCCCCGCTCTGCTGTTCTTCAGCGTCTTCGAGCGCCGGATCGTCGGCGGCCTCACCGGCGCCGTGAAGGGCTGACCCCACATGACCATCCAGAACACCGACGTCGGCGCCGCCCTGCCCGGAACCTCCGCGCGCGTGCAGGCGATCGTGGCCGACATGACCCTCGACGAGAAGCTCGCGCAGCTCGTCGGATACTGGGTCGACCAGGGCGACGAGGTCGTGGCCCCCCTCTCGGGCGAGAAGGTCACCTCCACCGCCTACGTGGATGCCACGGTGCACGGCCTCGGCCACCTCACCCGCGTGTACGGCACCCGGCCGGTCGACCCGATCGAGCGCGCCGAGTGGCTGTGGGGCGAGCAACGGCGCCTGCAGACCGAGACGCGCCTGGGCATCCCCGCCCTCGTGCACGAGGAGTGCCTCACGGGCTTCGCGGCGTGGCAGGCGGCGACCTTCCCGACGCCGCTCGCGTGGGGCGCCTCGTTCGACCCGGATGCCGTGGAGCTCATGGCATCCACGATCGGCCGCTCGATGCGCGAGCTCGGCGTGCACCAGGGCCTCGCGCCCGTGCTCGACGTGGTGCGCGACGCGCGCTGGGGCCGGGTGGACGAGTGCATCGCCGAGGACCCCTACGTCGTCGGCACGATCGGCACCGCCTACGTGCGCGGCCTGCAGTCCGCCGGCGTGCACGCGACGCTGAAGCACTTCGTCGGCTACTCCGCCTCGCGCGCCGGGCGCAACCACGCGCCGGTCTCCGCCGGGCAGCGGGAGCTGCAGGACGTGTTCCTGCCCCCGTTCGAGATGGCCGTGCGCGACGGCGGGGTGCGGTCGGTGATGAACTCGTACACCGAGATCGACGGCGTGCCCGTCGCCTCCTCCCGCGAGCTTCTCACCGACCTGCTGCGCCGCCGCTGGGGCTTCGACGGCACCGTGGTGTCGGACTACTTCGCCGTGGAGTTCCTCCGCTCGATGCACGGGATCGCCGCCGACCGCGGCGAGGCCGCGCAGCTCGCGCTCGAGGCAGGCGTCGACGTCGAGCTGCCCGGACCCGACGCCTATCCGTTCCTCGCCGAGCGGGTGGCATCCGGGGCCCTCCCCGAGGCCGTCGTCGATCGCGCCGTCGCGCGCGTGCTCGCCGAGAAGGAGGACCTGGGGCTCCTGGACGCCGACTTCGACGACGTCCCGACCGCGGTCGACCTCGACGACGCGCAGCACCGCGCCCTCGCCCGACGGATCGCCGAGGAGTCGGTGGTGCTGCTGCACAACGACGGCGTGCTGCCGCTCGCAGCTCCCGGGCGCATCGCGCTGATCGGGCCGAACGCCGACAGCGCCGAGGCGCTGATGGGCTGCTACTCCTTCGCCAACCACGTGCTCGCGCACCACCCCTCGTTCCCCCTGGGGTTCGAGATCCCCACCGTGCGCGCGGCCGTCGCCGGCCGCTTCGGCGCCGTGGCCTACGCCCCGGGCTGCACCGTGGAGTCCACCGACACCACGGGGTTCGCCGACGCCGTCGCCACGGCCGAGGGCGCCGACGTCGCGATCGTCGTGGTCGGCGACCGCGCCGGCCTGTTCGGCCGCGGCACGGTCGGCGAGGGCAACGACGCCGACTCCCTCGAGCTCCCCGGTGTGCAGCGGCAGCTCGTCGAGGCCGTCGTCGCCACCGGCACCCCGGTCGTCCTCGTGCTGCTCACCGGCCGCCCGTACGAACTGGGCTGGGCTCTCGACGGCGCCGAGGGGCCCGCCGCGGTGCTGCAGGCGTTCTTCCCCGGCGAGGAGGGCGCGCCCGCCATGGCCGCCCTGCTGTCGGGCGATGCCACGCCCTCGGGGCGCCTGCCCGTCTCGCTCCCCCGCTCGGCCGGATCCCAGCCGTACTCCTACCTGCACCCGCTGCTCGGCGGCCCCTCGGGGGTGACGAGCACCGACCCGACACCGGTGCGGCCGTTCGGATTCGGGTTGTCCTACACCTCGTTCCGGCGGGAGGGGCTGTCGGTGGACGGCGTCACCGGCTCCGGCACCGGGCCGTCGGCGAACGGCGAGCGCGCGGCATCCGGGCCCGTCGCCGAGGTGCGTGCGGGCGACGCGTTCACCGTCTCGGCGCGCGTGACGAACACCGGGTCCGTGCGCGGGGCCGATGTCGTGCAGGTGTACGCGCACCGCGCGGTGGCGAGCGTCACGAGGCCGGTCGCCCAGCTGGTGGCGTACGCGCGCGTCGAGCTCGAGCCCGGCGAGAGCGCCGAGGTGCGCTTCACCGTGCCGGCCTCGCGTCTGGCGTACAGCGACCGGGCCCTGCGCCGTGTCGTCGAACCCGGTCAGGTCGAGCTGCGGCTCGGGGCGTCGTGCGCCGAGGTCGACGAAGCGGTGACGCTGCGCCTCACCGGCCCGACGTACGAGCTGGGCGTCGAGGACGCCCGCGTGGTCGAGGTCGAGGTGCGGCGGGGCTGAGCCGCGGGGGCGGGGCGGGGCGGGGCCGCGGGCGAG
>NZ_JBKBNC010000080.1:0-4019 GCF_046295495.1 Microbacterium sp.
GGGCACGGGCCGCCGCGGCGGCCGCCTCGGCCGCAGCGAGGTCCGCGCGGGCCCGGGCCAGGCGCAGCTCCGCCTCGGCGGCCTCCGCCTCGGCCCGCAGGCGCGCGATCTCCGTCTCGGCCGGAGACGGATCGGAGGGCGCGTGGCCGGGCTCGCTCATGCGCGTCAGCCTACGACGAGGCCGCTTCCCCGGCATCCGCGCCTCTCAGCGTCTCCTGACGGGCACGGCGGATGGTGAGCCGGTCCTCGTCCCGCGCCCGCAGCCGCGAGAACACCGCAGCCAGCACCAGGGCGGCCCCTGCCCCCACCAGCGCTCCGCCCACGGTGTCCGACAGCCAGTGGGCGTGGAGATAGGTGCGGCTGAAGGCCATCAGCACCACCCAGACGATCCCGACGATGCGCACCCATGCGCGGGGGAAGAGCACGGCGGCCACGACGGCGATCGTCGCGGCGTTGGCCGCATGCCCCGAGGGGAATGAACCGTAATCGCTGAGGATCAGGATGTCCTCGGGCCGCGCGCGCCCGAACGTGTGCTTGAGCACCTGCACGAGCAGGGCGCTGCCCACCGACGCGGTCAAGAAGTACAGGGCCGACCATTGTCGACGAGACAGGAACAGCGCCAGGGCGCCGAGGAGCGGAACGATCAGCACGGCGGTGACATGGCCGCCGACGGTGTCCATCGCCAGCGCGAACACGTAGAGCGGCTCCGAGGGAGCGGCGACGAACAGCTGGTTCCACCACACGTCCACCGCGAACGGGCTCGGCCCCCGGAAGAACACCCACGCCCCCAGGCCGCAGGCCAGGGCGATCAGGACGACGCCGACGACGGCCCGGAAACGCTGAGGTCGCGTGTCGAGTACGTCGTCTATCGCGGTGGCATCCATCGCCTCATGATGCCGTGTCCGTGCCCCCGGCGGAACCGACCGGCCCCACCCGCCCTCGCCGCGGCCGCTCTGCTACTGTGTGCGACCGCGACGCACGGGTGGGCGGGATCGGCTCAGGGCGCGAGGCGCTCGACCGTGCGCGGGCGCACGAGCACCCACAGCGAGATCACGCCGACGACGGCGCAACCCACCATCACGGATGCCATGGTCGTGGCGGTGATGCCCGACCCGGTCGCGAGCAGGCCCACGAGCGGCGAGATGATCCCGGCCACACCGAAGTTGGCCGCGCCGATGATCGACTGCGCCGTGCCGGCGGCCTTGCCGTGCCGGTCGAGGGCGAGCACCTGGGCGCAGGGGAACGTGAAGCCGCACGCGGTCATGAAGAAGAACAGCGGCACGATCGTGCCCCACAGCCCCAGCCCCAGCTGGTCGGTCACGACGATCGCGCCCCCGGCCAGCACGAGCACCGTGGTCGAGAAGGCGAGCACCCACTGCGGACCGAAGCGTGCCGCCAGCCGCGAGGCCACCTGCACGCCCACCACGACGCCGACCGAGTTGGCGGCGAAGAGCACGCCGTACAGCTGCGCGTTGAAACCGTAGGTCACCTGGAACAGGAACGAGGATGCCGACAGGTACGAGAACAGTCCGCTGAATGTCATGGCGCCGATGATGAGCACGCCGATGAACACGCGGTCGCGGAACACGCTCGCGTACCGCTGCCAGACGGTGGTCGCCCCGGGGCCGCCGCGACGGGCCGCCGGCAGGGTCTCGGGGACGAACAGGATCGCCGACACCAGCATGACCGCGCCGTAGACGGCCAGCACCACGAAGATGCCGCGCCAGTTCATCACCAGCAGCAGTGCCGACCCGGCCAGGGGCGCGAGCACGGGAGCGACACCCGACACCATCGCCATGCGCGAGAGCATGACGACCAGGCGGCGACCGCCGAACAGGTCGCGGATGATCGCCGCGGCGACCACGCCACCGGCGGCCGCCCCGGCCCCCATGAGCACGCGGGCGATCGAGAGGGTCCCCAGCGTCGGGGCGAGGGCGGCGAAGATGCTCGCCGCCACGTGCAGCGCGGTGACCGAGAGCAGCGGGATGCGGCGTCCCACCTTGTCGCTGAGCGGGCCGACGATGAGCTGCCCCAGGGCGAAGCCGACCATCGTGCCGGTCAGGGTGAGCTGGATCGCGGCGGCGGTGGTCTGGAAATCGGCCTCGAGCACGGGGAACGCCGGCAGATAGAGGTCGATCGTGAACGGGCCGAGGGCCGTCAACGCGCCCAGCACGATGATGTAGAGCACACGACGCGACGCGGGGATGGAGTCGCCCGGATGCAGCACGATCGGGGCGGTCGCGGGGTTCTTGCCGAGGGCACGGATGGCGCCGGTGTTCGTGGGCACCGACCGGGACGGGGTCGGGATGATGGGGTGGGAGGCAGTATCGAGCACGCGTCTGGTTTCGTTTCGCAACACGGACAGCCCGACACCGGCCGGGCTGAGAAAAAGGGGGGATCGTCGAACCTCGAATCGATTCGACATCGTCATACTACCGTGACTCACCCGCGTGCCACCATCCCCGCTCGCGGGTTCCTCCCAGGCCAACGGCCCATTCACCCGAATAGTCTGGACACGTCGGCGGATGCCGATGTGTCCCGCCCCGAAGAGAGACAGAACACAGCGCATGAGCTCCCCCTCCGATAAGCGAGCGAGCGGAAACCCCGCCACGCAGGCCCAGATCGACCTCACCGTGAAGCAGCAGCGCGAGCAGAAGCGCCAGGAGAAGCTCGCGGCGTACCAGAAGCAGGTCGCCCGACGTAAGCGCGGCAAGCTCGTCTGGTGGGTCGTCGGTTCGACGGCGGCTCTCGCGGTGATCGGCCTCGTCGTGGCATCCTTCGCCTTCGCCCCCGCTCCCCCCACGAGCTACCAGGCCGGCAACAGCACCGGACGCGAGATCGAGGGCGTGCAGACGTTCGAGAACCGCTCCGACCACGTGCAGGGCGCCGTGACCTACGACCAGACGCCCCCGGCCGGCGGTCCGCACAACCCCGTCTGGCTGAACTGCGGCGTCTACACCGAGCCCCAGCAGAACGAGAACGCCGTGCACTCGCTCGAGCACGGGGCGATCTGGATCACCTACGACCCCGAGCGGGTCGACGAAGCCGGCCTCGACGCCCTCAAGGCCGTCATGCCCTCGAGCTACGCGCTGCTCTCGCCCTACCCCGGCCTCGACACCCCCGTCGCGGTCAGCGCGTGGAACCACCAGCTCAAGGTCGACGACCCTAGCGACCCCCGCATCGCGGAGTTCTTCACCGAGTTCTGGCGCAGCCAGAACGCCCCCGAGCCCAACGCCGCGTGCTCGGGCGCCGTCGACGGCCCCGGCAAGGCCTGACGTGAGCGACGACGCCCCGGTCGCGCGTCCCGCGGCCCGGTGGGCCGTCGTCGCCCTCGTCGCGGTCGCGGTGATCGGCGTCGCCTTCGCGATCGGACGCTTCACCGCGTTCGGCGCGACGGCGGCGCCCGCGCACCCCTCCGACACCTCCGCCGAGGCGGGCTTCGCCCGCGACATGCAGGTGCATCACACGCAGGCCGTGCTCATGGCGATGGAGATCTACCGCAAGACCTCCGACGACGAGCTGCGCACGCTCTCGTACGACATCGCCACGGCGCAGGCCGGTCAGCGCGGCGAGATGTTCGGGTGGCTGGTGGAGTGGGGTCTGCCCCAGGCCTCGAGCCAGCCGCTCATGACGTGGATGGAGAAGTCGGGCGAGCACAGCCACGGCGACACCGCCGCGCTCACCGAGCAGCAGTTGCTCGACGAGATGGGCATGGCCACCGACGCGCAGCTGGATCAGCTGCGCACGCTCGAGGGCCGGCCGGCCGACTGCCTCTTCCTCGACCTCATGATCCGCCACCATCAGGGCGCGATCCCCATGGCGGAAGCCATCATCGAGCTGGGCGACGACGCACGCGTGAAGGAGGTCGCCGGCGCCATCGTCACCGGCCAGTCCAGCGAGCTCGACGCCATGCGCGACATCCAGTCGCGCCTCGCCTGCGGCACCTGACCCGCGCCGCCGCGCGACTCGCCGCGCCCCCGTGCCCCCCGCGCCCCGCGCCGCCCGCGCCCCGCGCTCCG
>NZ_JBKBNC010000081.1:0-3588 GCF_046295495.1 Microbacterium sp.
ACATGTCGATCGGCGAGCCGTCGAAGCGGATCTCGCCCTCGTCGACGGCGAGGTTGCCCGACAGGGCCTTCACGAGCGTCGACTTCCCGGCGCCGTTGTCGCCGATCAGGGCCGTCACCTCGCCGGGGTAGACCTCGAAGTCGACGTTGTTCAGGGCGCGGACGGATCCGAACTGACGCGACAGGCCGCGCGCCTGCAGCACTGGCACGGTCGTGGTGGTGCTCATGAGGCAGCTCCTTCGTGGTGGCCGACAGCCCCGGCGGGGGCGTCGGAGACGGTGACGACGAGGTCGGCACGGTGGCGCCCGCGTTCGACGACGGCGGCATTGCGCTCGTCGACCTCGCGGACCCAGGCGACGGCCTCGTCGTAGGGGTGGTCGTGGGAGAGGCGGCGGGCGACCAGGCGCTCGCGTCGGGCGTGCGGCTCGATGTCGAGGAACCACACCTCGTCGAGACGGGATGCCACGGCATCCCACCCGAAGTCGTCGTGCAGCAGGTAGTTCCCCTCGGTGATCACGAGCGGCACCTCGGCGGGCACCCGCACCGCCGAGCCGATCGACTCCTCGAGGCCGCGGTCGAAGCGCGGCGCGTACACCGCGTGTCCCGTCCGGATCCGGTCGAGCAGGGCGACGTAGCCCTCGACGTCGAAGGTGTCGGGGGCGCCCTTGCGGTCGCGGCGTCCGAGGCGCACCAGTTCTTCGTTCGCGAGGTGGAAGCCATCCATGCCGACGAGCACCGCGCTGTCGCCGAGGGCGGCGAGCAGCGCGTCGCTCACGGTGGACTTGCCCGCCCCCGGAGTTCCGGCGAGTCCCAGCACACGACGCTCACCGGTGGTCGCGAGCAAGCGGGCGCGCTCGACGAGTTCGTCGAGGTGCACGGTCGCGGCGGTGTTCCCCACGGCGGCCGGTGCGGCTGCCGACGCAGCGGGCGACAGGGCGATCGACGGGGTGGTCGACGCGTCGGTCTCCGAGGTGTGGGTCACAGCGATGTGTCCTTCCGGGCGACGCCGCACGTCTCGGTGCTGCGTCGATGAAGCGGTCCGGCGGAGGTGGTCGCCGGTCGAACTCCGGTTACGGTATGCCCACCGTGACACCGGTGTCAACACCCGTGATCATTTCGTCATGACACCGAAGTCATCCGCGTGATTCTGTGGTTATCATGGGCCGCGACGACACCGCCGTCGTCCCCGCCCTCGAAGCCCGCGAAAGAGCCTTGCCATGACCGAATTCACCGACCGCACGATCCTCGTCACCGGCGCCGGCGGCGGGATCGGCGGTGCCACCGTCCGCCACCTCGTGGCCGCCGGAGCCACGGTCCTCGCCGCCGGACGCACCGCCGACAGCGTCGCGGCGATCGCCGAGGAGACCGGGTCCGAGCCCGTCGTGTTCGACCTCGAGTCCGAGGACGAGATCCGATCCGCGATCGAAGGGCGCGACCTCTACGGCGTCGTCAACTGCGGCGGCTGGGGCGGCGAGATCGCCACGCCCATGGAGACCGACATCGACGTGTTCGACAGGGTCATGAGCATCAACGCCCGCGGTTCGCTTCTGGTCACCAAGTACGCCTCCCGCGAGATGATCCGCGTCGGCAGAGGCGGAGCGATCGTGAACGTCTCGAGCCAGGCGAGCCTCGTCGCCCTCGCCGGACACATCTCGTACGGGTCGTCGAAGGCGGCGCTCGACAACATCACGCGTGTCTCGGCCCTCGAGCTCGGCGGCCACGGCATCCGCGTCAACAGCGTCAACCCCACGGTCGTCATGACCCCGATGTCGGCCTGGTACTGGGGGCGACCCGACATCGAGGGCCCCTTCCTCGAGGCCATGCCGCTGCACAAGTGGGCCACGGAAGACGACATCGCCGCCCCCATCGTGTTCCTCCTCAGCGACGGCGCCGGCATGATCTCGGGCGTCTCGCTCCCCATCGACGGCGGGTACTCCAGCCGCTGATCCCGGATGCCACAGGACGGCGCCGCGGTGGGCGGCGCCGTCCTGTGGTTCCGTGCGTCCCCGCCCGCTGATGTTCTGCGGCGCGCCCGAGCACGTCCGCACACGCACGAGCGCACGCGCACGACCGCACGCGCACGACCGCACACGGACGACCGGACACGTGCCCGGGCGCGCGCAGGCCCCCGCACGCGCGACCGAGCACGCACGCGAACGCCCGACCGGATGCCGCGCGCCGCGCGGCTACAGGCCGAGCGTGCGCCGCAGGAAGTCGTTGTGGAAGACCCCGCGCGGGTCGGCCTCGTGCGCGGCCGCACGGAAGTCGTCGGCGTGGGGGAGCGTCGCCCGGATCGCCTCGCCGGACATGGTGAACGCCTTGCCCCAGTGCGGACGCGCGTCGAAGGGGGCGAGCGCCGCCTCGATGCCCGGGAGCGCCGCGAGGACGCCGGCGGTGTCGTTGCGCCAGGTGAAGTGGATCGCCAGCACGTCGCGCTCGAACGCCGGACTCATCCACAGACCGTCGGCGGCGACGGTGCGCAGCTCTGTCACGAGCAGCTGCTCCTGGAAACCCGGGGCGATCGCGCGCACCGCCGAAAGCGCCTCGCGAGCCGAGGAGAACGGCACGAAGTACTCCGACTGGATCTCGTCGCCGTCGCTCGGCAGCGCATCGGCGCGGAAGTGCGGCAGCCGGGTGTGCCACGGGCCGGGCGTGCCGCGGGGCGTGGTGTTGTCGACGGTGCGGATGCGTCCGAGATGGATGTCGTCGCCCACCGGGCGGCCGCCCAGCTCCTCGACCCAGGTGGGCTCGCCGGCGTCGCTCTTGGCCCAGACGAGGTCGTGCGCGGGGTCGCCCCATGTCGTGAAGACGCTCACGCTGCGCGAGGAGCCGAACACGTGCGCGGGGTCGCCGACGATGTCGTCCCAGGACACGCCGGTGTACGCCTGCTGCGTGACCGTGTACGTCGGCTCGGTGCGCAGCTCGACGGCGGTGACCACGCCGAAAGCGCCCATCCCGACGGCGGCGGCGGGGAACCACGCGTGGTCGCGGTCGACGCGATGCGTGCGGCCGTCGGCGTCCAGGATCTCCAGCGCCTCGACGGCGCTCGGCAGGTTTCCGTTGCGAAGGCCCGACCCGTGCGTGCCCGTCGCGGCGGCGCCGGCGACGGAGATGTGGGGGAGAGAACCCAGATTGTGCAGGGCCCGCCCCTCGGCCTCGATCACCGGCGCGAGCTGCGCGAAGGTGACCAGGCCCTCCACGCGCACCCGGTCGCCGGAGACCTCGATGCGCGTCGGCAGACGCTCGAGCGACAGGAGCGCGTCGTCGGAGTCGCCCACGTCGTTGAACGTGTGGCGGGTGGCCTGCACGCGCACCCTCGCGTTCGAGGTCACGACCTCGGCGAGCTCGTCGGCGTCGGCGGGCAGGAGCACCTCTGCGGCTCGGTAGCGGTGGTTGCCCGACCAGGTGGCTCCGGAGGGTCGTGTGGCGGTCATGGTTCTCCTCGCGTCGCTCCCATCCTGCACCGGACCGCCGACATCCGGGCCGTCGACCCTCCCGGGAGGGGCGGATGCCGCGACCCCCCGTCTTCGCGTTCGCACTCTCGGCGGCCGGGCCCAGCGGGCGCCGACACCGCCGCGGCGCCGGCGCC
>NZ_JBKBNC010000082.1:0-3413 GCF_046295495.1 Microbacterium sp.
GCTCGGGGCCTGACGGCCGCGGGCCGGCGCGAGGTGCGGGGCCCGGCGCGAGGTGCGGGGCCCGGCGCGAGGTGCGGGGCCCGGCGCGAGGTGCGGGGCCCGGGGGAGCTGCACGGGGTGTCTGCCCCCTTCACGGGGCGCGGGACCGGTGTCCCTACGGCGATCCGCGGCCGGCGCCGAGCACGCGGTCGCGGAAGAGCCATGGCATCCGGGGTTCGACCAGGGGGCGGAAGACGCGTCGCACGGGGCGGCTCGACAGCACGACGGCGATCGCGACGCTGGCCAGGACGACCACCGGGATCCACAGCCACATCGGCTCGAGTCCCCGCAGCACGCCCGACTGACGGAACGGGTAGAGCACGAACGTGTGGAGCAGGTAGACGTACATCGTGTACCGCCCGAGCGGGGTCCAACGCGTCTCGCGGCGCGGGATGAGCAGGAGGAACGCCGTCATCAGCACCAGCGCCAGGGCGATGATCGCCAGACGCACGGCACCCGCCCACCACTGCGGGGCGTCGAGGTCGGCGTAGGCGTCGACGAAGAAGAACCACGTGCCCAGACGGACCTCGCGCCAGGTGTCGACGAACGCGAAGGCGAGGGCGCCCGCGCCGACGAGCACCCCGGCGGCGAGAACACGCACCCGGACCGGACGCACGGCGAGAAGCCCGAAGCGCTCGGTGACGTCGTGCTCGCGCAGCCACCAGCCGAGGGTGAAGAAGGGAAGCAGGCCGAGGAAGCGCGAGATCGAGAACGTCGAGTCGATGCTGGGGAGGTAGCCGGCGACGACGGAGATCGCCACGGCCCACACCAGCGGGGCGCGCAGCAGGGCCAGGAAGGGCAACGTCACGCGGAACAGGGCGAGGGCGAGCAGGAACCACAGCGTCCACGACGGCTGCGCGGGGTCGAGGTTCGTCCGCCCCGTGACGAAGAACTGCGTGAGCGTCCACAGCGTCTCGAAGATCGCGTACGGCGCGATCAGATCGGTGAACACCCGCGCCATGCGGCGGCGCGTGGGCTCGGCCGACGAGGAGAAGTACCCGGCGACGAGCGCGAACAGCGGCATGTGGAACGCGTAGACGAGCAGGTACAGCGCCTCGGCGGCATCCGAGTCGTAGGTCAGCCGCTGCACGGCATGGCCGAGCACCACCAGCACGATCGCGGCGAAGCGCGCGTTGTCCCAGAAGGGCACGCGGGTGGTCGGTGCGGGGGTATCGGCATCCGTCATCACGGGCGACGCTATCCGCGCGGCGCTGCGCGGTCCACCGGGGCGGATCGAGGATGCCGATGGAGTACGGCGGAATAATCCCCCGCGGATCGCGTTCCACCATGTATATTCAGATGCATACAACTAGGAGGCGCATCGTGAGCACCGCGAGCGAGACGAACAACTGGCCCGGAATGCAGTTCGGCGTCATGACGGTGAGCGACATCACCCAGGACCCCACCACGGGCAAGACCCCGAGCGAAGCTCAGCGCATCAAGGACACCCTGGAGATCGCGAAGCACACCGAAGAGGTCGGACTCGACGTGTTCGCCCTCGGGGAGCACCACAACCCGCCGTTCTGGTCGTCGTCGCCCACGACCACGCTCGCGTACATCGCCGCGCAGACCGAGCGCCTCATCCTCACCACCTCCACGACGCTCATCACCACGAACGACCCGGTGAAGATCGCCGAGGACTTCGCGATGCTGCAGCACGTCTCGGGCGGTCGCGCCGACCTCATGCTCGGCCGCGGCAACACCGGTCCGGTCTACCCCTGGTTCGGCAAGGACGTCCGCCAGGGCCTGCCGTTGACCATCGAGAACTACGACCTGCTGCACAAGCTGTGGCGCGAGGACGTCGTGGACTGGGAGGGGAAGTTCCGCACGCCGCTGCAGGGCTTCACCTCGACGCCCCGACCCCTTGACGGCGTGCCCCCGTTCGTGTGGCACGGCTCGATCCGCACCCCCGAGATCGCCGAGCAGGCCGCGTACTACGGCAACGGCTTCTTCGCGAACAACATCTTCTGGCCCAAGGAGCACTACCAGCGCCTCATCACGCTGTACCGCGAGCGCTACGCCCACTACGGTCACGGCACGCCCCAGCAGGCGATCGTCGGCCTCGGCGGCCAGGTGTTCATGCGCGCCAACTCGCAGGACGCGGTGCGGGAGTTCCGCCCCTACTTCGACAACGCCCCCGTCTACGGCCACGGCCCGAGCCTCGAGGACTTCAGCGAGATGACTCCGCTGACCGTCGGCTCGCCGCAGCAGATCATCGACCGCTACGCCGCGATGCGGGAGACCTTCGGCGACTACCAGCGCCAGCTCTTCCTCATCGACCACGCGGGACTTCCCACCAAGACGGTGCTCGAACAGCTCGACATCCTCGGCGGCGAGGTGGTGCCGGTGCTGCGCAAGGAGCTGCAGAAGAACCGTCCGGCCGAGGTTCCCGACGCGCCCACGCACGCCAACATGGTCGAGAAGGTCTACGCCGGCGCCGCCCCGCGCCAGGCCGTACCCGCCGCGAACCGCGGCGACAACCTCACCGCCGGCAGCCCGTACCAGGATGCCGCGAAGACCGGCAGCGCCTTCGGTGCGGCCGCGACGAAGGTGGGTGCCTGAGATGGCCGCTCGCCGCATCGCGGTCGTCACCGCGGGGCTGTCGACCCCCTCGTCGACGCGCATGCTCGGCGACCGCCTTGCCCACGCCGCTCTCGCCGAGCTGCGCGAGCGGGGGATCGACGCCACGAGCGACGTGTTCGAACTGCGCGACTACGCCCACGACCTCACCGACAACCTGCTCACCGGCTTCGCTCCTCCCGCCCTCGAGCAGATGATCAACACGGTCGTCTCCGCCGACGGCGTCATCGCCGTCACGCCGATCTTCTCGACGAGCTACTCGGGCCTGTTCAAGTCGTTCATCGACGTGCTCGACCCGCAGGCGCTCAGCGGCACCCCCGTGCTGCTCGGAGCCAATGCCGGCACGGCCCGGCACTCGCTCGCGATCGACTACGCGATCCGTCCCCTCTTCACCTACCTGCACGCGAACCCCGTGCCGACCGGTGTGTTCGCGGCATCCAGCGACTGGGGTGCGAACGCCGACGAGGTCGCCCCGCTCGGCTCGCGCGTGGACCGCGGGGCGCGGGAGTTCGCCGACGCCATCGCCGCACGGGAGCCCGTTCGCGACGCCGACCCCTTCGATCCGTCGTCGTACCTCGGTGAGGGCCGCTCGTTCGGTCATCTGCTGGGTGGTCTGTCGGGGGAGTGATTTCGGTCCGAAGCCCCGTCGTCCTCCGGGCGGCGGGGCTTCGTCGTGCCCGGGGCGCGGGTGGGCGCGCGTGCGCCGGGGTGTGTGGGTCGCGGGTTCGCGGGGTGGGCGGGTGCGGGGTGGGCTGGGCGTGGGGTGGGCGGGTGCGGGGGGTGCTGGGCGGGAC
>NZ_JBKBNC010000083.1:0-3276 GCF_046295495.1 Microbacterium sp.
CTGAGCCACGCGCCCGGCGCGGGCCCCGCCGGCGCGGCGCCGCCGGGGAGCTGCGGCCGGGCCAAGCGGTCCGCCGCCGCGGCGCGGGAGTCGCGCCGTCAGATGACGTCGTACGGGAACTGGTCGTCGAAGGGATGCGCCAGACCGGGGTGCAGCGGCTCGGATTCTTCTCCGTCGGCTCTTCCGGTGTCGAGGGGCACCGTCACCGTGGCGAGGCTGACGACCGATGCGGCGGTGAGGAAGACGCTCAGCCGCTCGCCGCTGTCGACGGTGACGTCCACGAAATCCCCGCCCGAGCGCACGGCCTGCCGGATCGCGTCCTTCAACGTCTCGAGGCGCTCGATCGGCGCGAGGGGATAGGCCACGCCGGCCACCGAGAGGGAGAGACGTTCGATCGAGGGCGACATGGGAAGCACGTTAGATCCCGATCGCGGCGGCGTCAGCCCGGGTTGCCGTGCGAGCCGCGACGTGCTCTTGTCGACGCGGTGCGTCCTTCCGCGCCGACGACACGGTCACGCGCCGACGTAACGGGCGAGATGCTCGCCGGTGGTGGTCGAACGCGCGGCGACGAGCTCGGCCGGCGTCCCCTCGAACACGACCGTCCCACCGTCGCGACCAGCGCCCGGTCCGAGATCGATGAGCCAGTCAGCGTGCGCCATCACCGCCTGGTGGTGCTCGATCACGACGACGGTGTTGCCGGCATCCACGAGCTGGTCGAGCAGGCGCAGCAGCGTATCGACGTCGGCGAGGTGGAGACCCGTCGTGGGCTCGTCGAGCACGTAGATGGCACCTGCCTTCGCCATCGAGATTGCCAGCTTGAGGCGCTGCCGTTCCCCGCCCGACAGGGTGTTCAGCGCCTGACCGAGCGTGAGGTAGCCCAGGCCCACGTCGCGCAGGCGCCCGAGCACCGCGGCGGCCGGACCCTTCACGAGGAAGTCGGACGCATCCTCGACCGACAGGGCGAGCACCTCGGCGATGTTCTTGCCGTCGAGGGTGTACGTGAGCACCTCGTCGCTGAAGCCCGTGCCGGCGCACAGTTCGCAGACGGTCTCGACCGTGGATTGGAAGCCCAGCTGCGTCACGATCACCCCGAGGCCCCGGCACGCGGGGCAGGCGCCTTCGCTGTTGGCGCTGAACAGAGCGGGCTTGACCCCGTTGGCCTTCGCGAACGCGGCGCGCACCGCGTCGAGGATGCCCGTGTAGGTGGCCGGGCTGCTGCGCCGCGAGCCCTTGATGGCGGACTGGTCGACGACGACCACATCGTCGGACGCGGGGAGGTTGCCGTGGATCAGGGATGACTTGCCCGACCCGGCCACCCCGGTCACGACCGTCAACACGCCGCGGGGAACGTCGACGTCGACGCTCCGGAGGTTGTGCTGCGACGCCCCGCGGATGGGCATGGCCCCCGTGGGCCGCCGCACGGAGTCTTTCAGCCGCGCCCGATGATCGAGGAACCGGCCGGTGAGGGTGTCGGAGGCGCGGAGCCCCGCGACGTCTCCCTGGTACTGCACCGTGCCGCCGTCGCGCCCCGCGCGCGGTCCGAGGTCGACCACGTGATCGGCGATGTCGATCACCTCGGGCTTGTGCTCGACCACGAGCACGGTGTTGCCCTTGTCGCGCAGCTGCTGGAGGGTCTCGTTCATGCGCTGGATGTCATGGGGATGCAACCCCGCGGTCGGCTCGTCGAACACGTACGTGACGTCGCTCAGGCTCGAACCGAGGTGGCGGATCATCTTCGTGCGCTGCGCCTCACCGCCCGACAGGGTGCCGCTGGAGCGGTCGAGCGAGAGGTAGCCCAGGCCGATGTGCACGAAGGCGTCGAGGGTCTCGCGCAGCCCCTGCACCAGCGGCGCCACCGTGGGGTCGTCGATCGTGCGCACCCAGGCGGCGAGGTCGGTGATCTGCATGGCCGCGGCATCCGCGATGTTCACGTCGCCGATGCGCGACGACCGCGCGCCCTCGTTCAGACGCGTGCCCGCGCAGGCCGGGCAGGCGACGAAGGTCACCGCGCGGTCGACGAAGGCGCGGACGTGCGGCTGGAGCGCGTCGCGATCTTTCTGCAGCATGCTCTTGGTGACCTTGGGGACGAGCCCCTCGTAGGTCATGTTGGTGCTGGCGATGCGGACCTTCGTCTGCTCCCGGTAGAGGAAGGCCTCGCGCTCCTCGGCGGTGAAATCGCGCACCGGCTTGTCGGGGTCGAGGAAACCCGACTCGCTGAACACCCGCACCATCCAGCCGTCGGCGGTGTAGCCCGGCACGAGGATGGCGCCCTCGTTGAGGGATCGCGAGGAATCGACGAGCTGGTCGATGTCGATGTCGCTCACCTGCCCGAGACCCTCGCACTCCGGGCACATCCCGCCCGTGATCTCGAACGACCGCCGCTCCTTCTGCCCCTTTCGCGCGCCCGTGGCGATGGTGACGGCACCGGCACCCGAGACCGAGGGGACGTTGAACGAGAACGCCTGCGACGACCCGACGTGCGGCTGGCCGAGGCGACTGAAGAGCACCCGCAGCATCGCGTGCACGTCGGTGGCTGTGCCCACGGTCGACCGCGCGTTGGCCGCCATGCGCTCCTGGTCGATGCGGATGGTGGCGCTCATGTTCTCGAGCGCGTCGACGTCGGGGCGGGACAGCTCCCCCATGAACTGCTGGACGAAGGTGGGGTACGTCTCGTTGATGAGTCGCTGGGACTCGGCCGCGATCGTGCCGAACACGAGTGAGGACTTCCCGGATCCGCTCACCCCGGTGAACACCGTCAGGCGCCGCTTGGGCACGTCGAGATCGACGTTCTTCAGGTTGTTCTCGCGGGCACCGCGCACGCGGATGACGTCGTGGGCGTCGGGCTCGGGCTCGGTCATGGCGCCTCCTCGGGATCGCCCCCAGTGTGGCGCACACCACCGACATCCGCGAGGAACCCGCGCACGCGCGCCGTGGGCGGCCGGCGGTCGCCCGGATCGCGCATCCGGGTCGCGGCACCCGGGTCACGGCATCCCGCTCGCCGCTCCCCGGACGCGGCACCCGGGACGCGGCCTCGGACGCGGCACCCGGGTCGCGGCATCCGGGGCCGGGCGCGGGCCATCGTGCTCGAACGAGCCCGGAACAGCACGGTGCCCCCGCAGACAGATCTGCGGGGGCACCGGGAGAGAGCGTCAGCCCTGGGCGCGACGGTTCGTGCGGGGGCTGCGGGCTCCGACGACCATGCCGGTCGTGGGGGTACCGGATGCCGAACGACCGGTGCCCTGCGACCGCGCGGCGCCGGCGCCGGCGCCGTGGTGC
>NZ_JBKBNC010000084.1:0-3267 GCF_046295495.1 Microbacterium sp.
AGCCCGCTCCCGCGGCGGCGGCCCCCGCGGCATCCGCTCCGGCGGCATCCGCTCCCGCGGAGTCCGCGTCGGCCACCCCGGCCCCCGCTCCCGCGGCCCTGCCCGGTAACGCCGGTGCCACCCCGTCGGGCCCCACCCCCGGTGCCGGAGCCCCCAAGCCCGGCCCGAGCGCGCCCCCGCGCCCGGGTGGAGCGCGTCCGGGCAACAACCCCTTCGCCTCTTCGCAGGGCATGGGCCAGCGTCCCGCCGGTCCGCGTCCGGGCAACAACCCCTTCGCTTCGGCGCAGGGCATGGGCCAGCGCCCGACGCCCGGCAACATCCCGCGTCCGCAGGCTCCGCGTCCCGGCGCCCCGCGTCCCGGTGCCCCGCGCCCCGGCGGCGCCGGTCGTCCCGGTGGCGGCGGTCGTCCCGGCGCCCCGTTCCAGCAGCGTCCCGGCGGCCCCGGTCGTCCCGGCGGTGCCGGTGGCGGCTTCCAGCGTCCCGGTGGCGGTGCCCCCGCCGGCGGTTTCGCCGGTCGTCCCGGCGGTGGTGGCGGTCGTGGCCGTGGTCCCGGCGGTGGAACCGCGGGTGCCTTCGGTAAGGGCGGCGGCAAGTCGAAGCAGCGCAAGTCGCGTCGGGCGAAGCGGCAGGAATTCGAGATGCGGTCGGCGCCGGTCGTCGGCGGCGTCAACGTCTCGAAGGGCAACGGCGAGATCATCCGCCTGCGCCGCGGTGCCTCCATCGCCGACTTCGCCGACAAGCTCGAGGCTCTGCGCGGCTACACCGTGCAGCCCGGCACGCTCGTGACCATCCTGTTCAACCTGGGCGAGATGGCCACCGCGACCGAGTCGCTCGACGAGGCCACCTTCGAGGTGCTCGGTGCGGAGCTCGGCTACAAGATCCAGATGGTCTCGCCCGAGGACGAAGACAAGGAGCTCCTCGAGGGCTTCGGTCTCGACCTCGACGCCGAGCTCGAGGCCGAGAGCGAGGACGATCTCGAGATCCGTCCTCCCGTGGTCACCGTCATGGGCCACGTCGACCACGGTAAGACGCGACTGCTCGACGCCATCCGCCAGACCAACGTGGTCGCGGGCGAGGCCGGCGGCATCACGCAGCACATCGGTGCGTACCAGATCTGGACCGAGCACGAGGGCATCGAGCGCGCGATCACCTTCATCGACACCCCGGGTCACGAGGCGTTCACCGCCATGCGTGCTCGCGGAGCGCAGGTGACCGACATCGCGATCCTCGTGGTCGCGGCCGACGACGGCATCATGCCCCAGACGGTCGAGGCGCTGAACCACGCCCAGGCGGCGAACGTGCCGATCGTGGTCGCGGTCAACAAGGTCGACAAGCCCGACGCCAACCCGGCCAAGGTGCGCCAGCAGCTCACCGAATACGGTCTGGTCGCCGAGGAGTACGGCGGAGACGTCATGTTCGTCGACGTGTCGGCTCGTCAGAACCTCAACATCCAGGCTCTGCTGGATGCCGTGCTGCTGACCGCCGACGCGGGTCTGGACCTCACGGCCAACCCGAACAAGGCGGCCCGCGGTGTCGCGATCGAGGCCAAGCTCGACAAGGGTCGCGGTTCGGTCGCCACGGTGCTCATCCAGTCGGGAACGCTCCGCGTCGGCGACGCGATCGTGGCAGGCACGGCATACGGCCGCGTCCGCGCGATGATGGACGAGAACGGCGAGGCGGTCGACGAGGCCTACCCGTCGCGTCCCGTGTCGGTGCAGGGCCTGAACTCCGTGCCCCGTGCCGGCGACGTCTTCATCGTCACCGAGGAAGACCGCACCGCGCGTCAGATCGCCGAGAAGCGCGAAGCCGCCGAGCGCAACGCCCAGCTGGCCAAGGCCCGCAAGCGCATCTCGCTCGAGGACTTCACCCGCGCTCTCGAAGAGGGCAAGGTCGAGTCGCTCAACCTCATCATCAAGGGCGACGTGTCGGGTGCCGTCGAGGCGCTCGAGGAGTCGCTGCTCAAGATCGAGGTCGACGACAGCGTCCAGCTGCGCATCATCCACCGCGGTGTGGGTGCGATCACCGAGTCGGACATCAACCTGGCCACGATCGACAACGCGATCGTGATCGGCTTCAACGTCCGTCCCGACACGAAGGCCCGCGAGCGCGCCGCCCGCGAGGGTGTCGACGTGCGGTTCTACTCGGTCATCTACAACGCGATCGACGACGTCGAGCAGTCGCTCAAGGGCCTGCTCAAGCCGGAGTTCGAAGAGGTGCAGTCGGGTGTCGCCGAGATCCGCGAGGTGTTCCGCTCCTCGAAGTTCGGCAACATCGCCGGTGTCATCGTGCGGTCGGGAACGATCACGCGCAACGCCAAGGCCCGCGTCATCCGCGACGGCGTCGTGCTGGCCGACGGCCTGGCCATCGAGTCGCTGCGCCGCTTCAAGGACGACGTCACCGAGGTGCGGACGGACTTCGAGGCCGGTATCGGTCTGGGCAAGTTCAACGACATCCAGATCGGTGACGAGATCGAAACGACGGAACTCGTCGAGAAGCCGCGAGGCTGATTCACTGAGCGGGGGTCGCGTCTTCGGGCGCGGCTCCCGCTTCGGCCTGCGGGGGTGTGCGCTTCCCCGAGCAGAGCGGGGCCCCTACCCCGATGCTCGGGGAAGCACACGCCCCCTCCGGCCTACGCTGGGTGCGGCTCCCTCCGCGGGACGCCCACCCGGTGGATGAGCCACGGGGCACTCGACTCGCGGCGGGATGAGAGAAGGAGAAGGACGTGGCAGGGGAACGACAGGCTCGGGTGGCGGACCGCATCCGCGTGGTGCTCGCGGAGCGCCTCGAGAAAGGGCTGCGCGATCCGCGGCTCGGTTTCGTGACCATCACCGACGTGCGGGTCACGGGTGATCTCCAGCACGCTTCGGTGTTCTACACAGTGATGGGCGATGAGGCGCATCGCGCCGACACCGCCGCGGCGCTGAAGTCGGCGACCGGCATGCTGCGCAGCGAGGTGGGCAAGAACCTCAACACCCGTCTCACGCCCTCGCTGGAGTTCATCCTCGACGGCATCCCCGAGAACGCCGACCACATCTCGGCGCTGCTGCGCGAAGCGCGCGAGCGCGACGAGTCGGTCGCCGGTCTCGCAGCCTCGGCCGCGTACGCCGGCGACGCCGACCCGTACGTGAAGCAGCGCGAAGACGACGACGAGGACGACGACGAGGGCGACCTCGACGGTGAGGACCTCGACGGCGACGCCGCCGTCCCTGACGCCCCGCGGGCCTGAGCCCGCGACGCGCACCAACCGAAGGCGCCCAGCGGGGGGCC
>NZ_JBKBNC010000085.1:0-2344 GCF_046295495.1 Microbacterium sp.
GGACACTCGGCGGGACGGCGGGGCGGCGGGGCGGCGGGGCGGCGGGGCGGCGGGGCGGCGGGGCGGCGGGGCGGCGGGGCGGCGGGGCGGCGGGAACGACGAAGGGCCGCCCCGCAACGGGACGGCCCTTCGGGGGAACGTGTGTCAGTTGTTGCCGCGCACGATCGCGATGAGGCGCAGGATCTCGACGTACAGCCAGACGACCGTGACCATGATGCCGAAGGCACCGACCCAGCCGTAGACCCGGGGAGCGCCGTTGCGCACACCGCGCTGGATCTGGTCGAAGTCGAGCACCAGCGAGTACGCCGCCATGATGACGACGAACACGCCGATGATGACGCCGAGCGGGATGCCGAAGATCTCGATGCCGCTGCGGAGGCCGAATGCGCCGCCCGCGAGGGGCACGTTGAAGATCATCAGTCCGACGTTCACCAGGCTGAAGACGAGGTAGCCGACCATGGCGATCATGAAGATCTTCGTGGCACGAGCCGAGGCGCGCACCTTGCCGCTGGCGAAGAGGGCGAGGGTGACACCCACGACCGACAGGGTGCCCAGGGTCGCCTGGATGACGATGCCCGGGAACATCATCTCGAAGAAGCCGGAGATGCCACCGATGAACAGACCCTCGAACGCCGCGTAGGCGACGAAGACGGGGACGGAGGGCTTCTTCTTGAAGATCGCGACCATCGCGAGCACGAACCCGCCGAGACCACCGATGATCATC
This sequence comes from Microbacterium sp., assembly GCF_046295495.1. Lineage (GTDB taxonomy): Bacteria > Actinomycetota > Actinomycetes > Actinomycetales > Microbacteriaceae > Microbacterium. The sequence continues at coordinate 725 of NZ_JBKBNC010000085.1, forward strand.
GGCGCGACGCTGGGGGACGGGTTGGCGGCGGTGACGCCGCTCATCGTCCAGATCCATCCGACGACGGCGGTGACGAGCAGGACGCCGAACAGGGCGAGGGTCTTCATGACGGTGTCTTCGACCGTCATGCGACCCGTGTCGACGGCGCTCGCGGACGGAGCCGCGTACGCGCCTTCGATGCGCGCGTCGGCGGCGGGGTCGACGGCCGGGGGCGGGCTGTAGCGCGTCTGAGCGCCACCGGCTCGAGGGTCCTGGAACGCCGGGTTGCTGAATGCCGGGTTGTTGAGGGCCACGGGAACTCACACTCCAAAAGATGGTGATCACAGCACCGTGCTGTCAGACAACACTAGCCGAGCGGGCCGCGGGAATCCTTGTGCTGACTGGGATTCTGCTCAGAGCGGACCGTCCGTTCACCCTCCGTCGCTAGCGTGGCGGCGTGCCTCTCGTGATCGGTCATCGCGGCGCGCCCGGGTACCTGCCCGAGCACTCCCGCAGCTCCTATTCGCGCGCGATCGAGGCGGGGGTGGATGCCGTCGAGCCCGACGTCGTGCCGTCCGCCGACGGTGTGCTGGTCGTACGCCACGAGAACGAGATCGGGGCGACGACCGACGTCTCCACCCGCCCCGAGTTCGCCGACCGTCGCACCTCGCGCGTCGTCGACGGCGAGAGGTCGACAGGCTGGTTCACGGAGGACTTCACCTGGGCCGAGCTGCAGACCCTGCGCTGCCGCGAGCGCCTCCCGGCGCTGCGTCCCGGGAGCGCCGCCCACGACGACACCGAGCCCGTGCTGCGCCTGCGCGACGTGCTCGAGCTCGCGCGCGCCGGCGGGGTCGGTGTGGTGCTGGAGATCAAGCACGCGGCGGCCTTCGCCCGTCGGGGCTTCGACATGGCCGCGCTGGTGGCGGCCGAGCTGCGCGACGCGGGATGGGCGGATGCCGTCGACGCCTTGATCATCGAGTCGTTCGAGCCTCTCGTGCTCTCGCGGCTGCGCGAGCACGGCATCCGGGTTCCGCTCGTCCAGCTGATCGAGTCCGACGGTGCGCCCTGGGACCTGCGCGAGCGCGACGGGGCCGACGCGTCGTCGTACGCGTCGATGCTCACGCCGGCGGGGCTCGACGCGCTCGCCGCGGAGGTCGAGGGGATCAGCGTCGACAAGCGCCTCGTGCTCGCCCCGGACCGGTGGGGGCGCGGGCGAGGACCGGCGCGGCTCGTCGGCGAGGCGAAGCGACGCGGGCTGCGCGTCTACACCTGGACGTGCCGCCCCGAGAACGCGTTCCTCCTCCCCGCTCACCGGCGTCCCGGCGGCCGGGCGGCGTTCGGCGACTACCGCGGCGAATGGTCCGTGCTGCGCGATGCGCAGCTGGACGGTGTGTTCGTGGACCACCCCGATCTGGGGGTCGAGTTCTTCGGGGCGGGCCGGCGCTGATCGTGCGCGAGCGGCCCGGTGCCGGGCTCCGGAGCATCTGTCGTCGGGGCCGGCGTTCGGCGCGAGGGGGCGCGCAGAGGCGCGGATTCTCCGGAGCCCGGCACCGGGCGTCGCGGTGCGTCGCCGCGCCAACCCGGCCGCGCTCCGGCACCGGGCGTCGCGGTGCGTCGCCGCGCAACCCCGGCCGCGCTCCG
>NZ_JBKBNC010000086.1:0-1639 GCF_046295495.1 Microbacterium sp.
TGAGGGATTCGTCCGGGTGTTTCGGACACTCGACGGCCCCTGGGTCGGCTCGCGAGCCCGACCGTCGCCCGCGGTGGGTCATCCCCGGGGGGGCGCTACCGGATGCCGCGCGCACCCGCAACCCGTCCGCCGCGGTCACCCACGGCGGCGAACCTGGGCGCATGACCACCACACACTTCGACTACCTCATCGTCGGCGGCGGGATGGTCGCCGACACCGCCGCGCGCGGCATCCGCGAGATCGACTCCGACGGCTCGATCGGCATCCTGAGCGACGACGTCGACGAGCCCTACACGCGGCCCGCCCTCAGCAAGAAGCTGTGGACCGACGACGAGTTCACGTGGGACAAGGTGCCGCTGGGCACCGCCGCCGACACCGGTGCCGAGGTGCGCCTGCGCACGCGCGCCACGGCCCTCCGGCCCGACGCGCACGAAGTGGATGCCGACGGCGAGACGTTCTCGTACGCGAAGCTGCTCGTGGCCACCGGCGGCAAGCCGATCGCCCTGCCCATCGACGACCACTCCGAGGGCGAGCGGGCGCTGTCGTTCCGCACCGCCGAGGACTACCGGCGACTGCGCTCCCTCGCCGAGGACGTCGATCGCATCGCGGTCGTCGGCGGCGGGTACATCGGCTCCGAGCTGGCCGCGGCGCTCGTGCAGAACGACGTCGACACGGTGCTCATCCACACCGGTGCCGTGCTCGGCGACGCGGTGTTCCCCGCCGCCCTCGCCGAGCGCTTCGAGAAGCTCTTCCGCGACGCGGGCGTCGAGATCGTCGCCGGTTCGAAGGTCGAGAGCGGCCGAGCGGATGCCGACGGCGTGACGCTGCGGCTCGAGAACGGCGACGAGGTGCGCGCCGACGCGGTCGTGAGCGGCCTGGGCATCGAGGTCGCCACCGACCTGGCGGAGCACGCCGGTCTCACGGTCGACGACGGCATCGTCGTCGACGCGCAGCTGCGCGCCTCGGTCGACGACGTCTACGCCGCGGGCGACGTCGCCAGCTACCCCGACCGCCTGCTCGGACGCCGCCGCGTCGAGCACGTCGACAACGCCAACGAGCAGGGCAAGGCGGCCGGGCGCAACCTCGCCGGCGCCGCCGAGCCGTACACGCACACGCCGTACTACTACTCCGCGGTCTTCGGCATCCGGTACGAGGCCGTCGGAACGCTCGACTCCTCGCTCGAGACCGTCGAGGACTGGCGCGACACCGAACACGGCGTCGTTTACTACCTCGACGACGACCGCGTCGTGGGCGTGCTGCTGTGGAACGTCGAAGACGCCCGGGATGCCGCCCGCGCGGTGCTGGCCGAGGCCGACACCCTCACGCGCGACGACCTGGTGGGCCGCATCCGCTGACGCGCGGGCGCCGGGCTGCTCGGCCGCCCGGTGTGATCGACGTCGGGCTGCTCGGCCGCTCGGTGTGATCGGCGTCGGGCGTGCCGGGCTCCGGAGATTCTGTGTCGGGTGGCCGGATTCGGCGGCGTTCGCGGTCCGAGCCGTCGAAGTATCCGGAGCCCGGCACGCCCCTTCCGGCCTGCCCGCCCCGGCCGGCCGGCCCGGCGAGCCCGTTCCGCCCTGCCCGCCCCGGCCGGCCGTCCCGGCACGTCCGTTCCGCCCTGCCCGGCCCGCCCGCCCCGACC